>NZ_JBEZYL010000001.1:0-759179 GCF_040638465.1 Streptomyces sp. NPDC026206
AGCTGATCGGCTTACCCCACCCGCCCCCGACCGGGGGCTCCGCCCCGGACCCCGGTCCTCAAGCTCCCCCAGCTACCGCTGGGAGGTGCCCCCGGACGGGCTGGATTTCCAGCCCGTCCGGCGATGGGCGGGGCAGGGGCAGGGGCAGGGGATCACTGCTCCAGCGCGCGCAACTGGTCCGCGAACCAGCGGGCCGGTGGAAGCGCCGTCGCCGCCGCTGCCAGGCGCTTCGTGCGCTCGGCGCGTTCGCCGGGGTCCATCAGGAGGGCGAGGTGGAGGGCGCGGGCGGTGGCCTCGATGTCGTACGGGTTGATGATGATCGCCTCCTCGCCCAGCTCGGCGGCCGCGCCCGCCTCGCGGGAGAGGACCAGCGCGCAGCCGTGGTCGGAGACGACCGGGACCTCCTTGGCGACCAGGTTCATGCCGTCGCGGATGGGGTTGACCAGGGCCACGTCCGCGAGGCGGTAGGCGGCCAGGGAGCGCGGGAAGTCGTCCTCCAGATGGAGGGCGACCGGCTCCCAGCCGTCCGTGCCGAACTCGGAGTTGATCTCCCGGGCCAGCCGTCCGACCTCGGCCATGTAGTCGCGGTAGACCGCCAGGTCCTGCCGCGAGGGGTAGGCGAAGGCGATGTGCACCACCTTGCCGTGCCACTGCGGATGGTCCTGCAGCAGCCGCCGGTAGGCGCGCAGGCCGCGCACGATGTTCTTCGACAGCTCGGTGCGGTCCACCCGGACGATGACCCGGCGGCCCGGCCCGATCCGCTCCCGCAGCGCCGCCAGCCGCTCCTCGACGTCCGGCCGGTGCGCGCGCTCGCGCAGGAAGTCGGCGTCCGCGCCCAGCCCGTGCACGGCCAGCCGGGTCGTACGGCCCTCGAAGCGCACCGCCGTCACCGCACCGTCCTCGCGCACCGGTTCCGCGCCGAGCACGCTCTCGCAGCACGCGGCGAACGCCTCCGCCCAGCGCCGGGTCAGGAACGCGGCGCGGTCGCCGCCCAGGATGCCGCGCAGCACCTGTGCGGCGACGTCGTCGGGGAGCAGCCGGTAGTAGTCCGGCGGGGCCCAGGGGGTGTGCGAGAAGTGCCCGATGCGCAGGTCCGGGCGGCGCTCGCGCAGCAGCCGGGGGACCAGCGTCAGGTGGTAGTCCTGCACCAGCACGAAGGCGCCCGGCGCGGCCTCCTCGGCGATCGCGTCCGCGAAGGCGGTGTTGTAGGCCTCGTACGCCGCCCACTGGGCCCGGAAGCCGGCGTCGAAGGAGGGCTCCAGCGGCGTCTGCCACAGCATGTGGTGGACGAACCACAGGACGGAGTTGGCCACTCCGTTGTACGCGGCGGCGAAGGTCTCCGGCGCGATGTCCAGCATCCGCACGTGGAGGCCGCCGGTGTCGGCCGCGGCGAGCCGCCGGCCCGCGCGGCGGGCGGCCTCCCGGTCGCCCTCGCCCAGCGCGGCACACACCCACACCGCGGCGGCGCCCGTGGGGTCCCGCCCGATCTCGCTCAGGCCGGAGACCAGTCCGCCGCCGCCCCGCCCGGCCGCGAGCGAGCCGTCGCCGCGCAGCTTGTACGAGACGGGGCCCCGGTTGGAGGCCACGACGATCGGCGCGGCTGTGTCCGGGGCGTCCGGGATGTGCTCAACGACCATGACCGCAGCCTTGCCCCGGAGGGAACCGCTCAAACGTACGCTTACGCGGCGCGCCGCCGCGCGTACTCGGGTATCCCGGCCATCGGCGGCCGCTCCTCGGTGTCCACCGCGTACGTTCGCGGCACAAAACCCTCCGCCGTGCGCTCGAACTGGGTGAGCGCCGGACGCACCAGATGGCCGCGGGCCAGCCGCAGCTGCGCGGTGCGGTAGATCGCGGCGGCCATCCGGCCCAGGGCACGGCCGTCCTGGTGCCGGTGGACACGCACCCCCACGTCCACCTGGGCCAGCGCGTCCAGGCCCACCGTGTGCAGCGCGTCGACGAGCAGGCCCAGCTCCACGCCGTAGCCCACGGGGAACGGCAGCTGCTCCAGCAGCGAGCGGCGCGCCGCGTACTCGCCGCCCAGGGGCTGCACGAAACCCGCCAGCTGCGGCCAGTGCAGGTTCAGCAGCGGGCGGGCCACCAGCTCGGTCACCCGGCCACCCTGGCCGGAGACCTCTCCCAGCGGACGGTCGTACATCCCCTTGACGAAGTGGACGTCCGGGTCGGTCAGCAGCGGGCCGACGATGCCGGAGACGAAGCCGGCGGAGAAGTCCTTCAGGTCGGCGTCGATGAAACAGACGATGTCACCGGTCGTCGCCAGCAGCGACCGCCACAGCACCTCGCCCTTGCCGGGCAGCGCGGGCAGCCGCGGCAGGACCTCGTCACGGTGCACGACGCGCGCCCCGGCCGCCGCCGCGACCTCGCCCGTACGGTCGGTGGAACCGGAGTCCAGCACCACCAGCTCGTCCACCAGCGGAACGTCCGCGGACATCAGCTCCCGGCGGATCGTGGCCACGATGGCCCCGACCGTGGCCTCCTCGTTCAGCGCCGGCAGCACGACGCTGACCGTGCTGCCGGTGCCGCCCTTCGCGGCGAGAAGCCGGCCGAGCGGCCGGTCCGCCGCGGACCAGGACCGCCGGGCCAGCCAGCGCTCCACCTCTTCCAGCACGTGTACGACTCCTTGCGTGTGTCGCGTTCTGTGACGCATCTCGCGGTACGGACGGCCCTCTCAAGCGGCCGCCCCTTCCGTTACAGTCTTGAACAACGCGGACGGCCGCCCTATGTCGGGGTCGTCGTGCGGACAAATGCCTGGGCCGCGCCCAGTGCCATACCGCTCATCCAGAGGGGCAGAGGGACACGGCCCGTTGAAGCCCCGGCAACCCTCCAGCCGGTCTCGGTCATCCAGACGCGAGGCTCCCGGCGGGGAAGGTGCCAATTCCGTCTCGTGGTGAAGTCCGCCGCGAGGAAGATGAGGAGAAAGGGCCTCGCCTCCATGGCTGTGCAAGCCGTTGAAAGCGTTACAACTCCCGCAGCTTCCCCCTCGTTCGGCCCCGCCGTGGCGCTCTCCTGCCGCGAGTGCGGCGAGCGCTTCGAGCTCGGACCCCTCTTCGCCTGTGCCGTCTGCTTCGGCCCGCTGGAAGTGGCGTACGAGCTGCCGGCCGGCGACCCGGAAGCCCTCCGGCGCCGCATCGAGGCCGGCCCCGCGAACATCTGGCGGTACGCGCCCCTGCTGCCCGTCCCCGCCGACGTCGCCGACAGGCCGAACCTCAACCCGGGCCTCACCAAGCTCGTCCGGACCGACAACCTCGCCCGCGAGCTGGGCGTCACCGGCGGCCTGTACGTCAAGGACGACTCCGGCAACCCCACGCACTCCTTCAAGGACCGCGTCGTCGCCATCGCCGTCGAGGCCGCCCGCGCCTTCGGCTTCACCACCCTCTCGTGCTCCTCGACCGGCAACCTCGCCGGCGCGGTCGGCGCGGCGGCGGCCCGCGCGGGCCTGAAGTCCTGTGTGTTCATCCCGCACGACCTGGAGGCCGGCAAGGTCGTCATGGCCGCGGTCTACGGCGGCGACCTCGTCGGCATCGAGGGCACGTACGACGACGTCAACCGCTTCTGCTCCGAGCTCATCGGCGACCCGCTCGGCGAGGGCTGGGGCTTCGTCAACGTCAATCTGCGCCCGTACTACGGCGAGGGCTCGAAGACGCTCGCGTACGAGATCTGCGAGCAGCTGGGCTGGCGGCTGCCCGACCAGATCGTCGTGCCCATCGCGTCCGGTTCGCAGCTGACGAAGATCGACAAGGGGCTCCGGGAGCTCATCGCGCTCGGGCTGGTCGAGGACCGGCCGTACAAGATCTTCGGCGCTCAGGCGGAGGGCTGCTCGCCGGTGTCACGGGCGTTCAAGGACGGGCACGACGTCGTACGGCCGGTGAAGCCCGACACGATCGCGAAGTCACTCGCCATCGGCAATCCCGCCGACGGGCCGTACGTGCTCGACATCGCGCGGCGTACGGGCGGTGCCGTCGAGGACGTGACCGATGCCGAGATCGTCGACGGCATCAGGCTGCTGGCACGGACGGAGGGGATCTTCGCCGAGACGGCCGGCGGGGTGACGGTGGGCGTGACCCGCAAGCTGATCGAAAGCGGTGCGCTCGATCCGGCGCTGACCACGGTCGTGCTCAACACGGGGGACGGGCTGAAGACGCTCGACGCGGTGGCGGCGGGGCCGACGGTGACGATCCGGCCGTCGCTGGACGCGTTCCGGTCGGCCGGGCTCTAGCTCCCGCCGCCCGCCCTGTCCCTTCCCGTTTCTTCCCTTTCCTTCCTCAAGCGCCGGACGGGCTGATTCCGTCCGGCCTCACGCAGAGGTGACCCCATGAGCGTCAGCGTCCGCATCCCCACCATTCTTCGCACCTACACCTCCGGCAAGGCCGAGGTCACCGCCGAGGGGACCACCCTCGCCGAGGTCATCACATCCCTTGAGGCGAACCACCCCGGGATCGCCGCCCGTGTTCTCGACGAGGGCGGCAAGCTGCGCCGGTTCGTCAATGTGTACGTCAACGACGACGATGTGCGGTTCGAGGGCGGGCTCGGCACCGCCACGCCCGACGGGGCCGGTGTCTCGATCATTCCGGCGGTGGCGGGTGGCTGATCAGCTGCCTGATCAGTGGCCTGATCGATGACCCGATCAATGTCCGGATCAATGCCCGGATCATTGGCCTGAGCTTTTCGCAGCGTTCCTGTTCATTTCCTTGGAATCACCCTGGCCGTTAAACGGACGGGGTGATTCCGTCTGTTGAACCGCGATACAGTTGGGGCGTTCCCCCTCCGGTGTCACTGCCGAACGCATATGAGAACCCGTCAAGTTGTGCGCGTAACCTGTGCACGAATTGTCGGGTTGGTTGCGTTATGCCTGGTCCGACTTGCCCGGGAAGTAGTGGAAATCTGCGCTAATAAGCGATCGGCCGCGCCCGGAATTCTCGTCCGACTGACCTGTTGCAGACGGCATCCGTGCAGATACATTCAGCCGCGGTCGACGCGTTCCGGCGCACACCTCAGGGGTGTTCCCATGCCGTCATGGCATGGGGGCTGTCCGGGGGTGAGGTCTGACCCGGGTCCGCGAGGTGCGGTCCTGCGCAAGGGCCAGTAATAGGGGAGTTAGGCATGGCTCAGGGCACCGTCAAGTGGTTCAACGCGGAGAAGGGGTACGGCTTCATCGCGGTCGACGGTGGTGCGGATGTTTTCGTCCACTACAGCGCGATTCAGATGGACGGCTACCGCACCCTCGAGGAGGGGCAGCGAGTCGAGTTCGAGATCTCGCAGGGTCAGAAGGGGCCGCAGGCGGACATGGTGAGGCTGGCCGCCGGCTGATCGCGTCGCATCGACCACCGGCTCAAACGGCTCGCCGTCGAGGGGTCCGCACCTGTCAGGGTGCGGGCCCCTCGCGTGTGCGCGGGCCCGGGGCGGGGCAGGCTGCAGCGGGCGGGGCCTATGGGAGGTGCCCCGGCTACCGCTGGGTGCCCCCCTGCCACCGGGGGTGGATAACACGCGAACCGCTTGCACTCGGAGGGGTCGAGTGCTAATCATTGGGCTTAGCACTCTCCGGGTGAGAGTGACAGATTTGGACCGTCGGTGAGGCCGGCGAGCCAGGCGGAGCAAGGAACCGCAGGGCACGCAGGCCGTCCGTCGCGGGCGCCAGCGCGGTCCGGAGCAATCCACCCCGTCCCGTCTGGGAGGACCACTTCACATGGCCAAGATCATCGCGTTCGACGAGGAGGCACGGCGCGGTCTCGAGCGCGGGATGAACCAGCTCGCCGACGCCGTCAAGGTCACCCTCGGCCCCAAGGGCCGGAACGTCGTCCTCGAGAAGAAGTGGGGCGCCCCCACGATCACCAACGATGGTGTGTCCATCGCCAAGGAGATCGAGCTCGAGGACCCGTACGAGAAGATCGGCGCCGAGCTGGTCAAGGAGGTCGCGAAGAAGACGGACGACGTCGCCGGTGACGGCACGACGACCGCGACCGTCCTCGCCCAGGCGCTGGTCCGCGAGGGTCTGCGCAACGTGGCCGCCGGTGCCAACCCGATGGCGCTCAAGCGTGGCATCGAGAAGGCCGTCGAGGCCGTCTCCGCCGCCCTGCTCGAGCAGGCCAAGGATGTGGAGACCAAGGAGCAGATCGCCTCCACCGCCTCCATCTCCGCCGCCGACACCCAGATCGGCGAGCTCATCGCCGAGGCCATGGACAAGGTCGGCAAGGAAGGCGTCATCACCGTCGAGGAGTCGCAGACCTTCGGGCTCGAGCTTGAGCTCACCGAGGGCATGCGCTTCGACAAGGGCTACATCTCGGCGTACTTCGCCACCGACATGGAGCGTATGGAGGCGTCGCTCGACGACCCGTACATCCTGATCGTCAACTCGAAGATCGGCTCGGTCAAGGACCTGCTGCCGCTCCTCGAGAAGGTCATGCAGTCCGGCAAGCCGCTGCTGATCATCGCCGAGGACGTCGAGGGCGAGGCCCTGTCCACGCTGGTCGTCAACAAGATCCGCGGCACCTTCAAGTCCGTCGCCGTCAAGGCCCCGGGCTTCGGCGACCGCCGCAAGGCCATGCTGGGCGACATCGCCATCCTCACCGGTGGCACGGTCATCTCCGAGGAGGTCGGCCTCAAGCTGGAGAACGCCGGTCTCGACCTGCTCGGCCGCGCCCGCAAGGTCGTCATCACCAAGGACGAGACGACCATCGTCGACGGTGCCGGTGACAGCGACCAGGTCCAGGGCCGCGTCAACCAGATCCGCGCCGAGATCGAGAACAGCGACTCGGACTACGACCGCGAGAAGCTCCAGGAGCGCCTCGCGAAGCTGGCCGGCGGCGTGGCCGTCATCAAGGCCGGTGCCGCGACCGAGGTCGAGCTCAAGGAGCGCAAGCACCGCATCGAGGACGCCGTTCGCAACGCGAAGGCGGCCGTCGAGGAGGGCATCGTCGCCGGTGGTGGCGTGGCCCTGCTCCAGGCCTCCGCGGTCTTCGAGAAGCTCGAGCTCGAGGGCGACGAGGCCACCGGCGCCAACGCCGTGCGCCTGGCCCTGGAGGCCCCGCTCAAGCAGATCGCCGTCAACGGTGGTCTCGAGGGTGGCGTCATCGTCGAGAAGGTCCGCAACCTGCCCATCGGTCACGGCCTGAACGCCGCGACCGGCGAGTACGTGGACATGATCGCCGAGGGCATCATCGACCCGGCGAAGGTCACGCGTTCCGCTCTGCAGAACGCCGCGTCCATCGCCGCGCTCTTCCTGACCACCGAGGCCGTCATCGCCGACAAGCCGGAGAAGGCCTCCGCGGCCGCTCCGGGCGGCATGCCCGGCGGTGAGATGGACTTCTGATCGACCTCTGACGGTTGATCGCCTGTCCTCATGGACACCGGGGCGGCACTCCCTCACGGGGGTGCCGCCCCGGTGGCGTTTCCGGCCGTCCTCGACTCGGCGGCCTCCACCGCCTCCTCACGCGTGGTCAGCAGTACACGGTGCGGGAGCGGGGAGGCATCGGTGGCAGACTCCGCCGAGGCGGACGGGAGCGCGGACGCGGATGCGGACGGGGCGGGGCTCCTGCACACTGTGCTGCCGCGAGGCCCGGGGCAGGGCGGGACCCGGGTCGACGGCGATCCCGGGGCCGCCGCCCGCGCATGAGCCGGGCCCGCTCGTTCCGTGTTCCGCTGGAGGCGGCGGGTCCGGAGAACGACCCGGTAGGGGAAGGGCTCGGCGGAGCGACGACAACCCCGCCCGGACGCTATGTGTGCGGCGTACGAGCGGGGCTGGTTCGGTCCTTCAACCTCCGTCAGTCTTCGTCGGGCGGGATGATGAAGCACCGCGTGGGGCCAAGCTCGACGTCTCGGGAGAGTTCCGGGTCGGCTTCCTGGAACCTCGCCACGACGACCGCCAGGACGTCAGCAGTCGTGTCCTTGCGCGTCCTGGGGTCGGGGCTGTCGTACACGCGCCATGACCCCGCTGCGTTGTCCGGGACTTCCGGCGCGACCACCCCGGGGATTCCGAGGCGCCTCAGCGTGGCGTCCACTCGCCGGGCTTCTTCCGCGTCCATGCCCTCACCTTTCTCCGGTGCGTTGGGGAAGCCTGGCTACCGTCGCCCCCACTGCCCCCGCCGTGTGTGGCGCAGCCCCCGGGGTTGATCGGGCCGCAGCCTCCCGGCCCTCCTGGGGTGTGGGAGCAGTTCGCCGCCACGGGGACGAGAGCCTTGGTGGGGGCGGTCCACAGTTCGCCGTCCACGCGGTAGCCGGCCTGTTCGATGAGCGCCGTGGTCCGCGTGATGACGTGCGGGTCGTGGCGCGCCGGGTCCGGTCGCTCCGGGTAGTGGTGCACGAGCCGGAGGAAGCGGCGGCAACGGCGGAGCGGGTCATCACGCTGTCCGCCGGCGTGGCCAGCGAAAGGACGGCGGAGCGGGTCAGGGTCGTGCTCTCGCGACTGGAGCAGTTCCGGGACGTTCCGGAGGCCCGGGCCCTGCTCGACAGCGTCGCGTGAAGCCTGCCGGCGCCGAAACCCGCACACCGCCTGGAGCGCTGTCACGTTCCGGTCTGCGTCCCGAGCGCCACGCCCCCGTTCTGCGTGATCTTCAGATCGCGGCGAAATCCACCGTGGACCGCGCGAGACGGTCGATCTTGAAGAACACGATCACGTCGAACTCTGTGAGGCGGGCCAAGATTCGCTGGAGCCCCCCGGACGATCAAGCCCCGCGAGTAGCCGGATACGTCGATGTCCTCTCCAGCCGCTATCACCTGCCGGCCCCTGGCCTGGCACAACGCCTCGCAAGCCGCCCGTTGACGCTCCGGCGAGGTAGAATCATCTGTTTCCCGCGAAAGGCGGGCATGGACAGCCGCGCGTATTCCAGGCGCGTTGGCTGAGACGCCCTGGGCGGCGGGCGCGGAGCATTGCCCGAGCCGTGGCCGGTGTGGCGTCTGTCACGCTGACGATCCCATCTGCGGAGGTATGTGTGTCCTGCTTGATCGTCCAGAGCGACAAGACGCTGCTGCTGGAGGTGGACCACGAGCAGGCGGACGAGTGCCGCCGCGCTATCGCGCCGTTCGCCGAGCTGGAGCGGGCGCCCGAGCACATCCACACCTACCGGGTCACGCCGCTGGGGCTGTGGAACTCCCGTGCCGCGGGGCACGACGCCGAGCAGGTCATCGACGCGCTCGTCACGTACTCCCGCTACCCCGTGCCGCACGCCCTGCTCGTCGACATCGCCGAGACCATGGCCCGCTACGGGCGGCTGAAGCTGGTCAAGCACCCCACGCACGGCCTGGTCCTGGAGAGCACCGACCGGCCGGTGCTGGAGGAGATCCTCCGGTCGAAGAAGGTCCAGCCGCTCGTCGGGGCCCGCCTCGACCCCGACACCGTCGCCGTGCACCCGTCCGAGCGCGGGCAGATCAAGCAGACGCTGCTGAAGCTGGGCTGGCCGGCCGAGGACCTGGCCGGCTACGTCGACGGCGAGGCGCATCCCATCGAGCTGCGCGAGGACGGCTGGGCCCTGCGGCCGTACCAGCGGCAGGCCGTGGAGGGGTTCTGGCACGGCGGCTCGGGTGTGGTCGTGCTGCCCTGTGGTGCGGGAAAGACGCTCGTCGGCGCGGGCGCCATGGCCGAGGCCAAGGCGACGACGCTGATCCTGGTCACCAACACCGTCTCGGCCCGGCAGTGGAAGCACGAGCTGGTCAAGCGGACGTCGCTGACCGAGGAGGAGATCGGCGAGTACAGCGGTACGCGCAAGGAGATCCGCCCCGTCACGATTGCCACCTACCAGGTGCTGACGACGAAGCGGAAGGGCATCTACCGGCACCTGGAGCTGTTCGACTCCCGGGACTGGGGCCTGGTCGTCTACGACGAGGTGCACCTGCTGCCGGCGCCCGTCTTCAAGTTCACCGCGGACTTGCAGGCCCGGCGCCGACTCGGGCTGACCGCGACGCTCGTGCGCGAGGACGGCCGCGAGTCGGACGTCTTCTCCCTCATCGGGCCCAAGCGCTTCGACGCGCCCTGGAAGGAGATCGAGGCCCAGGGCTACATCGCGCCCGCCGACTGCGTCGAGGTGCGCGTCAATCTGACCGACTCCGAGCGGCTGGCGTACGCGACGGCCGAGACGGAGGAGAAGTACCGCTACTGCGCGACGACGGCCACCAAGCGGAAGGTCACCGAGGCGCTGGTGCGCAAGCACCAGGGTGAGCAGACGCTGGTCATCGGCCAGTACATCGACCAGCTGGACGAGCTGGGCGAGCATCTGGACGCGCCCGTCATCAAGGGCGAGACGAGCAACGCGCAGCGCGAGAAGCTCTTCAATGCCTTCCGGGAGGGCGAGATCTCGGTGCTCGTCGTCTCCAAGGTCGCGAACTTCTCCATCGACCTTCCGGAGGCGACGGTCGCCATCCAGGTCTCGGGCACCTTCGGCTCCCGCCAGGAGGAGGCCCAGCGCCTGGGCCGCGTGCTGCGCCCGAAGGCCGACGGCCACGAGGCCCGCTTCTACTCCGTCGTCGCCCGTGACACGGTCGACCAGGATTTCGCGGCGCACCGCCAGCGCTTCCTGGCCGAGCAGGGGTACGCGTACCGCATCGTGGACGCGGACTCGCTGCTGGCGGAGGAAGACGTCTGAGCCGTCCGGCCGGGCGGTGTGAAATCGCCTCACGTCGCAGATCGTGGCCGAGTACATGGTGTCGCGGGGCCGCCTGCTCCTCGTGGTTCTGAGGATCTTCGACGACGCGGACATCCATCTGGCTGAAGACCGACCCGGCCCGGGTGTGTGAGCCTCAGGCCTTGCGCTCGTCCGCGTACTCGCCGAGGAGGACGACGCTGACGGCCGCGCCGGCGAAGGCCTTGATCGCGCGGAGGGCGTGGGTGACGGCGGAGGCGGGGGGCCGGGCGCCGGCCGGGGTGAGGGATGCTGTGGTCATGTCCTCCATCATGGTTTCCGGCCGCGCCGGGCACATCGGTCTGCCGGTGTAAACGCGCGGGTGCGGGCGTACGACCCAAGGATCATGGCGTCCCCTACGGGAGGCGGACGGCAACCCTGAGGCGTCCCGGGGGCGTGGGAAAAACCGTTCGCGCCCTTGGTGCCGGCTGACTAGAATCCACGCTTCCCCCGCCTCCCGCATCGCTTACGGGAGCGCCGCCGCCCGGACGGAAACCGGCGGTTCCCGCTCACTCCGCCGTACGCCTGGAGGCTCCGCCGTGCCCGCGCAGCAAGTGACCGATGCGAACGACCCCCTTGAGCGTGAGCGAATCCACCTCGCCTCCTCCCGCTCCGCCCTGCGCGCGATGCGCGCCGACGTCGAGTCCCTCGACATCAAGGACGTCACCGCCAACTGGGTCAACGCCGCCGTGCTGCAGCGGCAGATCGAGGAGCGCATCACCGCCCTCGCCGACCTCGCGCACACCCCGCTCTTCTTCGGCCGACTGGACTACCTGCACGCCCCCGGCGCGGAGCAGGCGGAGGGGGCGGAGGGCGAGCTGTTCTACATCGGGCGCCGGCACGTGCACGACGCCGGTGGCGACCCGATGGTCATCGACTGGCGTGCGCCCGTCTCGCAGCCGTTCTACCGGGCCTCCAAGAAGGAGCCGATGGACGTGCGGCTGCGGCGCCGGTTCGGCTACACGGGCGGGGAGCTGACCGCGTACGAGGACGAGGACCTCACCGACGCCGCCGCGGACGACCGCACGAGCCGGCTGCTGCAGACCGAGATCGAGCGGCCGCGCGTGGGCCCGATGCGGGACATCGTCGCGACGATCCAGCCGGAGCAGGACGAGATCGTACGGTCCGGGATCGGCGGCACCGTGTGTGTGCAGGGCGCCCCCGGCACCGGGAAGACGGCGGTCGGCCTGCACCGTGTCGCCTATCTGCTCTACGCCCACCGCGAGCGGCTCGCCCGCACGGGCACACTGGTCATCGGGCCGAACCGGTCCTTCCTGCGCTACATCGAGCAAGTGCTGCCCGCGCTCGGTGAGTTGAACGTGGCGCAGGCGACCGTCGACGATCTCGTCGCGCACGTCGACGTGCGCGGGACCGACACCCCCGCCGCCGCCCGCGTCAAGGGTGACGCCCGCATGGCCGAGGTGCTGCGGCGCGCCGTACGGGCCGGGGTGACGATGCCCGTCGAGCCGGTGGTCGTGGTGCGGGGCTCGCGGCGCTGGCGGGTGCCGGCGTACGAGATCGAGGAGATGGTCCGCGAGCTGCTGGCCCGCGACATCCGCTACGGAGCCGCGCGCGAGGCGCTGCCGCAGCGCATCGCGCACGCCGTCCTCGTACGGATGGAGGAGGCGGGCGAGGCGCCCGACGACCGCGTGCAGGACGCCGTCGCGCGGGGCGCGGTGGTGAAGGCGGCCGTGAAGGCCATCTGGCCGGTGGTCGACCCGGCGAAGCTGGTGCTGCGGCTGCTGTCCGACGCCGGGTTCCTCGCGGAGCACGCGGACGGCGTGCTGGAGGAGGGCGAGCAGCGGGAGATCCTCTGGCCGCGGCCCGCCCGGAGCGTACGGTCCGCGAAGTGGTCGGCGGCGGATGCGGTGTTGATCGACGAGGCGTCGGACCTGGTCGCCCGGACGCACTCGCTCGGGCACGTGGTCCTGGACGAGGCGCAGGATCTGTCCCCCATGCAGTACCGGGCGGTGGGGCGCCGCTGCACGACGGGCTCGGCGACGATCCTCGGCGACCTCGCGCAGGGCACGACGCCCTGGGCGACGGGCAGTTGGCCCGAGGCGCTGGCGCACCTGGGCAAGGCCGACGCGCGCGTCGAGGAGCTGACCCGCGGTTTCCGCGTGCCGCGCGAGGTGATCGCGTACGCGTCGCGGCTGCTGCCGTTCATCGCCCCGGGGCTGGCGGAGGCGACGTCGGTGCGGGAGTCGGCGGGTTCGCTGGAGATCCGGGCGGTGGGGGAGGGCGGCCTGGACGCCGCCGTCGTCGACGCCTGCCGGGCCGCTCTGCGGCGGGAGGGGTCGGTGGGGCTGATCGCGGCCGATTCCAGGATCCCGGTGCTGGGGGCCGCGCTGGCGGCGGAGGGGCTGTCGTGGCTCGCGCCGGGCGAGGAGACGTCGGCGGAGGCGCGGCTGACGCTGGTGCCGGCGTCGCTGGCCAAGGGCCTGGAGTACGACTACGTGGTGCTGGAGGAGCCGGCGGCGGTCGTCGCCGGGGAGCCGGACGAGCGGACGGGGTTGCGGCGGCTGTACGTCGCGCTGACGCGGGCGGTGTCGGGGCTGGCGGTGGTCCACGCCGCGGCGCTTCCGCCGCAGCTCGCGTAGTCCGGCACCTGGTCCGGCGCGGCCGGCCGCGTCACGGCGGAGGGGCCCCCGGCCCCGCCCTTTCGCCTCCCCAGCTACCGCTGGGGGAGCTTGAGGACCGGGGTCCGGGGCCGAGCCCCGGGACGGCTACTGCGCGTCCAGTGCCTCGCGCCACGTCCGCACCGCGGCCGCGTCCACCGGCGAGTCCCAGCCCGCCGGACGCGCCGCGCCGCCGATGTGGAAGGCGGTGAGGCCCGCGGCGCGCAGGACGGGGACGTGCTCGAGCTTGAGGCCGCCGCCCACGAGGATCCGCGGCTCGTAGCCCGGCTCGTCGCTGCGGGCCGCCTCCGCGAGGAGCGTGGCGAGACCGTCGTCGACGCCGGAGGCGGAGCCGGCGGTGAGGTAGGTGTCGAGGCCCGGCTGGTCGGCGAGCTGCTTGCGCAGGGCGTCGCGGTCCGCCGCCCGGTCGATGGCGCGGTGGAAGGTCCACCGGGCCCGCGGCCCGACGGCCCCGGCCAGCTCGGAGACCGCCGACAGGTCGGCGCGGCCGTCGTCGGTGAGGAAGCCGAGGACGAACTCCTGCGCGCCCGCCGCGCGCAGCGCCCGCGCGTCCTCGCACAGGGCCGTGAGCGCCGCGGCGCCTCCGGCCGAGAAGCCGTCCCTGGCACGGAGCATGACGCGTACGGGGATGTCGACGGCGGCACGTACCGCCGCGAAGGTCTCCAACGCGGGGGTGAGCCCGTCGGCGGCCATGTCGCTGACCAGTTCGAGCCGGTCCGCACCTCCGGACTGCGCCGCCACCGCGTCCTCGGGCCCGAGCGCGATCACCTCCAAGATTGCACCGTTACCCACGTGACACCATTCCTCTCCAGTAGCACGCGTCATTGGGACAACGTGCGTGCAATCTCTCAGGACGTCAGTCGAAGCGTCGGGAAGACGGCAACAGGTCTAGTCCAATAGCACAGCGTAAGTCCTGGGAGGCATGCGTGGCACCACGGCCCGGGCTGGGTTCCCGCCACGTGATCTCGTCGTGCCGGGAATCTGCACCAGTCGCTCAGGGGCGCGGAGAAGCCGTCCGGGCCCGTGTGAAGCGGACGCGCGCGAGGTGCCCCGGCCGGGCGTGCGGCCGGGGCACCTCGTTCATGCGGGTCGTCAGCAGGGGAGCAGGCCCTTGGCCACCTGGCCGAAGCCCATGGACCAGTACTCCTCCACGACGCTCTGCTGAGGGGCGAGCGAGTGGCACTTGTCGCCCGGGCCCGAGGGGAAGACGATCTTCACCTTGACGGACTGAGTGCAGCCGTTGGTCACCGTGGCCTTCACTATGCCGCCGAACATGTTGTACGGGGCGTCGAGCTTGACGCAGCTCGGCACGGTCTCCGTCGTGGTCGCGGCCTGCGCCGTCCCCTGCACGGCGCCGAGCAGGGCGACCGAACCCAGGGCTGCTGCGGCGAACTTCGCCATCTTCTTCATATCGCTTGCCTCCAAGGCAATTATTTGCATTGCGGGCGCGTATACCCGAATCAACAGTGAATTCCTAAAAAATCTATACGCAGCGGCCCGGAGAGGTGAATAGCGATTCGAATGATTCCATGCGAGCGTTTATAGCTGCACAAGGAATATTTCAGGCCGGATTCCCGCTTGTTTCCGGCCGGTTCCACCCCGGCCGCGCGGTACTCCACAATTGACCCATGGCACTCACGCCCGAGCACCCGGCCGGACCCCCGTACGAGGGCCTGCGCGCCCGCTGGCGGCAGACCGTCGAGCAGGTCCGCACCGCCGGGGAGCCCGACCCCGGCCCGTACGCCGACGACCTCCTCGCCCGCTGGTCCGAGCCGCAGCGCCGCTATCACACCGTCGATCACCTCGCCGCCGTCCTCGGCCACCTCGACACCCTGGCCGCCCACGCCGACGACATCGGGAGCGTCCGCCTCGCCGCCTGGTTCCACGACGCCGTCTACCGCCCCGACCGCTCCGAGAACGAGGAGCGCAGCGCCCACCTCGCCGAGCGCGCCCTGCCCGAGCTGGGCGTCGACCGGGCCCGCACGGCCGAGGTCGCCCGGCTCGTACGGCTCACGACGGGTCACGACCCCGCCGCCGGCGACCGCGACGGCGAGACGCTGTGCGACGCGGACCTCGCCGTCCTCGGCGGCACGCCGCAGGAGTACGCGGCCTACGCGGCGGCGGTCCGTGAGGAGTACGGCTTCGTGCCCGACGACGCCTTCCGCGCCGGCCGCGCCGACGTGCTGCGGCACCTGCTGGAGATGCCGCGCCTGTTCCGCACGCCGCTCGGCCACGACCGCTGGGAGCTCCTGGCGCGCCGCAACCTCACCACGGAGCTGGAACTGCTCACCGCCTGAGCAAAGGCTGGGGGATTACGTCCGCGAGGGCGTCTAGTGTCAGCCGGTATGCCGAACGCCAGACCGAGCCGGACCGCACCCGCTCGCACGCCCATGCCCGTCGCCGTCCACGTCCTCGGCCTGTCCGCCTTCGCCCTGGGCACCTCCGAATGCATGCTCTCCGGGCTGCTCCAGCCGCTGGCCCGCGACATGGGCGTGTCCATCCCCAAGGCCGGGCTGCTGGTCTCCGCCTTCGCGATAGGCATGGTCGTCGGCGCGCCCCTGCTGGCCGCCGCGACGCTGCGGCTGCCGCGCCGCACGACGCTGATGGCGCTGCTGGTCGTCTTCGGGCTCGGGCAGGTGGCGGGGGCGCTCGCGCCGTCGTACGGGGTGCTGTTCGCGTCGCGGGTGGTGAGCGCGCTGGCGTGCGCCGGATTCTGGGCGGTGGGCGCGGCGGTCGCCGTGTCGCTGGTGCCGGCGGACGCGCGGGCGCGCGCCATGGCGGTGATGGTCGGCGGGCTGTCGGTCGCCAACATCGTGGGCGTGCCGGCCGGGGCGTTCCTGGGCCAGCACGCGGGCTGGCGGGCCGCGTTCTGGGCGGTGGCCGCGCTGTCGGCGCTCGGCCTCGCCGGGGTCGTGGCGCTCGTACCGGCGACGAAGCCGCCGACGGGCGCGGACGCGCCGCGCCTGCGCAGGGAGCTGACCATCTACCGCGACGCGCGGGTGTGGCTCGCGCTGGCCACCACCGCGCTGAACGCCGCCGCCGTGTTCTGCCTCTTCTCCTACCTCGCCCCGCTGCTCACCGAGTCCGCCGGGCTCGCGGAGAGCTGGGTGCCGACCGTGCTCGGCCTCTTCGGGGTGGGTGCGCTGATCGGCACGGCCGTCGGCGGGCGGATTGCCGACGCCCATCTCTTCGGGACGATGTACGCGGGGATCGCCGCCTCGGCCGTCATCCTGGCCGTACTGGCGCTGACCGCGCACCATCCGGTCGCGGCGGTCGTGCTGGCGCTGCTGCTGGGCATCACGGACTTCCTCACGGCGCCCGCGCTCAACGCCCTGATGTTCGACGTCGCCGACGCCGCGCCGACGCTGGCGGGCGCGACGACGACCGCGGCCTTCAACATCGGCAACACACTCGGCCCCTGGCTCGGGGGTCTCGTCATCACCGCCGGCTGGGGCTACCCGGCGGTCGCCTGGACCGGTGCGGTGCTCGCCGCGCTCGCGGTGGGGACGACGGCGGCGACGTCCTGGCTGCGCCGCGGCGAGTCCCGTGTGGTGGCGGGCGGAGCGGTGCGCT
The DNA here is from genome assembly GCF_040638465.1 of Streptomyces sp. NPDC026206. NCBI lineage: Bacteria > Bacillati > Actinomycetota > Actinomycetes > Kitasatosporales > Streptomycetaceae > Streptomyces > Streptomyces sp. NPDC026206. The sequence continues at coordinate 16,838 of NZ_JBEZYL010000001.1, forward strand.
CCGGCGCGCGGTCGTCCGTCGGCGGCTGACCCGCGGGCGTCACTGCTCCGCGCGCCGCAGCGCTTGCGCCGTCACTGCTCCGCGCGCCGCGAGCGCTTGCGCCGTCGCAGGCCCGCCGCCCACAGGAGGTGGACCACTTCCTTGCTGCCCACTTCCACCGCGCCCAGCCGCACGGCGGCCTCGTACGACGTCGACGGGATGTCGTAGTGGTCGCCGTCGAAGGCCCGGCCGGGGGCGCCCAGGCGGGCCGCGAACGTGTGCAGTTCCTCGAACGAGACGTCGCTGACCAGGTGCGACCACATGCGGCCGTGACCGGCCCAGTTCGGCGGGTCGATGTAGAGGGTCACCCGGGCACCGTCACTCGCTCACCGGCGCAGGGCCGTTGCCAGGGATCCCACCGGTGCCACGAGGACCGCCTGCTTCGTGCAGGCCCAGTGCGGGTCGGGGCCCAGCTCCGGCTCGACCTCCAGCGCGTGCGGGTCGCCCCCTTCCGTGCACACCGGGCACAGCGGCCAGCGGCCGTGCCGCTCCAGCAGCGCGTCCTGTACGTCCTGGGCGACGAGCCCGGGGAGAAAGGCGGCGCCCTGCGGCCACTGCTCCACCCACCAGCGCCGGTGGGCGACCGCGTCCTCGACGAGCGAGACGACATCGGCCTGTGCCACGTCGCCCGCGACCAGGTCGGCGAGGACCAGCGCCCGCGCCGTGTGCAGTGCCTCTTCGAGCTCCATGTGACCCATTGTCGGCGGACCGGTGGGTTGACGGCACACCGGGCCGAAAATACCTTTCGGAAGGTGAGCAGCAAGGTGAAAGAAACTTCCCGCTCCTCCCGTTCCCCCGGTCCTGCCACCACCCGGACGCCTCCGGCCGCCCTGGCGGCGAAGGTCCGTACGCTCGCCCCGTCCATGACCCGCTCCATGCAGCGGGTCGCGGAGGCCGTGGCCGGCGACCCCGCGGGCTGTGCCGCGCTCACCGTCACCGGGCTCGCGGAGCGCACGGGCACGAGCGAGGCCACCGTCGTGCGCACCGCCCGCATCCTCGGCTACCCCGGCTACCGGGACCTGCGGCTCGCGCTCGCCGCGCTGGCCGCCGAGCAGGCGGCGGGCCGGGCGCCCGCGGTCACCGCCGACATCGCCGTCGACGACCCGCTGACCGGCGTCGTCGCCAAGCTGGCGCACGAGGAGGCGCAGTGCCTGGCGGACACCGCCGCCGGGCTCGACACCGCCACGCTGGAGGCCGCGGTCGCGGCCCTCGCCACCGCCCGGCGCACCGACGTCTACGGGATCGGCGCCTCCAACCTCGTGGGGCAGGACCTCGTGCAGAAGCTGCTGCGCATCGGCCTGATCGCCCACGCACCGGCCGACCCCCATCTGGCCGTCACCAACGCCGTCCAGCTGCGCCCCGGTGACGTGGCGATCGCCATCACCCACTCCGGGCGCACCACCGACGTCATCGAGCCGCTGCGGGTCGCCTTCGAGCGCGGCGCGACGACGGTGGCGATCACCGGCCGCCCGCAGGGGGAGATCGCCCAGTACGCGGACCACATCCTCACCACGTCCTCCGCACGGGAGAGCGAACTACGGCCTGCGGCCATGTCGAGCCGCACCAGCCAGCTTCTCGTGGTGGACTGCCTGTTCATCGGCGTCGCCCAGCGTACGTACGAGAGCGCGGCGCCCGCCCTGTCCGCGTCGTACGAGGCGCTGGCGCACCGGCACGACCCGCGCGACCGGCGCTGATCCGCCGGACCCGCACCGACCGGCACCGGAACCGAAACCGAATCCGCACCGGAACCGAAACCGAATCCGGCACCGAAACGGAGAAGAGCCGCCAGCCCATGACCTCGACCGCTGCCTTCGCCGCCCTCCGCGCCCAGCTCGCGACGCTGACCACCGAGGCGTTCCGCGCCGACCTCGCCGACATCGACCGGCTGCCGACCCGGGCCATCGCACAGATCATGAACGCCGAGGACGCGACGGTGGCCGGCGCCGTCGCCGAGCGGATCCCCGAGATCGCCGCCGCCATCGACGCGACCGCCGCCCGGATGGCGCGCGGCGGGCGGCTGATCTACGCGGGCGCCGGTACCGCCGGGCGGCTGGGGGTGCTGGACGCCAGCGAGTGCCCGCCGACCTTCAACACCGACCCCGCGCAGGTCGTCGGCCTGATAGCGGGCGGTCCCCCGGCCCTGGTGGCCGCCGTCGAGGGCGCCGAGGACAGCGAAGCGCTGGCCGCGGCCGACCTGGACGCGCTGAAGGCCGGCCCGGACGACACCGTCGTCGGCGTCTCCGCCTCCGGCCGCACCCCCTACGCCGTCGGCGCCGTCCGGCACGCCCGCGCCGCCGGGGCGCTGACCATCGGCCTGTCCTGCAACGCCCGCTCCGAACTGGGCGCGGCCGCCGAGCACGCCATCGAGGTCGTCGTGGGGCCCGAACTGCTCACCGGCTCGACACGGCTGAAGGCCGGCACCGCGCAGAAGCTCGTCCTCAACATGCTCTCGACCATCACGATGATCCGGCTGGGCAAGACGTACGGAAACCTGATGGTCGACGTCCGCGCCTCCAACGAGAAGCTGCGCGCCCGCTCGCGGCGCATCGTCTCCCTCGCGACGGGCGCCCCCGACGCGGAGATCGAGGCCGCGCTTGCCGCCACCGGCGGTGAGGTGAAGAACGCCATCCTCGTCCTCCTCGGCGACGTCGACGGACCCACCGCCGCCCGCCTCCTCGACGAGTCGCACGGCCATCTGCGCGCGGCCCTCCGCGCGGCAGCTGACTGACGCCCCGTCATATCCCGACCGACCGAGGCCCCATGCCCGCAGACGACGACCACAGCGCCCCCGGCAGACACAGTGCCACCGCCGCCGCGCTCCTTCCCCTCCTCGGCGGCGCCGCGAACCTGCTCTCCGTCACCCACTGCATGACCCGCCTGCGCGTGGAGGTCCGCGACCGCTCGGCAGCCGACGGCGACGCGCTGCGAACGGTGCCGGGCGTGCTGGGCGTGGTGGAGGACGCGGAGTCGTACCAGATCGTGCTCGGCCCCGGCACGGTCGCACGCGTGGCCCCCGAGCTGGAAAGGCTCGCGGCCGCCCCCGCGGTGAGCGCCGAAGCGCTGGCGGCACGCGGTGCGCGGCTCAGGGCCGGGCAACGGGCCCGCAACGCGACGCCGTTCAAGCTCTTCCTGCGCCGCATCGCGCAGATCTTCGTGCCGCTGATCCCCGCCCTGATCGGCTGCGGCCTCATCGCCGGCCTCGCCGGGCTCCTCGCCAACCTCCACGGGCTGCCCTCGCTCGTGCCGGCGCTGACCGCGATCGCCTCCGGCTTCATGTCGCTGATCGCGGTCTTCGTCGGCTACCAGACGGCCAAGGAGTTCGGGGGCACGCCCATCCTGGGCGGCGCGGTCGCGGCCGTCGTCGTCACCCCCGGCGTCACCCACGTCGACGCCTTCGGCCAGAAGCTCTCACCCGGCCAGGGCGGCGTCCTCGGCGCGCTGGCCGCGGCGCTGCTGGCGGTGTACGTGGAACGGGGCTGCCGCCGCGTCGTCCCGGAGGCCCTCGACGTGCTGTGCACGCCGTTCCTGACGGTGCTGCTGCCGGGGCTGGTCACGCTCTACGGGCTGATGTTCGTCGCCGGCGAGGTCTCCTCGGCCATCGGCCGCTACGCCGACGCGCTCCTCGCCCACGGCGGCGCCGCGGCGGGCTTCGCCCTGGGCGGCCTCTTCCTGCCCCTGGTCATGCTGGGCCTGCACCAGGCCCTCATCCCCATCCACACCACGCTCATCACCGAACAGGGCTACACGGTGCTGCTGCCCATCCTCGCCATGGCGGGCGCCGGCCAGGTCGGCGCGGCCCTCGCCGTCTACGTCCGCCTCTCCCGCAACACATCCGTCCGCAAGGTCATCCGCTCGGCGCTCCCGGCGGGCCTGCTCGGCATCGGCGAGCCGCTCATCTACGGGGTCTCCCTGCCGCTGGGGCGGCCCTTCGTCACGGCGTGCGCCGGCGGCGCGTGCGCCGGCGGTTTCGTGGGCCTGCTCAACCAGCTGGGCGACAAGGTCGGCGCCACGGCCATCGGGCCCTCGGGCTGGGCCCTCTTCCCGCTGCTCAAGGGCGACCACGGGGTGGGGGAGGCGGTGGCCGTCTACGGGGCGGGGCTGCTGGTGGGGTACGGGGTGGGGTTCGTGGCGACGTACTTCTTCGGGGTGAGCGAGGAGATGCGGGGCCCCGCCGGGGGCGGGGGGTAGGCGGGCCGGTGCCCCCATGTCCTCAAGCGCCGGACGGGCTGGCTGTGCTTGTGTCCTCAAGCGCCGGACGGGCTCGATTTCGGGCGGAGCCCCGGTCAGACGGCGTCGTCCGCCAGTTCCGCGACGCCCGTGATGCGGTGCAGCGGATACGTGCGGACCTCGTCGGCCGTGTGGTCGTAGGCCGTGACGTAGCCGCCCTCCACGCGGATGGGCGCGATGACGCGCTGGCTGGCGGCGCCGTCGGCGTTGACGTAGCCGATCCACACGGCGGCGCCGGTCAGGACGGCGGCCTGCACCGTGGCCAGGGTGTCGGCGGAGGTGGTGCGCGGGAGGCCGCCGGCGGTGGCAGGGGCGGCCGTGGGCTTGCGGGGTGTGGTCGAGGCCAGGTCGCCGGCGCGGATGGCGCGGACGGCGGCGCCCAGCAGGGTGCTGTCGGGCACGGGCGGACCGTCCGGGACCGGAGCGGGGGGCGTGCGCGGGGGCGTGCGGTGCGTGTCGGCGCGGGTGACCAGCACGTCGCCCTCCGCGGACTCGGCCGCCGGGGCGTAGCCCATCGCACGCAGGCCCTCCAGGAGGGCGTCGGGAGCGGCCTGGGAGGCCAGGACCGTCGCCGCCAGACGGCGCAGCCGCAGAGGTGCCGAACGGCGGTCGGCGAGGATCTCCGCCAGCACCGCCTCGTCGTCGCAGCGCAGGTACGACGACGCGGCACCGACCCGCACCCGGCCGTGGCGGCGGGCGACGTCGTCGATGAGATAGGCGAGCGGCTGCGGCACAGGCGTACGCGAGTGCTCGGTGAGGAAGGCCCGCAGGTCCGCCGCCGTGCGGCCCGCGTCGAGGGCGCGGCGCACGGACTCGGGGGTGAAGCGGTAGACGGTCGCGCCGCCCTTGGACTCGATGTCCGCCAGCACGGAGAGGGTGTGCGCCAGCGGGCGGCGCAGCGGGCCGGGTGCCACGGCCGTCAGGTCGGCCTGGAGCAGCACGTGGTCCAGGGGCTGGGGCAGCAGCGGGGCCAGCACGCCCCCGGCGGCGGCCGGGTCGCGCAGGAGCGCGCGGCCGTGGCCGGAGAGCGCGCCGCGGCTGGTCATGCCCAGCTGGTCGGCCTCCGCCAGCGTCCACAGCGCCAGCCGGGAGCGCAGGTCGTCCGTCGCCGTGCGCGGCGGGCGCTCCCACTGCAGCCGGGCCAGCAGGGTGTCCGCCGAGACGGACGCCCCTTGGGGCAGCTCGGCGAGCAGGGCCAGCACCCGGTGGCGCACGTACGGGGCCGGGCCCCGGTCCAGGTCCGGGCCCAGCGCCGCCAGCGTGCGGCCCTTCGCGTCCCTCTCGCCCGCCAGTCCCGGCGTGCGGGTGGCCGCGAGCCACGCGACGGCCAGGCGGGTCCAGCGCTGTTCGGCGGGCAGCAGCAGCCAGTCGTCGTACGCGGGAGTGGGCGCGTACCGCTCGTCGACGTCGCCGTCGGAGGCTAGCAGCCCCGCCGCGTAGGCGAGCTCGGCCCAGAAGGCGGCGGCCTGTTCGGTCGTGTCGAGGGCGGCCGCGGCGCGCTTGAGGTCCCGTACGCTCAGGCCGCCCGCGCGCAGAACGAGCGGGCCGGCGCTCTCCCACTCCTTGAGCAGCTCCTCCACGGTCGTCAGCGCCGTGAAGGCCTGGCCGGCGGCGGTCGTGTCCACCACGCGCGCGGAGTGCTCGGTCAGGGGCGCGAGCTCCGGCGCCACCGGCTCGGGGGTGCGGTGCGCGCGCCCGGCGCGCAGATGCAGGGCGGCCTCACGGGGCAGCACCACGCCGCCGGGACCGGTGGACAGCAGCAGCCCGCGGTCCAGGAGCCAGCGCAGATGCGGGGCGGGCTCGGCGGTGACCGTGCCGTAGGGCGGGCCCCAGAGCAGCCTGCCGAGGACGGCGGTGGCCTCGGCAGGGGCGTCGGCGAGCAGCGCCGCCATCCGCGTACGGTCGCCGAACAGCTCGGTCAGGGCGGCGACGGCCGTCACCGGGTCGTGCGTCGCGGGCAGCCCGGCCGCGGCGATGATCTCCTGCAGCCGGCCCGGCGACATGCCTGCCGTGGCCTCGGCGACGCCCGGGCCCAGGCCCGTGGGGGAGGGGTGCGCGGCACTGGGTGCGAGGAGCTCGCGGGCCGTGCGGACCAGGCGCAGCCGCTCCTGGCCACCCCACACCAGGGCCTGGTCGCGCAGCGTGCCGACGGCTCTGGGCAGGGCGGCGGCGATGCGCGGGTCGGTCGACCCGTCGGCGGGGGTGCCCGCCATGAGCCCGGCGAGCGTGTCGTACGAGCACGGGTCCGGGGCCACCGCGAGCACCTCCGCGACCTGCAGCGCGAACCGGTCCAGGCGGTCCAGGGCGCGGACGACCGAGGCGCGCGTGGACGCCCGGGTGGCGAGCTGGGTGAGGTCGCCCGGCACCGGGTTGAGCAGGTCGGGCCGCGCGCTCAGCAGGGTGGCGAGGGCGTCGTCGGGGCGGGTGCGCAGCTCTTCGGCGAGCGTGCGCGGTGCGCTGCCGGTGCTGGCGCTGCTGCCGGTCTCCCGCGAAGTGGTCATTCTGCTTACGGTACCGGGTCCTCGCCGGCCGGCCCCGGCTTCGGCCCGCCTTGGCCCCGCTTGGCTCCCGGCTTCCTCCGTGGCCGGAGACCCGTGGGTCCGCAACCGGTACCTTCGGTGGGGTTCGACGGCTCGTGCGGTCTTGGGGGTTCCGATGGGGATCGAGAGCGATCAGCTTGTTTACGACTATTTGAGCAAGGTCGGGGACCTCGCCCAGAGACAGGCGCTCACCTCGGGCGACCGCATGCGCCTGGTCTCGCGGCTGCGTGCGGAGATCGAGCGCCGCCGGGCCGCCGAGGGCGCCGACACCCCCGCCGCCGTGCAGCGCATCCTCGACGGACTGGGCACCCCCGCCGAGGCCGTGGCCGACGCCGACGGCACCCCCGGGGCCGCGGGGCCGGGCCGGGTGCCCGTGCAGCGGCGGCACGACGAGGCCGTCTCCGTCCGTACGCCCCGTACCGCCGGTGCCGCGCTGCCGCCGCACCTGGCGACCGAGGAGGAGCTGCGGCCGCTGGGCGGTGGCGGCGTCCCGGAGGGGTGGGGGCTGGAGCCCGGACCGCCGCGGGGCGGGGACGAGGTGCACGGTTTTGTCGGCGGCATCGAGATCGCCGACATGCTCAGGCCGCCGGAGGCCGCCCGGAGGGCACCCGGGGCCGGCGAGGCTGTCGGGGAGTTGTGGCCCGGGCAGCCCCACCCCGGGCGTCCGCAGTCCAAGCAGCCGCAGTCCAAGGAGCCGGCCGGGGCCGCCGCCCCGCGCGAACCGGACGAGGACCCGGAGGGCACCGACGAGCGCCGCTTCAGCTTCTGGCGCTCGCGCTCCGGCGTTCCCCTGAGCCCGTTGCTCCTGCTGGTCGCGGTGCTGCTCGTCGCCGGCGCCGTCACCGGCAACTGGATCGCGCTGGCCGCCGGCTGGGCCCTCGCCTACGTCACGCGCCGCCTCACGCAGACGGAGTCGAAACTGGCCGTCATGGGCGTGCCCGGGCTGGTCGCCGCGGGTGGCCTGGTCTGGCTGTGGGGCCGCGTCAACGGGCGGTGGGGCGAACCGATACCGCAGGGGGAGATGGGGGCGGCTCTGTCGGAGACGTGGCCGGTGGTGGTGAAGGTGGCGGCGGTGGCGTCGGCGGTGTTCGTGCTGTGGCGTGCGCGGCGCCCGGGGTGACGGTTGCGGTAGCTGGGGAGATTGAGGACCGGGGGTCCGGGGGCGGAGCCCCCGGTTACGGGAAGGGGCGGGTCAGGGGACTTGCCCCCCACGGCCTGACCCGGCACCACCAGAATGGGCGCATGACCTCGTACCCGCGCAAGGACGTCACCGTCGGCGGCTTCACGGTCGGCTTCGACCTCGACCTCACCCTGGTCGACTCCCGCCCCGGCATCAGAGCCGCCTACGAGAGCCTGGTCGCCGCCACGGGCGCGTACATCGACATCGACCTCGTCGTCAGCCGACTGGGCCCGCCGCTCGACCACGAACTGCGCAACTGGTTCCCCGAGGAGAAGGTCGAGGAGGCCGCCGGGATCTACCTGGCCGCCTATCCGTCCCACGGGATCGCCCTGTCGCCCGCCATGCCCGGCGCCCGGGAGGCGGTGGCCGCCGTCCGCGAACTGGGCGGCCGGGCCATCGTCGTCACCGCCAAATTCCCCCGCAACGCCCGGCTCCACCTCGACCACCTGGGCATCGAGCCCGACGAGCTCGTCGGCGGCCTGTGGGCCGAGGGCAAGGCCGTGGCCCTGCGCGAACACGGCGCGGCCGTCTACGTCGGCGACCACGTCGGCGACGTACGCGGGGCGCGTACGGCCGGTGCGCTGTCCGTGGCGGTGCCGACCGGCCCCTGCGACGCGGCGGAACTGCGCGCGGCCGGGGCGGACGTGGTCCTGCCCGGCGGCCTCACGGACTTCCCCGGCTGGCTGCGCGGTTACTACGCGGCGGAGCTCGCCGCGCGGGCCTGACGGCGCTGCTCGGCGACCGAGCGCAGCACCCCGGCCGCGGCGACGACGAAGCCGACGCCCATCAGCATGCAGACGAAGTACGCCGCGGGCGGCAGCGGATCCGCGCCGAGAAACAACGGGGCCACCGTGGCCATCGTGGCCACAGCGCCGACAAGAAAGATCACGGCGCCGGTCCGTACCAGCAGATCCCCGGCTCGGGGCGTTTCGCTACTCACCTGACCAGGGTAGATCCCTGGGCGGCGGTATGGCGGCCGGATGACCACGAACAGATCGGACGCGCACAGGTACGACCCGAGGACGTCTTGTCACCGGGCCCGGGACCATTAGCCTTGGGGGTGGCGGGTCTTGCGGCCCGCTGTAGTGCTATCCAGAGCTGTTTTTCTGTTGATTGCAGATTTTTCAGATATTTCGGCTTTTTCGGTATCCGACGAGACACGAGGACGAGGACAGACGTGCCTACCGGCAAGGTCAAGTGGTTCAACAGCGAGAAGGGCTTCGGCTTTCTCTCCCGCGACGACGGCGGAGACGTCTTCGTGCACTCCTCGGTGCTCCCGGACGGGGTCGACGCCCTCAAGCCGGGCCAGCGCGTGGAGTTCGGCGTCGTGGCAGGCCAGCGCGGTGACCAGGCGTTGACGGTGACGCTGCTCGACCCCGCCCCGTCGGTAGCGGCCGCACAGCGCCGCAAGCCCGACGAACTGGCCTCCATCGTCCAGGACCTCACCACACTCCTGGAGAACGTCACCCAGCAGCTCGAGCGCGGCCGCTACCCCGACAAGGCACACGGCTCCAAGATCGCGGGCATGCTCCGCGCGGTGGCCGACCAGCTCGACGTCTAGCCCGCCGGCCGCAACCCGGCCGGAACCACACGAGCCGGAATCACACGAAGCTGAGCGCGTCCGGGCCGAGGGGCGGTACGAGCCCCTCGGCCGCGGCGCGGGTCAGCAGCCCACGCACCGCGGCGTAACCGGCCTCGCCCAGGCCGGCCGTGAACTCGTTGACGTACAGCCCGATGTGCTGGTCCGCCACCGCCGGATCCATCTCCTGCGCGTGCTCCAGCACGTACGGACGCGAGGCCGTCGGATCGTCCCAGGCCATCCGCACCGACGCGCGCGCCGCCTCGGCCAGCTCCCGCAGCACCGGAGCCCCCAGCGACCGCTTGGCGATGATCGCCCCCAGCGGAATGGGCAGCCCGGTCGTGTCCTCCCAGTGCTCGCCCATGTCGGCGAGGCAGCTGAGGCCGTAGTCGCGATAGGTGAACCGCGCCTCGTGAATGACGAGACCGGCATCCACCTTGCCGTCGCGCACGGCCGGCATGATCTCGTGGAAGGGCATCACGACCACCTCGCCCACACCACCGGGCACCTCGGTCGCCGCCCACAGCCGGAACAGCAGGTACGCGGTCGACCGTTCGCCCGGCACCGCCACGGTCTTCCCGGACAGGCCGGCCGGCCGCTGCGCCTGCCCGGTCAGCACCAGCGGGCCGCAGCCGCGCCCCAGCGCCCCGCCGCAGGGCAGCAGCGCATACTCCTCCAGCACCCACGGCAGCACCGCGTAGGACACCTTCAGAATGTCGAACTCGCCGCGCTCCGCCATGCCGTTGGTCACGTCGATGTCCGCGAAGGTGACATCGAGCGCGGGCGCCCCGGGGACGCGGCCGTGGGCCCAGGCGTCGAAGACGAAGGTGTCGTTGGGGCAGGGGGAGTAGGCGATCTGGAGCGGCTTGCTCATACGGACACCTCCGGCTTGTCGGTCAGTGCGGGGGCGAGCCTGCGGAAGGCGCCCGAGAGCGCGCCCAGCGCCTCGCCGATGCGCCAGGTGCTCCGGTCGCGCGGCCCGATCGCGTTGGAGACCGCACGCAGCTCCAGTGCGGGCACGCCGTGCGCCCGTGCCGCCTCGGCGACCCCGAAGCCCTCCATGCCCTCGGCCACCGCCCCCGGGTGACGCTGTGCGAGCTCCGCGGCCCGCTCGGCGGTACCGGTCGCCGTCGACACCGTCAGCACGTCCCCGCGCACCGCGCCGGTGGCCCGGGCCACCGTCCGCACCAGCGCCTCGGGCACCTCGTGCGTGATGGAACCGAAGCCCAGCTCGGCGACGGACAGGAAGCCGCCGGCGCTCGACTGCGCGCCCAGGTCGGCGGAGACGATCGCGTCGGACACGACCACGGCGCCGACCGGCACGGCGGCCGCGAAGCCGCCCGCGATGCCCGTCGAGATCACCAGGTCGTACGGCTCGCCCGCGAGCGCGGCGGCCGTCAGCGCCGTCGCCGTCCCGGCCGCGGCCGCGGCCGGGCCCACGCCGGCGGCCAGCACGTCGAGCACCGGACCCCCGGCACCGTCCGGGGTCGCCCGGCGCAGCACGGCGCCGGGCAGCGCGACCTCCGTCGTGTCCGGCCAGGCGGCGGTCACGACGTCACGTTCCGCCGTGACTGCGGCGACGACCAGGACGCGCATCGGCGGGGTGGCCACAGGGCGTCAGGAGTCGCGTTCGAGGGTGAAGTGCCAGACCCCCAGGGCCTTGCCGGAGGACGCCTCGACGATGCTCACCCGGGTCTTCTTCACGGAGGGACCCTGGCCGGAGGAGAAGAAGGCGCTGGCCGGGATGGTCCGGTAGGTCTTGGTGTTCGACTCCTGCTCGGCAGGCCGGCCGTTGATGAAGAGGGTCCAGCCCTCATCGGCGATCTTCGGGTCGACGCCGAAGCGGACCTTGTCCTCCATGGACGCCTTGACGGTCTTGCCCGAGCCGTTCTGCAGGCACTCCGCGAACTTGTCGTTGGCGATGGAGTCGCCCTCGTTGTAGCAGGCGGCCCCGGCGGTCACCGTGGTCGAACCGACGGTCACGGTCGCCAGCGGCGTCGGCTTGTCGCAGGCGGAGAGGGCGACGAGCCCGAAGGTCACGGCACCCACGGCGGCAGCGGCGCGGCGGCGCCTGCCCCGGAAAATCGCAGCGGTCATGCGGGCAGGCTATCGGGCGCCTCCGCTCAGGCCACGCGCGGGTGCGGCGAGCCGCGCCGGGCGGCCGTCAGCAGGCCCCGTACGGCAGTGGCCGCACCCAGTGCCAGGAAGCCGGCGGCCACCGACATGCCCACCACTCCCTTGAGCGGCAGCAGGATGCCGATGGCCCCGCCGGCCACCCAGCACATCTGCAGCAGCGTCTCCGAACGGGCGAACGCCGAGGTCCGCACCTCCTCCGGCACGTCCCGCTGGATCATGGAGTCCAGCGACTGCTTGCCCAGCGCCTGCGAGATCCCGGCCACCGCCGCCACGACGACCATGAAGAACCCGTTGTAGAGCGCCGCCGAGACGATCGTGGTGCCCAGCGTCACCGTCAGCACCAGCGCGATCATCTTCTCCGGCCCGCGCGAGCGCAGCAGCGCGCCGATCGCCGTCCCCAGGGCGTTGCCCGCACCCGCCGCCACCGCCACGATGCCCAGCGAGAGCGCCGGGCTCAGGCCGCCCAGCGGATGCACCCGCAGCAGGAACGCGAGGAAGAACGTCAGGAAGCCGGACAGCATGCGCAGCGCGCCGTTGGCCTGCAGGCCGTGCAGCACCGAGGCGCCCACCGTGCGCAGGCCCGGCGGCCTGCGCCGCTTCCGCTGCCTCGTCAGATGGTGCCGGTGCTCGGGCGCGGTCAGCCGGGCCCGGGCCTCACCCCTGGCCGAGTCGACCTTGTGCGGCAGCGAAAGGGACAGATATGTGCCGAATGCGAAGACGGTGCAGGCCCCGTACAGCGGCCAGGCCGGCCCCAGCTGGTGCAGCCCCGCACCGAGCGGGGCCGCCAGGCCCGTGGCCAGCAGCCCGCCCAGCGTCACCCGGGAATTCGCCTTGACCAGCGCGATCCGCGGCGGCACGAGCCGGGGCACCACCGCCGACCGCACCACCCCGTACGCCTTCGACGCCACCAGCACCCCCAGCGCCGCCGGATACAGCTCCAGGCCGCCCGTCGCCACCGCGCCCGACATCATCAGCGCCAGCACCGCCCGCGTCAGCATCGCGCCCGCCATCGCCGCCCGGCGGCCGTGCGGGATGCGGTCCAGCAGCGGGCCGATCACCGGCGCCAGCAGAGCGAAGGGCGCCATCGTGATCGCCAGGTACAGGGCCACCCGGCCGCGCGCCTGGTCGGTGGGGACCGAGAAGAACACCGTGGACGCCAGCGCCACTGTGATCATCATGTCGCCGGCCGAGTTCACCGCGTGCAGCTCGATCAGCCTGCCCAGGCCGGACTCGCCCGCACCGTGCGCGTTCGTGGCCTTCCGGACGCCCCGGGCGGCCTTGGAGAAAGGGGCGCGCAAGAAACGGCCGACGCCCCGGGCCGTACGGCGGAGCGGGCCGCCTTCGGCTGACCGGATGGCTCCCACCACGCCATACTGCCCCAACTGGACCCGCGCATGGCACTTTCGGCGCACGAGCGGGGCGCGCACACCAGGTTGCCGGGGGCACGCCGTGGCCCGGGTATCCCCCGGGCGGTCGCGCGGGGTAGCGTGCGTAGCGCGCCACCGGCCGCCACTCTTGGCCGCACCCCGAGTCCCCATCCCGCAGAATGGGTGATGACAGGTGCGCCCGAGGCCGTTCGGGCGCGGACGTCGACGCGGTCCAACGGTCCGCTCCGTCCGTCGCCCCGACCGTTCGGCTGGCGCACTCGTGAGACGGCGTGGAAGAGAGAATCGATTCTTGTGAGTGCTGCGATGCGAAGCCGTACCCCGGACCGCCTGTGCGCCGAGGCGGTCGAACTCGCCCGTGCGGCGGCCGAGGAGGCCGCACTGCCCGGGAAGGTCGGCGACCACGTAGAGGCCGTCGCCGACGGGGACCGCGTCGTCACGCACTACTTCGTCTGCGAGGACCCCGGCTACCGCGGCTGGCGCTGGGCCGTGACCGTCGCCCGTGCCTCCCGCGCCAAGAACGTCACCCTCGACGAGGCGGTCCTGCTGCCCGGCTCCGACGCCCTCCTGGCCCCCGAATGGGTGCCGTGGAGCGAGCGGCTGCGCCCCGGCGACATGGGCCCCGGCGACCTGCTGCCCACCGAGGCCGACGACCTGCGCCTGGAGCCGGGCTGGACCGGCGAGGACGTCCCGCCGCCGAACTCCGTCATCTCGGAGGAGATGGCCGAGCTGGCGGAGGCCGAGGACGCCGACGTCTCGGCCGGCCCGCCGTCCGCGCAGCCGACCGCTCCCGTGCGGGGTTCGATCTCCGCGCTCGCGGAGGAGCTCGGCATGCGCCGGGCCCGGGTCCTGTCCCGCTACGGCCTGCACACGGCCGCGGACCGCTGGGACGAGACCCACGGCCCCAAGACCCCCATGGCCCAGGCGGCGCCCGCATCCTGCGTGAGCTGCGGCTTCCTGGTCCCCATCGGCGGCTCCCTCGGGCAGGCGTTCGGCATCTGTGGCAACGAGTTCGGGCCGGCGGACGGGCACGTCGTCTCCCTGTCCTACGGGTGCGGGGGCCACTCGGAGGCCGCGGTCATGCCGAAGGCGCCGCGGCCGGCGCCGCCGGTGGTGGACGAGACGCTGGTCGACCCGATGCCGCTGCGGGCGGAGGAGCCGGCCGAGGACGAAGCGGACCTGGGTCACGCCTGAACCTGGCCGGTCGCTGTGGGTGACCACGGCCGGTGGGGTGACCACGGCCGGTGGGGGGTGCCGTATGAGGCGCTCACCCACCTGTCGTAACGAGGGGCGGTCGCCGCCCCACCCGTGAGAGTGGCGCGGGGCAGGCCGAGTGGCACGGTCCGCAGACTCCGTCCGGCGGGAGGGGACGGGGTGGGATGGGCCCTTCAGGGGCGTAACGCGTTAATTGCGGCCCAAGCCGGGGGCTCCCGTGGAAACTCCGGGCGACGGGCCGTAAATAATGCAGCCCCAGAAGGGTCCGTCCCACCGGCCCCGACCCACCCACGCGCACAGGGAGACCACAAGACGTGAGCGGCACGGAAACGGACCCCTTCGGCACCGCACGCCTGCGCCGCGGCGTACTCGACGCGTGGGCTGCGTCCCCCGCACGGTTCCGGGAGGACGCCAACGCCGAGGAGGACCTCGCCCTCGGCGGCTACCGCGACCGCCTCGTCGTCGAGCTCGCCCAGAACGCCGCCGACGCCGCGGCCCGCGCCGGAGTCCCCGGCCGGCTCCGCCTGACCCTGCACGCCGCGAACGCCGGCGCCCCCGCCACCCTCGCCGCCGCCAACACCGGCGCACCCCTCGACGCCGCGGGCGTGGAGTCGCTGTCCACGCTGCGGGCGTCCGCGAAGCGGGAGGGCGGCGACCGGAGCATCGGCCGCTTCGGCGTGGGCTTCGCCGCCGTCCTCGCCGTCAGCGACGAGCCCGCCGTACTCGGCCGCACCGGCGGCGTCCGCTGGTCCCTCGCGGAGGCGCGGGCCCTCGCGCAGGAGGCGGCGGGGGAGGACGGCGAGCTGGCGGAGGAGATCCGCCGCCGCGAGGGCCACGTGCCCCTGCTGCGGCTGCCCCTGCCCGCCGAGGGCGCGGCACCCGAGGGCTACGACACCGTCGTCGTCCTGCCCCTGCGGGACGGTGCCGCCGAGGACCTGACCGGCCGTCTGCTCGCCGGCATCGACGACGCGCTGCTGCTGACCCTGCCGGGCCTGACCGAGGTGGTCGTCGAGACCCCGGGCGGCGCCGGGCGCACCCTGACGCGTCGCCAGGAGGGCCCGTACGTCCTCGTGGAGGACTCCGCCCGGGCCACCGCCACCCGCTGGCGTGTCGAGAGCACCGGCGGCCCGCTGGAGGCGGCCCTGCTCGCCGACCGCCCGGTCGAGGAGCGCCTGCGCCCCCACTGGTCGCTCACGTGGGCGGTTCCCGTGGGCGCGGACGGGGCACCCGTACGGCCCGCCACCGCGCCCGTCGTGCACGCCCCGACCCCCACCGACGAGCCGCTGGGCCTCCCGGCGCTGCTCATCGCGAGCTTCCCCCTCGAACCCACCCGCCGGCACACCGCCCCGGGCCCGCTCACCGGTTTCCTCGTCGAGCGCGCCGCGGAGTCGTACGCCGCACTGCTGCGGGACTGGCACCCGGTCTCCACCGGCACCCTCGACCTCGTCCCGGCGCCGCTGGCCACGGGCGCGCTGGACGCGGAGCTGCGCCGCCGGGTGCTGGAACGGCTGCCGCGCGTGGCGTTCCTGCCGAGCGCGGGCGCGGCCGCCGGGACGGGCGAGCAGGAGCCCACGCCGCCCCCGGGCGGCGGGGTGGAGGGCATCCCCTGGACCGAGGGACCGGACGCCGCCACGCAGACGCCGGGGCCGTCCGGCGCCGCCGCGGGCGGCGGGCGGGGCGCCGTCCCCGCCGCCGAGGCCGCCGCCTGGGACGACCCCTTCGCGCACAGCGGTCCCGGCGGTGAGCCGGCCGCGCTGCGGCCCGTGGAGGCCGAGGTCGTGGAGGGCGCGGGCGCGGAGACCGTCGCCGTGCTGGCCGAGTTGTTCCCGAGCCTGCTGCCCGCCGGCCTGGAGCGGCGCCAGGAGCTGCGTGCTCTCGGCGTGGCGCGCGTACCGCTGGGCGAGGTCATCGACCGTCTCGCCGGCGTCGAGCGCGCCGCCGCGTGGTGGTGGCGGCTCTACGAGAGCCTCGCCGGGGTCGACCCGGACCGGCTGACGGGCCTGCCCGTGCCGCTCGCGGACGGCCGCACCGCCATCGGCCCGCGCCAGGTGCTGCTGCCGCCCGCGGACACCACCGGTTCGGAGCGGCTGTCGCGGCTGGGCCTGAAGGTCGCCCACCCCGACGCCGCCCACCCGCTGCTGGAGAAGCTGGGCGCGACGCCGAGCTCGCCCCGGGCGGTCCTGACCACCCCGCAGGTGCGGGCGGCCGTGGCGGGCTCGCTCGATGCCGAGGACGTCTGGGACGAGGAGGGGCTCGACAGCGACACGCTTGCCGAGGTCGTCCTCACGCTCGTCCGTGACGCCGACCTCGCGCCCGGCGACGAGCCGTGGCTGGCCGCCCTGGCCCTCCCCGACGAGGACGGCGAGCTCGCCCCGGCCGGTGAACTCGTCTTCCCCGGCAGCGCGTTCGAGCGCGTCATCCGGCCCGGGGAGCTCGCCGCCTGCGACGCCGAACTGGCGGAGCGCTGGGGCGAGCAGCCGCTGACGGCGGTGGGTGTGCTCGCGGACTTCGCGCTCGTACGGGCCACGGACGTGGTCCTGGACCCGGACGAACTCGAGCCGCGCGACGGCGACTTCGCCGAGCCGGACGACGCCGGCCTGCTCGACGCCGTCGACGTCTGGTGCGAGGACGTCCTGGACCGGCTGCCCGACACCCCGGTGCCGCCGGTCGCGACCGAGATCGTGGCGGTACGGGACCTGGACCTGGTCGACGACGACGCCTGGCCCGAGGCCCTCGCCATGCTGTCCCGGCCGCCGCTGCGCGACGCGCTGACCGCGCCGGTCCGCATCCTGCTGCCGGACGGCACGACGGAGTCCGTACGCCCGTACACCGCGTGGTGGCTGCGCGGCCACCCCGTCCTGGACGGCCGCCGCCCCGCCGGGCTGCGGGTGGAGGGCGGTGACCCGCTGCTGGCGGGGCTGTACGAGGCGGCGGACGCGGCCGGCCTCGCGGACGAGCAGGTGCTGCGGGCCCTGGGCGTACGCACCTCGCTGACCGCCCTGTTGGACGAGCCCGGCGGTGCGGCGGAGCTTCTTGCCCGGCTGGCCGACCCGGACCTGCCGGTGGGACCGGCCCAGCTGCACGGCCTGTACGGGGCGCTGGCAGGCCTCGACCCCGACGAGGTGACGCTGCCGGACGAGCTGCGGGCCGTCGTCGACGCCGAGGTGCGCGTCGTGGACGCGGCGGACGCGGTCGTCGCGGACGCCCCGGACCTGCTGCCTCTGGCGGCCGGGCACGCGCTGCTGCCCGTACGCCCGGAGCGGGCCGACGAGCTGGCGGACCTGCTCCAGGTACGGCGGCTGAGCGGCGCCGTCACGGCGTCCGTCCTCGCGGACGAGGGCGAGGTGCGGCAGGTGCCGGAGGGCGTGCGCGCGCTGCTCCCCGGTGCGCCCGCCACGTACGTCGAGCACGAGGAACTGGTCGCCGACGGCATCGAGCTCGACTGGCGCTACGGCCCCGACGGCGTCCTCCACGCCGCGACCCTGGAGGGCGTGGCAGCGGGCCTGGCCTGGGCGTCCGGCGCCTGGTCCCGCCGCTTCGAGGCGGCAGCCCTGCTGGAGGACCCGACGCGCACGGAGGAGCTGGCAAGGGCCCGCTGGTTCGACTAGGGGCAGCAAAATCAGCCCGTCCGGCGCTTGAGGACAAGAAGCGGGAAGGGGCGGGGAGGGGAAAGAACTATCCTGGCAGTGCACCCCATTCGGGAGGCCGCCATGACCAGAAAAGTAGCCGACTGCCGCCGATTCCCCAGCGAATCGCACTGCACGCTCACCATCTCCGGTGAAGAGGACGAGGTCCTGCGCGCAGCCACCGAGCACGCGGTCTCGGTACACCAGCACAAGGACTCACCGGAGCTGCGCCAGCAGCTCAAGGAATTCCTGGAGGACGAGAAGGCCCCGTCCTGAGCCGCATCGTGACGCCCGCCGTCAGGCGGGAAAGCGGCGCCCCACCCACCGCCAGCTGAGCTCCAGCGCCACCGCCGCCGCGGCGGCGACGGCCACGGCGGCCCACGGCATGGTCGTACCGACGAGTTTCAGCGCGAAGAAACGCTGCAGCCACGGCGTCAGCAGGACGACGAGGAAGCCTGCCGCCATGGCCGCCACCAGCGCCACCCGCCACCACGTGTACGGCCGCGCGATGATCGCGAGCACCCACATCGAGATCAGGAACAGCGTGAGCGTCGCCGCGCTGGTCTCGGCGTCCAGGGCACCCGGCCCCGAGTAGTGGTGCCGGGCCAGCAGGTACGCGGCGAAGGTGGCCGCTCCCGCGATCAGCCCGGCGGGCACGGCGTAGCGCATGACGCGGCGTACGAAGTGGGGGCGGGCCCGTTCCCTGTTGGGGGCGAGGGCCAGGAAGAAGGCGGGGACGCCGATGGTCAGCGTCGACAGCAGGGTCAGGTGGCGCGGCAGGAACGGGTAGGGGACGCGCGTGCAGACGACCAGGATGGCCAGCAGCACGGAGTAGACGGTCTTCGTCAGGAACAGCGTCGCCACGCGCGTGATGTTGCCGATGACGCGGCGGCCCTCGGCGACCACGGACGGCAGCGTGGCGAAGCTGTTGTTCAGCAGGACGATCTGGGCGACGGCCCGGGTGGCCTCGGAGCCGGAGCCCATGGAGACGCCGATGTCGGCGTCCTTGAGCGCGAGGACGTCGTTGACGCCGTCGCCGGTCATGGCGACGGCGTGCCCGCGTGACTGGAGGGCGCCGACCATGTCGCGCTTCTGCTGCGGGGTGACGCGCCCGAACACGGCGCCCTTGTCGAGGGCCTCGCCCATCGCGTCCTGCTCGGCCGGCAGGCGGCGCGCGTCGACGGGGGCCCCGGCGCCGGGGAGGGCGAGCTTGGCGGCGACGGCGCCGACGGAGACCGCGTTGTCACCGGAGATGACCTTGGCGGAGACGTTCTGCTCGGCGAAGTAGCGCAGCGTGTCGGCGGCGTCGGAGCGCAGCCGCTGCTCCAGGACGACGAGCGCGGTGGGCCGCACGCCGTCGGTGACGCGCGGGTCGTCCAGCTCGCGCTCGGTGCGGGCGAGGAGCAGGACGCGCAGCCCCCGGGCGTTGAGCTCCTCGATCTCGGTGAGCGTCGCGTCGCCGGACGGCAGGAGGACGTCGGGGGCGCCGAGCAGCCAGTTACTGCTCTCCGCGTCGGGGTTGTTGAAGGACGCCCCGCTGTATTTCCGGGCGGAGGAGAAGGGCAGCGACTCGGTGCAGCGCCAGCCGGAGCCGTCGGGGTAGGCGTCGATGATGGCCTGGAGGCTGGCGTTGGGCCGGGGGTCGGACTCGCCGAGGGCGCCGAGGACCTGGCGTACGTACGGCTCGTCGGCGCGGGCACCGGGCAGCAGGCGCAGTTCGCTGACGTCCATGCCGCCCTCGGTGAGGGTGCCGGTCTTGTCGAGGCAGACGACGTCGACGCGTGCCAGGCCCTCGATGGCGGGCAGCTCCTGCACCAGGCACTGCTTGCGGCCGAGCCGGACGACGCCGATGGCGAAGGCGACGGAGGTGAGCAGGACCAGGCCCTCGGGGACCATCGGCACGATGCCGGCGACCATCCGCCGGACCGCTTCCCGCCAGTCGTGTTCCTGGACGACGAGCTGACTGATGATCAGCCCGACCGCGGTCGGGAGCATCATCCACGTCACGTACTTGAGGATGCGGCTGATGCCGGTGCGCAGTTCGGAGTGGACGAGCGTGAAGCGGGACGCCTCCTCGGCGAGCTGGGCGGCGTAGGCCTCGCGGCCGACCTTGGTGGCGGCGAAGGCGCCGCCGCCGGCGACGACGAAGGAGCCGGACATGACCTTGTCGCCGGCCTGTTTGAGCACCGGGTCGGCCTCGCCGGTCAGCAGCGATTCGTCGATCTCCAGCCCGTCGGTCTCCAGGACCTCGCCGTCGACGACGCACTTGTCGCCGGGGCCGAGCTCGATGACGTCGCCGAGGACGATCTCGCCGGTGGGGACGGCGGTGGGCCTGCCGTCGCGGCGGACGGTGGGCCTGGCCTCGCCGATGACGGCGAGGGAGTCGAGGGTCTTCTTGGCGCGCAGTTCCTGGATGATGCCGATCGCGGTGTTGGCGATGATCACAAAGCCGAAGAGGCCGTCCTGGAGGGGCCCGACGGCGAGAATGATCAGGAAGAGGACGCCGATGATGGCGTTGAACCGGGTGAGGACATTGGCCCGGACGATCTCCGCGGTGGAGCGCGAGGACCGCACGGGCACGTCGTTGACCTCGCCCCGGGCCACGCGCCCGGCCACTTCGCGCGCGGTCAGGCCGGGGTGCGCGCCCGGTGGGAGTGGCTCCTCAGTCGCGGTCTGCGCCGGATCGCTCATGATTCCGACGGTACGGGCGCCCGGCCCGGTTCACGACCGGGGTGCGGGGCGGTGCGAGTGGCGCTGGGGCCGGTTCACGACCGGGGTGCGGGGCGGTGCGGGTGGCGCTGGGGCCGGTTCACGACCGGGGTGCCGGGCGGTGCGGGCGGTGCTCGGGCCGGTTCACGACCGGGGTGCGGGCGGTGCTCGGGCCGGTTCACGACCGGGGTGCGGGCGGTGCTCGGGCCGGTGAACGCCCCGGGTGCGGGCTGCGGCCCGGTCACGCCTTCGGGGTGATCGGTTCCGTGGTCTCGGCGGCCGCGTGCCGGCGGATGGCCGCGTCGCGCTTGCGGACGTACCAGATGCCGATGAGGCCGAGGCCGCCGCCGGCCAGGCAGGTCCACAGCCACCACAGGTGCCCGTGGTCCTGGAACCAGCCGTAGAACGGCAGCTGGCAGAGGAAGAGGACGAACCACAGGATCGTGCCGCCGGTGATGGTGGCGACGACGGGGCCTTCGAGCGGCTCCGGTGCCTCGTGGGTGGGTGTCCACTTCGTCATGGCGTAAGCCTAGTGCGTCCGGCCGGGCCGCCCGTCGGGGGAGGCCTTGCCCCATAGGGGTCTACGCGCGGAGATAGCCAATCGGAGCTTGTTTATTCATACTGAATCGGACTGGAATTGACTGGATGCTTTTGTTTGATCATCCAAGGCGCCATCCAATCATGATCCTTTTTGTTTGTCTCCCCGGCCGTGACCCCGCTCCCGGCCCATACGACTGAGGTCCCCGCATGCCCACCTCGGCCACCTCTGCGGTCGACGCGCAGCAGCCGTCCCCCACGCCGCCCGGCACCGCGAAGAACGCCCTCGACCGGTACTTCCGGATCTCCGAGCGCGGCTCGTCTGTCGCCCGCGAGCTGCGCGGTGGGCTGGCCACCTTCTTTGCGATGGCCTACATCATCGTGCTGAACCCGATCATCCTCGGAGCCGGCCAGGACAAGTTCGGCCACCAGCTGGACAACGCCCAGCTGGTCACGGCCACCGCCCTGATGGCCGGGCTCAGCACGGTCCTCATGGGCGCGATCGGCAACGTGCCCATCGCCTGCGCCGCCGGCCTCGGCATCAACGCCGTCGTCTCGCTCCAGCTCGCGCCCAAGATGAGCTGGCCCGACGCGATGGGCATGGTGGTGCTCGCCGGCCTGGTGCTGATGGTGCTGGTCGCCTCCGGCCTGCGGCAGCGCGTCATGGACGCCATCCCGGGCGGGCTGCGGCGCGCGATCGCGATCGGCATCGGCCTGTTCATCTCGCTGATCGGCCTGGTGGACTCCGGCTTCGTCACCCGCAACCCCGACCTCGCGCACACCACCGTCCCGCTCGGCCTCGGCCAGGGCGGCCAGCTGCAGGGCTGGCCGGTGCTGATCTTCGTGATCGGCCTGGCGCTGACCTTCATCCTGGTCGTGCGCAAGACCTCCGGTGCGATCCTCATCGGGATCGTGGTGATGACGTTCACCGCGATCGTCATCAACTCGCTGGTGAAGATCCCCGAGGCGGGCTGGGGCCTGTCCGTGCCGTCCTGGCCGGACAAGATCGTGGACACCCCCGACTTCGGGCTCATCGGCGAGGTCAGCCTCTTCGGCGGCTTCCACGAGGTCGGTCTGCTCACCGGCTGCCTGTTCGTCTTCACCGTGCTGCTGTCCGGCTTCTTCGACGCGATGGGCACGATCATCGGCGTCGGCGAGGAGGCCGGGCTGACGGACAAGAACGGCCAGCTGCCGAACATGGGCAAGATCCTGATGATCGACGGCGTCGCCGTCGCCGCCGGTGGCGCGGGCTCCGCCTCCGCCAACACCTGCTTCGTCGAGTCCACCGCCGGCGTCGGCGAGGGTGCCCGTACGGGCCTGGCCAACCTGATGACGGGCGGGCTCTTCCTGCTCGCCCTGATCTTCACCCCGCTGGCCACCGTGGTCCCCTCGCAGGCCGCCACCCCGGCGCTGCTCGTCGTCGGCTTCCTGATCATGGCGGCAAACGTCAAGGAGATCGACTGGAGCGACTTCACGATCGCGGTCCCCGCCTTCCTGACGATCATCTCGATGCCGTTCACGTACTCGATCACCAACGGCATCGGCATCGGCGTCCTCGCC
This sequence comes from Streptomyces sp. NPDC026206, assembly GCF_040638465.1. NCBI lineage: Bacteria > Bacillati > Actinomycetota > Actinomycetes > Kitasatosporales > Streptomycetaceae > Streptomyces > Streptomyces sp. NPDC026206. Next base: position 39,571 of record NZ_JBEZYL010000001.1, read on the forward strand.
TTCATCCTGCTGCGGGTCGCGGACAAGCGGGCGCGGGAGATCCCCTGGCTGCTCAACGTGGTGGGCCTGTGCTTCCTGGTCTACTTCCTGCTGGACCCGATCGAGCAGCTGCTGGGCGTGAAGTAGGAAGTAGTACGCGCGAGGCGGAATGCACAACGCGGAACGCGCTGGGCGAATAAGCGGAACGCGAGTACGCACCAAGCGGGGCCGCGCTCTGCGGCGGCAGTCGTGGAGCAGGCGTAGAGCGGAGCCGTAGACCGTGTCGACGTGGGCGGCCGGGCGTGATGCCCGGCCGCCCACGTGTGCTTCCGTCCGCCCCACTGTCCGCTTTCCTTAGTTCAGGTAATGAGTTAATCTAATGAACATGCCGGACCAGTCCCGCACCTCCGAACCAGACAACGAAGCCGCCGTGGACGCTCTGCGGTCGGCCGTGATGCGGCTGTCCCGCAGGCTCAAGCACCAGCGGGTCGACGAGTCGCTCAGCCCCGCCGAAATGTCGGTGCTCGGCACTCTCGCGCGCTGCGGCGAGGCCACCCCGGGCGAGCTCGCCCGCAAGGAGCACGTGCAGCCCCCGTCGATGACCCGCATCGTCGCGCTGCTGGAGGCCAAGGACCTGGTCAGGCTGGAGCCGCACCCCGAGGACCGCCGCCAGAAGGTGGTCCGCCAGACCGAGCAGGCCGAAGCCATGCTCGAAGAGAGCCGGCGCAAGCGCAACGCCTGGCTCGCCGAACTGGCCGGGCAGCTGGACGAGGACGAGTGGGCGACGCTGCGCGCCGCCGCGCCCGTACTCGAAAAGCTCGCGCAGTTGTAGCGGCTGCAGCGGCGCGGCGCCTGACGAAGCGGCCGTTCGCGGCAGGTGGGTGAGGCGCCGGCCGGCACAGCGCATCGAACCACCCCGCCAACCGGCGGAGCCCGCACAAGAAGGAGGCGAACGCACCTTGAGTACGGGACACGGAGCAGACTCCGCACCCGCACCGAACCACGACGACGCAAGCACCACCTCCCTGCCGCGCGTGAAGCGCACATCCAAGGGAGGCACTTTCAGCTCGCTCCGGGTCCGCAACTACCGGCTCTTCGCCACCGGACAGGTGGTGTCCAACACCGGCACCTGGATGCAGCGCATCGCCCAGGACTGGCTGGTCCTCAGCCTCACCGGCTCCTCCGCCGCCGTGGGCATCACCACGGCACTGCAGTTCCTGCCCATGCTGCTGCTCGGCCTCTACGGCGGCGTCATCGCCGACCGCTGCCCCAAGCGGCCGCTGCTGCTGATCACCCAGGCCGCCATGGGCGTCACGGGCCTGGCGCTCGGCGCACTCACCCTCTCCGGGCACGTGCAGGTCTGGCACGTCTACCTGACCGCGCTCGCGCTCGGCCTGGTCACCGTCGTCGACAACCCCGCCCGGCAGGCGTTCGTCGTGGAGATGGTCGGCCCCGCCGACCTGCGCAACGCCGTCAGCCTGAACTCCGCGAACTTCCAGTCCGCCCGCCTAGTCGGCCCCGCCGTCGCCGGTGTGCTGATCACCGCCGTGGGCAGCGGCTGGGCGTTCCTGCTCAACGGGCTGTCCTATGTAGCGCCCATCGCGGGACTGCTGATGATGCGCACCGCCGAACTGCACCGGACCGACCCCGCCCCGCGCGGCAAGGGCCAGCTGCGGGAAGGGCTGCGCCACGTGGCCGAACGGCCGGAGCTGGTCTGGCCGATCGTGCTGGTCGGTTTCATCGGTACCTTCGGGTTCAATTTCCCCATCTGGCTCACGGCGTTCGTCAACGACGTCTTCCACGCCGACGCCAGCACGTACGGCCTGCTCAACACCCTGATGGCGGCCGGTTCGCTGGCGGGCGCGCTGCTCGCGGCGCGCCGGGGCAGCTCGCGGCTGCGGCTGCTGGTCGGCGCGGCGGTGGCCTTCGGCGTGCTGGAGGTCGCGGCGGCGCTGGCGCCCTCCTTCTGGACCTTCGCGCTGCTGCTGGTACCGATCGGCATGTGCGGTCTGACGATCAACGTGACCGCCAATTCGAGCCTGCAGCTCGCGTCGGATCCCGCCCTGCGCGGCCGGGTGATGAGCCTGTTCATGATGGTCTTCATGGGCGGTACGCCGCTGGGTGCGCCGCTGGTCGGCTGGATCACCGATGTGTACGGGCCCCGCGTCGGCTTCCTCGCCGGCGGCGCGGTCTCGGTCCTCGCCGCGACCGGGATCGGCTTCGCGCTGGCCCGGGCGGGCGGTCTGCGGCTGAAGATAGACCTGCGGCGCGGGCGCCGGCACGTGGCGTTCGTACCGCGTGAGCCGGCGGCCCGGCGCGAGGACGTGACCGTGGCGGCGTAAGGCGGGCGGCGAGCGTCCCGGGTGGAACGGCCGGGCGCGCGGCGAGCGTCCTGGGTGGAACGGCCGGGCGCGCGGCGGGGGTCTCCGGTGGGACGGGCCGGGCGGGCGGCGGGGCGTCCCTGGTGGAACGGGCCGGGCGGGCGCGAGGGCTGCCGGGTGCGGCCCGGGTGTCGGGCGTCACCTGCCTGCCGGGTGCGGCCCGCCCCCGCCTGCCAGGTGCCACCCGCCCCGCCTGCCAGGCGTGGCCCGGCCGGTCCGCCCCGGGCGCAAGGGCTGCCAGGCGTGGCCTGCCTGCCGGGCGCGGCCCGCCTTCAGGCACGGCCCGCCTGCCAGGCGCGGGCCCGGCCGGTCCGCCCACCGGGGCCACGCGGCCGTCCCCGTGCCGCGCCGCCGTGCCGCGTCCCCGTGCCGCGTCCCCGTGCCGCGCCGCCGTCCCGCGTCCCCGTGCCGCGCCGCCGTGCCGCGCCGCCGTCCCGCGTCCCCGTGCCGCGCCGCCGTCCCGCGCCGCCGTCCCCCGTCCCCGTGCCGCGCCGCCGCCCCCCGCCCCCGCGCCTCGTCGCTGTCCGCCTCCTCCGGAGCGACACTGGCCGCATGCGTCTGTTCGCCGCAGTGAACCCGTCCGCAGCAGCCGTCGACGAACTCGCGGCCGCCGTGCACGCCTTGCGCGCCCTGCCCGGCGCGGGGCGGCTGCGCTGGACGGAGCCTGCCACCTGGCACTTCACCCTCGCCTTCCTCGGCGAGGTCGACGAGAGCCTGCTGCCCGGGCTCGGCGAGCGCCTTGCGCGCGCCGCGCACCGGCATCCGCCGCATGACCTGCGCTTCGCGGGCGGAGGCCGGTTCGGCGACCGGTTGCTGTGGGCCGGTGCGGACGGCGACGTGGAGACGCTGCGCGGCCTCGCCCGGTCGGCCGCCGCAGGGGCGCGCCGGGCAGGAGTACCGGTCGACGAGAAGCACGCCTTCCACGCGCACATCACGCTCGCGCGCGTCGCCGACCGGGTGAACCTGCGCCCGTACGTGGCGGGGCTGGCGGGGTTCGAGGGCCGGTGGTGGCCGGTGGAGCGCCTGGAGCTCGTACGCAGCAGGCTGCCCGGTGCCTCCGGCGTGCCGGGCGAGCGCCCCCGGTACGAGACGGTCGCGGCCTGGGAGCTGGGCCGGTGACCGAGCCGGTTACGCTCATGGGGTGGACCCCAAGACCAGGAACCGGATCATGACCGGTGCATTCGCCGTCATGCTCGTCGTCGTCGCCGTGGTGACCGCGGTGAAGTGACGGCGCCGCCCGCCGCGCTCCCTCGGCTGCGGAGCCGGTCGAGCCGTCAGCCGCCGAACCGGTCGAGCGGAGCCGGTCGAGCCGTCAGCCGCCGAACCGGTCGAGCAGCGTCCGGTTGTCCTCGGTGTGCCGGTCCGCGGTGACGAGGCCGCCGCCCGGCTCCGCACCGGCTGGAGGAAGGCGCGTGACGGCCCGGCCGTGCGCGCGGCGCGGGCCACCCTTGCCTTGAGCGGACTCCAAGGCGTTGGCTGAAGCCCATGGAGTACACGCAGCTCGGACGCACAGGGCTCAAGGTCAGCCGACTCGTCCTCGGCACCATGAACTTCGGCCCGCAGACCGAAGAGGCCGAAAGCCACGTCATCATGGACGCCGCGCTCGACGCGGGCCTGAACTTCTTCGACACCGCCAATGTGTATGGCTGGGGCGAGAACAAGGGCCGGACCGAGTCGATCATCGGCAACTGGTTCGCCAAGGGCGGTGACCGCCGCGACAAGGTCGTCATCGCCACCAAGGTGTTCGGCGGCATGAACGCCGAAGGGAAGCCGTGGCCCAACGAGGACCGGCTCTCCGCGCTCAACATCCGGCGCGCCGTCGAGGCCAGCCTCAAGCGGCTGCAGACGGACCACATCGACCTCTACCAGTTCCACCACATCGACCGCCGGACCCCCTTCGAGGAGATCTGGCAGGCCATCGACGTCCTCGTCCAGCAGGGCAAGATCCTCTACGCCGGTTCCTCCAACTTCCCCGGTTACAAGATCGCTCAGGCGAACGAGATGGCCGCCCGGCGCGGCACGCTCGGGCTCGTCAGCGAGCAGTGCCTGTACAACCTCGCCGAGCGCCGCGCCGAGATGGAGGTCATCCCGGCCGCGCAGGAGTACGGCCTCGGTGTCATTCCCTGGTCGCCGCTGCACGGCGGCCTGCTCGGCGGCGTGATCAAGAAGGAGAACGAGGGCGGCCGCCGCGCCTCCGGCCGGTCGGCGGCCGCCCTGGCCGACACGGCCGTCCGCGCGCAGATCCAGTCGTACGAGGACCTCCTCGCCGAGCACGGCATCGAACCCGGCGAGGCGGCACTGGCCTGGCTCCTCGCCCAGCCCGGCATCACCGGCCCGATCGTCGGCCCGCGCACCCTGGACCAGCTCAAGAGCGCGCTGCGCGCGGTGGAACTGGAGCTGGGCGAGGAACTGCTGACGTCGCTGGACGAGATCTTCCCGGGCCCGGGCCCGTCGCCGGAGGCGTTCGCGTGGTGAGCTGAGGCAGTGCCCCGGCCGGTCGCCTCGGGGCCCGGCACGGCATCCGGCCGGGGCATGGGGCCCGTCCGGCGGGTCCTGGGCCCCGGAAGCCGACGGAGGCTGACGGCGGGTCAGCGAGGGGCGTCGCGGCGCCGTTGGGCGAGGCCGCGGGCCAAGGGGGAGGGCATCCGGCGTCGGGGCCGGGGGTCAGAGAGGCTTCCGTGGCCGGCTCGGCACGACCATCATCCGGTGGTAGTGCCCTGCCCGGTGCGGTTCGCCGACCGGCTCGCCGTCGACCTCCACCCAGGCGTGTGCGCGGAACGGCGCCGTTCGTACCCCGGTGCACCAGTCCGGCCAGACCCCGCGCATCCGGCACAGCAGCGCGGTGGCCACGGAGCGCTGCAGACAGCCCTCCCCGGCACAGCGCGCGCTCACCGCGACGACCGCCCGGCGCGCGGCCAGGGCCTGCTCGGCCGTGGCGGGGGCGGCCCCGCGCCGGGCCAGCGACAGGACGCGCCGGATGCGGTGGGGCTTGAGCAGGACGAGCAGCCGGGCGGTGACGGTGGCCAGGAGCACCGGCGGGCGTCGGTGAAGTGGCAGGCGCTCCCGGGCCGCCGCCACCATCGCCTGGCTCATGCGGGGACCACCAGCCCGGCTTCGAGCAGCGCGTCGATGAGCGAGGCCGTGTCACTGCCGGAGCGTTCGACGGTGAGCTGGGGGTATGCCTCGCGGAGCCCGGACGCCGCTTTCTGCGGTGCGGCGCCGCCCAGCAGGGTGCGCAGGATGAGGGTCGCCGTGCCGTTGAGCTGCCAGTAGCGGCCGGTGATTTCGTCGAGCAGCACCATGCCGTCCTCTGTGTCCGTCGCGCAGACGTCATGGCGCAGGGTGAGACTCACGGTGTTCCTTCGGTGTTCCTTCGGTGGTCGCCGTGGCCGCCGTGGCCGCGGTGGTCAGTGGGCCGGGCCTCCCGGGGCGGGCGCGGAGCCAGGTCTCGCTGCCCAGAGTGGGGCCGAGGGAGCGCAGCGCGTCCGGGGTGGGGTGGACCCCGAGCAGGCTCGTGCGGATGGCTGCGGCGTCGATCAGTCCGGCGCGGGCGAGCTGTGAGTCGTCGAACAGCTCCACCAGGGACGCCCGGTTGCGGCGCAGGCCGACGTGGAAGTCGGTGCTGTACTCGCCTTTGGTGGCACGCTGGAGGAGAGGGGCGGGCACGATTCCACGCATCGCCGCGGCGAGCACCGGTTTGTACCGGCCGGGCGTGGTGCGTTCGGACACGCGGATGGCCAGTGCCGCCTCGATCACGCCGTCGTCGAGGTAGGGCGCCGCGTACTCCAGCCCCGTGCGGGAGAACACCTGGTCCAGCTGGCGGATGCCGTGCCCACCGGCCCGTACGTACGAGAGTGCGGCGTGCTGTCCGCGCTGGGGCGCGAGCGGTTCGGCGGCGTCGGCCGCCTCGCGGAGCAGGCTCTGCACCGCTCGGACCGCGTCAGGGGTCGCCCACGGCGGCATGCGCAGGTCCATGCCCCACGCTGCTGAGGGGGCGCAGCGGGCGAGAGCCGCCGAAGGGGGCTCAGGGTCGGTGAGGCTGTCCGCCCAGGCGGCCATCCACTGGCTGAACGTACGGCGGTCAGCGAGTTGGCGCAGCACCTGCCACAGCGGCCAGTGCTGGGAGGCGCGTTGCGTGCGGATGCGGGCGAAGGCGGCCAGGGGACGGCTTCGGACGTAGTCGTGCAAGTGCGGGGGAGGGGAGGTGAACAGTTCGTCCCCGCCGCCGCCCATCATGTGCAGTCGCGATCCCCGGCCGGTCATCAGTCCGGCGAGGGCGGCGATTCTGGCGCCATCGCGCACCCATGCACCCGGTTCCTCGGTGGGGATGCTGCTCGGGCCGGTCAGGTCGCTGTACCAAAGGGGCCACTGGTCGCGGGAGGGCGTCACATGCTCGATGCCGGGGAGCCCGGCGGTGGCGAGGGCGGCCCAGGCGGCGTCGTCGTTGCCGGGATCGAGGCTCTCCCAGCGCAGCGTCACCAGCGTTGCCCGGCCCCGGGAGCTTTCCCGGGCCGCCAGGAAGCACAGGCTGGTGGAGTCCATTCCTCCGGTCAGATCCGAGCTCACCGTGCCGCCACCGGCCGTGCAGGCGTCCACCGCGGCGGTCAGCGCCCCGCGCACCGCGGGCGCCCCCTCGGCCACCGGGAGCTCCGGCTCCGGAGGGTTCCACCACCGCTGCGTACGGGCTTGCCCGTCCGCCTCGATCAGCAGGCAGTCATGGGCCCGCACGCCGTGCACGCCCTGCCACAGGCACCGGTCCTCCAGCGGGTAGGGAGGGGGCGAGGCCAGCAGGTGAAGAGCCAGAAGCCGCTCGTCCACGCCCGCCCCGGTCACCGAGGCGAGCCTGTCCGATCTGTCGGCGGCCACCGTCGCACCGCCCATACGTGCGTGGAAGATCCGCCGCACCCCCGACGCGCTGCCTCGGGCCCGGACCCGGCCCTCGACCGAGGCGAGGAGGTGGAAGCTGCCTCTCAGGCCCCGGGCGGCCCGCTCCACGTCCGCGATGTCCCGGATCTGCCCCGCACGCGCCGACAGCTCGTCGGCGGTGACCGGGCAGCGCCCGATCACCGCCAGTCGCCGCGCCCCCGCCGCGCCCACCGTCACATGTCCGTCCGGCCAGCTGCCCAGCAACCACGGGCGGCCCGAAGGATGAGCGATGGTCTCGGTGGCCCGGGGGCGCAGCAATTGCGCTGCGGCCAAGCCCGGTTCACCGTCCGGGAGGACGGCGAACCACACTTCACCGGTCATGGGCTGTCAGCCTCGGCCAGCCACCTCAGCTGGGGCCGGGGTACCACTCGAAGGGAGGCGCCCCGCCTTCGTAGAACGCTCCGATCGCCTCGCCGCGGGTCAGCTCGGCGAAGTCACCGACTTCGGCCATCGCCGGTGGTTCATAGAGCTCGTGCTGGTCCATGGATAGTCCCCCTGCCTTGCCCCTGCTGTCAGCAGTGCGGAATCTGCACTTGCTCCGGAAGTGCCCGTAACCTGCCGGACTACGCCAGTAGGCGGTATTTATCACCCTAAGGAGTTAAGGATGGCGGTGGTTTCCGGCAGTCAGGAGGTGAAGGCGGAGGCGGATGCGGACGCCGGGGTGTACGGGCCGCCCACGTCCCACGCCTCGTGCATCGCGGCCGCGAAGGCACCGGCGATGAGGTGCTCGCCACTGACGTTGGGGTGCGTCCCGTCGTACGTGTCGCGGTCGATGTCCCAGCCCTCCGGGCGGGAGGCGAGCAGCAGCGGCGAGGAGGGCTCGTCGAGGTCGGCGACGGCCTTGGCCAGCAGCTCGTTGAAGTACTCGCACTCGGCGGCGAAGGCCGGTTCGGTGAAGGCGCGGATGTTGGGGATCACCGGCATCAGCACGGCCCGCACCCGCCGGTTGGCCTCCCGGGCCTCGGCGACGAAGCGACGGACGTTGGCGGCCGTCTGCTCGGCGTCGGTGTAGAAGCCCAGGTCTATCAGGCCGAGGGAGATCAGCAGCGTGTCCGCCTTCCCCTGCCGCACGGCGTCCCCGATGAGCGGCACCATGTGCTGCCACCCCTCGCCCCAGCCCGCCAGGTGCCCCCGCGAGCGCTCGGGAAACCCCGGGTCGCCGTAGTCGAGGGACCCTCCGGCGCCGTCACCGGCAGCGGGGTCGTGCAGCTCCTTGCGGGGGCCAACGATCTTGTACGGGCCGCCGTAGGAGGCGTTGAGGTGCTGCCACATGCGGTAGCGCCATGTGTAGTCACCGGCGCTACCGACCGTCATCGAGTCGCCGACGAACATAATCCGCATACCTCCATCTTCCCAGGTTGGGGAGCGGGGCGGATACGTGACGCGGGACACCCCGGGCAGAGGACCCGGGGCGGGCCGGGGCTGGCCGGGGGCGGCCGCCCAGCCTTCCTGGGCGAACTTCGGTCAGCACCAAGGGTGCCGCGTAGCACCGTCAGGCGGCATCCGTGCCGGTGACGGCAATCAGCTCACGGACCCCAGGGACCCGGGAGTGCCGAGACCGCAGGGCGGTGACGATTTGCCGGATCGCTGGGCGGTCACGGACCTCGCCGGGCGAGAAGCGCACGGCCGACAGCAACTCGGAAGCGGTCTGTTCAGGCCTGCCTCGTAGCCGCCCGGGCCGCCCGGAGAAGTGGGGCCGGAGATCGAGTTCAAGTACGACGGCAGTGTTACGACGGCAGTGTGCAGCGCACCGCCCGGATCGTGGCCGAGAACGGCTTCGGGATGGACTGGAAGCTGTGGGAGAGGGACTACGGCAAGTGTGGTCCGTGCAGCCCGGGGGCGAACTGCCACTAAGGGCCAGCCCCGTGATCACGTGACGGGACAGTCAGTCTCCAGGGGTGGGGGTCGATACGGGGCCGAAGACGCTGCGAACGTGCGCGGATGTTAGCTTCCTTTCCCGTGGTGGAACACCAGGAAGAGACCAGGGCGGCCTACGACGGGATCGTCGAGCTGTATGCGTCGATGTTCGCTGATCGGCTGGAGACGCAGCCGTTCGCGCGGGCCATGGTCGGCACCTTCGCCGAGCTGGTGCGCGGGACGGGGAACCCGCGGGCAGCCGACGTCGGGTGCGGGCCTGGGCATCTGACGGCCATGCTGCACGACCTGGGGCTGGACGCCTTCGGGCTCGACCTCTCCCCGGCCATGGTCGACCACGCCCGGCGGGCTCATCCGGCGCTGCGGTTCGACGAGGCGCGGATGGAGGCCCTGCCGGTCGAGGACTGCGCGCTCGGCGGCGTGCTGGCCCACTACTCGATGATCCATACCCCGCCTGGGGAATTGCCCGCGCTGCTCGCCGAGCAGGTGCGTGTCCTGGCACCAGGGGGCCTGCTCCTGGTCTCGTTCTTCGCGACCGACGGACCGGAGCCGGTCCGCTTCGACCACAAGGTGACGCCCGCCTATAGCTGGCCGGTGGACCGGTTCGCCGAGTTGCTTGCCGGGGCCGGGCTCGTCCCGTTCGCCCGGCTGATCCACGACCCGGCCTCCGAGCGGGGCTTCCTCGACGCCCACTTGCTGGCCCGCCTCCACTAAGGGCGTCGGAGACCGTCAGGCCCGGGAGCGCAGTGAGCACTGCCGGGCCGCTGTGTGCGCAAAGCGGATGACGAAATGTCATTCGTCTTCGCCCGGGAGGACCCAGTACCCCGGCTACGGGCCGGGCGCCGAAGTCCTCGGTGAGGGCCGCCGCGCCCTGGAGCTCGGGCCGGCGGAGCCCACGCCGTGCGTCTGCGAGTCACCGCCCAGGCCGCGACGGCCGCCGGGGCGGGCCGGGGCGGGCCGGGGCGGGGCCGCCCGTCGGCATGTCCGAACGGTCGGCATGCCCGATTCCTCGGCATGCCCGAACCTCGAACAGGCGCCTGGTCCTGCTGGTAGGAATCGCTCATGATCACAGAACCTCTTGATCCGATGGAATGCCTGATCGCCGAGCGCGCCTGCGAGCGCCTGATCGTCGAGTTCGTCCGCCGGCTCGACCTCGGGGACCCGAGCACGGTGGCGGAGCTGTTCACGCCCGACGGAGTCTGGGAATGGGCCGCCGACGAACGCCGCGTGGAGGGCCGCGACGCGATCCGCCGCTATTTCGGCTCCCGCCCGGCGGACCGGCTCTCGCGCCGCATGTGCACCAACATCCTGGTCACCGTGGACTCTTCGGCGACGGCCACCGCGACCTCGTACTTCGCGACCTACCGGGTCGACGGCTACACCGGCGGCATGGTGTCGCCCCGGGCGCCCACGAACGTGGGCCACTACGAGGACGCGTTCCGCAAGGTCGGGGGCGTGTGGCTGCTGGCCACCCGGTCCACGTTCCTGCCCTTCGGCGGGACGACGGACCGCCTGGCTTCCCCCGGCGGGTCGTGACGGCGGCCTTGGCGGGATCCGTCGCCAAGTCCGTTGTCAGTGGCATGCCCTAGGTTTTGATCAGGCCGGGGGACGCGTTCGCAAGGCGTCCCCTGCCGTGTCCGTGTGTGCCCGAATTCCGGGCTATGTACTGGGGGTTGCAATGAGCAAGATCGTCGCGCTGGTCTATGTGTCGCTGGACGGCGTCATGGAGAGCCCGGCCTGGACCGGCCCGTACTTCAACGAGGAGCACGGCGAGTACGCGCACACCCGGCTCTTCGCCTCCGACGCGCTGCTGCTGGGCCGCGAGACGTACGAGGGCTTCGTCCAGGCGTGGCCGGGCATGACGGACGAGGACGGCTTCGCCGACCGGATGAACGCGATGCCCAAGCACGTCGTCAGCACCACCCTGGAGACGGCGGAGTGGAACGCGACCCTGGTCCAGGGCGACCTGGCCAAGGAGGTCGCCGCGCTCAAGGAGCGGTACGAGCAGGACATCCTCATCTACGGCAGCGGCGCCCTGATCCGCTCGCTCATAGCCGAGGGCCTGGTGGACGAGCTGAAGCTGTGGGTCCACCCGGTCGTCGTCGGCGAAGGCAAGCGCCTTTTCCCGGAGGGCACGCCGACGTCCAAGTGGGCCCTGGCCGGGACGACGACGTTCAGCTCCGGCGCCATCGTCCTCGACTACCGGCCGAACGGCGAGTGACGCCTCGGGTGGGGGACCGGAGGGGAGTCCCCCACCCGTGTTGTCGGTCCGGCGCGTTCAGTCGGTCCCGGTCACCGTGACCGGGGACCACGCGCGCTCTGCCGCTACGAGCCGGTGCCTTTCCGCCGGCCCGGGCGGCCGCAGGTTCGTCGCGTACGCCTGCCAGCTGTAGCCGTTGGGGTACTGCAGGCGGACGAGGCCGTCGGCCGATTCGGTCACGGTGCCGACGGCGCCGGTGAACGTGTCCACGGCGACGGTGCCGACCGCGACGCGCGGCAGGCTCATTTGCCCCACCTGCCCCGGGCGTTGACCGCCTGCACCTTGGCGCTGAGCCGCTCGGCGTCGGTGGCGGCGCGCACGGCATCGGGAGCCACCTCCCACTCCAGCCCGCCTGCGGGGGGCCGCAGTTGGAGGCGAGGGCCTTCGTGGCCCATGACCTGACCGACCTTCCCGAGATGCATGTCGATGACGAACGTGCCGAGCCGAGGGACGGCATGCCGGGCGTCAGGGCATGTGCAGGCCGGTTCCCGGTGGCCGGACGGGCGGCCTACGGCGCTTGTGTGGGGGAGGGAAAGAGGGGCGGGGGCGGAGGGAGCGGTGGCGGGGCCGGGGGTGGTGCGGTCGAGGCCGGGCGGGACGTCTGCGAACAGCGCTCTCGTCCACTGGAGGAGGCGGGCGATAAGGTCTTTCACGTCATCAGCTCCTTGCAGGCTGCTGGCCATGCCCCCGGACCGGTCGCACGGTCGCGGGGGTCTGTCATAGGTCTTGCGTCCAAAATACCTAGACCCCCCTGTCCATGCCTAGACAAGTACACTAGTGTCTATGTCCGCCTGCATATTGATGCATACAGTCATCGCCGTGATGGAGTTTGACCCGAAGCGGCCGAAGTGGGCTCAGATCGCCGATGACATCCGCAACCGGATCGAGAGCGGTGAGTACCCGCCCGACCACCTGATCTCCGAAGTGCGTATGGAGCAGGAGTACGACGTCGCGCGAGGAACCGTCCGCAAGGTGACCGCCGCACTCCGAGAAGAGGGCCTGATCGTCACCACCCCGGGCATGGGCTCGTTCGTGGCCCGGCGATAGCCGACGAAGCTCTGACTCCTCAGCCTGCGAAGGCCCAGCCGCTCCACCGGTGAACTTGGATGGCCACCACTGGGCCCTCCGGAGGGCGTTCCATGTACTGGACGTACTTCGACTGGAGCAGCTTGATCGGCGTGCTGCAGCGAGAGGGTTCCGACCAGACTTCTGCGTGACCATCTGCCCTGGCCCACCACAGGGCGTCCCAGTTGTCGGCGTAGTGATCGACGAGGAGCGAGACCCGAGGGTTCTCCTCGATGTTGCGGAGCCGACGCAAGACCTGCGTGCTCTTCGGCTTGTGGTCGACCGCGAAGTACAGGACGTCGTGGTCCAGAGCGAAGGTGACCGGCACGAGGTGCGGCGTGCCGGTCGCGTCGGCTGTGGCCAGGCGGGCGATCGGCGAGGCCATGAACCGTGACCTGGATTCGGCTGGTCCCAGTCTCATTCGTTGAGCCTACTCGGCAGAGCGCCAGGGGTGCGGTGGACGCCCCGTGGGCGTGGGACGCCCCTGTGGGCCGGTGGGCGGATTCGTCAGCGCAGCCCGCCGCATGGGCGGTCAGGTCGCCGTCACGGGGACCTGACCGCCCATGCGGTGCGGGCGGGCGGTGCCGCCCGTGGTGTCCTCAGAGGGGCAGTTCGCGGGCGGCCAGGGCGGTGCCCTCGATCCGGGCGCGGATCTTGGCGAAGGCGGTGTCGCGGGAGGTGGAGGTGTCGTCGGCGAAGGGCGAGAAGCCGCAGTCGTCGCAGGTGCCCAGGCGGTCGGCGGGCAGGTGGCGGGCGGCGGTCAGGACCCGGTCGCGGACCTGCTCGGGGGTCTCGACGCGCGGGTCGATGGGGTCGGTGACTCCGATGAACACCCGGGCATGGCCGGGCAGATGGTCGGCGAGAAGGCCGAGGACCTTGTCCGGGTCCGGCTCACTGGCCAGCTGGATGTAGAAGGCGCCGGCCTTGAGCTGCAGCAAGTCCGGCAGCAGGGCGGCGTAGTCCACGTCGAGGCTGTGCGTGGAGTCCTGGTCGCCGCCGGGACAGGTGTGCACGCCGATCCTGGCCTGTTCGGCGGCGGAGAACCGCTCCAGGACACGGTTGTTGAGCGCGATGAACTGCTGCAGCAGGACCCCTGCCGGGTCCAGCTTCAGTGCGAGGCGTGCCTCGGTGAAGTCGAGCTGGACGATGTGCGCGCCGGCGGCCAGGCAGCCGCGGATGTCGGCCTCGGCCTCGGCGGTGAGATCGTCGAGGAAGTCCTCGAGGGGATAGCCGTCGATGCCGTCCGGCGGGTAGAGCAGGCTGAGCGCCGAGGGGGCGATGACGGCCTGTTTGACGGGGACGGTCGCGTGCCGGAGGGCGGCCCGCAGATAGCGGTCGGCGTGCACGGCGTAGCGCAGCGGTCCCGCCGTCAGGCGGGGCAGCTGCCGCTGGTGCCCGTCGGCGAAGGGGATGACGACACCGTCGGGTGCCAGCCGGTCCGGTCCGGCGAGGGGGTAGGTAGCGAAGCTGGGCTTGGACTGTTCGCCGTCGGTGACGACCGGCGAGCCGATCTCCTCCAGGCGGCGGACGGTGTCGCGGACCGCGCGGTCCTGGGCGGTGGCGAGTTCCTCGTCGCCGAGCCGGCCGGCGGCATGGTCCGCCATGGCCGAGAGCAGCTCGGGGGGCCGGGGGATGCTGCCGATGGGTTCGGTGGGAATCCCCACGCCGGCCGCGGTCACGGCTTGATCTCCAGCTGCGCCCTGCCGCTGCTGCCCCGGAGACCGGAGGCGAGGCACTCTGTGGGGAGCTGGCGGGGCAGCGCGAGGAGCACGGTCCGCCGCGCCGGCTGTCCTTCGCCTCGCCCCTTGATGACCCGGCCCGACAGTTCGACGATGAGAACGCCGGCGACACGGGTAGTGCTGCCCTTGGCGTAGTCGATCAACGACCGCTTGCCGTCGGCGTACCGCACGGTTTCCTTGAGGCGGGAGGGACCGGCGAGGGTGACGCAGGACGATGCCGGTGACACCCCGTCCAGAGAGCCGGTGGCCGGTACCGTCCTGCCCGGTGCGACGGTGCACTCGTACCGGGCGTCTGTATGGACGCGGGTTCTGCGTGATTCAAGGGTCAGGGGCGGGGCGTACGTGCTCACGCTGGCGCCCGAGCACCGCACACCTCCTCTGTGTCGGCCCGCGTCGGCCTGACCGGCTGGAGCACCCGCCCACGACGCGCCCACCAGGAGCAGGGAACTCAAAGCCACCGCAGCACCACGTCCGCCGACCATGCGCCCTCCAGAATTCCGGATCGCTACCGGCCCCTGACTACCCCGGACATCTCCCGCCACCCGGGCTTCTTGCAGCGGACCGACCGCGCACATCCGCGTCCGTGCGCGGGACATACGCCACGTGCACCCCGGCACCGCAGCACGGACTGCCCGGGCCGCCTGGAACCCCGGATTGCCGGGTAGGGACAGGCCGGACGAGAACACAGCTCTCATCCTCGGCCAAACCCGCTAGAACCCGATAGAAACCGGTAGAAGGTGCCTCTGTGAGCGAAACCGCCGCCAAGCGACTCGTCTTCGCCATGCTGGACGCGGACGGGGACGGGGTCATCTCGAAGGACGAATACTCCGCGCGGGCCGAGCGCGTGACGCTGGCGACGGGGCGCACGAACGACGACCCCCTGGTCATCGCCGCACGCACAGCCGGAGAACGGGCATGGGCGGCGATGGACGCGAACGGCGACGGAGGGGTGACCTTCGACGAGTACGCGGCATGGGCCGGCGCCGAGGCATTCGACACCGTCTGCAAGCCCGTGCTCGGCGCACTGTTCGACCTCGCCGACACCGACAAGGACGGCGCCCTGAACCTTCCGGAGTTCACGACGCTGCGCACGGCACTGGGGAACCCGGTCAGCAATGCCGAAGCGGCCTTCGTCGCACTGGACGCCGACGGCGACGGGCACATCAGCCGTGACGACTACCTCGCCTCGATCCGTGCACACGTCAGCGGGGAGAGCTCCCCCGTGGGTGAGGCGCTGTACAGCAGCGGGACGGAGGGTGCGGTGGCGGGAAGGTGAGGGATATACATCGATCATGAGAATGCGCAGTGACACGGCGGGCCGCCCTGCCCCATGGGCCGGGTATGCCGCTGCCGTGTGGGGGTTCGTGTTCGCCGTACCGAGTTTCTACTGGGGCATGGGCGGCCTGGCCGGGGCCGCGTCCACGGTGTCGCCGGCGCTGGTCGAGCTGGCGCGGGAGCGGGATCCCGGTTTCGTCGCGGTGCTGTGGGTGACCGGCGTGCTCAAAGTCGTCGGTGGGCTGCTGGGGCTGGCCCTGGCGCGGCGCCGCGCGTGGGGGCGGGGCATGAGCCGGGTCCTGCAGTTGGCGGGGTGGGGAGGGGCGGTGCTGCTCGTGTGGCACGGGGCGCTGTTCGTCGGACAGGGGCTGCTCGTGCAGGCGCACGTCCTCCGCATCGAACCGGAGTTGGTGACCGTCAGCCGCTGGTACACCTGCCTGTGGGGACCGTGGTTCATGGCCGGCGGGGTCGCCTTCGCGCTTGCCGCGCGGGCTCACCTGCGTGCGGTGGGCGACGACCGTCGCAACGCCGGGATCGCGGGATGGGTGGGCGGGATCGGCGCGGCGGTGCTGTCCGCCGGGGCCACGGTCGCGGGAGTCGGCTGAACCGTTCGGGGCACGGCGCCACTGGCCCTAGGGTTCCGCCGGGCTTGTGCCGCCTCATCCAGGTGCGTGTCTGATGGTCCGGTGACGGCCTGCATCTCGATCGTTCACGGTCGTGCGGGGCGGGTGAGCTGTCCGATGGTGTCGTTCCCAGACCACCGCCACTCAGTATCCGTTCCCACCGAACGGGAGCCGTATCGTCGCGCGGCACGCCCGCCATCGCCGAGCCGATCCATGACGCCACCGTCCCCGCGCCGCACAAAGCCGGAGGTGAGCCGGGCGACGCGTGCGAGCGGCTGCTCGACGCAACACCACGGTGGCGAGGCACGCCACCGTGCTTCACACTGAATAAAGGCGGTGAGGCGTGCGCATGCAGGGGGCAGGGCGGTCAGCCTTTGCGAAGGAGCCCCAGAGCGCAACGTCCACGCTGATCGTGCCGGGGGCGGGCCCCGTCGAACGCAACGTCGCTGTTCATCCCAGACGCTGAAGCCGGGTTGGGGTGACTTGACCGAACAAGCAACTCCCTCGTGACGGGGAAGCGGCCTGCTGTTCTCACACTCCCCGGTCTCACACTCCCCCGAGTGGGGATCGCCGAGCTGGCTGACGATGAAGGGGGAAGGTGGCGATGGGTAGAAAACGGTCTGTCCTCGGGAAGAATGCGCCCCGGCTGGCCTCGCTTACTGTGCTCCTTATGGGGATCGGTTTGCTGGCGCCCGGCCCGGCCAAGGCCGATCACATCGGCCTTATTATCCGCAGTCAGAGTTCCGGATTGGTAGTGGACGTTGTGGGCGGGCGGCCGGACAGTGGCCAGGCGGTCACGATTTGGCAGCAGAGCGACGCCGCGAGAAATCAGCAATTCGACTTCGTGGACGCGGGCGGCGGGAGGGGATATAAGATCGTCGCGCGGCATTCAGGTAAATGCCTGGATGTCGCCGGCTGGTCCAAGGCTGACGGAGGGAAGATCATCCAATGGGACTGTCATGGCGGCGCCAACCAGCTGTGGGAGTTCGTGGACATCGGGGATCCGAAGTCATGTCCCCCTGGCTCCGGCGGTTGCAGTGAGAACGCCGTGGGATACCTGATTCGCTCCAAGCACAGCGGCAAGTGTCTCGATGCAGGCAACGCGGACTTTCCCAGTCCGCCCAAGCAAGGTGCTTCCTTGCAGCAATGGGCGTGTGCCGGGAGCACTGGTGACCCTTTCTGGGTCAATCAGACATGGAGTTGGGAGGTCGGTCGGGGCCATTCCAGCGCATACGTTGAGCCTCGCACCCTTCCGCCGATGCCTCCTGAGGCGAAACAAATGGTCGACCAGATCACTCAGGCGCGACGTGACGAGGCTCGGTGTGCCGATCCGAGTGTGCGTCTTGACCCCCGGCTCAGCGGGGTAGCGCGTAAACACAGCGAGGATCTGGCCGCCAACTATGCGACGCTCATCGATGCGTATCCCAGGACGGACCCCAAGCGAGGTCACATAGGCTCGAGCAACACCATGCCCGTGGATCGTATAAGGGCGGAGGGCTTCGCCCCTGCACAGCGTCCTGAGAACTGGAGTTACGGCACGAACCAGACTTTCGCGCAGGCGATGGATAATTGGTTGCATCACGATGAGGCCTCCAATTGGGGACATCGTGCGGCGATCCTCGACTGTACCTACAGGGTGCTCGGTGTGGGCAAGGCCAATGGCCATAATTCCCGGGTCTACTGGACACAGAACTTTGCCCTCAGGTGATAACACGCTGACGACGCCGACCGCCGGGGCCGCGTACGTACGCGGCCCCGGCAGTCGCGTGCTCCGGCCGGAACGTCAGCAGGGCTTGACGTACCAGATCGGGTCCCAGTTGTAGGACGGGTTGTAGGAGGGTGCGCCCACTGTGGTCACGAGCACGTTGTGGTTGCGGTCCATGAGCTTGGCCCGGGTGCCCGGCGTCTGGTTGTTGTACCAGGAGCCGTTGCCCTTCCAGTTGGTCAGGCCATAGGTCTTGCAGTTGTACAGGTTGAGCTGGTCACCGGTGCCCGATTCGCCGCGGTACATACAGAAGTTCTCGTAGGGGCAGTACCAGGCGAACTGCTTCTGCGCCGTCAGGTCACGGGCGACCCGCTCACCGGGCAGGGTGACGAGGACGCTCATGTCCCCCCGCTCGATCTTGTTGACGGCCACCTGTTTCCCGCCCAGGTCGGCGAGGTAGCGGTCGACTCTGCTCTGCAATTCCTTCGCCTGCGAGCCGGTCAGCCCCGCCTTCTTCGCCTGTGCCGCGAACTCCGCAGTGCCGGTGGTGCCGGTGCCGGCGGCCGAGGCCGTGCCGGTGGCGCCGATCAGCGAGCCGGCCAGTGCCGTTGCCGCGACGCTCATAGCGGCCAGTTTGCGCAGTGCCATTCGAGATTCCCCCTCAATGGATCCCGAGCTGACACCCACCACGTATGCGGTGGGCATGCCGGTCAGTGTCCTCAGGGAAGGGGCGAACACCTAACCGGTTCGGCGGTGTTCGAAACGCACTGGTGGCCTTCGGCGTCACCCGTCCAGCGCGTCGTCCAGGATCCGCACCCACTGCTCCACCACCCGCCTGCGCCGCGCCCGGTCGTCCGTCAGCAGCGTCGCCAGCCCCAGCCCGCGCGCCATGTCCAGCAGGCCCTGCACGGTCTCCCGCACGCCCGGCACTTTCTCGTCCGCGCCCAGCAGCTCCACCGCCATGCGGTGCGTCTCCCGGCCGACGCGCGTCTCCAGGTCCGTCACGCGCGAGCGCAGCCGGGAGCGGTCGTTGGACGCGGCCACCCACAGCTGCAGCGCCGCCCGGAACACCGGACCGGTGTACAGCTCGACGAGTTCGGTGACGACGATGTACCTGCGCGCCGGCCCCAGGATCGGCGAGGTGGCGGCGACCAGCTCCCTCAGCGCGGCCGAGCGCTCCTCCGCCACATGCTCGACCGCCGCCGTGAAGAGGTCCTCGCGGGTGGGGAAGTGGTGCTGGGCCGCGCCCCGCGACACCCCGGCCCGCTCGGCGACCACGGCCACCGTCGAGCCCGCCCACCCGTACTCGGCGAGGCAGGCGATGGCCGCCTGGAGCAGGCGCCTGCGCGTGGCCCGGCTGCGGTCCTGCTTGGGGCCGGGGCGGGGGCCGGTCAGCGCATCCATGCCGGGTCTCTCCTCTCCAGGAACGCCGCCATGCCTTCCCTCGCCTCCGCCGACGCGAACAGCTGCGCCGACTGCTCGGCCAGCGCCCGCGTGTCACGGTCGAAGGCACCCAGCACCTCCGCCGTGACCAGGCGCTTCGACGCGGCGAGGCCCTGCGGGGAGCCCCGGCGCAGCCCGGCGAGGAGCGGTTCGAGGGCCCGGTCCGGGCCCGGGGCGCCGGCCGCGACCGTGATCAGGCCGATCCGCGCCGCCTCCCCGGCGCCGAAGCGCTCCCCGGTCAGGCAGTAGCGGGCCGCGGCCCGCGCGTCGAGCTTCGGCAGCAGCGGCAGCGAGATGACGGCCGGGGCCAGGCCCAGCCGCGCTTCCGTGAAGGCGAACGACGAGGACTCGCTCGCCACCGCGATGTCGCACGCTCCCACCAGCCCCAGGCCCCCGGCCCGCACATGGCCGTCCACCCGCGCGACGACGGGCCTGGGCAGCTCCACGATCGCGCGCAGCAGCCGGGCCAGCTCCAGCGGGCCCGTCGGTGCCGGCTCGGTGAGGTCCGCGCCGGCACAGAAGGTGTTGCCCGTGTGCGTCAGCACCACCGCACGGGTGTCCGCGTCGTCCGCCGCCCGCGCCAGGGCATCCCGCAGCTCGCTCACCAGCCGGGCCGAGAGGGCGTTGCGGTTGTGCGGGGAATCCAGGGTCAGCGTGGTGACGCCATGCTCGTACGCGCTACGGACCGGCATCGTCGAACCTCCTTGTGTCAGTAGGACTTCGGCAGGCCCAGGGTCCGGTGCGAGACGTAGTTGAGGATCATCTCCCGGCTGACCGGTGCCACCCTCGTCACCCGCGCCGCCGTGATCAGCGAGGCGAGCCCGTACTCCGTGCTCAGACCGTTGCCGCCGAGCGTGTGCACCGCCTGGTCGACGGCGCGCACGGCGGCTTCGGCGGCCGCGTACTTCGCCATGTTGGCCGCCTCCCCGGCGCCCGCGTCGTCCCCGGCGTCGTAGAGGTGCGCGGCCCTGTACATCATCAGCCGCGCCAGCTCGATCTCGATGTGCGCCCGCGCGAGCGGGTGGGCGATGGCCTGGTGGGCGCCGATCGGCTCGTCCCACACCCGGCGGGTACGGGCGTAGCCGACCGCCCGCGCAACCGCGTAGCGCCCCATTCCGGTCGCGAACGCGGCCGTCATGATGCGCTCCGGGTTGAGCCCGGCGAAGAGCTGCAGCAACCCGGCGTCC
Organism: Streptomyces sp. NPDC026206; assembly: GCF_040638465.1. Classification (NCBI taxonomy): domain Bacteria; kingdom Bacillati; phylum Actinomycetota; class Actinomycetes; order Kitasatosporales; family Streptomycetaceae; genus Streptomyces; species Streptomyces sp. NPDC026206. Next base: position 60,029 of record NZ_JBEZYL010000001.1, read on the forward strand.
TCGTCGCCCACCAACGCGTCTGCCGGCAGCCGTACCTCGTCCAGAACGAGCTCGAACTGCTTCTCCGGGGAGGCGACGTCCATAGGTATTCGGTGGTGCGTGAAACCGGGAGCGTCCCGTCCGACGATGAACAGACACGGCTTGAGCCTGCCGGTCCGGGCGTCCTCCGTACGGCCGACGACCAGGGTGGCGTCGGCGACGTCCACGCCGGAGATGAAGACCTTGCGGCCGGTGAGGATCCAGTCGCCGCCGTCGCGCCGGGCCGTGGTGGTCAGGCGGTGGGAGTTGGAGCCGGCGTCGGGCTCGGTGATGCCGAAGGCCATCTTCGCGGTGCCGGCGGCGAGGCCGGGCAGCCAGGCCCGCTTCTGCCCCTTCGTGCCGAAGCGGGAGATCACGGTGCCGCAGATGGCCGGCGAGACGACCATGAGCAGCAGCGGACACCCGGCGGCCCCCAGCTCCTCCAGCACGATGGCCAGTTCGGTGATCCCGCCGCCCCCGCCGCCGTACTCCATGGGCAGATTGGCGCCGAGGTAGCCGAGCCGGCCGGCCTCCGACCACAGCTCGTCGGCGTGCTTGCCGTCGCGCACGGCGGCGGCGAAGTACTCGCGGCCGTACCGCCCGGCGAGCGCGGCGACGGCGGCTCGCAGCGCGCGGTGCTCGGCGGACTCGATCAGAGAGCTCATGACGGGTTCTCCTCGGACTCGGTGACCACGGCGAGCAGTTCCCCCACCTCGACCTGCCGCCCGGCCACCGCGTGCAGCGCGCTGAGCGTGCCGTCCGCCGGAGCGACGACGCGGTGCTCCATCTTCATCGCCTCCAGCCACACCAGCGGCTGCCCCGCCCGCACGGACGAGCCCACGGCGACCCCGTCGGCGACCCGGACGACCGTGCCGGGCATGGGCGCGACCAGAGAACCGGGCTCCACCAGGCCGACGGGATCGGGAAAGCGGGGCAGGGGAATGAGGGCGTACGAACCGGCGTGCGGGGTGTCGACGTGGACGACCGTGCCGTAGTCGGCCACGGAGATCGCCCGCCGGACACCGTCCGCTTCCAGAACCACCACCTCACGGCCGGCCTGCAGCAACCGCACACCGCCGAACCCGTCGGCGGCCAGCCCCTCCCTGCCGATGCGATACCGGATCTCGCATTCACTGCCGTCGCCCTCGCAGCGATAGCGCTTGACCTGCGGCTGCGAGGGAACGTTGCGCCACCCGCCGAACCGGGACCGCCCCTGAGCGTCCGCGACGGCAGCGGCCAGAGCCGCGAGGCGGCTGTCACCCGGCGGGACGCCGAGCTCCGCGAGGTGACGCCCGTAAAACCCGGTATCAACGCGCCCCCGCACAAAATCCGGATGCCGCAGGGAGGACACGAGCAGAGAGCGATTGGTGACCGGACCGTGAATGCGAGCACGCTCCAGCGCATGGGCGAGCCTGCGCAGGGCTTCCGCCCGACTGGGCGCCCAGGCGATGACCTTGGCGAGCAAGGGGTCGTAATGAACCCCGACGCGATCACCACGCCCGACCCCGGAGTCGACCCGTAGACCGGCAGGGAGGCCGCGGCGCCGCACCCCCACCGCGCCGTCCGCCACCGCGCCGTCCGCCACCGCGCCGTCCCCCGCCACACCGTCCCCCACCGACAACCGGTGCACCACCCCGGCCTGCGGCAGCCACCCCCGCCCCGGATCCTCCGCGTAGAGCCGGGCCTCCACCGCATGCCCCTCCGGCAACGGCGGCTCCCCCAGCGCCAACCCCTCCGCGACCCGTACCTGCAACGCCACCAGATCGACCCCGTACACCGCCTCCGTCACCGGGTGCTCGACCTGCAGGCGGGTGTTCATCTCCAGGAAGTACGGCCGCCCGTCCGCGGCGACAAGGAACTCAACGGTCCCGGCGCTGACGTACCCGATAGCGCGAGCCGCCGAATCGGCCGCAGCGTAAAGGGAGTCGACCAGCTCGCCGGACAGACCCGGAGCCGGAGCCTCCTCGATCACCTTCTGATGCCGCCGCTGCAGCGAGCAGTCCCGGGTCCCCAGCGTCCACACCGTCCCGTGCGCGTCCGCGAGGATCTGCACCTCCACGTGCCGCCCGCCCTCCACGTACGGCTCCACGAAGACCTCGCCGTCCCCGAAGGCCGCCGCCGCCTCCGCCCGTGCCGAGGCCAGGGCGTCCGCCAGCCCGTTCAGGGAGCGCACCACCCGCATGCCGCGGCCGCCACCACCCGCGGCGGCCTTGACGAGCACCGGCAGGTCGGCGGCCACCACGGCCGCAGGCGAGAGGGGCACCAGCAGCGGCACCCCCGCGTCCGACATGATCCGCTTGGCGCGCGTCTTCGACGCCATCGCCGCGACGGCCTCCGGCGGCGGCCCGATCCACACCAGCCCCGCATCCCCCACCGCCCGTGCGAAGTCCGCGTTCTCGGAGAGGAACCCGTACCCCGGGTGCACGGCGTCCGCACCCGCCGCGCGGGCGGCCCGGATCAGCAGATCGCCCCGCAGGTACGTATCAGCGGGAGCGACCCCGGGCAGCCGGACCGCCGCGTCGGCCTCGCGGACGTGCAGGGCGTCCGCATCCGCGTCGGAGTACACGGCCACCGTCGCGATGCCCAGCGAGCGGCACGTGCGAAAGACGCGGCAGGCGATCTCACCGCGATTGGCGACGAGCACAGAGGAAATCATCAGCCCTCACATCCGGAAGACGCCGAACCCGCCCCTGGCCCCCACCACCGGCGCGGTATGGATGGCGGACAGGCACAGCCCCAGCACCGTCCGGGTGTCCCGGGGGTCGATGACCCCGTCGTCGTAGAGCCGCCCGGACAGGAACACCGGCAGGGACTCCGCCTCGATCTGCCGCTCCACCATCGCGCGCAGCCCGGCGTCGGCGTCCTCGTCGTAGGGCTGCCCCTTGGCCGCCGCCGACGCCCGGGCCACTATCGAGAGGACCCCGGCAAGCTGCTGCGGCCCCATCACGGCCGACTTGGCGCTGGGCCACGCGAACAGGAACCTCGGCTCGAACGCCCGCCCGCACATGCCGTAGTGCCCGGCCCCGTAGGAGGCGCCCATGAGCACCGACAGATGCGGCACCTTCGAATTCGACACGGCGTTGATCATCATGGCGCCGTGCTTGATGATGCCGCCCTGCTCGTAGTCGCGGCCGACCATGTAGCCGGTGGTGTTGTGGAGGAAGACCAGCGGGATGTCGCGCTGATTGGCCAACTGGATGAACTGCGCGGCCTTCTGCGACTCCTGGCTGAAGAGCACGCCCTGGGCGTTGGCCAGCACCCCCACCGGGTAGCCGTGCAGCCGCGCCCACCCCGTCACCAGGCTCGTCCCGTACCGTGGCTTGAACTCGTCAAAATCGGAACCGTCCACGATCCGTGCGATGACCTCACGGGGATCGAAGGGCACCTTCAGGTCGTCCGGCACGATGCCGAGCAGCTCGTCTTCGTCGTACAGGGGCGCTTCGACGGCCGACGGCGGCGGATCGGCGTGGGCCTTGCGCCAGTTGAGTCGGGCGACGACGTGCCGCGCCTGCCGCAGTGCGTCCGGCTCGTCGACGGCGAAGTGGTCCGCGAGCCCGGAGACCCGGGCGTGCATGTCCGCCCCGCCCAGGGATTCGTCGTCGCTCTCCTCGCCGGTGGCCATCTTCACCAGCGGCGGCCCGCCCAGGAAGACCTTGGCCCGCTCCTTGACCATGATGACGTGGTCGGACATGCCCGGTACGTACGCGCCGCCGGCCGTGGAGTTGCCGAAGACCACCGCCACGGTCGGGATCCCGGCGGCCGACAGCCGGGTCAGGTCCCGGAACAGGGCGCCCCCGGGGATGAAGATCTCCTTCTGGCCGGTCAGATCGGCACCACCGGACTCCACGAGCGAGATGACCGGCAGCCGGTTGGCGTGCGCGATCCTGTGGGCCCGCAGCGCCTTCTTCAGCGTCCAGGGGTTGCTGGCCCCGCCGCGCACGGTCGGGTCGTTGGCGCTGATCAGGCACTCGACGCCCGCGACGACACCGATGCCGGTGACGAGCGAGGCGCCGACGGCCCAGTCGCTGCCCCACGCGGCCAGCGGTGACAGCTCCAGGAAGGGGGTGTCCGGGTCGAGGAGCAGCTCCACCCGCTCCCTCGGGAGCAGCTTGCCCCGTGCCCGGTGCCGGGCGGTGTACTTCTCGCCCCCGCCCGCGACGGCCTTCGCGTGCTCGGCGTCGATCGCGGCGAGCCCGGCGAGCATGGCGGCCCGGTTGGCGGCGTACCCGGGGCCCGCCGCGTCGAGCGCCGACGGCAGGACGCTCACAGCAGCACCTCCGGTATCTGCAGATGGCGGGCGCGCAGCCACTCGCCCACGGCCTTGGCCTGCGGGTCGAAGCGGGCCTGGGAGGCGACGCCCTCGCCGAGGAGGCCGTCGACCACGAAGTTCAGTGCCCGGAGGTGGGGCAGTACGTGCCGGGTCACGGCGAAACCGGCGGTCTCCGGGAGCAGTTGCCGGAACCGTTCGACGGTCAGTGTGTGCGCCAGCCACCGCCACGCGTCGTCGTCGCGCACCCACACCCCGACGTTCGCGCTGCCGCCCTTGTCCCCGCTGCGGGCCCCGGCGACGAGGCCGAGCGGGGCCCGCCGGGTGGGCCCGCAGGGCAGCGGCTCGGGCAGTACGGGCTCCGCCACCGCCGCGAGCTCCGCGGCGCGTACGGGGGCGGGCAGCACCGGCACCCGTGTTCCGTCCGGCAGTACCGCTGTGTGCCGCACCGTGTCCGCGTCGACGTACGCCGCCTCGAACACCCCGTACGGCGTCGTCCTGCCCGGCGGCGTCGCGACGTGGAAGCCCGGGTAGCTGGCCAGCGCCAGCTCGGCGCAGGCGGCGTTGACGGCCCGGCCCACCTCCGGGTCGCGGTCGCGCACGACCAGCCGCAGCAGGGCGCTCGCCTCCTCCTGCACGGGCGCGTCGGCCCGGTCGGTGCGGGCGAGGTGCCAGCGCACCTCGGCCGGGCGGCGGGCGGCGAGGACCCCGTCGAGCTGGGCGCGCACCAGGCGGGCCTTGGCGTCGATGCCGAGGCCGGTGAGGACGAAGACGACCTCGGTGCGGTGGCCGCCCGCCCGGGTGAGCCCCACCTTGAGGGTGGGCGGCGGAGACTCGCCGCGCACCCCGCTGATCCGCACCCGGTCGGGGCCGTCGGGGGTGAGCCGGACCGTGTCCAGGCGTGCCGTCACGTCCGGGCCGACGTAGCGGGCGCCCGCCGTCTCGTACAGCAGCTGCGCGGTGACCGTGGAGGCAGTGACGGCGCCGCCCGTGCCGGGGTGTTTGGTGATGACCGCCGAGCCGTCCGGGTGGATCTCGGCGAGGGGGAAGCCGGGCCGGAGCACGTCGTGCTCGGTGAAGAAGGCGTAGTTGCCGCCCGTCGCCTGCGTCCCGCACTCCAGGACGTGCCCGGCGACGACCGCCCCCGCGAGCGGGTCGAGGTCCTCGGCCGTCCAGCCGAAGTGGGCGGCGGCGGGGCCCGTGACGAGGGCGGCGTCGGTGACCCGGCCCGTGACGACCACGTCGGCGCCCGCCCGCAGGCACTCGGCGATGCCGGCGCCGCCCAGGTAGGCGTTGGCGGTGAGCACGCCCTTGCCCCACTGGCCGTCGCCGAGGAGGTCGTCACCGGTGACGTGGGCGACGCGTGCGGGGACCCCGACGCGGTCGGCCAGTTCGCCGATGCGCTCGGCGAGCCCGGCGGGGTTGAGGCCGCCGGCGTTGGTGACGAGTCTGACGCCGTGGTCGGCGGCCAGCCCCAGCCCCTCCTCCAGCTGGCCGAGGAACGTGCGGGCGTACCCCCGGCCGGGGTCCTTGAGGCGGTCCCGGCCGAGGATCAGCATGGTCAGTTCGGCGAGGTAGTCACCGGTGAGTACGTCCAGGGGGCCGCCGGTGAGCATGTCGCGCAGGGCATCGAAGCGGTCGCCGTAGAAGCCGGAGGCGTTGCCGATTCGCAGAACGGGCACGGGCACGGGCATGCCAACGGAGGGTGGCACCGCCCCGGAAAACAAGCAAGCGTGCTTGTATCGTTTTCAGCCGCCGGACGCGGGGCGGCTGCGGGCGAGCGCGTCGGCCAGCACCTGGGCCGTGTGCCGCCCCTGTACGCCCGCGAGCTGGCCGATCTGGATGCGGCAGGAGAACCCGTCCGCGATCACCTCCGCACCCTGCGGCGCGCGGCGCAGCGCCGGCAGCAGCTGTTCCCCGGCGCAGGCCACGGACACCTCGTAATGCCCGCGCTCGAAGCCGAAGTTCCCGGCGAGGCCGCAGCAGCCGCCGCTCAACTCACCGCTCATCCCCGCGCGTTCGCGCAGGCGCCGCTCGGCGGCGTCGCCCAGCACGGCGTGCTGGTGGCAGTGCGTCTGGCCGGTGACGGGCCGGCCGACGTGCGGCGGCTCCCAGTGCGGGGCGCGCTCTTCGAGGACCTGGGCGAAGGTCCGTACGGACGAGGCGAGCCTTTCGGCACGGGGGTCGCCGGGCAGCAGCTCGCACAGGTCGGTGCGCAGGGCGGCGGTGCAGCTGGGTTCGAGGCCGACGACGGGAAGACCGGCAGTGAGGGCGGGTTCCACGATGTCGAGCGTGCGCCGCATGACGGCGCGGGCACGGGCCAACTGGCCCGTGGTGACCCAGGTCAGGCCGCAGCAGACCGGCCCGGGAGGGACGGTGACGCGCAGCCCGGCGTCCTCCAGGACGGCGACGGCGGCCCGGCCGGCGGCCGGGGACAGGTAGGTGGTGAAGGTGTCCGGCCACAGCACCACCTCCGCGCCGCTCCTTTCCCGGCCCGGGCGCGGACGTGTGCCCGCCCGCCCGCGCCACCACCGGGTGAACGGCTCCCGCGCGAGCTGCGGCAGTTCCCGTTCCGGCGCGATCCCCCCGAGCCGCTTCACGGCCGCCGCCGTCGGGCCGCCCCGCGCCAGCGCGTTCAGCAGCGGCGCGGCCGGCGCCGCGAGGCGCAGCCACAGCGGCAGCCACCCCATCGTGTAGTGCGCGACGGGCCGCGGCCGGCCCGCGTAGTGGTGGTGCAGGAACTCCGCCTTGTACGTGGCCATGTCCACCCCCACCGGGCAGTCGCTGCGGCAGCCCTTGCACGAAAGGCACAGGTCGAGCGCCTCCCGTACCTCCTGCGAGCGCCAGCCGTCCGTCACCACCTCCCCGGCCAGCATCTCGTGCAGCAGCCGGGCCCGGCCCCGTGTGGAGTGCCGCTCGGCACGGGTGACGCGGTAGGAGGGGCACATGACGCCGTCCGGGGCGGGGGCCGCCTCCCGGCACTTGGCGACGCCCACGCACCTGCGGACCGCCGCCGCGAAGTCGCCGCCGTCACCCGGATAGGCGAATTCGACGTCGACGGGCCGCCGGGGCAGCACGTCGAACCGCAGGTTCTCGTCCAGCCGGTACGGGCGGACGACCATGCCCGGGTTCATGCCGCCCGCCGGGTCCCACAGGTCCTTGAAGCGCTCGAACAGCCCCACGACCTCGGGGCCGTACATCCGGGGCAGCAGCTCCGCGCGGGCCTGCCCGTCCCCGTGCTCGCCCGACAGCGAGCCGCCGTGCGCCACCACCAGCTCCGCCATGTCCGCCGAGAACTCGCGGTACCGGCGCACCCCCTCCGCGCTCAGCAGGTCCACGTCGAGCCGGACGTGCACACAGCCGTCGCCGAAGTGCCCGTACGGCGCCCCGCGCAGCCCGTAACGGCCCAGCAGGGCCCGGAAGTCCCGCAGGTACGGCCCCAGCCGGGCCGGCGGCACCGCACAGTCCTCCCAGCCGGGCCAGGCCTCGCTGCCGTCGGGCAGCCGGGTCGCGGTGCCGGCGGCGTCCTCGCGCACGCGCCACAGGGCGCGCTGCCCGGCCGGGTCGGTGACGACGGCCCGCCCGGTTACCGGCCCGTCGGCGGCGGCCGCGCGGCACAGTCCGTGCGCCCGGGCCGCCGCCTCGCCCGGCGTCGCGCCGCCCGTCTCGGCGAACAGCCACGCCGCGCCCCGGGGCAGGCCGCCGGCGCCTTCGCCCACCAGGTCGGCGGCCATGCCCTCGACCGTCAACGGCCCGTGCGGCAGAAGGAGATGGGCCGCCTCGGCCGCCGCGCTCTCGTCCGGGTACCCGAGCACCGCCAGCGCCCGCGCGGCGGGCGGCCGCACCAGCCGGACCGTCGCCCGCGTCAGCACCCCCAGCGTGCCCTCGCTGCCGGTGAAGGCCCGCGCCACATCGGTGCGCCGCTCGGGGAGCAGGGCGTCCAGGGCGTACCCGGAGATGCGCCGGGGCAGCTCGGGGAACCCGGTGCGCAGGACGGCGAGGTTGCCGCCGACGAGGGCGCGCAGGCCGTCCGCGAGCGGCCCGGGAAGGCCGTCGTAGCCCCGTCCCAGCCGGGCCCGTTCACCCCCGTGGGTCAGGACGTCCAGCTCGCGCACGTTGTCGGCCGTCGTCCCCCAGGCCACCGAGTGCGCGCCGCACGCGTTGTTGCCGATCATCCCGCCGAGCGTGCAGCGCCCGTGCGTCGACGGGTCGGGCCCGAAGGTCAGCCCGTGCCCGGCCGCCGCCGCCCGCAGCGTGTCGAGCACGACACCCGGCTGGACGACGGCGGTGCCCGCCTCGGGGTCGATGCTCAGGACCGCGTCCATGTGGCGGGTGAAGTCCAGGACGACGCCCTCACCCGTGGCCTGCCCGGCGATCGACGTCCCGCCGCCGCGCGGCACCACCGGCACCCCGTACTCGCGGCACACGGCGAGCACGGCGGCGACGTCGTCGGCGTCGCACGGCGCGACGACGCCGAGCGGCACGCGCCGGTAGTTCGACGCGTCCATGGTCACCAGCGCCCGCGCACCGGCGTCGAAGTCCACCTCGCCGCGCACCACCGCCCGCAGGGCTCGCTCCGGTCCCTCAGTGACACCCATGAGGGCCATAGTGCAGGCCGCGGGCGTCCCGGAGGCAGAGGGCGCGGGGCTTCACGGCCGGAATGCGGCGAGCAGGATGCCCAGGGCCGCCAGGACGGCCGCGTAGGCACCGAGCCCGCCGAGCGAGGCCCCCAGCAGGCCGTTGTCCGTGCGGGTCAGGACCAGCACGAAGCACAGCAGGCCGTTCGTGAGGCCCGCGGCCGGGGCGGCGGCTTCGGTGATCCTCGAGTAGGACTGCAGCTCGAAGACGCCGCAGGCGGCCGCGCCCAGGAAGAAGCTGACCAACGCCACGCCCAGACCGGCGAGCAGACCGCCCCACCACGGCAGCGGGCTGATCACGGTGACCGTGCCCACGACGGCCGCGGCGAGCAGCAATGCCGTGCAGCCCGTCACCGCTTCGTGCTCCTCGCCCGCACCCAGCCCCGCCGCCGCCAGCGCCCCCACCACCGGAGCGAGCAGCGCCAGGAGCGTCACCGTCCCGGGGCCCAGGGCGGTCAGCCAGGTGAGCAGGAGTGCCGCGCCTGCGGCGGTCGTCAGCGTGGCGAGGACGACGGGCCGGACGACCGGCAGGCCGGCCGGCGGCGCCGCCGTCGCCCGCGCCGTTCCGCCGGCCTCGCTCGCGGTCACGGTCCGGACGTTGTGCGGGGCGCGGCCGGACCCCTGGCCCGCGCCCGTGGGGGCCGGTCCCGACTCCGCCCCGGTCAGCCGCCGTGCGACCTCCCGGGCATCGGCCGGCCGCCGCCGCGGGTCCTTCTGCAGCAGGTCCAGGACGAGCCGGTCGAGATGGCGGGAGAGCCCGGGCCGCCGCCGGGAGGGAGGTTCGGGGGCCGTGTCGAGGTGCTGGCGCAGCAGCGCGTAGGGCGACGCCCCGGTGAAGGGCGGCCGGCCGCACAACAGCGTGTAGAGCAAGCAGCCGAAGGAGTACAGATCGGACGCCGCCCCGATGTCCTTGGCGCCCTGGAACTGCTCCGGCGACATGTACGCGGGCGTGCCCACGGTGGCGTGCGTCGCGGTCAGCGTGGTGTACGAGGCGGTCTCGCCGACGAAGCGGGCGATGCCGAAGTCCAGCACCTTGACGACCCCTTCGTCCGTGACCATCACGTTCGCCGGTTTGATGTCGCGGTGCACGAGCCCGGCGCGATGGGCGGCGTCCAGGGCCTGGCATATCTGAACGCTCCAGGCCATGGCGGTCTCGGCCGTCGGCGGGCCCTCCGCGAGGATGCGGTCCAGGGTCCGTCCTCTGAGGCGCTCCATCACCAGGTACAGCGTGGGGCGGCCGTCGAGGTCGCCTTCGCCGTAGTCGTGCACGGTCACGATGTACGGACTGGAGAGGCCGCCCGCCGCCCGGGCCTCGCGCTGGAAACGAGCCACGGTGACGGTGTCATGGGCGTCGATGGTGTCCGAGAGCAGCTTGACGGCCACCGCCCGGCGCATGCGCTCGTCGAACGCGGCCCACACCTGCCCCATGCCCCCGCTCCCGATCCGCTCCTCCAAGCGGTACCGGCCATCGAGCAACACACCTTGCTTCGCCAAGGAATTCCCCCTCCTCCGACTTTCCGCACGGTCCTGCCGCACCGGCGACGCGCGCGCGTCCGCAGGTGAGAGCAGAGAGCCTACGAGGATGAGCCGCATCTCACCCGATGGAATGCCAACCCTCCGCCGTCCCGTTACGCACTAGGCTGCCCCCGTGGCCGATATCCAGATCCCCGCTGACATCAAGCCCGCCGACGGTCGCTTCGGCGCGGGCCCGTCCAAGGTGCGTACGGAGGCGCTCGGCGCCCTGGCCGCCACCGGAACCTCACTGCTCGGCACGTCCCACCGCCAGGCCCCGGTCAAGAACCTGGTCGGCAGGGTGCGCGACGGCCTCCGTGAGCTGTTCTCGCTGCCCGAGGGCTACGAGGTGATCCTCGGCAACGGCGGCTCGACCGCGTTCTGGGACATCGCCACGCACGGTCTGATCGAGTCGAAGTCGCAGCACCTGAGCTTCGGCGAGTTCTCCTCGAAGTTCGCCAAGGCCGCGAAGCTCGCGCCGTGGCTGCAGGAGCCGACGGTCATCTCCTGCGAGCCCGGCACGCACCCCGACCCGCGGGCGGAGGCGGGCGCGGACGTCTACGCGTTCACCCACAACGAGACCTCCACCGGTGTCGCCGCGCCCCTCAAGCGCGTCGAGGGCGCCGACGAGGGCGCGCTGGTCCTGGTGGACGCCACCTCCGGCGCGGGCGGGCTGCCCGTGGACATCGCCGAGACGGACGTCTACTACTTCGCCCCGCAGAAGTCCTTCGCCGCCGACGGCGGGCTGTGGCTGGCGGCGTTCTCCCCGGCGGCCCTGGAGCGCGCCGCCCGCATTCACGCCTCTGGGCGGCACATTCCCGAGTTCTTCTCGCTGCCGACCGCCATCGACAACTCCCTGAAGAACCAGACCTACAACACCCCCGCTCTGGCCACGCTGTTCCTGCTGGAGCAGCAGGTGGAGTGGCTCAACGGCCAGGGCGGCCTGGACTGGGCGGTGCGCCGCACCGCGACGTCCGCGCGCACGCTGTACGGCTGGGCCGAGGCGTCCAAGTACGCGACGCCGTTCGTGACCGACCCGGCCAAGCGGTCGGCCGTCATCGGCACGATCGACTTCTCCGAGGACGTGGACGCCGCGGCCGTGGCCGCCGTCCTGCGCGCCAACGGCATCGTGGACACCGAGCCGTACCGCAAGCTGGGCCGCAACCAGCTGCGGGTGGCGATGTTCCCGGCGATCGAGCCGTCGGACGTCGAGGCGCTGACGGCCTGCGTCGACCATGTGATCGAGCGGCTGGGCTGACCCGCCCGCAGTGGCCAGGGGTTCGTCAATCGGCAGGGGGGCCGGCCGTGTCCCCTGCCGGCCCTAACGGGTACGGGGGCTGCGCCGCAGCTCCTCCCAGGTCTCGGGGCCGACGACCCCACCGGCGGTCAGGCCGCGGCGGGCCTGGAACTCCTTGACCGCGGACTCGGTCTCCTCGTCGAACTCACCCGACGGGTCGTGCCGGACCTCCAGGTAGCCCCAGAAGCCCAGGAGGCACTGGGCCTCCTTGACCGCCGCGCCCTTGCTGCCCAGCCGGACTGCCGTCGGCTTGTGCTCGAAGCCGCACGAGAGGCCCTCGACGGGAACCTCGTCCGCCGACGCGGTTCCGGCGGTAAGGGCGCCGGCGCCCACGAGCAGGGTGGCGACGAGCGTCGCCGATGCCGCTAATCGTCTGGAAGATTTCATGGTTGGTCCACCTCTTTCACTCGATGTCCCGATGTGGGACGGGCTCCGAGCCTATGGATCAACGGTCGGCGCGGCCAAGCGATTTACGTACCGCCCGGCCGCCGGCGGAAGAGCCACCGCACACCCAGGGCCAGGACGGCCACGACCGCGAGGGCTCCGGCTCCCAGGGTGAGGGTGCGGTTGCCGTCGCCGTCGTCCTCGCCCGCCGCCTGCTCGCCGCCCCCACGGCTGGGGTTCTTGTTCTCCTTCGCCGCACTGTCGGGCAGCAGTTCGCCGCTCAGTTCGACCGGCGTCACCCTGCTGCCCGCGCCCTCGGACCCGTACATCAGCGCCCGGCCGTCGGGGGTGAACGTCACCGACTCGCCCTGCCGCTGCAGCGGGACGCCGGGGCGCCCGATCTCCTGGGGCCGGCCGTCCTCCCAGCGGTACTCGCGGGCGTCGAAGTAACCGCGTACGACGAGCCGCGTGCCGTCCGGGGAGAACGCCCCGTCCGTGGCCCAGAGGTTGATGTCGGCGATGCGCCGGAAGGTGTTCACGCCGGACGCCGACAATGTCTGCGGCGCCTCGTAGAGCGCGCCCTTGCCCGACTTCTTCTTGCTGGCGATGTAGACCCGCCCGGTCTTCGGATGCACCATCATCGACTCGGCGTCGCGCGGGCCGTCCTCGTAGCGGACGGTGTAGCGGGTGGGGGTCAGCGTGATCTCCCCCGTCAGCTCCCGTGGTTCATGGAACCGGTAGATCCGCACCTCGGGCCAGGTACCGCCGAGGTTGTCGCCGATGTCGCCGAGGTAGACGTCCCCGTCGGGCCCGACGGAGATGGCCTCCACGTCCCGGGCCTGGACCCCCTCGAGGGTGACCCGGGCGAGGGTGCGCCCCGTGCGGCTGTCCACGGCGTAGGCGTACGGGCCGTCGCCGCTGTCGTTGTGCGTCCAGTAGACGCCGGGGTGCGCGCGGCTGGCGGCGAGGCCGCTGGACTCCTTGACGCGGGGATCCGCGATGGTGAAGGCGGTGTGGGCGCCGTCACTGCCGCTGTCGTCGGCGGCCACCGGTGCGGTGGCGGCAAGGACGGTCAGGGCGGCGAGCCCGAGGGCGGCGAGGAGCGGTCGCATGCCCCAAGCGTGCCATCCGCCCGCGCGCCCGGGGGGAGCCGGCCGTGTGTCGCACTCGCATTGCGCCGGTGCCGGGGGCGCCGGCGGGGCGTGGTGTTGTCCGGTCGGGCGTCCCCGGGGGTGTCGGTTGTGTGTCGGCCGTGGTGACGGGGCGTATTGCGCTGGTGCCGAGGGCGCTGGCGTGGCGTGGTGTTGTCCGGCCGGGCGTCCCTGGGGGGCGGTTGTGTGTCGGCTGCGGTGACGGGGTGCACTGCGCTGGTGCCGGGGGCTCCGCCGTGACGCGGTGTCACCCGGCCGCCGGGCGGTTCAGGCCGCCCCGGCGGTTGCCCCGAACCCCGCGACCAGCGCCCCCACCGCGAAGCGGAAGCGAACCGCGTCGTCCGTGCCCGCGCCTGTGCGGGCGGCCTCGGCGACCAGCGGATACCGGGCGGTGTCGAGATCGGCGAGCCAGGCGGGCGAGCCCGGGCCGTCGCCGTCCCCGGCCGTGACGGCGGCCTCGGCGGCCGTGTGGGCGACGACGAAGACCGACAGCGCGTTGAGCGCGTCGACCGCCGCGCCGAGCGGGAAGCCCGCCACCGTGAGCACTCCCAGGCCGCGTTCGACCGCGTCGAGAGTGGCCGGTGTGACGGCGGGCCGGGTGGCGGCAAGAGGCAGCACACCCGGATGGCGCAGCAGCGTTTCGCGCAGTGCGTCGGCGTAGGAGGCGAGCACGGTCCGCCAGCCGGGGCCGTCGTCGCCGGCAGCGGCGACCGGGAGGGCCCGGGCGAAGACGCGCTCGACGAGGCCGTCGAGCAGGGCGTCCTTGCCGGCGACGTAGTGGTAGAGCGTCATCGCCTCGACGCCGAGCTCGGTGCCCAGACGGCGCATGGTCAGGGCCTTGACCCCCTCGCGGTCGGCCAACTCCAGGGCCGCGTCGAGGACCTGTTCCCTGGTCAGGCCGGCGCGCTCGCCGCGCGTTCGCTTTGACATTCTTACATTGTAAGTCCATGCTGGGCGCGGCAGAGACACTTACGGCGTAAGAATGATGGGGGGCGTGCCATGCGGCAGCGCACGTGCAGGGCGGTTGTCGAGGGTTTCTTCACGGCGGTCAATGAGCGCCGGCTCGGCGACCTGGGGGAGTTCATGGCCCCCGACGTCGTCGACCACAACAAGATCATCCATGGGGAGGCGGACGAGCCGGGCGCGGCGTTCGACGGCTTCCGCCAGCAGCTGGAGGCCTTCGGCTGGGCCCGGATGGAGCCGCGGCAGTACGTCGTCGAGGGCGACACCGTCGTGGCGCGGCTGACCGTCAGCGGCACGCACACCGGCTTTCACCCCCGCATGCCGGAGCCGACGCACCGTTCGTTCGAGGTGGAGCAGATCTGGATCTTCACCGTCACGGACGGCAGGATCTCCGGGATCCGGGCGGTCAGCGACCGCCTCGGAATGTTCCTGCAGCTGGGATGGGACTGGCCTGCGCAGGACTAGGGACTGCGGTTCTGCGAGGCGCACCGCACCGCACCGCGCCGCGCCGCCCCCGCCCGCCGGTCCGGGCGGGGGCGCGTCGCGGGTCCGGTCAGCTCACGATGTCCGCGTACCCCTCCACCTCGCGCGGGTCGCGCGGTCCCGGGCCGATGTAGCGGGCCGAGGGCCGCACGAGGCGGCCGGTGCGCTTCTGCTCCAGGATGTGCGCGCTCCAGCCCGCCGTGCGGGCGCAGGTGAACATGGAGGTGAACATGTGCGCCGGGACCTCGGCGAAGTCCAGGACGATGGCCGCCCAGAATTCGACGTTCGTGGCGAGCACACGGTCCGGGCGGCGGTTGTGCAGCTCCTCCAGCGCCGCCTTCTCCAGGGCCTCGGCGACCTCGAAGCGCGGCGCGGCCAGCTCCTTGGCCGTGCGGCGCAGGACGCGGGCGCGGGGGTCCTCGGCGCGGTAGACGCGGTGGCCGAAGCCCATGAGGCGCTCGCCGCGGTCCAGGGCACCCTTGACGTAGGCGGTGGCGTCGCCGGTGCGCTCGATCTCCTCGATCATGCCGAGGACGCGGGACGGCGCTCCGCCGTGCAGGGGACCGGACATGGCGCCCACCGCGCCCGACAGCGCCGCCGCCACGTCCGCACCCGTCGAGGCGATGACGCGGGCGGTGAACGTCGAGGCGTTCATGCCGTGCTCGGCGGCCGAGGTCCAGTAGGCGTCGACGGCCTTGACGTGCTTGGGGTCGGGCTCGCCGCGCCAGCGCTTCATGAAGCGCTCGACAACGGTCTCCGCCTTGTCGATCTCCTTCTGCGGCACCATCGGCAGTCCCTGGCCGCGGGCGGACTGGGCGACGTACGACAGGGCCATCACGGCCGCGCGCGCGAGATTGTCCCGGGCGGTGGCCTCGTCGATGTCCAGCAGGGGCTTGAGGCCCCACACCGGGGCGAGCATCGCCAGCGCGGACTGCACGTCGACCCGGATGTCACCGGAGTGGACGGGGATGGGGAACGGTTCGGCCGGCGGCAGCCCGGGGTTGAACGAGCCGTCGACCAGCAGGCCCCAGACGTTCCCGAAGGAGACGTCACCCACCAAGTCCTCGATGTCGACCCCTCGGTAGCGGAGCGAACCGCCTTCCTTGTCGGGTTCGGCGATCTCCGTTTCGAACGCGATGACTCCTTCGAGTCCGGGTACGAAGTCGGACATCAGGCGGCTCCTCGTGATGTGTTCGACAAGCGGCTGCTGACCGCGCGGGCGGGTCCGGGGTCTCCGGGTCCGGCCGGGTGGCCAGAGGGAACGCTGCTGCAGTGTGTGCTTCGGGTATGTGCTTCTGGTGTCGGCGCCGGAGCGGTTACACGGCAGCATGCGCGGCTCGCGGTCCGTTCCGGTCAACCCGGTCATGCCCCGTGCGGCAGTACTTCACCCGGTACTTCACCCGGCCTCCGCAGAGGGGCGGTTTCCGGTGCCGGGGCCCGTCACGATAGCCGGTGGTGTACGCGTGCCACAGCCATCAACCCGTGATTTTGGGGGGTTCGGCACATGCGGGGGCAGGTGATGTCCGGCACACCGCGCTTTTGGCCGGTGGCAGGATTACCGCAAGCCGTGACGGGGCAGAAAAGCTGATCAAAGGTTTTCCCTGCCGGCCCGCGCGGCCCGCCTCCACGGTTCCGCCCCGCACCCCTCCGAGCAGGCTTTTCCCCGGCCGCCGCCTCCTGCAAGATGTGGCCGTGTCCCACTCCCACAAGCACGAGTTCGCGCACGACCTCGCCGCCATGCGCGCCCACTACCAGTTCGAGGGCCTCGCCGAGCCGGACCTGGCGACCGGCCCGTACGAACAGTTCACGCGCTGGTTCGGAGAGGCGGCCGCGAGCGAGCTGCACGAACCCAACGCCATGGTGCTGTCCACGGCGGACGCCGCCGGACGGCCCAGTTCCAGGACCGTCCTGCTCAAGGGCTACGACCCGCGCGGCTTCGTCTTCTACACCAACTACCGCTCCCGCAAGGCCAAGGACATCGCGGCCAACCCCAGGGTGTCGCTGCTCTTCCCCTGGTACCTCCTCGCCCGGCAGGTCGTCGTCACCGGCACGGCCGAGCGGGTGGACCGGGAGGAGACCGCCGCGTACTTCCGCTCCCGCCCGTACGGCTCGCAGATCGGCGCCTGGGCGAGCCAGCAGTCCACGGTGGCCGGCAGCCGAGCCGAGCTGGACGCGGCCTACGAACAGATGATGGCCCGCTACCCCCCGGGCGAACACGTGCCCGTACCGCCGCACTGGGGCGGCTACCGGGTGACCGCGGAGACGCTGGAGTTCTGGCAGGGCCGCGCGAACCGCCTGCACGACCGGCTGCGCTACGTACGCACCGCCGAGGCCTGGAGGGTGGAGCGACTGTGCCCGTGAGGCAACCCTGAGCAGCGGTAGCTGGGGGAGTCCGAGGACCGGCGTCCGGGGCGGAGCCCCGGCAACGGACGCAACGGACGCAGCAGACGCAGACGATCCGCGGGCCTGCTACCCCGCGCCGCACAGGCGGCGCAGCGTGCCGAGCGGACGACTCGGCGGCCCACGGACCGGGTGACTGCTTGGGATTGGCCGGCGGTGCCGGCGTTGCGCTGTACGCGACGACGGGCGCTAGCCCGCAGTCACCTCACGCGTCCGGAAAGAAATCATGTCCCGAACCACCTCCCTTCTCGTGTACGCCCCAGCCTAGGAAGCGGCTCCGGCGACGACAACCGATTTTTCGGTGGGCATCGATTTCGCGGAAGACGGTGTGGTGTCCGCCAGGGTCGAGTTGAATGCCGCTCGTGCAGGACATGCAGGGCACGCGGAACACGCAGACGCGTCCAGCAGGGGGTACCCCGTGACCGCTCCACACCAGTCCGGCCCCGCCCGTCACGAGGCGGCCGCGGACAGCGACGACCACGACCTCCTCGCGGCACTTCTGGACGGCATGGACGCCGCGCTGTGCGCGTTCGACGCGGACGGCACCGTCACCCACTGGAACCGCGAGGCCGAACGGATACTCGGCTGGTCCGCGAAGGAGGCCGTCGGGCGGCACGGCCTGGCCGGGTGGGCGCTGCGCGAGGCGGACGCGGAGGAGGCCACCGGCCGGCTGCTGGGTGCCATGAAGGCGCCCGGCCGGCAGGTGGACGAGTTCGCGCTGCTCACCAAGGACGGCGGACGGGTGCTGGTGCGCATCCAGTCCTCGGCCGTCCCCGGAGGGGACGGCAGTCCGGCCGGGGTGTACTGCGCCTTCAGCGAGGTGCACACGCAGATCGACCTGGAACGGTCCGTCGCGCTGAGCGAGGCGCTGTTCGGCGAGGCGTCCTGGGGCGTGGTGCTCGTCGACGCCGACCTGCGCCCCGCCCTCGCCAACGCGCACGCCGCACGCGCCCTGCGCACCAGCCGCACCGCCCTGCTGGGGCGCCCGCTGGGGGAGCTGCTGGACCAGGGCGTGGAGGAACTGGAAGGCGCCCTGCAGCACGTCCTGGCGGCGGGGCCGCCGCCCGGGCCCACCGAACTGTGGGTGACCGTAAGGGACCAGGGCACCGGCGTGGCCCTGCCGGAGCGCCGCTGCTGGCGCAGCGGCTTCCTGCGGCTGGCCACGCCCCTGGTGGAGGAGCCGGTGCCGCTGGGGGTGGCCTGGCTGTTCCTGGACGTGACGAAGACGCGGCTGGCGGAGCAGGAGAGCGCGCGGCTGCGGTTCCGGGGCAGCCAGCTGCACCGGGCGGGGCGGGCGGTCGCGGAGTGCGAGGACCCGATGGAGGCGGCGGCCCTCTATCTGGACTTCGCCCTCGCGGGCTTCGCCGACCACGCCCTCATCGATCTGCTGCCGGACGCTGATCCCGCCCCGGAGGCGCCGGTGCGGCTGGTGCGCGCCGCGACGACGCCCGCCGGGCCGCCCGGGCAGCCCCCGGTGCCCGCGTGCGGTGGTCTTCCGGTGCCGTACATGCCGGGCCACCCGGCGCTGCAGGCGGTCGAGCGCTGCGGCTCGGTGCGGGCGGCCACGGACCGTACGGAGGGGTGGGCGGCGGCCCGCAAGTGGCCGGACGGCACACGGCACGCCCTGTCGACGGCGCTGCGCAGCAGGGGGCGCACGGTGGGGGTGGTGACGTTCCTGCGGGGGCCCTCGCGGCGGCCTTTCGACCGGGCGGACGCGATCTATGCGGAGGACATCGCCTCGCGGGTGGCGGCGGCGATCGACCTGGCGGTGGTGGTGGCGCGGTAGCGCTCGCGGTACGGCGCGGTGCCCGTCGGCGTACCTAGTGCCGGAAGAAGATCCGGTCGCCGTACTCCTCCAGCAGATGGCCGTTCCACTCGTGGCCGCCGTCGATGTTGCCCGAGCGCAGCATCGGCGGGTCGATGCCGCGTGCGGCCAGCTCGGTCGCCGCCGAGGCGACGACGGCCTGCATCACGGCGCTGGTGACGACGGTGGACGCCGGGCCGAACGGGGTCGCGATGCCCTCGGCGGAGAGCTCGGCGTCACCTGTGGCGATCTTGCTGTCGAGGACGAGGTCGCAGTGGTCCTTCAGGAAGGTGCCGGAGGCGTGCCGGGACCTGGTCTCCTCGGCGTAGGCGAGCGAGGTGACGCCGATGACCTTCAGGCCGAGGGCGCGGGCGTTCATGGCCATCTCCACGGGCAGGGAGTTGCGCCCGGACAGGGAGATGACGATCAGTGCGTCGCCGGGCCGGGCGGGGCTGGTGTCCAGGACCGCCCCGGCCAGGCCGTCCACGCGCTCCAGCGCGCTGCCGAGCGTGGCGGGCATGATGTCGATGCCCACGGTGCCCGGCACGGCGAGCAGGTTCATCAGGGCGAGTCCGCCCGCCCGGTAGACGACGTCCTGGGCGGGGAGCGAGGAGTGGCCGGCGCCGAAGACGAAGAGCCGTCCGCCGTCCGCCACGGTGTCGGCGAGCATGGACCCGGCGGTGGCGATACGGCCGGCCTCCTCGTCGCGGACCCGCTGCAGCAGGGCGATCGCGGCGTCGAAGAACTGCCCGGCCGGCTTGTTCTCGCTCATCGCTGCGGGGCTCCTTGGCTCGGTTCGGCTCGACGCGGTGGCTCGGCGCATTCTCTCGTGGCGCCGCTGGTGGCGCGGATCACGTTGCGGTCTCGAAGGCGGCGCTGTCAATACGGCGGGGGCGGCCGGAGGCGTACGCGGCCCCGTTGTCGGTGCCATGCGTCAGAATTGAGTCCAGGGCCAGCGCACGACTTATCGAGGGGCACGGCATGTCCGGACTGATCGACACCACGGAGATGTATCTCCGCACCATCCTTGAACTGGAAGAGGAAGGTGTGGTCCCCATGCGCGCCCGCATCGCCGAGCGGCTGGATCAGAGCGGCCCGACGGTGAGCCAGACCGTGGCCCGCATGGAGCGGGACGGCCTGGTGTCCGTCGCGGGGGACCGGCATCTGGAGCTGACCGAGGAGGGCCGTCGGCTGGCCACCCGCGTGATGCGCAAGCACCGTCTGGCGGAGTGCCTGCTGGTCGACGTGATCGGCCTGGAGTGGGAGCAGGTGCACGCCGAGGCCTGCCGCTGGGAGCACGTGATGAGCGAGGCCGTCGAGCGGCGCGTGCTGGAGCTGCTGCGCCACCCGACCGAGTCGCCCTACGGCAACCCGATCCCGGGCCTGGAGGAGCTGGGCGAGAAGGCCGAGGCGGACCCCTTCCTCAACGACGGCATGGTCAGCCTCATGGATCTGGAGCCGGGCGCCGATGGCAAGACCGTGGTCGTACGCCGTATCGGTGAGCCGATCCAGACGGATGCCCAGCTCATGTACACGCTGCGCCGTGCCGGGGTCCAGCCGGGCGCCGTGGTCAGCGTGACGGAGTCGCCCGGTGGAGTGATGGTGGGCAGCAGTGGCGAGGCCGCCGAGCTGGCCGCGGACATCGCTTCCCACGTCTTCGTCGCCAAGCGCTGACCGGCCTCGACGCGGGGCCGCGCGGCGGCCGCGCCGGGTACGTATGCCGCCTTACGTAAAGCTGCCGAGCCGCTGCGGAATCGGCGCGCCCGGGCCCGGGCCGTGCGACGCTGGCGCTGAGTGCTGAACGCATATGCGCGCGCCGCCGACCGGGGAGGGGTTCGGATGAGGCCAGCGGGCCGCACGACCGCCCCCTGCCCGGGTGCCCCTGGTCCCGCCCCCGACGACGGTCAGGGCGGCGGCCGGGGCGGCGGCCGGCATGGCCTGCCCGGCCGGGGAGGCGTGCGGGCCCGGTACGGCGCGAAAGGGCCCCGGCGCCCTCGCGGGCAGCCGGGGCCCCGCCTCCCCGTTTTCCCCAGTGGCGACCCGGAGCCCCGAGCTCCCGGGGTGCGCCTCGCGGACCTTCTTCCCCGAGCGGTCCGCGCCCAGGTCGATTTCTCCCCTTGGCGCAGACGGTCAATCCTTCCGCCCGGTCACTCGAACGAGGGGTCTTGCGCGCGACCACGGTTCATTCGAATGGAAGTTCCATAAGGTGGAGCTGCTCGGGGGAGACGAGGGGGTGCCAGGGCTCATGGTGCGGCGTATCGAAGTGACGGGGAGCGGCGGAGTGCGGCTCGCGGCTTGGGAGTTCGCCGAACCGCCGAAGGCGGGCGGCGGCGTCCGGTACGGCGGCGTGTGCGGCGGCCGCGGTACGGGCCGGGGGACGGGCTACGGCGTGGGCCGCGGCCGCGTCGCGGGCGAGGGGCATGCGGCGGGAAGCGGCGGCGTGCTGCTCCTGCACGGCCTGCTGGGCCGGGCCGCGCACTGGGCGGAGACCGCCCGCTGGCTCTCCACGCGCTACCGCACGATCGCCCTCGACCAGCGCGGCCACGGCCGCAGCGGCAAGCCCGTCAGCGGCCCGTACGCCCGCGAGGCCTACGTCGCCGACGCCGAGGCCACCGTCGAACAGCTGGGCCTGGCCCCCGTCACCCTCATCGGCCACGCCATGGGCGCCCTCACCGCCTGGCAGCTCGCCGCCCGCCGGCCCGACCTCGTCCGGGCCCTGGTCATCTGCGACATGCGGGCCTCCGCCCTCGGCGCGGCCACGCAGCGCGAGTGGAGCGAGTGGTTCAAGTCCTGGCCCGTGCCCTTCGCCACGCTCGCGGACGTCCGCAAGTGGTTCGGCGAGGAAGACCCCACACTGGAGCGCCCCGCGCCCGCCCGGGGCGACTTCTACGCCGAGGTGATGTCCGAGCGTGCCGACGGCTGGCGCCCGCTCTTCTTCCGCCGCCAGATGCTGCAGGCCCGCGAGGGTTACGCCCACGACGCGCACTGGGAGGAGCTGGCGCAGGTGGAGTGCCCGGCGCTGGTCGTGCGCGGGCTGGACGGCGCGCTGGGCCGGGCCGAGGCGCAGGAGATGGTCCGCGTCCTGCCGCGCGGCCGCTACGCCGAGATCCCCGACGCCGGCCACCTCGCGCACTACGACCAGCCGGACGGCTGGCGCCGGGTCGCAGAGCCCTTTCTGGAGGCGGCCGTGCCGGCGTGAGGGCGCCCGCGAGGACCGCACTCCCGCTTTAATTCAACGACCGTTGACATAATCCGGGTGCCGGGTGTGCACTGGCAGGAGAGCGCAGTCCACGCAGGGCCGGCAATGCGCCGCCGTGCAGCAGCCATCCACCGGGAGCTGTCATGTCCCTACGCACCGAACCCACCGCAGAAACCGGACCCACCGCGGACGTCCTGGTCGTCGGGGCAGGGCCCACCGGCCTGCTGCTGGCCGGTGACCTCGCCGCCGCAGGCGTGCGCGTCGTGGTGCTGGAGAAGCGCGCCGAGGAGTCCAACCTCACCCGGGCCTTCGCCGTCCACGCCCGCACCCTGGAGGTCTTCGACGCCCGCGCTCTCGCCGAGCAGCTGATCGGCACCGGCACCTTCCTCGCCCGCCTGCGGCTCTTCGGCCGCACCGACATCGACCTGACCGGCCTCGGGACCCGCTTCCCGGGTGTGCTGATCACCCCGCAGTACGAGACCGAGCGGCTGCTGGAGGAGCGCGCCCTCAAGGAAGGCGCCGGGATCCGGCGCGGCGCCCGGGTCACGGGGCTGCGCCAGGACGCCGAGGGCGTCGACGTGGACGTACAGCCTGCCGGTGAGGGCGCCGCCCCCACCACCGTGCGCGCCCGCTACGTCATCGGCGCGGACGGTGTGCACAGCGCCGTCCGCGAGGCGATCGGCATGCCGTTCCCGGGGCGGTCCGTCCTGCGGTCCGTCATGCTCGCCGACGTCCGCCTGGACACCGAGCCCGGCCGGGTGCCGGCCTTCAACGGCGTCGCCGAGGGCTTCGCGTTCATCGCCCCCTTCGGTGACGGCTGGTACCGCCTCATCGCCTGGGAGCGGGGCAGCGACCTGCCGTCGGGCGCCCCCGTCGACTTCGATACCCTCCGGTCCGTCACCCGTGCCGCCTTCGGCACGGACTTCGGGATGCGCGAGCCCCGCTGGACCTCGCGCTTCCACAGCGACGAACGCCAGGTGCCCCGCTACCGCGACGGCCGCGTCTTCCTGGCGGGCGACGCCGCCCACGTCCACTCACCCGCCGGCGGCCTGGGCATGAACGCCGGCATCCAGGACGCTGCGAACCTCGGCTGGAAGCTCGCCGCGGTCCTGCAGGGGCGGGGCGACGACCGGCTCCTCGACAGCTACCACGACGAGCGCCACCCCGTCGGCAAGGCCGTCCTGCGGGCCAGCGGGGCCCTCGTGCGGACCGTCCTGGCCACCACGCCCCTCACCCGGGGCGTGCGCAACGCGGCGGCCGGAGCCGCCTTCCTCGCCCCCTTCGCCCTGCGCCGGGCCGCCCTGTTCATCTCCGGCATCGGCATCCACTACCCCGCCCCGCCCGGCGCCCACCCCCTCACCGGCCGTCGCGCCCCCGACCTGCCGCTGGCCGAGACCGAGGACGGGCCGGGCCGGCTGTACGAGGCGCTGCGCGCAGGTACGTACGTACGCGTCCTGCCGCGCGGTGCCCGGGTCAAGGACGAGGCCGGCGTCACCACGGTCACCCGTGCCGACGCCGAGACCATCACTCTGCTCGTCCGGCCCGACGGATATGTGGAGCAGGCCTTCGACCGCTGACGGCGGCAGCCGCTAGCCCTTGCTCACCGCTGCCAGGATCTCCGGCAGCCGGCCGGCCGCCCGCGGGGCCGCGAAACGCAGGCCCGCCCAGGCGATCAGCAGCCCGTAGGCTCCACCGGCCGGCACCAGCAGCCACAGCAGGCCCGGCGAGCCCGCCATGTGCAGCCAGACCGCCATCCCCACCACGGGCGCGCACAGCGCGGCGCTCGCCAGCGCGCCGAGCAGCACGCTCATCCAGGCGATGCCGGCCTGACCGGGCGCGACGTTCTTGAACGCCCCCTCCTGCGGAATGGAGTACGGATAGCGCACCGACATCGAGGCACTGGTCGCGAACAGCGCACCCACCAGTGCCAGGCACAACCCCCACACCATGGGCATGTCCCGCCAGTTGCCCGAGAGCGCGGCCGCAGCGAACACGACCAGCGTCACGTACGGGACCGCGAGCAGCGACAGGGCCAGCGCGCGCGACCGCAGCTCGGCGTAGGCATCGCGCGGCGAGGCGATCGTCTGGAGCACCATCCAGAACGCCGAACCGTCCTGCCCGAACTGGTTGTACGTCTGCATGCCGATCATCGTGGCCGCGAAGAACGCGAAGTAGATACTGCCGTTTCCCTGTGCCGTGTTGACGGCGGGCACCACGATGCCGACGAGCAGCGCGGAGGCCCACGCCATGCGGGTCTTCGGGTCGCGGCCTATGTAGCGCAGCGAGCGGAGCATGACGGCGCCCGTCCGCCCGGCGGGCAGGAGGCGGGCGAGGCCGGTGTCCTTGTGTGTCCCGCCTTTCGTGCGCGGGGGTTCGGCGGCCCCCACGGTGGAGGCGTCCGCCGAGGTCATCACCTTGGCCAGGCCGCGCTGCCACCACCACAGCACCGCGGCGAGCACGGCCGCGGTCAGGGCCAGTTCGGCCACCGCCAGGCCGTAGGAGCCCTCGCCTGCCGCCCGGACCGCGTCAAGCGCCGAGGCCGGCGGCACCCACCGCAGCGCCTCCGCCGCCGGCTCCAGCCGGGCGAGGCCGCCGGCGGTGTTCAGCTTGGTCATGCCGAGGTTCACGAACTGCAGTCCGACGGCGATGACCAGGCCGCTCAGCAGGGCCATCTCGCGGCCCTTGCGGCTGGTCAGCAGCCGGACGTTCGCAGTCGCGACGGCCCGGGCCAGCGCCAGGCAGAGCAGCAGCGCCAGGGCGGTAGCGAACACCCCGGCGACCGCCGCCGCGGCACCGTGCGCCGTCGCGATCACCGAACCGAGAAAGATGATCAGTGTGAAGGCCGGGCCTATGCCGATCAGCGACGCCGTCAGCAGGGCCGCCACCAGCGGTGTGGGGCGCAGCGGCAGCATCACCAGCTTGGACGGGTCCATGGTCTCGTCCCCGCCGGGGAAGAACAGCGGCACGATCGCCCAGCCGAAGGCCAGCAACGCCGCCAGCGGGACGGTCAGGGCCGCGGCGTGGTCGTGACCGCGGAGAGCGATGAGACCGATGAGCTGGAGGACGGCGAAAAGAGCGGTCAGGACCAGCGAGGTGACGTAGACGGCCTTGCGGCCCGACGACTGGCGCAGGCCGTTGCGCAGGAGCGAGAGCTTCAGACGGGCGAACGTACCGAGGAGTGAGGGTGCCGTGGTGCTCATCGGACGCCGCCGCCCAGCCAGTCCAGGTTCTCGCTGTCCGTCGCCGCGCGCCCGCCGACCAGTTCCAGGAACGCGTCCTGCAGGGTCGGCGCCTGGCCGCGCACGTCCGCGAGCGGGCCGTGCGCCCGGATGCGGCCGGCGGCCAGCACCGCGACCCAGGAGCAGAGCGACTCCACCAGCTCCATGACGTGGCTGGAGAAGACGACCGTGGCACCGGAGGAGGTGTAGCGCTCCAGCACCTTGCGGATGGTCTGGGCGGAGACCGGGTCGACACCTTCGAAGGGCTCGTCGAGGAAGAGGACTTCGGGGTTGTGGAGCAGCGCGGCGGCCAGGCCGATCTTCTTGCGCATGCCGGTGGAGTAGTCGATGACCAGCTTGTTCTGTGAACCGGCGAGGTCGAGGACGTCCAGGAGCTGGGTGGCGCGCTTGTCGACCTCGTCACCGGGCAGGCCGCGCAGCCGGCCCGTGTAGGCGAGGAGTTCGCGCCCGGACAGGCGCTCGAACATCCGCAGCCCCTCGGGCAGGACCCCGATGCGCGCCTTGACGGCGGCCGGGTCCTGCCAGACGTCGTGGCCGCCGATCTCGACGCGGCCGGAGTCGGGGCGCAGCAGCCCGGTGACCATGGACAAGGTGGTCGTCTTCCCGGCCCCGTTCGGTCCCACGAGGCCGATGAACTGCCCGGCCGGTATCTCCAGGTCGATCCCGGCGACCGCCGCCTGTTCACCGAACCGCTTCCACAGCCCCTCGATGCGGACCGCGGGCATCGTGTCCTGTCCCACTGCGCTCTTCCTCTTCCCCGTGACGTGGTGCTGGGGGCGCAGGAAAAGCCCCGCCCCCTCGAAACCACCGTAGGGGGCGGGCGAGGGGGCGGACAGTGAGGTTTGTCAGTACTTCCCGGCGGGGCCGGGACAGGACGTCTCAGCGGGGCCGGGACAGGGCCGCTTCCCGCCCACAGGCGTAGGCCAGGGCGCTGACCAGCTCTTCCGCGTCCGGCAGCCAGCGGTTGGCGGCGGTGGGCTGGCGGGCCCACTGGACGGGGCCGCGGTTGCCGATGCGGGTGGGGGGCGCGATGACGTAGTCGCCCTCGCCGCGGGCCACGAGGTCGAGGGTGGAGGGCGACCAGCCGAGCTTGCGGGCGTGGTCGGCGACCTTCAGTGCCCCGCCGGGCAGGACGAAGAACAGCATCCGGCGGAACGGTGTGCACGTGATCGGCCCCAGCTGGATCTCCATGCGCTCCATGCGGGCCAGCGCCAGGAACCCGGCGGACTCGGAGACGTCGAGGGCGTCGAAGGCGCGACCGGTCGGCAGCAGGATCGAGGCGCGCGGCTGCTTGCTCCACATGCGCCGCGCCGTCGACGCGCTCCCCGTGGCCTGGGTGGCCCAGTCGGGCCGGGCCGGGTGGGCGCCCGGCGCGGCGCAGTCGAGATCGCCGCACGAGCAGCGCTCCCGCCCGTCCACGGCCTCCAGCCAGGTGCCGGCGAATACGTCCCAGTGCCGATCCTCCGCGTACCTCGCCGCGGCGTCGAGCACGCGCTCGCCGCGTTGTTGGGGGATATGCGGGGCTCCTACTCCGATGGTCTCTTCCACGTTCAACTCAACTCCCCTTGTCACCAGGGGTTACGGCTCTGGCGCAGGCTTGTGGCAACTGCCGGTAACAGCACATGGGGCGCACGGATGCATGTACGGGGGCGCAGGGCAAGGTTCGCCGCCGCGAAGGGGTAGCCACCAGGGCGCGGGCGCTGACCCAGTTCATTGCCGCGATTGATATCAATACCGGCAAGTCCTGCATTCTCCGGATATCCAGGGGGCAAAGATCACAGGAGAAGGCGTTCACCGCTGTACCGGCCCGTCCGCAACGCGCGGAGCCCATCGCGAACGCATAGCAGTCTCAGGGGGTAAAGCATGGCCGCACGGCCACTCGTGGCGCGGCAGCCGAACGAACGGCTGCAAGCGCTGATTCAGGAAGCCGGCTGTTCCAATGCCGGGTTGGCGCGCCGGGTCAACATGTGCGGCGCCGAGCACGGTCTGGACCTGCGCTACGACAAGACGTCGGTGGCCCGCTGGCTGCGGGGCCAGCAGCCGCGCGGCAGGGCTCCCGCCGTCATCGCCGAGGCCCTCGGCCGCAAGCTGGGCCGGTCGGTCACGATCGACGAGATCGGCATGGCCAACGGCAAGAACCTCGCCTCGGGCGTCGGGCTGCAGTTCTCCCCGACGGTCCTCGGCGCCATCGAGCAGGTCTGCGAGCTGTGGCGCAGCGACGTGGGCCGCCGGGACTTCCTCAGCGGCACGTCGGTGGCGTCCTCGGCGTTGGTGGAGCCCAGCCGCGACTGGCTGATCACCGCCGCCGACGCCCAGGTCGCGCGGAGCGCGGGGGCGCGCGTGGGCCCGTCCGACGTCGAGGCGGTGCGCGCCACGACCGACGCCCTGGTCGAGCTCGACCACCGCTACGGCAGCGGCCATGTGCGGCCGGTCGTCGTCCACTACCTCAACAGCGTCGTCTCCGGGCTGCTGGCCGGCTCCTACCGGGAGGCGGTCGGCCGTGAACTCTTCGCGGCGGTCGCCCGCCTGACGGAGCTCGCCGGTTACATGGCCGTCGACACCGGCCAGCCCGGCCTCGCCCAGCGCTACTACATCCAGGCCCTGCGGCTGGCCCAGGCCGCCGGCGACCGTGCTTACGGCGGCTACGTCCTGGCCGCCGGCATGAGCCACCTCGCCGCGTCCCTGGGCAACCCCAGGGAGATCGCCCAGCTCGCCAAGGCCGCGCAAGAGGGCGCGCGGGGACATGTGACGCCCCGGGCGGAGGCGATGTTCTACGCGGCCGAGGCGCGCGGCCACGCGCTGCTCGGTGACGCGCGGTCCTGCCAGACGGTCGCCTCCCGGGCGATCTCCCGGCTCGACGACGCCGAGAACGGGCAGGACAGCGGTGACGACCCGCCGTGGATCCGCCACTTCGACCGTGCGTACCTCTCGGACGAACTGGCGCACTGTCACCGTGACCTCGGCCAGGCCGAACCCGCGCGGCGGCACGCGGAAGATGCGCTGACCACGCATCCGGTGGGACGGGTGCGCCGCCGCGCCATCGACCTGCTGCTGCTGGCCACGGCCCATGTCCAGCAGCGCGAGGTGGAGGAGGCCTGCGCCACGGGCACCCGGGCCCTGGAGCTCCTGGGCACCCTGCGCTCCAACCGGGGGGCGGAGTACCTGGACGACTTCCGCCAGCGGCTGGAGCCGTACCGGGACGAGCCGACGGTGCGGGAGTTCGGGGCGCGGATGGAGATGCAGGCGGCGTAGCGGAGCGGCCCGGGGCCCGGAGCGGCGGCGGTGAGCGGCTGCCCGGGGCCTGGGGCGGGCCCGAGGAGGGCCGGGGGCCGGCGGCGGCGGGCAGGCCCGGGGGAGGGGGGTGAACCGGCGGCGCATGGCCGAGTGCCCGGGCGACCCGGTAGCGTGAGCCGCCGGTTACGTAAGTCCCGTTACAGCCTGAGGAGTCCCCGGTGACGCAGAGCGGACAAGGAAACGAGCCGCAGCCTCCTGCGGCCCCGCCCGCGCCGCCAGTACGGCCTGCCCCCGAGCAGGGCGGCCCCTGGGGGACCGGCGCCCATCGCGCCCCCCTCCCGCCGGAGACCCCGCCGGGCGACTCCGACGCCACCCAGTACCTCCCGCCGCTGGGCGCGGCCCCCATGCCGGGTGCACCGCTGCCGCCCCCGCCGTACGCCGCGCCGCCCGTCTTCGAGGCGGCCACGCAGTACTTGCCGCCGGTGAGCGGGGACGGGAACCTGCCCGGGCGGGGTATGGGCGGGATGCGTGAGATACCCGAGATACATGAGATACCCGAGATACATGAGATACGCGAGATAAGTGAGAGAGGCGGGGCAGGCGGGCGGCCCGGCACGGCGCCGGGCGGCACGGACGGACGCGGCGGCCCCGAATCCGCTGCAGAAGCCACGCAGTTGCTGCCGTCACAGCGGGGCGGCAGCAACGCCAGTGCCGCACCGGCCCGCCCCGACGCGGAGGCGACCGCCCTGATGCCCCCGGCCCCCGGGAGCGCGGGAGCCGCGACGCATTACCTGCCGCCCGACGGCGGCCCGGGCGCCGGTCAGGCGCGTACGGCCGATGGCGAGGCCACGGCGTTCCTGCCGCCGGCCGTTGGTCCGGGTGGCGCAGCCGGTGCGGCTGGTCGCCAGGGTGACGGTGAGGCGACGACGTACCTTCCGTCTTTCGCCGCGGGCCGCACGGGTGAGGGGGACGCCACGGCGTTCCTGCCGCCGGTCGCCGGTCCGGGTGGCGCAGCTGGTGCGGCCGTTCGTCAGGGTGATGGCGAGGCGACGACGTACCTTCCGTCTTTTGCCGCGGGCCGCACGGGTGAGGCGGATGCCACGGCGTTCCTGCCGCCGGCCGTTGGTCCGGGTGGCGGTCAGGCCCGCACGGCCGATGGCGAGGCCACCGCGTTCCTGTCGCCCGTCGCCGGCGCCGACGGCGGCCCCGCTTCGCCGGGCCGCCCGGGCGACGCCGAGGCGACCGCCTTCCTGCCGCCCATGGGCGCCGGTGCCCCGCCCGCCGGTGGCGGCCCGGGCTCCGGCCCCGCGTCGCCCTTCTCGGTGATGGCCCAGGAGGGCGAGCGCCCGCCGCCTGCCGAGTTCGACACGCTCTTCCGGGCCTCCGCGTCGACGCAGTACCTGCCGCCCGTCCCGGCGGGCACCCCCGCCGCCCCGCCGGCCGCGCCACGGCGACGGGCCAAGCCGCCGCAGGGCGGCCCGGTGCCGCCGCCCCCGCCCCCCGCCCCGTACGGCTCGCACGCGGCGTACAACGGCCCCCATACGCCCCCCGGTGGGCAGCCCCCTCTGAACAGCGGCCCCCAGGGCCCCCAGGGCCCCGGCGGCCCTCAGGCGCAGCAGCAGCCGCCGTCGCGCCCGTCCGGGCGCAAGAAGTCGCCCGCCGTGCTGATCGCGGCCGTCGTCGCGGGCTGCGCCGTCGCCGGCCTGGGCGCCGGTGCGCTGCTCAGCGGCGGGGGAGACGAGAAGAGCGACCCGCAGAAGGCCGCCGTCGCGAGCACGGCCCCCACCGCCGCGCCGCAGGACGAGGCCACCCCGAGCGCCGCCCCCTCGCCGCCGGCGAAGTCGGCCGACCCGGCGGAGGCGCAGGCCAAGGCGCTGGACGCGCTCCTGAAGGACAGCAACAACAGCCGGGACGCCGTCATCAAGGCGGTGGACTCCACGAGGAACTGCAAGGACCTCGGCAAGTCCGCCGCCGACCTCACCGCCGCCGCCGGCCAGCGGAACGCGCTCGTGACCCGGCTCGGGCAGGCGCAGACGGACAAGCTGCCCAGGAACACCGAGCTGACGGCGCAGCTGACCAAGGCGTGGCAGTCCTCGGCGTCGGCGGACAGTCACTACGCCGCGTGGGCGCATCAGGTGGAGGGCAAGAACGGCTGCGTGAAGGGCCACGCCCGCCCGTCGGGCGACAGCGTCGCCGGCGACCGGGCCAGCGGTGAGGCGACGGCCGCCAAGAAGAAGGCGGCGGATCTGTGGAACCCGATCGCGAAGAAGTACGGGCTGACGCAGCACGAGTGGACCCAGCTGTAGGCCCCAGGTCCCAGGTCCCACGTCCCGGGGGCCGGCGGGGGAGGGGCCCGTGGCCTATCCCCTGCTCTGCTCCTCCAGGGTCCTGCCCACGTCGACGAACCCGTCCCGCACCGCCACCAGCCGGCCGTCCCGTACGACCTGGTACGTCACGTTCGTGTTGATGATGCGGGGGTAGTCGCGGACGGCCAGCAGGTTCTGGTGCTGCCACTTCAGCGGCGACGTCAGGCCGCCGGTGTCGACCTGGTGGCCCCCGTCGAGGGCGTGACGGACCGAGGCGGCGCTGATGTCGCCGGCGTCCAGGGACAGCAGCACCGACCGCAGCGCGGTGTAGGCGAGCCAGGTGGTCTGCACGCCGGGGTCGGCCGGGTCGACCCGGTTGTCACCGAAGGCGTGGTCCTTGATGACCTTGCGCATCGGTTCCCAGCGGGCGTCGTCGGCGGGCGGGTACCAGCCGGTCACGTATGTGCCCTCCAGCGGGCTGCTCGCGCCGCCCGTGCTGTCGACCAGGGACTGCTGGACGCTGCCGAGCACGGCGGCGATCCGCACCCCGGTGCCCGCGGCCGTCTCGCGCAGGCGGCGGAAGGAGTCGAAGAAGGTGTTCGTGCGCTTGCCGAGCGCGGCCGTGACGCAGGCGCCGTCGTCCTTGCCGGCGCTGTCCAGGGCTGCGGAACTGTGCCGCGTGTAGTCGCTCGCATCCTCGGGCGCCCGGATGTCGGCGGCGTGCGGCCGCCCGCCCGCCGTCAGGCCCGCGTCGAGCAGGGCGGGCAGCTGGTCGCCGGCGATGGTGTCCGGCCGGACGAGCGCCACGCGCCGGCACACGGACGCCAGCTGCCGCCCGTTGCCGGCGAGGAGGGTGGCCTGGCCGCCGTTGACGGGATACGACAGCGGGCTCGTGAACTCCTCGTGGGCGATGCCGTAACCGCCGATGAACGGCGTCCCCGACGCCTCCAGCGGCGACATCATCGAGCGCCCGTGCTGGCTGTAGGAGCCGACGACCGCCACGGCCCCCTCCTCCACCGCGCGCTGCGCGCAGCCCGCGGCCGCCACCGTGTCGTTGTGCTCGTTGCAGGTGAGGACATTCAGCTCGCGGCCGTGGATGCCGCCGTTCGCGTTGACCCAGCGGGCGTAGGCGGTGGCCATGGCCGGCATGCCGGCCATGTTGGTCGCCTGGGTGCCGTCGGGTGCCCAGGTCATGACGGTGATGGGGGCCCGGGAGTCCCCCCGGGCCCCCGGGAACCCGTCGCAGCCGGTGAGGAGCGCCGCTCCCGTGGCTAACGCGGACACCGCGGCGAGGGCGGTGGCCAGGAGCGGGCGGGAGGTCAGGCGGCGCCGTCCGGTCATGGCCCGCAGCCTGCCGCCCGGCAGGGAACGGCCGAGTGATCACGGCGCAACGGAGGGTGACGCGCAGGTGAACAGCGGCCCGGCCCGGGCCGCCGGACGGCCTGCCGGTACGGGAACGTACGATCGATTGCTGTGCAGGGTTCAGAGAAGTCTTCCCGTCGCGGCCGCCGCTCGACCACCATGGACGGTATGCCGCTCAATGACATGCCGTGGTGGCGCTGGCGTACGAACGTACGCTCAGCGCTGCACATGCTCTCGGACCAGGTCTTCCAGCAGGAGTGCTGGCTCACGGGCCGCGAGGGGTACGGGGATGTGACCGACGCCGTCTACCGCCTGGTCGAGGACACCTGGCTGGACAACTGGTCGGCCGAGAAATACGTCGGCACGGTCTTCCGGGACTCGGGTGAGGCCGCGCTCGTCGACGTCGCCGTGCTGCGTGTGCTGCGGATCATGCACCAGGTCGGCGCGGACGCCCCGGTCTCGGCCTACTTGGAGCACCACGGCTGGCCGGAGGCGGTGCGGGCCGCACGCGAGGCGCATCTGCGCCTGGCGGCGAGCGACGGGGACGACCCGGACGCGCCGCCGCGCTCGCTGGCCGTGCTGGAGCTGGCCACCCGGGGCTGAACCTGCTGACCCGCTTGACCGGCTGACTCGGCTGAACCGGCTGAACAGGCCGTGAATGCGGCGGTCCGCGAGGGGCTGCGGGTATGCGACGCTATTGGGCTATGACCAGCGAACAGCCTCAGCAGTACGTCCTCACCCTCTCCTGCCCGGACAAGCAGGGCATCGTGCACGCGGTGTCCAGCTACCTCTTCATGACCGGCTGCAACATCGAGGACAGCCAGCAGTTCGGCGACCGCGACACGGGGCTGTTCTTCATGCGCGTGCACTTCGGCGCGGACGCCCCGGTGACGGTGGACAAGCTGCGGGCCAGCTTCGCGGCGATCGGTGACTCCTTCCACATGGACTGGCAGATCCACCGGTCCGACGAGAAGATGCGCATCGTGCTGATGGTGTCCAGGTTCGGGCACTGCCTCAACGACCTGCTCTTCCGCTCCCGGATCGGGGCCCTTCCGGTGGAGATCGCCGCGGTCGTCTCCAACCACACGGACTTCGCCGAGCTCGTCGGCTCCTACGGCGTGCCCTTCCACCACATTCCGGTGACGAAGGAGAACAAGGCGGAGGCGGAGGCGCGGCTGCTGGAGCTGGTCCAGGCCGAGAACGTCGAGCTGGTCGTGCTCGCCCGCTACATGCAGGTCCTCTCCGACGACCTGTGCAAGTCGCTCTCCGGGCGGATCATCAACATCCACCACTCCTTCCTGCCGAGCTTCAAGGGCGCGAAGCCGTACCACCAGGCGCACGCGCGCGGTGTGAAGCTGATCGGCGCCACCGCGCACTATGTGACGGCCGACCTCGACGAGGGCCCGATCATCGAGCAGGAGGTCGAGCGCGTGGGCCACGACGTCACCCCGGAGCAGCTGGTCGCTGTGGGCCGTGACGTGGAGTGCCAGGCGCTGGCGCGGGCCGTGAAGTGGCACAGCGAGCACCGCGTGCTCCTCAACGGGACCCGCACGGTGGTCTTCGCCTGATCCGGTCTGCCCGGTCTGCCCGGTCCGCCTCCCGGCGGTAGCAGGAGAGCCTGCCCCGGTCCGTCACAGCCGGTCCTTCACGGCCGGTCCGTCACAGCCGCGAGAGCGAGGCCGTCGCGTACAGGACGTCCCGGACCGCCTCGGCGTCGCCGAGCGATCCCGCGGCCGCCTCCTCCGGCGAGACGTGCCCCGCGGCCAGCCTGCAGAACTCCACGCCGTCCAGCGCCACATGCGCCACCGAGCCCTCCGGGGTGCCGAGCGCTCCGGGGGAGTCCAGGGCGATGTACCAGTGGCCGCCGCCCCTGCCCTCGATTTCCAGGTGCAGGGCGCGGCCGGGCGTGCCCGCCGCGACCAGGGTGCGCGGCGGTGGCGCCAGCCCGGCGCGGCGCCGGCCGGCGATCGAGGCCGGCAGCAGCCGGGCCGCGAGGTCGATCATGCGGTTGAGATGCGGGGAGGACGGCGGCTCGTACGGATAGTCGACGGCCTCGGCGATGTCCTCCGCGTGCACCCAGCACTCGAAGGCCCGGTCCAGGAACGAGTCGCGCAGCGGCAGGCTGAACGGCCCGTAGGCCACGGGCAGGCCGGCCACGTCGCCGTCGGCGAAGGAGACGGTCCGTATCAGCGCCCGGCCCTGGTCGCGCCAGGTGGCCCGCACCTGTGCGGGCGGCCCGGCGGGACCGGCCGCCCAGTACGTCTCCGTACGCTCGTCCGGAGAGCCCGCGCCACCGGGGTCCGGCAGGCCCAGCGTGCCCGCGACGAGGCCGTCGACGGCCGTCAGATGGCCGATGACGCCGGCCACGGTCGCCTCGCGCCCGGTGGCCCGCCGCCCGTCGAACCACGTGAGTTGTACCGGGGTCCGCCACTCCGCATCGCCGATGTCGCGCAGCAGCGCGTCGAGCCTGGCGGCTTCCGCCTCGTAGGGCGCGGCCCAGTCGGGGACGGGGATGCGGGCGGGCCGGCGGCCGAGCGCCCCGGCCAGGACGCGGGAGCGCAGCGTGGGGTCGAGGTCGAGGCTGTCCTCGGGGTGCAGCAGGGACACGGCGTCGCGCAGCCGGACGGCCTCGTCCGCGCAGGTGGCGCAGTCGGTGAGGTGTTCCTCGACGGCGGCGGTCTCCTCCGCCGAGCACGCGGCCAGCGCCCACGCGCCGAGCAGCGACTTCAGCACCGGATGCGACCACGGCCGGGGCGGCTGGCCCACGCCGGCGTCCGCTTCGGCCCTGGGCTCCGTGCTCATCGCAGTGCCGCCCCGCCGCCGGGGGGTGAGACCGCCCGCGGTCCCTCATGGGCCGTGGAGAGGAGCTGTAACCCCAGCCGCAACCGCCGCCTGGCCTCGTCCTCGGTGACGCCCAGCCGCGCCGCGGCCTGGCGGTAGTCGAGCCGCCGGAAGTAGGCGAGGTCCAGGGCCGCCCGCAGGGGCGCGGGCATGGACGTGACGATGTAGTCCGCGCGGGCGGCGGCGCTCGCCGCGCGCACCTTCGCGTCGATCTCGGCCGCGGGGCGCTCGCCGTCGTCCTCCGTCCGCCGCAGCCGGCTGACGGCGTGCCGGTGCGCGAGGGAGGCGATCCACGAGCGCAGGGAGCCGTGCTTGGGGTCGTACGCCTCGGGGTGCTCCCAGACGTAGCCGAAGACCTCGCGCGTGACGCGGTCGGCGCCCCGCTCGTCGTCGAGGACGCGGTGGGCGAGGCCGTGCACGAGGGAGGCGAAGCGGTCGTAGAGCTCGCCGAGCGCGGCGGCCTCGCCGTGCGCGAGCCGCTGCTGCATCTTGCGGTCCCACCGGGGTGGTGCGTCGATCGTCATCCGGCCTGCCCCCTCCGTACTGCTGTACGCCCTACCGCCGAATGTATCGGCCGGGTACGACAACGCACGACCTTTGGAAGCGAAACCTGGAAAGGGTGAACTCCGCTTCGGCTGCACGTGGTATAGGTGCGGTCACTTTGGGTTGATGGCCCGTCAAGGGGACCGATCGGACTCGACCGTAGCTGCCCGAATGTGCCGATGTGTTATGCGGGTGTGACCGGATCCATGAGAATTGCGGGTTCGGGCTGGGCATAGGGTCAACAGCGGTCGGCTTATGCCAGGCGTTGCTGCACGGGTGGGCGACGCGGTGGACGACGTGGTGGTCCGCGCGGTGGTCCGCGCGGTGATTTATGCGGGGTTTCACATGGTGCCTCACGGGGGAGGCGCCAGGCAGCCATACCGCGGAAGGGTCCATTCCAAAGGAAACGACAGACCGAGTGAAGGGGCTCGAACGCGTGACGTTGAAGGTGTTGGAGCGCGAGCAGGGGGACTGGGCCGTGCTCCAGGTCTGCGGCGAACTGGATCTGGTGACCTCCCCCTCGGTCCGTCAGCATGTGCACGACGCTGTGGCGGACGGGCGGCGGAGTCTGGTGCTCGACCTCGGTGAAGTCCGGTTCTGCGACTCCAGCGGAGTGGGGGTGCTCATCGCCGCGCGCCGGCTGATGCGCTCCTGCCAGGGCAGGCTCAGGCTCATTCTGCCCGCCCAGGGCACCGTGGAGGACTCACACGTCAACAGGGTGCTCGCGGCACTGGGGGTGCGCCGGCTGTTCGAGGTCTACCCGGACCTTGCCAGCGCGACCGCGGAGCCGGCCTCGAACCCGCTCTCCGCCTGACCGCCTGCGCTACCTCCCCTCCCGGGGGAAGCGGGCCCGCACGACGAACCCGCCCTCCCGCGTGGCCCTCGCCTCCAGCGTCCCGCCCAGGCTCTGCGCCCGCTCCCGCAGTCCGACCAGGCCGTGGCCGCCGCCGGGCAGGTCCGGCGCCGGTACGGCCGAGTCCGCCGGGCCGTTGCGGATCTCCACCAGGAGCCCGGAGCGCTCGTCCTCGATGACCCGTACCCGTACCTTCGAGCCGGGCGCGTGCTTGCGCACGTTGGTCAGCGCTTCCTGCACCGTGCGGAACGCGGCCCGCTCCACGGCCTCGGAGCGATCGGCCCGCGGGTCGGAGCCGTCCTCGAATGTCACGTCCAGGGCGCTCAGCTCGATCAGCCGGGGCAGGTCCGACAGCCGCGGCTGGGGGGTGAGTTCCTCGGTGTCGGCCCCGGCCGCCCGCAGGATGCCGACCATGTGGCGCAGCTCGTCCAGGGTCCTTACGGACAGTTCGCGGATCGTGCGGGCCCCGGCGCGCGCCTGGAGGTC
This sequence comes from Streptomyces sp. NPDC026206, assembly GCF_040638465.1. Classification (NCBI taxonomy): domain Bacteria; kingdom Bacillati; phylum Actinomycetota; class Actinomycetes; order Kitasatosporales; family Streptomycetaceae; genus Streptomyces; species Streptomyces sp. NPDC026206. The sequence continues at coordinate 97,008 of NZ_JBEZYL010000001.1, forward strand.
CTCGGTGCTGATCTGGACGGCCCCGGCCTGCAGGCTGATGAGGCTGACCTGGTGGGCGACGACGTCGTGCATCTCGCGGGCGAGCCGGGCGCGCTCGGTGGCCACGACCCGGTCGGCCAGCAGCCGGTCCTCGCGGGCCCGGCTGCGGGTCAGTTCGTCGAGGCGGTCGGCGAGTTCGCGGCGGGTGCGGGTGAGAAGGCCGAGCGCGATGGGCGTGGCCGCCACGACGAAGGCGTCGACCAGGTTGACGGCGGTCTCGCGCCGGTCGGCGTGCGCCAGTTCCGCGGCGGGGTACGGCACGAACTGCGCGGCGGCCATCAGCAGCCCCGTACCGGCGAGCAGCCACCGGTCCGGGCGCCGGGCGGCCACCGTGTACAGGGCGATCATGGGAGCGAGCCAGATGTAGGTCAGGTACATGCCCGGCAAGGTGGCGAGGAAGGCGGTGACGGGCAGCCGTCGCCGCCACAGCAGTGCCACCGCCGCGAGCAGTGACAGCCCGAGGTCGCGACCGGGGTCGACGCCGTTGACCAGCAGGGCGTCCCCGGTCCCGAGCAGTGCGGGCCCGACGACCGGTACCCAGGCCGGCAATCGGTCGGGCATGGAGGCACGCCACAGACTCATCGACCGCCACCCTCCCGCCCGGTGACCCCGCTGCCCGGGCCCGCGGCTCGGCTGTGCCGGCCGGCGGCCCCGCTTTCCCGGCTCGTGGCTCCGCTGTGCGGGCCCGTGGTCTCGTTGTGCCGGCCGGTGGCTCGGCTTTCCCGGCTCGTGGCTTCGTTGTGCGGGCCCGCGGCGCCGCTGTGCTGGCCGGTGGCCCCGCCTTCCCGGCTCGTGGCTTCGTTGTGCGGGCCCGCGGCGCCGCTTTCCCGGCTCATGGCCCCGCTGTGCCGACCGGTGGCCCCGCTTTCCGGAACCGTGGCTCTGCCCTTCCGGCCCGTGACCCCGCCTTCCCGCCCCGCGGCCCCGCCTTCCCGGCCCGTGGCCACGAGTCCCGCTCGGTCGGCGACGACCGCGGCCTGCACCCGGTTGACTCCGCCCAGCTTTCCCAGGACCGCGCGGACATGGTCCTTGACCGTGCTGGGCGCCAGCCCCATTCGCTCGGCGATCTGCGGGTTGGCCAGGCCCGCGCCCAAGTGGGCCAGCACCTCGCGCTCGCGCGGGGTCAGCGCCCCTACCGCCGCGGCGGCGGTCGCCTCGGCCTCGGCGGCGAGGTAGCCGCCGATGACCGCGCGGGTCACGCCCGGGTCGAGGACGCTGCCGCCGCCGGCGAGCGTGCGGACGGCCCGTACGAGCTGCTCGGGGTCGGTGTCCTTGAGCAGGAAGCCGGTGGCGCCGGCGCGCAGCGCGGCGGCCAGGTACTCGTCGGCGTCGAAGGTGGTGAGCATGGCGACGGCGGGCGGCCGCGGGTGGGCGCGCAGGGCACGCAGCACGGTCAGGCCGTCGACGTCCGGCATCCGGATGTCCAGGAGCACGACGTCGGGGGTGCTGCGCAGTACGGCGGCCACGGCTTCGCCGCCGGTGCAGTCGGCGACCACGTCGATGTCCGGGGCCGTGCCCAGGATCAGCCGCAGCCCGGACCGGACGAGCTGTTCGTCGTCCACCACCGCAACACGGATCACCGCCCGCTACCTCTTCCCTTTCATGTGGGGTTTCCTTGGGTTGCCATGGTTTATCCATGGGTTTCCACCGGGCCCCACCGGCCGGAATCCCCCGGCCTCGGCACAGCCTGCCGCACCGGCGGAGAAAAGCGGAGCTCGGCGCTCCACCCCGGGGCCGGGCCCACCCCCGCCGGTCGGCGGGGGTGGGTCTGGACCCACGGCGGATTCCGTCCGGGCCCGCGGACGGGCAGAGTGCTGTCCATGCTGCACCATGCGGGGGCCGGCCCGCGGACTCCGGCCCGTGCGTGGCGCGCCCGCGCGCTCGTCGTGGCCGGCGTCTGTACTGCCGCCCTCGCCACCGCGTGCGGCCCACGGTCGCAGGCCGCCGCGCCCCCCACAGGCGGCGGCCTGTCCGTGTCCTACGAGGCCCCCTTGCGCGGTGGTGCGGACGAGAGGGCCTTCCTGCGCGGCCGCCGGTTGCCGGAGAAGGTCGCGGAGGACCTGAACCGCTCGGTCCGCCTGCCCGGGCGGGTGCAGATCGTCGGCCGTTCGTGCAAGCAGAACGACACTCCCGAGTACGACCCGCAGACCGGCCGGATCACGCTCTGCTACGGCTTCATCGGCGAGGTGCGCTCGATGTTCGAGGCCGACCGGGGCTCCGGCGCCGTCGGCGACACCGAGGAGCGGACGGCGGGTGTCGTCACCGAGACGCTCTACCACGAGGCCGGCCACGCGCTCCTCGACAAGCTGGACCTGCCGTTCACCGGTCATGAGGAGGACGTCGCCGACCAGTTCGCGGCGTACCGCCTGCTCGGCCAGGGCGACGCCGGCCGCGCCGCGCTGCTGGCCGCCGCCGACAACTACGACCAGTACGCGCACGCCGCCGCCCTGCACGGCCTCGCCGACGCCGATCCCTCCGACGAGCACGCCCCGGACGCCGCCCGCAGTGCCAGCTACCGCTGCTACCTGTACGGCTCCGCACCGGCCACCGGGCGGTCGAAGGAGTACCGCGCGCTCGTCGACGGCAAGCGGCTGAGCAAGGAGCGGGCGGGGCTGTGCGAGGAGGAGTACGAGGACCTGCGGCGCGGCTGGGGGCGACTCCTCGCGCCGCACGCAGCCGGCCGCTGACCGGCCCCGGTGAGGGGAGGGCCGGTCGGCGGGCCGGGGGCGGCCCGGGGTGTCAGGGGCGCGGCCAGTGCGGCGGTGCGGTGGGCGCCGGCCCCAGCGTGGTCGTGCCGGGCGCGGCCCGGTGCCCGAGACCGGTGCGGTAGGCGTCCAGGGCGGCTTCCGTGCGGCCCGTACGCCGCAGCAGATCGCCCAGCAGACGGCACAGGTCGGCGAGGTCGCCGGCGGCACCCGTGCGCTCCAGCAGGGACAGCGCGGCGCAGTAGTGCTCCTCGGCGGCCTCGGTGTCGGCGCGCTCCTCGGCGATGAGCCCGAGCAGCCGGTGCGCGCCGCCCGCGTGGACCGCGCCGCGCTCCGCCCCGAGCGCCGTGGGCGACAGCAGCGGGCGCAGCAGCTCCTCGGCCTCGGCGGCCTTCCCCCGGCGCCGCAGCACGTCCGCGAGCTCCACCTCGACCTGCACGGTGAACAGGGCGGCGCGCTTGGACGCCAGCATGTCGCGGGCCGTGCGCAGCTCGCTCTCGGCCTTGCGCAGATTGCCGTCCTGGGCGTGCACGTAGCCGCGCATCCAGTGGCAGTGGGCGAGCTCGGTGCGTATGTGCAGCTGCTGGTAGAGCTCCTGGGCCTTGGCGAGGGAGGCGTCGGCGTCGGCGATCCGGCCCTCGGCGATGAGGGTGCGGGCGACGCCCCGGTGCATGCCGGCGACGAGCGCGGGGTTGTCCACCTGGGGCGCGAGGGTCAGCGCGAGCTCGGCGGCGTGCGAGGCGCGTGCGTGCGCCCCCATGTCCATGTAGGGCGCGATGGAGGCGGTGTACAGGAGCAGCAGCGCGTCCGGGTCGTGCATGCCGGAGGCGTTCAGCTCGTCGAGGGCCGTCTCCAGCAGGTAGCAGGAGTAGCGCAGTTCGCCGGCGAGGAGATGGGCCGTGGCACGGCCGCGCAGGGCCGGGATGCGGCGCGGCAGCGGCTGGCCGGCGAGCAGGGTCTCGGCCGCGGCGAAGTGGTCGCGGGCGTCGGTGAGCTCGCCGGTCTCCAGGGCGCAGTCGCCGAGCCCGAGCAGGGCGGTGAAGTGCTCCTGTACGAGATCGAGCGCGGCGGCCTCGTCGCGCAGGGCGCGGAAGAGCACGGCGGCGTCCTCCGCGTCGCCGGTGGCCAGCGTGCGCCGGGCGTCGGTCAGCCGCATCCGCAGCTCGGTGGCCAGGTGCGGGGGGCGGCCGGTGGCGAGCTCCTCGACGGTGGTGCCCAGCCGCCCGGCCAGGTGGCGCAGGGCGGTCTCGGAGGGACGGACCTTGCCGGCCTCCAGCGTGGAGATGTACGCGGCGGTGTAGGCGGGTTCGGCCAGCTGTTTCTGGGTGAACCCCTTTTCGGTGCGTAGCCGCAGGACGCGGCGTCCGATGTCGCAGGGCTCGTCCGCCCGTATGCCGTGGGTGCTGTTCTCGGCCACTTCCGCCCCTCGGTACATTGCGCCGTGATCCAAGCCGTGCATTAAATCTGCTTACGTGAGGATGTAACCGTGCCGAAGACCACCGGGACACGGGGAGCCGGACATGCCACCTTCCGGCAGCCGGGGCTCGCTCTGACCGACCACTTCTTCGACGTACCGCTTGACCATACGGCCCCTGATGGGGAGCGCATCCGCCTCTACGCCCGGGAGGTCGTGGCGGCCGGCCGCGCGCACGAGGAGCTGCCGTGGCTGGTCTACCTCCAGGGCGGCCCCGGCTTCCCCGCCGGACGGCCCGTGGGCCGCGAGAACTGGCTCGACCGCGCGCTGGAGGACTACCGCGTCCTCCTCCTCGACCAGCGCGGCACCGGCCGCTCCACCCCGGCCGGGCGGCAGACCCTCCCGCTGCGCGGCGCCCCTGAGCAGCAGGCCGGCTACCTCGCCCACTTCCGCGCCGACGCGATCGTCCGCGACTGCGAGTACATCCGCCCCCGGCTGACCGGCGGCCGGCCGTGGGCCGTCCTGGGACAGAGCTTCGGCGGCTTCTGCGCCGTCACCTACCTCTCGCTCGCGCCGGAGGGGCTCGCCGAGGTGCTGATCACCGGCGGCCTGCCGTCGCTGGACGCCGACGCGGACACCGTCTACCGCGCGGCCTACCCGCGCATGGAGCGCAAGTCCCTCGCGCACTACGCCCGTTATCCGCAGGACGAGGAGGCGGCGCGGCGCATCGCGGAGCACCTCGCCGGCACGCAGGAGGTGCTGCCGGACGGCACGCTGCTGACCGTTCAGGCGTTCCAGCAGCTCGGCATCCTGCTGGGCACCGGCGACGGCTCGCACCGGCTGCACTACCTGCTGGAGGACGCGTTCGTGCCGACCGTCGACGGGCCCCGCCTGTCCGACGCGTTCACCGAACAGGCCGCGGCGCTGCTCTCGCGCGCCGGGAGTCCTCTGTACACGCTCCTCCATGAGGCCATTTATGCCCAGGACGAGCGCGCGACGCACTGGTCGGCCGAGCGTATACGCGCGGAATTCCCGCAGTTCGAACAGCACTTCGAGCCCGATGGGCGCTTCCTCTTCACCGGTGAGACCGTCCACCCCTGGATGCTGCGCACCCATGCCGCCCTGCGCCCCCTGCGGCACACCGCCGAGCTGCTCGCCGAGCGCAAGGGCTGGACCCCGCTGTACGACGCCGGGCGGCTCGCGCGCAACACGGTGCCCGTCGCCGCCGCGGTCTACCACGACGACCTGTACGTCGACACGGAGCACTCCCTGCGAACGGCGCGGGCCATCGCCGGGCTGCGGACGTGGGTCACGGACGAGTACGAGCACGACGGCCTGCGGGCGAGCGGGCGGGTGGTGCTGGACCGGCTGCTGCGGCTCGTGAGGGACGAGGCCTGAGCGTCATGTGAGGTCGTTGTGACGCACATTGCGTCGCATCCATTGTCATGGACCTCCCGAACCCGTACGTTGAGCCGCGCCTTAACGCGACTTAACCCGCCACTTAACAGGCGGGTTTCGGTTTCGGGAGGAACCCCCCATGCACAGACGAATATCCTTCGCGGCCGGCGTGGCCGCCCTGGCCGTCCTCGCCGCCGGGACGAGCGCCGCCGCAGTCGGAGAGAGCCCGCATCCCAAACCCCTCCAACGGGTGGAGTACTTCACCGAACCCGGCGGCCACCCGCACCACGCCACCGTCCCTGTATCCCCCACCCCCGTCCGCCCGCTGCGCCCCTCGGCCAAGGGCGACGGCGATGTGACCCGGATCGTCGAGAACGGCCCCGTGGGCACCAAGCTCGACGTGGTCTTCGTCGGCGACGGCTACACCGCCTCCGAGCAGGACGCCTTCCACGCGGCCGTGCGCACCAAGTGGGAGCGGATGTCGGCCGTCGAGCCCTACGCCTCCTACCGCAGCCTCTTCAACGTCTGGGCCGTGGACGCCGTCTCGCACGACTCCGGCGTCTCCAACGATCCGGCCCAGGGCGTCGTCAAGGACACCGCCCTCGGCTCGGGCTTCTTCTGCGACGGCATCGAGCGGCTGCTGTGCGTGGACACCGCCAAGGTCGAGTCGTACGCCACCAAGGCGCCCGCAGCCGATCTGGTCGTGGTGCTCTCCCACTCCACCAAGTACGGCGGCGCCGGCTACAACGACGTCGTATCCCAGGCCGGTTACGACGGCATCGCCACCGCCTCCTCCGACAACGACCGCTCCGATCAGATCCTCGTCCACGAGAGCGGGCACTCGCTCGGCAAGCTCGCCGACGAGTACCAGTACGACGAGTACGGCACCTACACCGGCCCCGAGCCGGCGGACGCCAACACCTCCACGCTCAGCGCGGACCGGATGACCGCCCAGCGGCAGAAGTGGTACCGCTGGATCGGCCGGACGTCGCCGGACGGCGGCGCGGTCGGCACCTACGAGGGCGGGGGCTACTACCCCAAGGGCCTCTTCCGTCCCACCGAGAACTCGCTCATGCGCTCCCTGGGGCGGGAGTTCAACCTGCCCGGCCGTGAGGCGATGATCGCGGGCTTCTACCGGCACGCGAGCGTGCTCACCGGGACGCCGGGCCAGGGCTCCGTCGTGAGCCGCGGTGAACGCGTGAGCGCCCGGCCGGGGTCGGCGACGACCGAGGTGCGCTGGTACGTCGACGGCCGCGAGGCCGTGGCGGCCCGGGGCAGGACGACGGTCGTCCCGCGCTCGCTGGGCGTCCCCGCCGACGGCCGGCGGCACGTACTGACGGCCAAGGGGACCGACCGTACGGACGCGGTGCGCGACCCGGCGCTGGCCGGGCGGATGACGACCACGCTGGCGTGGCGGGTCGGCTGACCCGTCCGCGGGAACCCGGGGCCTACGCCGGTCCGGCCGTGAGCGGGGCCGGGCCGGGGTAGGCCCGCGCGAGCCGCGAGAATCCCCGCTCCAGGGCCGCGTCGACGGCGGCCCGTACCCGCTCGGCCGGTTCGCCCGCCGCCATGGCGGTGTGCAGGGCCGCGTAGGCCGTCTCGCCGGCGGCGATGGCCAGGGCGGCGAACAGATCCAGCTCGGCGCGCTCCGCCCCGGGGGCCCGCGCCGCGAGGAGCTCGGCGAGCAGCCGCTGCCGCTCCCGCACCATCGGCAGGTAGCTGCGCGTGAGCGTGGGGCTCTCCAGCAGGATGCGGGAGAAGAGTTCGACGCGACCTACGCCCGGATCACCGAGCGGTCGCTGCCGCACTGGGCCGACCCGGGCCGGAGGACCGAGGGGATCAACCGCAACGACGGCGGACGCGGCGTGTACGTGTGGGACCCGGGCGGCACGGTCGCCGTCGAGTTCTTCACCGTCCCCTACGGCGGCTGGCCGCAGTCCGCCTGACGGCGGCCGCTAACGCACCAGCTCCCGCTCCAGGGGCGTACGGAACCGGGGCGTGACGCGGACGTTCCCGATCCAGGCGGACAGCCGCACGGCCTCCGCATCGATCGCGGCCTCCGCGTCGCGCCCCACGTCCGTCAGCACGCGCCGGACGATCTCGCCGTCGGCGCGCTGGGCCCAGCCGCCGACGACGCGGCCGTTCCACCAGACGGTGGGGCCGACGTTGCCGGCCCGGTCGAAGAGGGAGGCCACGAGCGCGGGCACGTCGGGGGAGAGGTACCAGTCGCGCTCGCGCCAGCCCATGGCGGTGGAGTCGAGCCCGGGAAGCAGCGCCGCCCAGTCACCGCACGGCTCGACGTCACCGAGGTCGCCGGGCAGCGCGAACCCGGCCCCCGCGTCGAGCCGCACGGCGCGGGCTCCGGCGTCCGCCAGAGCCGTCCGGGTGTCGCGCAGCGTCCACCCGGTCCACCACTTCAGGTCGGCCTCCGTCGACGGCCCGTACGAGGCGAGCCGGCGCCGCACGAGTTCCGCCTTCGCCTCGCGCACGGGAACGTCCGGCAACTGCGGCGCCGGCGCCCACGGGTAGAGGCTGCTCGTCCACGATCCGCGCGGCCGGGCGCGGCGCACGTGCCCGTCGGCGGCCAGCAGCCGCAGCACCCGGCTGCCCACGCTCTGCCGCGCCTCGTACGGCTTGCCGGGCGACATCACCACCGACTCCCGCAGGGCGGGCACGTCCTCGGCCAGTTCGGAGGTGGTCGCCTCGCCGCGGGCCGCGAGGGCGGCCAGCACCTCCTGCTCGGTGCGCACCAGGCGCCGCTCGTCCCACCCCGGCAGGCTCTCGCGCAGGTGCTTCAGCAGGCCCGCCCGCTCCTTGAGCGCGATCGCGCGGGCGGTGGAGGAGCCGACGTAGGGGGCGGTAGCGGTGCTCACGGCGAAGATCGTGCGCCGCATGGAGAGCAGCTTCACCAGCGTCACGTCCTCGTACAGCCCCCGCTCCACCTCGGCCGCGGACGGCTCGGCGAGCCGCGCGCACGCGGACAGGTACACGGTCGCCGGGTCGGTGGCGTGCAGCCCGACGAGGGCGTCGGCCACCTCCTCGACGGTCGCGGCACGGTGGCCGGGTGCCAGGAGGTGACGGCGTCCGAGGCGGGCGCGGCGCTGCTCGTCACGGATGTGGGGAACGCTGGTGGTGGGGGCCATGGGGCGACGCTAGAGGGCCGGTAGGACGGTTCCTGTCCTACCGCGCGCGATATTCAGGTGCGCGGCGCGCCTTCGGCTGAGACGGTTCGCCCCATGAACGCCGATCAAAGCACGAGCGCCCGTCCTGTGAACGCCGGTCAGGCACGGGAGCCCGTCCTGCGCCGGGCCGGGGCCGCCGACGCCGCGGAAGTGGCGGAGCTGTGGTTGCGCTCCTACGACGCGGCCCTGCCGGCCGTACGCCGGGCGCACACGGACGAGGAGGTCCGGGCGTGGTTCCGCCATGTCGTGGTGCCCGGGCTCGAGACGTGGGTGGCGGAGGCGGCGGGCGGAGAGCTCGTGGGAGTGATGGTCCTGGACGACGACCACCTCGACCAGCTCTACCTCGCCCCGTCCTGGCGCGGCCGCGGCCTGGGCGACCGCTTCGTCGCCCTCGCCAAGGAGCGTCGTCCGGGCGGCCTGGACCTGTGGACGTTCCAGGTCAACACCCCTGCCCACCGCTTCTACGAGCGGCACGGCTTCTCGAGCGCGGAGCGCACGGACGGCGGCGCAAACGAAGAACGGGAGCCGGACGTTCGCTACGTCTGGCTCCCGTGCTGAGAGTGCGCTCGGCAGGATTCGAACCTGCAACCTCTTGATCCGTAGTCAAGTGCTCTATCCGTTAAGCTACGAGCGCTCGGCTCCCCGGAGCGGATTCCCGTCGTCCGGTCGGCGTTGCGGGAACAACTGTACATGAACTGTTCGCATGGGTTTCACACCCGCGGGCCCGGCGCACGGGCCCCGAGGCGAGGAATGTTGCCCGTCGTCGGGTGAAGCGACCGGTACGGGCCCGGTCGGGCAGGGCGACGTGGGGCAATATGGGCTCATGGGCACCTTCGCTGCACACGGCGGTCTCATCGCCGGGCGGTACCGGCTGGTCCGCAAGATCGGGCGCGGTGGCATGGGCACCGTATGGCGTGCCACGGATGAGCTGTTGGCCCGTGAGGTCGCGGTCAAAGAGCTGCACGTCGACGATCTGCCTTCGGCTTCGGACGCCCAGGCGCAGTACGACCGCATGCTGCGCGAGGCCCGCGCGGTCGCGCTGATCAAACACCCGAACGTGATCGTCATGCACGACATCGTCGAGCAGGACGGCCGCCCCTGGATCATCATGGAGCTGGTCGACGGCCGTTCGCTGTCCGGCCGGCTGTCGGCGGAGGGGCCGGTCTCCCCGCAGGAGGCGGCCCGCATCGGCGTCGCGCTGCTGGGCGCGCTGCGCGTGGCCCACGCGCGCGGCGTCCTGCACCGGGACATCAAGCCCCCGAACGTCCTGCTGGAGGCGGCCACCGAGCGGGTCGTGCTCACCGACTTCGGCATCGCCCAGGTCTCCGGCGCCACGACGATCACCGAGACGGGCGCGTTCGTCGGCTCGCCCGAGTACACGGCGCCCGAGCGGATGGCGGGCGGCCACGCGGGCCCGGAGTCCGACCTGTGGTCGCTGGGGGTGCTGCTGTGCACGGCGATGAACGGCGAATCCCCCTTCCACCGCGACTCGTTGGGCGGCATCCTGCACGCCGTCGTGTACGCGGAGATCCACCCGCCCGCCGCGGCCGGGCCGCTGCTGCCGGTCGTACGGGGCCTGCTGGACCGGGACCCGGCGCAGCGGATGGGCGCGGACGAGGCGGAGCGGCTGCTGCGGGGCTACCTGGACACCGGCCGGACGCCCGTCCCGCGGACGTACACGCCGACGCGGAGCGGTGCCGCCACCCCCGCGTCCGCCGCCACCACCACCCACTCCTCGGTGTCCACGCCCGGCAGCAACCGCGCGCGTACCGCCCTCATGGCGGCCCTCACCGTCGTCACCCTGGCCGGGATGGGCGCCGGCGCGGCCGCGCTGCTGATGGACCGTGACCAGGGCGCGGCGTCGGCGAACGGCAAGGCCGCCCACTCCGCCGGCCCGCCCGGCGCGCCGTCCGCCGCCGAGCCGCCCCCCGCCAGCGCGTCCGTCACCGCGCCCGCCGGCTACCACGCCGTCCAGGACCCGGCGGGATTCGCCCTCGCCGTCCCCGACGGCTTCACCCGTTCCTTCGAACCGCCGCGCGTTTTCTACTACTCGCCCGGCAAGGAGTTCCGCATCGGCGTCCTCATCCAGGACGTGCAGGACGGCGGCCCGATCGTCGCCATGCGCAGCTCCGCCGCGCTCGCCCCCGACCGCTACCCCGGCTACCGCGACGGCAAGGTCGAGCGCACCACGCACAAGGGACGCCGGGCCGCCTCCTGGGAGTTCGTCTGGGACGGCTTCGAGGGCCAGGAGAACAAGGGTCCCGCCGGCGCGCGGCACACCTACGACCTCGCCTGGGACGAGGGGGACAAGATGTACGACGTGTGGGTGTCGTCCCCGGCGGACAAGGCGGCCGAGGGCCACCGCCACTTCCGCACCGCGCTGTCCACCTTTGTCAGGACGAAGCCGGTCTCCTCCCCCTGACCGGGCGGGCCCGCCCGGCCCAAAGGTGCGGTGGCAGGGCCGCGCTTGGTAAGGATTGGGCCATGAAGAACGACGGGGGATGGGCGGATCAGCCCACCAGTTACGGGCTCCAGCCGCCGGGTATGCCGGATTCCGCTCATTTCACGCCAGGGGCGGCACCGGCGCCCGTACCGCCGCAGCCCTCGGTGCCGGCACCGCCCGCACCGCCCGCCGGCGGCGCCCACTCGCCCACGCAGCTGCATGACGCGCCCGGCGCCGCCGACCCGGGCGCCGGCCGGCGAATAGGCGGCCGCTACCGCCTCGTGTCCCGCCTCGGGCACGGTGGCATGGGCACCGTCTGGAAGGCCCGTGACGAGGTCGTCGACCGCGACGTCGCCGTCAAGGAACCACGCGTCCCCGCGCACCTGCCGGAGGCCGTGCGGGAGCAGGTCCACCAGCGCATGCGGCGCGAGGCGCGTGCCGCGGCCCGCATCGACCACCCCTCCGTCGTCGCCGTGCACGACGTGGTCGTCGAGGACGGGCGGCCCTGGATCGTCATGGAACTGGTGCGCGGCCGCTCCCTCGGCGACAGGCTCGCCGACGGCACCCTGGACCCGCGCGAGGCCGCCCGCATCGGCCTGGCCGTACTGGACGCGCTGTGCGCCGCACACGAGGCGGGTGTCCTGCACCGGGACGTCAAGCCCGACAACGTCCTGCTCGGGCGCGGCGACCGCGTCGTGCTCACCGACTTCGGCATCGCCCGCATCGAGGGCGAGCAGGGTCTGACCGAGACGGGCGCCTTCGTCGGCTCGCCCGAATTCGTCGCACCCGAACGGGTGCTGGGACAGCAGCCCGGACCGGAGTCGGACCTGTGGTCGCTGGGTGTCGTGCTGTACGCGGCGGCGGAGGGCGTATCGCCGTTCCGCCGCTCCAACACCCAGGCGACGATGCAGGCGGTCCTCTCCACCGAGCCGCAGGTGCCCGTGCGCGCCGCCGGCGAGCTGGGCGCGCTCGTCATGGCGCTGCTCCGCAAGGACCCCGCGGCCCGCCCGGCCGCCGCCCAGGTACGGCAGGCCCTGGAGAGCGTCGCCCGGCCGCCGGCCCCGCGGCCCGCGGCCTTCACCACGGCGCACGCCGGACAGGGCACCGGCAGTGCCTGGGTACCGCCCGTCCTTCAGGGCAACCGCAAGGCACAGTTCGCTCTCGGCGGCGGTGTGCTGGCCGCGGCCGTCGCCGCGACGCTGATCGTGGTGGACCCCTTCGCGAAGGAGACGCTGCCTGCGAACTGGAGGGTCCGGCCGGAGGGCGAGGTCGTCAAGGCGTCCGTCGCCGTCCCCGGGGACTACGCCCGTACGGTCGAGACGGACAACAGATCCGTCTCTTTCCACGACCCCAGCGGCATCTTCGCCGTGCACGTCAGCCAGGACACCGACGAGGAGCGGCGCAAGACCTACGGCGACAAGCCGAAGGACGTCGGCTCGGCCGAGGTCGAGGCCAAGAGGGTCATGGACCGCTACAAGGGCGGCAAGGAGCCCTCGGTCAACGAGGCTCAGGCCACGATGGCCAGGACGACCTACCAGGGCGGGGAGGCGGCCGAGGTCACCACCGTCTACCGCCGCTCCGGCGACAGCGAGAAGGACCCCAAGCGCTGCCGCCGCACCCACCTCTTCGTCAACAAGGCCGAGAGCACCGTCTGGGAGGTGGAGGTTTCGATGCCCGCGGCCGGTGAAGGACGCAAGGACGGCGACAAGCTCTTCGACTCCGTCCTCAAGTACCTAAAGATCGAGGACTCGGCGAAGTAATCGCGGTTACCAGCGGGTACCCAAATTGTCCGGTCCGGAATACGCTCACCCGCATGACGGACGCGCAGGACACCGGAACGGTCATCGTCGGCAACTCCCGTAATCCCGTCGCCCCGTCGGGCGCCCGCACGGCCGCCGACGTGGTGACCCCCGAACTCATAGCCCGCCTCACCCGCTCCGTCGTGAGCTCCGGGGTCACCACCACCGCCGGCCACACGCCCTTCACCGGCCAGGTCCTCGCCGCCGGCCTGCCGGAATCCACTCCCGACGACGTCGCCGACGCGTTCGTACGGGCCCGCGAGGCGCAGCGGGCCTGGGCCGCGGTGCCCGCACGGCAGCGGGCGGCCGTCCTGCTGCGCTTCCACGACCTCGTGCTCGACCGGCAGTCCGGCATCCTGGACCTCGTACAGCTGGAGACCGGTAAGGCCCGGCTGCACGCACACGAGGAGGTGCAGGCGGTCGCCCTCGCCGCCCGGCACTACGGGCGCACGGCACCCGCCTGCCTGCGGCCCAAGCAGCACCTGGGCGTCCTGCCCGTCCTCACCAAGGTCACCGAGCGGCGCGTACCGCGCGGCGTGGTCGGCCAGATCGTCCCCTGGAATTACCCGTTCGAGCTGTCCGTCGGTGACGCGCTGCCGGCCTTCGCCGCGGGCAACGCCGTCGTGATGAAGCCGGACACGCAGACCGCTCTCACCGCCCTCCTGGCCCGTGAGCTGCTCATCGAGGCAGGGCTGCCCGAAGGCGTGTGGCAGGTCGTGCTCGGCGAAGGCCCGGTCGTGGGCCCGGCCGTCGTCGCCCACGCCGACTACGTCTCCTTCACCGGCTCCACGCGCACCGGCCGTGAGGTCGCGCAGGCGGCCGCCGCCCGGCTCGTCGGCTGCTCGCTCGAACTCGGCGGAAAGAACGCCATGCTGGTGCTGCGCGACGCCGACCTGGACAAGGCGGCGGCGGGCGCCGTCCGCGGCTGCTTCTCCTCCGCCGGCCAGCTGTGCGTCTCCATCGAGCGGCTGTACGTCCACACCTCCGTGGCCGACGAGTTCCTGCGCCGCTTCGCCGCCCGCACGAGGGCCCTGCGGCTGGGCACCGGGCTGGCCTACGGTGCCGACATGGGCTCACTCGTCTCGCAGCGCCAGCTGGAGACCGTCAGCCGGCACGTGGAGGAGGCCGTCGCCAAGGGCGCCACGGTCCTCGTCGGCGGCCGCCACCGGCCGGACGTCGGGCCGCTGTTCTACGAACCCACCATCCTGGACGGCGTCGAGCCGCCCATGGCGGTCTGCACGCAGGAGACCTTCGGCCCGGTCGTGTCCGTCTACCGCTTCGACGACGAGAACGAGGCGGTCCGCCTGGCCAACGCCACGCCCTTCGGGCTCAACGCCAGCGTGTGGACGGGGGACGGGCGGCGCGGACGGGCCCTCGCGGCACGGCTGCGCGCCGGGACGGTCAACGTGAACGAGGCCTATGCGGCCGCATACGGCAGCGCGCAGGCACCGATGGGCGGCATGGGCGACTCCGGCCTGGGCCGACGGCACGGCGCGGAGGGCCTCCTGAAGTACACCGAGGCCCAGACGGTCGCCCACCAGCGGATCGTGCCGCTGGGGCCGGCGTTCGGGCTGGACGACGAGCAGTACACCCGCCTGCTGACGGGCGGACTACGGCTGCTGAAGGCGATCCGTCTGCGCTGAGCGGAGGCACGTGGTGACCACATTCGACTACGACGTCATCGTCGTGGGTTCCGGCTTCGGCGGTTCCGTCGCCGCCCTGCGCCTGACCGAGAAGGGCTACCGCGTCGGCGTGCTGGAGGCCGGCCGGCGCTTCACCCGCGACACCCTCCCCAGGAACTCCTGGGACCTGCGCAACTACCTGTGGGCCCCGGCGCTGGGCCTCTACGGCATCCAGCGCATCCACCTCCTGGGCAACGTCATGGTCCTGGCGGGCGCCGGAGTGGGCGGCGGCTCCCTGAACTACGCCAACACGCTGTACGTGCCGCCGAAGGCGTTCTTCGACGACCCGCAGTGGGCCGCGATCACCGACTGGCAGGAGGAGCTGCGCCCGTACTACGAACAGGCGCAGCGCATGCTGGGCGTGCGGCTCAACCCCACGACGACGCCCTCCGACGTGCACCTGAAGGCGGCGGCCGAGCGGATGGGGGTGGGCGACACCTTCCACGCCGCGCCCGTCGGCGTCTTCTTCGGCGACGGCCGGGACGGCGAGGGAACGGTAGGGGCCCGGCCCGGCGCCGAGGCCCCCGACCCGTACTTCGGGGGCGCGGGGCCCGCACGCCGGGCCTGCGTCGAGTGCGGCGAGTGCATGACGGGCTGCCGGCACGGCGCCAAGAACACCCTCACCGAGAACTACCTCCACCTCGCCGAGCGCGCCGGAGCCGTCATCCACCCGATGACGACGGTCACGGCCGTCACCGAGCACCCGGACGGCGGCTACCGCGTCCTGACCGTCCCCACCGGACGGCGGCGCGGGGCCCGCCGCACACCGCCCCGCGTGCTGCGTGCCGGACAGGTCGTGATGGCGGCCGGCACCTACGGCACCCAGACCCTCCTGCACACCATGAAGGACAAGGGCCTGCTGCCCCGCCTCTCCGAGCGGCTCGGCGAGCTGACCCGCACGAACTCCGAAGCGCTGGTCGGCGCCCGGACCACCCCCCGCCGCTACCGCAAGGCGCACGGGCACGCGCCCGACTTCACCCGGGGCGTCGCGATCACCTCGTCCGTCCACCCCGACGCCCACACCCACATCGAGCCCGTGCGGTACGGCAAGGGCTCGAACGCCATGGGTAGCCTGTCCATCCTCCAGGTGCCGGTGGGAACGCGGGCGCCGCGAGCGGTGGCCTTCGCGGCGCGCTGCGCACGGCATCCGCTGCAGCTGCTGATGTCACTCTCCACCCACCGCTGGTCGGAGCGCACGATCATCGGCCTCGTCATGCAGTCGCTCGACAACTCCCTGACGACGTACCGCAGGCCGAAGGGCCTGGGTAAGGGCCTGCTCACGGCCCGGCAGGGGCACGGCGCGCCCAACCCGAAGCAGATACCGGCGGCGGCCGAGGCGGCGGCCTTCATCGCCCGGGAGATCAACGGCTTCCCCGGCAGCAACGTCGGCGAGCTCATGGGCACCCCGCTCACCGCCCACTTCATCGGCGGCTGCCCGATCGGCCCCGACCCCTCCCGTGGCGTCATCGACCCGTACCACCGGCTGTACGGGCATCCCGGCATCTCGGTGGTCGACGGTGCGGCGGTCTCCGCGAACCTCGGCGTCAACCCGTCCCTGACGATCACGGCGCAGGCCGAGCGGGCGATGGCGCTCTGGCCGAACAAGGGCGAGGCCGATCCGCGCCCCGCGCAGGAGGGCGCGTACGAGCGCGTGGCCGCCGTCGAACCCCGCGAACCGGCGGTGCCCGAGGGCGCCTTCGGCGCGCTGCGGCTGCCGCTGCTGCCGGTCCCGCCCGTGCCGGAGCGGTCAGTCGAGGAACCGTAGCCGGTAAGGCCCGGGCTCCATAGAGCGCGGGCCTTACCGGTGTGTCATCGCGTCACCGAGGTGTCAGGCGGCGACGTTGCTCTTGCGCCGCCTCACCACGAACAGCGCGCCCGCGCCCACGACCACCGCAGCGCCGCCGATGCCGGCGATCAGCAGTGCCGAGGAGGAGGAGCCGGTTTCGGCGAGGCTGCCCGTGACGGGCAGTTCGGCGAGCTCGCCCTTCGCGGAGGGCTTGTTCCCGGCCTGGCCGACACCGGCGCCCTGACCGGCCTTCCCGCCGTTTTCGGTCCTGCCGGGCTTACCCGGCTTGCCCTTGGCGTCGTCAACCTTGCCGGGCTTGCTGCCCGGGGACAGGACGGTGAAGTCGAACTGGCTGATCTCGTCGAAGCCGCACTGGCCGTCCTCGCCGTACGAGTGACCGATGGTGAAGAAGTAGCCGGACCCCGCCTTGGCCTTCTCGCCGATCTTGATGCGCATCCTGGCGTCCGCGTACTCGCCGGGCTTGAGGCTCTTCACCGTGGCGAAGTCGTCGTTGTCCTGGAACTTGGCGCCCTCCCCCTCGATGGGCTTCCATTTTCCGGTCGCCGGGTTGTACCACTCGACCGTGACGGACAGCTCGGCGACGTCATTGACCTTCGGGTCGGCGCTGCCGAGGCTGAGGGAGATGTCGGTCTCCATCACCTTGATCTTGGACACGTTGACGACGCGGTACGTGAACTCGTGCCAGCCGGACCCGGCGACGATCTTGCCCGGTAGCCCGCGCAGCCCGGTCTTGCCACGGTCTTCGCCGAATATGGGCATGCAGAAGGCCGGGCGGGTGTAGGTGGGGGACGGCGAGGCCGACGGCTTCACCGACCCGGACTTCTCGGGGGTCGGCGCCGCGCCGACCTTCTCGGCGTTCTTGGCGTCGTCCTTCTTCGTGTCGCCCGGCACGGCCGGGACGTCCTTGGCCCCGTCCTGGTCCTTGGACCCCGTGCCGGAGGTCGGCCCGGAGGGGCTGACGGATGCCGTTGGCTCGGTCACCGCGTGCGCGGCGGGCGCCGCGAGCAGCGCGACGGGCCCGACGACGGTCATGGCGGCAGCGGTCGCCAGAGCACGGCGAAGCTTCATCGATTCCTCTTCCGGAAGTCGTGCGGTTACATGCACACGACCGGGGACCCGGCGAGAAGGTTGCGCGCTACAGGAAGAATTCGGGCCCCGCGTGACGGAACTCACCGCCACGGCTGGTACCGCGTGTGTGCGGCCCACGGCGAAGGGCCCCGGGCCGGCTCCGCGGGGGCGTGCGGGCGGCCTCGGGGCCCTTGACTGCCGGCACCGATATCAGGGCAGGGTCGGTGCCGCGGAGCGACGCCGGGGGGAGCGTCGCTGGCTGGGGGATGGTTGAACCAATGGCGGTAACGGACAAAGGACTTGCCGTTCCCTTTTGCATCGTGCGGGATGAGCCACCCCGGGCGCAACCGTTTCGACCGGATACGGTCGGTTCCAGGCGTCCCTGGAACCGACCGCCCCTTGAGTGGCGGCCGGGCTGCTGTCCCCTGCTGACCGGTCGCCTCGCCACCGGAGTGAGGTCCCACGACGCGCGTGCTCGCACGTCACACACCCCGGTGGATCCCGCCCTGTCGTGCCGGGCGCCCAGATGAACAGGGACGGAAGCCACGCGTGGATCTCCGAGGGCCGCTCCTGGCTGGTGCGGACACCGGTATGAACGAAGATGATCAGCCACCGGTCACGCGCCGTACGGGTGACGGCCCCCGAACTCGGGTGCGGCGGGTGATCAGACGCGGCCCCGGCACAGCTCCAGCAGGGTCATGGCGAGGGCGGTGCCGGGCTTGCCGAGCTGCTTCCTGTAGTGGCCGAGGATCTCCATCTCGCGGGAGAGGCTCACCCGTCGCCCGCCGGAGGCGATGCGCTCGCGCTGGATCACGGCCGAGACGGCCATGCGCTCCTGCACGAGACCGATGATGCGGCCGTCGAGATCGTCGATCCGCTCGCGGGCGCCGGTGATCACCCCGGCGGCCTCGTCGGTGCGCGCGCCGGTGTCGGTGACGGTCCTGGTGGCCTCGGTGGCGGTGCCGGTGCTCATGTGTGTTCCTCCAAAGGGGGCGCGGCCCCCCGGAGCGGCAAGACCCGGGAAAACGACAGGCGCCCCGGGCCTTGTCGGCCCGGGGCGCCTGGGAAGTCGCTCGTCAGTAGCTCAAGCGGCATGACCATGGCAGCCGGACGGGCCGGGTGCCATAGGTAAAGACGAAGGTCAGCTGCTCGCGCATGGGGACAGTATGTCCCGGCCGCGGCCGCCGGACCAAGCCGGATTCGGATGGTGAGACAAAAGCAGCCACCCGCGCCCCGGTAGAATCGACAAATACAGACCCCCTCATCGATCGCCGGAAGGCCGCTCCCGTGTCAGCAGCACCCCCCGCCGCCGCCCACGACAACACCGCGGAACCGGTGCTCGTTGTCGACTTCGGCGCGCAGTACGCCCAGCTCATCGCCCGCCGCGTCCGTGAGGCCCGGGTCTACAGCGAGATCGTGCCCAGCACGATGCCCGTGGCCGACATGCTCGCGAAGAACCCGAAGGCGATCATCCTCTCCGGCGGCCCCTCGTCCGTGTACGAGGAGGGCGCCCCCCGCCTGGACCGCGCCATCTTCGAGGCCGACGTCCCGGTCTTCGGCATGTGCTACGGCTTCCAGCTGATGGCCACGACGCTGGGCGGCACCGTCGACAACACCGGCGCGCGCGAGTACGGCCGTACGCCCCTGCACGTCTCCCGCTCCGGCTCGACCCTCTTCGAGGGCACGCCCGACGAGCAGTCGGTGTGGATGTCGCACGGCGACGCCTGCTCGGCCGCGCCCGAAGGCTTCACCGTCAGCGCGTCCACGGACGTCGTGCCGGTCGCCGCCTTCGAGAACGACGAGAAGAAGCTCTACGGCGTGCAGTACCACCCCGAGGTGATGCACTCCACGCACGGCCAGCTGGTCCTGGAGCACTTCCTCTACCGCGGCGCGGGCATCGAGCCCACGTGGACCACGGGCAACGTGATCGACGAGCAGGTCGCCGCCATCCGCGAGATGGTCGGCACCAAGCGCGCGATCTGCGGCCTGTCCGGCGGCGTGGACTCCGCCGTCGCCGCGGCCCTCGTACAGAAGGCCATCGGCTCGCAGCTGACCTGCGTCTACGTCGACCACGGCCTGATGCGCAAGGGCGAGACCGAGCAGGTCGAGAAGGACTTCGTCGCCGCGACGGGCGTCCAGCTGAAGGTCGTGGACGCGCAGGAGCGCTTCCTCGCCGCGCTCGCCGGGGTCTCCGACCCCGAGGAGAAGCGGAAGATCATCGGCCGGGAGTTCATCCGCGTCTTCGAGCAGGCCCAGGCCGAGATCATCGCCGAGGCCGGCGAGAGCGGCGAGCCCGTCGAGTTCCTCGTCCAGGGCACCCTCTACCCCGACGTCGTCGAGTCCGGCGGCGGCACCGGCACCGCCAACATCAAGTCCCACCACAACGTGGGCGGCCTCCCCGAGGACCTGGAGTTCAAGCTCATCGAGCCGCTCCGCCAGCTCTTCAAGGACGAGGTCCGCATGGTCGGCCAGCAGCTGGGCCTGCCGGACGAGATCGTCCAGCGCCAGCCCTTCCCGGGCCCCGGCCTGGGCATCCGCATCGTCGGCGAGGTGACGAAGGAGCGCCTGGACCTCCTGCGCGAGGCCGACGCCATCGCCCGCGAGGAGCTCACCGCCGCCGGCCTGGACCGCGAGATCTGGCAGTGCCCGGTCGTGCTGCTCGCCGACGTCCGCAGCGTGGGCGTGCAGGGTGACGGCCGCACGTACGGCCACCCGATCGTGCTGCGCCCCGTCTCGTCCGAGGACGCCATGACGGCCGACTGGACGCGCATGCCGTACGACGTGCTGGCCAAGATCTCGACGCGCATCACGAACGAGGTGCGCGATGTGAACCGCGTGGTGCTCGATGTGACGAGCAAGCCGCCGGGGACGATCGAGTGGGAGTAACCCTTCGGGGGAGTAGTCCTCACAGGGGAGTAGTCCTCTCGTAGGGTCAACGCCGATGTCGTCGCTCATTCGTTTGAGCGGCGGCATCGGCGTTTGCCGTGGGTACGCTGGCCGTACAGGCGAGACTCCGTCGCATGGGAGCAATCATGAGCGCCGCACCCGAGTTCGAGCTGGACGAGCAGTACAACTATCCGGTTCCCCCGCCGGGGGGCTGGACGGCGGATGACCTCGACCGGCTTCCGAACTTGCCGCGGCACACTGAGTTGATCGACGGGAGCCTCGTCTTTGTGAGTCCGCAGACCAAGTTTCACTTGCGAACCATGCGGTTGCTGGAGAACTCCCTGCTGGACCAGGCGCCGGACGAGCTCGACGTCTTCCGTGAGTTCACCATCAGGCTGAACAAGCGGAACCGGCCGGAGCCGGATGTCCTGGTTGTTCCGACCGGGGTGGACACAGGGCCGAAAGAGACATGGGTCAAGCCGGAGGATGTCATTCTTGCGGTCGAGGTCGTCTCCGAAGACTCTGTCGAACGTGACCACGAGGTCAAGCCCCCCAAGTATGCGGCTGCGGGCATCCCGCACTTCTGGCTGGTCGAGAAGAACGACGGGCTGCCTGTCGCGTACGTCTATGAACTCGACCCCATCGCCAAGTCCTACGCGCTCACCGGTATCCACCACGGCAGGCTCAAGCTGAGCGTTCCTTTCTGTATCGACATCGACCTCACCGCGATCAACAAGCGGAGGCCTGCCCCGAGCAGTTGAGCGGGCATTCCTCTGGCCCCCGGCCGTACCCGGCGGTAGTTTCCGGTCCGTAGCCACGGATCAACCGGAGGAGCACCGCCATGCCACAGGCAGCAGCGCCGGAACCGATACCCACCGACCAGCTCCACTTCGCCATGCCCCCGAAGCACGAGTCCGTCGAGGACGAGCGGCGCCATCGCAAGGAGCGGCTCGCGGCGGCGCTCCGCCTGTTCGGGCGGTTCGGGTTCGAGGAGGGGGTCGCGGGGCACATCACCGCGCGCGACCCCGAGTTCACCGATCACTTCTGGGTGAACCCCTTCGGGATGTCCTTCAAGCACGTCACGGTCTCCGACCTGATCCTCGTCAACCACCAGGGAAAGGTCGTCGAGGGCCGTCACCACGTCAACCAGGCCGCCTTCGTGATCCACTCGCAGGTCCACCGGGCCCGGCCCGACGTCGTGGCCGCCGCGCACAGCCACTCCACGTACGGGCGGGCGCTGTCCGCGCTCGGGGAGCTGCTGGAGCCGATCACGCAGGACGTCTGCGCCTTCTACCAGGACCACGCGCTCTTCGACGACTACACGGGCGTCGTCGTGGACGAGGAGGAGGGGCGGCGCATCGCCACCGCCCTGGGGCCGCACAAGGCGGTGATCCTGCGCAACCACGGGCTGCTGACCGTCGGTGACTCCGTGGACGCGGCAGCGTGGTGGTTCATCACGATGGAACGTTCCTGCCAGGTGCAGCTGGTCGCGAAGGCCGCCGGAAAGCCGGTGCTCATCGACGCGGCGAGCGCCCAGCACACCCGTGACCAGGTCGGGACCGACCTGGTGGGGTGGATCAACTACCAGCCGCTGTATCAGCAGATCACGCGCAGCGAGCCGGAGCTTCTGGCCGGAGCTTCTGAGGTGACGGCCGGCGGCTGAGCCCTGTGGACAACATCCTTCGGCCGTGACGGGGGTTGTCCACAGGGCTGAACGCGTTCTGCCCGGCGCACGTATGGTCGGATGGCGATGGGCCGTGACGGATGCCGGCGGGCCACGGCGGGTGTGAACGCGAGGACGAAGGCGAGGGAGGCGGCGATGGCGAGCGGCATGTCGTTCAACGGGCGCGGGGACACGGGGCGGTATGCGCTGCTGCCATTGCGGCTCTTCCTCGGGGTCACCTTCATCTACGCGGGGCTCGACAAGCTCACCGACCCGGCCTTCATGGCGAGCCAGGGGCCGGGGTCGGTCGGGGCGCTGATGGACTCGGTGCGGGACACGGCCGCGATCCCGGGCCTGGTGGACCTGGCGCTGAAGAGTCCGGCCGGCTTCGGCTACACGATCGCCTTCTGTGAGCTGGCGGTGGGCATAGGCACCCTGCTCGGGGTGCTCGCCCGCGTCGCGGCGGCCGGGGGTGCGCTGATCTCGCTCAGCCTCTGGCTGACCGTCAGCTGGGCGGCCACGCCCTACTACTACGGCAACGACCTGATCTATCTGATGGCCTGGCTGCCGTTGGTCATCGCGGGCGCGCCCCTGCTGTCGGTGGACGCGGCCTGGTCCGGCCGCCGCCGAGGGCGGGGCCGGCGGAGGAGGCTGTTCGGCTGAGCCCCCCTCCGGTGGGCGTGCGCCCATGGGCAGGCTGTGCAGTCAGCCGATGCAGTCATGCGTGCAGTCAGCCGATGGGGTCAGCCGATGCAGTCAGCCGGTCTCGCCGGGCCGGTCGACCCGGTCCGTGGCGCGGCGCCGGTGGCGACGCAGGGCGAAGGCGAGGGAGGAGGCCACGCCGGCCACACAGAAGCCGGCCACCATGACGGGCAGCAGTACGTAGGGGGGGAAGTGCCACCAGCCCCTGGCGGCCGCCAGATAGGCCAGGCAGCCGCCGGTCAGGACCAGTCCGACGACGAGCTTGCCGGGGTCGAATTCATGGCGCGGCACGTTCCACCTCCACCTGGCCGATACCGGCCTTGAGCTTGATCTCCACCGTGCCGCGCGAGCTGTGCCCGGAGGCGGGTGCCAGCGAGAGCTGCTTGTGCTGTCCGGCCCTGATGTCGATGTCCTCCCGCTGCTCGCCGGGCAGCTGGACGTCGCCCACGCCGACCTCGATGTCCAGCCTGGCCGTCACGTCCTGCGGAAGGACGACCCTGAGCCGGCCCGCGCCGACCTCGGCGCTCAGGGCGAGCGGTGCCGTGCCGCCCCGGGGCCAGGGCATCCCGGTCAGGTCGAGCACGCCCACACCGCTGCCCAGTTCGTAGTGGTCCCGCACGTCCGCCGGGCCCGACGGGCGCCAGGTCGTGCGCGTCCACTCGCTGGTCACCGTCTTGGGCAGCGCGGCGGCGCCGGTCAGCAGCGCACCGGTCAGCACGGCCGCCACGACCGTGCCGCCGCCGGTGCGCCCGTACAGCGAGCTGAGTGCGATGCCCAGGCCGAAGACGCCCAGCGCGCAGGCCAGGCCGGTCTCCAGGGAGGTGCCCAGCGGCTGGTGGTGCCACGTCAGGCCGGTGCCGAGGCCGCAGGCCGCCAGGGCCAGCAGGAAGGTCCAGCCGCCCAGCTGCCGCCCCGTTGGCGCCGTGCGTACGGGGGCGCGGGCGGCGGTGACCCCCGTCTCGTACGGGCCGTCGTCCGGGCCCCACAGATAGCCGGTGCCGGCGGACGGGGCCGTGGCGCCCGTGGAGTCCTTGACGGGGTCGCGCCACCAGGACGGCGTCCCCGGTGCGGGGGGTGCCTGCGTTTCGGGCGGGGCATCCACAGCCTTGTGGGTTTTGAGGCCCTTGAGCGTCTTCTGGGTTTTCGGAGTGCTCTGCGTCGCGTAGGGCGACGGCTGTTCGGCTGCCGCCACGCCGCCGGCGACGTCTTCGCCCTTCTCCTCCGCCTCCGCCGGGCCACGGTGCTGCGACCAGTACGCGGCACCGCTGACGGCGACCGTCAGCATCAACGCGAACGACATCACGCCGCTGTTGTTGAGCATCGACAGGAACAGGCCGCAGCCCACCAGGGCGCAGAGCACCGCGGTCAGCGCCGGTCCTTCGACGCGGCCCGACAGCAGCCGGCGCCCCTCGTTGTCCTCCTCGCCCTCCAGCGGGATGAGCAGCCACGCGAATCCGTACACGATCAGCCCCAGCCCGCCCGTGACCCCGAGTACGCCCAGTACCACGCGGAAGATGACGGGGTCCATGTCGAAGCAACGGCCGAGCCCGCCGCAGACGCCGGAGACCATTTTGTGCTCGCGGCTGCGCCGCAGCGGTGGCCGGGTGCCGCGTTCTGCGGTCGGTGCGTCGGTCATGGGGCCATGGTGTCAACCGGAACGCCTCCAGGACATCCGTGGCGACCCTGGACGTTCCCTGAGATCACCCCCGACGCCCGGCCGGTTAGGGTGTGGCCGATCGAACACACACGGGGGAACCGGAGGGGCGCGCGGTGCACAGTGCAGTGCCTGGGACGGGACGGCTCGTCGCTGGGCGGTACCGGCTCGTCGAGCGGATAGGCCGCGGCGGCATGGGTACCGTCTGGCGGGCCGGGGACGAGTTGCTCGGCCGCCAGGTCGCCGTCAAGCAGCTGCACGTCTCCCCGGGCCTGCAGGAGGACGAGCTCGCCACCCTCTACGAGCGCACCCGCCGCGAGGCGCGCAGCGCGGCCCGCATCACCCACCCCAACGTCGTGGTCGTCCACGACGTCGTCGACGACCACGGCCTGCCCTGCATCGTGATGGAGTACGTCCCCTCGATCACCCTCGGCGACGTGCTCAAGAACGGCACCGTCACCCCCGAGGAGGCCGCCCGCATCGGGCGCGGCATGATCGCGGCGCTGCGCGCGGCCCACGCGGCCGGGGTGCTGCACCGCGACGTCAAGCCCGGCAACGTGCTCCTCGGCGACGACGGGCGCGTCGTGCTCACCGACTTCGGCATCGCCCAGTCCACCGGCACGTCCACGCTGACCAAGACCGGCGAGATGGTCGGCTCGATCGACTACATCGCCCCCGAGCGGGTCAAGGGCGCCAAGCCCGGCCCCGCCTCCGACCTGTGGGCGCTCGGCGCCACCCTCTACCAGGCGCTGGAGGGCAGGCCGCCGTTCCGCCGGGACACGGCGGTCGAGACGGCCTACGCGATCGCCATGGACCCGCTCGTGCCGCCGCGCGGCGCCGGCCCGCTGACGAAGCTGATCGAGACCCTGCTGGCCAAGGAGCCGGACCTGCGGCCCCCCGCCGAGCTGGCCGAACAGATCCTGCGCGAACCGGCCGCCGAGCCCACGACGGCCTACCTGAAGACCTCGCGGCCCGAGCCCCGGCCGCGACCCCGCCCCGAGCCGCCGACCGCCCCGCAGACCGTCACCGCCGAGGCCTCCGTCACCGGGCCCGCTCCCACCCGCGCGCCCCGCGAGGCGGGGGGCCGGGGCCGTGGGGCCCTGTGGGGCACGGCGGCGGCCGTCGTCCTGGCGGGGCTCGCGGCCGGTGGCTACGTCCTGTCGCAGGACGGCGGTCAGGAGGACGACGAGGCCGCGCCCCCGGCCCGGCAGGAGCCGGGTGCCGGCAAGAGCCCGTCCCCGACGCCGGGGGCGAGCCGGCCGCCGGCCGTGCCGAAGGGCTACCACCTGGCCAAGGAGGAGAGCCTCGGCGTCTCCTTCCCCGTGCCGGACGGCTGGCGGCGCAGCACGGTGCCCAAGAGCGACGAGGCGGTCTACCTCGACCCGTCGGGTCTGGTCGGGCTGCGCGTCGCCGTGCTCGACCTCGCGAGCACGAACCCCCTCCAGCACTGGAAGGACGACGAGGCCAGGTCCCAGAAGGAGGGGAAGCTGCCGGGCTACAGCCAACTGCGGATGCAGAGCACGACCTTCCGGGGTCTGCCGGCCGCGATCTGGGAGTTCACCTTCCGGGGCAAGGCGCGTGAGTTCCGCGCCGCCGACCTGGGGTTCGGCCGCCCGGGCGGGAAGGAGTACGCGATCTACCTCTCGGCGCCGGAGGCCGACTGGCACAAGCACAAGAAGGTGTTCGACGACGTCCGGGACGGTTTCCGGCTGCCGGAGAACGGATAGCGGATAGGGGAGCGGTCAGGGACGACCCTGATACCCGTGCGGGCGCGGCCGTGTGACGATCGGTGCATGACCGCCCCGCCCCACACGCAGCACCCCGACGGCCCGCCCCTGCGCAAGCTCTACCGCAGCGCGGAGGGACGGATGCTGGGCGGTGTGGCCCGCGGGCTCGCCGGGCACCTGGGGGTGCCGGTGTCGTGGGTGCGGCTGGTGTTCCTTGCGCTGCTCATGGCGGAGGGCATGGGGGCGCTGCTGTACGCGGTGTTCTGGTTCGTGGTGCCGCTCGGCGTCGGCGGAGTCGAGGCGCCGCGGCCGGCGGTGGCGGAGGTCTCCGCCGACGGGCGCCGGCGGCTCTTCGCCCACAAGCCCGACCGGGGACAGGTCTTCGCGCTCGTCGCGCTCCTCATCAGCGCCGCGGCCTTCCTCGACCGGCTCCATCTCGGCCGGGCCAACACCTACATCTGGCCCCTGGTGCTCATCGGCGCGGGCGTCGCTCTTGTCTGGCGCCAGGCCGACAACGCCCGCCGGGCGCACTGGATGGAGGTCAGCCGCCGCAAGCGCGTCCTGCCCCTCGCGCGCGGCGCGGCGGGCGTGGTGCTGGTCGGCGTCGGCGCCACCGGCATTGTGGTGCTCCAGGGCTCGGCCGAACATCTGGGCACCGTCCTGCAGGCGTCGCTGGCCGTGCTGGTCGGCATCGCGCTCCTGGCGGGCCCCTCGGTCGTGCGGATGGCCCAGGACCTCTCCGCCGAGCGGACGATGCGCATCCGGGCCCAGGAGCGCGCCGAGGTGGCCGCCCACGTCCACGACTCCGTCCTGCACACCCTCACCCTGATCCAGCGCAACGCCGACGACGCCCGCGAGGTCGCCCGCCTGGCCCGGGCGCAGGAGAGGGAGCTGCGGAACTGGCTCTACAACCCCGAGGGCCGCGGCAAGGACGAGGCCGACGGGCCCGAGACCCTGGCCGAGGCCGTCAAGGCCACCGCCGCCGGGGTCGAGGACCACCACGGCGTGCCCATCGAGGTCGTCGTGGTCGGCGACTGCGCGCTCGACGAGCGGCTGGACGCCCAGGTGCAGGCGGCCCGTGAGGCCATGGTCAACGCCGCCAAGTACGGTGGCCAGGGCGGGGCCGTGCAGGTCTACGCCGAGGTCGAGGGGCGTACGGTCTTCATCTCCGTACGCGACCGGGGTCCCGGCTTCGACCCGGACGCCGTTCCGGACGACCGGATGGGCGTCCGTGAGTCGATCATCGGCAGGATGCAGCGCAACGGCGGCACCGCGAGACTGCGTTCCGCGCCCGACGGGGGAACGGAAGTGGAGCTGGAGATGGAGAGGGCGGAGAAGGCGTGATGACGACCCGAGAGACCGACGAGAGCGCCGCGCGGCACGTCAGGGTGGTGCTCGTCGACGACCACCGCATGTTCCGCACGGGTGTGCAGGCCGAGATCGGGGCCACCGACCGTACGGGTGTCGAGGTCGTGGGCGAGGCCGCCGACGTCGACCAGGCGGTCACCGTCATCACCGCGACCCGGCCCGAGGTCGTCCTGCTGGACGTCCACCTCCCGGGCGGCGGCGGAGTGGAGGTGCTGCGCCGCTGCGCCCCCCTGATGGCCGGCCAGAAAGCCCCGGTCCGCTTCCTCGCACTGTCCGTGTCCGACGCCGCCGAGGACGTCATCGGCGTCATCCGGGGCGGTGCGCGCGGCTATGTCACCAAGACCATCACCGGGGCGGACCTGGTCGACGCGGTCTTCCGGGTCAAGGACGGCGACGCCGTCTTCTCGCCCCGGCTGGCCGGCTTCGTGCTCGACGCGTTCGCGTCGACGGACGCACCGCCGGTCGACGAGGACCTGGACCGCCTCACCCAGCGCGAGCGCGAGGTGCTGCGCCTGATCGCCCGCGGCTACGCCTACAAGGAGATCGCCAAGCAGCTCTTCATTTCGGTGAAGACGGTCGAGTCGCACGTCTCGGCGGTGCTGCGCAAGCTCCAACTGTCCAACCGGCACGAGCTGACGCGCTGGGCGACGGCACGACGGCTGGTCTGACGAGGCGGGGGCTTTCGTCGTCCCGCTCCGGTACTGGCGGCGGGGAAACGGAAGCCCTAGGTGCACGCCCTACGAAGGCGTGCGATCACGCTTCGTACCCGCCCTCCGGTCATTGGGGCCATCGTCACGCCGCCACGGACGCGGCTTTCGGGAACCTCTTCGCCCTTCCCGCCATCTAGTCACAGGCGAGAGGCACAGAACCGGAAACGAGAGCCCGATGACCCGATGAGCCTGACGGGGACCCCCTTCTTCCTGACCACGATCGTCCTGGTCGTGCTGGCCCTCGCGCTGCCCCTCGGGCTGTGGGGCAAGGTCGGCGGGCCCGCGCTCGTACGGCATGCCACCCGCTTCCTCATGCTGTTGTTCGCGCAGGTCGCCGCGATCGCCATGGTCTTCGTGATCGTCAACAACTCCAACGGCCTGTTCGACACCTGGGCCGACCTCCTCGGCACCGGCGACCACGTCGGCGCCGCGGCCGACCTCGGCCCGGACGGCACCGGCGGCAAGTCCCTGGACGGCGAGCCGAAGGTCGTGCAGAAGTTCGCGCCCGCGTCCGACAAGCGTATGGGGCCCGGTGTCCAGGAGACCAAGCTCAAGGGCCGCATATCGGGCGTGGAGGGCGAGGTCTACGTATGGCTGCCGCCGCAGTACGACGACCCGGCCCACAAGGGCAAGAAGTTCCCCGTGGTCGAGGTGCTGCCCGGCTTCCCCGGCTCCGCCAAGGCCTGGTTCGGCACCCTGAACGTCAACACGCAGCTCAAGCCGATGATGGAGAAGGGCGAGGTCGCGCCGTTCATCATCGTGGCGCCGCGCACCACGCTCCTCGGTGACGTCGACACCGGCTGCGCCAACACTCCCGGCAAGGTCAACGCCGACACCTGGCTGAGCGTCGACGTCCGCAAGATGGTCGTCGACACCTTCCGCGTCGACGACAAGCCCGACGGCTGGGCCGTCGCGGGGTACTCGGCCGGTGCTCACTGCGCCACCAAGCTGGCCGTCGCCCACCCCGACCGCTACCGCGCCGGCGTGAGCCTGTCCGGCTACAACGACCCCATCGGCGAGTCGGCCTCCCTCACCGCGAAGACGCCGGAGCTGCGCGACGCCAACAACCCCTGGAAGATGCTGCAGCGCGCCAAGACCCCGCCGCGCGTGGCGCTGTTCATCTCGGGCGCGGAGGGCGACGGCTACCAGAGCGGCCTGGCGATCAAGCAGTCCGCGAAGCCGCCGACGACCGTACAGGTCGGCATGGTTCCGGCGGGCGCGGGCGGCCACGGCACGACCGTCTGGAAGCGGCAGGTGCCGGATGTCTTCCGGTGGCTGACCAAGCAGGTCACGTACTGAGCGGTCCGGTCGTCCTGCGGCCTGCCCGCTAGGCGGGCCGGGACGCCCCCGCGAACGGCATCTCGTCGATCGGCGCGATCCGCACCGGGGCCCCGGGATGCGGGGCGTGGATCATCCGGCCACCGCCGATGTAGAGGCCGACGTGGCTGATGCCGGAGTAGAAGAACACCAGGTCCCCTGGGGTGAGCTGCCCCCGCGCGATCCGCCGGCCGGCGTTGATCTGCGTATACGTGGTGCGCGGCAGCGACACCCCTGCCGCCTGCCACGCCGCCTGCGTCAGCCCCGAGCAGTCGAACGCCGACGGACCGGTGGCACCCCACACGTACGGCTTGCCGATCGCGGAGTAGGCGAAGGCCACGGCCCGCGCGGCGCGGCCCGACGTGGCCCCGGAGGCGCTGTCGCGCGCCGCCTGTACCGGCGCGAGCGCGGCGTGCGCCACCTCGCCCGCGCCGGTGGCGCCGGTGGCGGCCGTGACGCTGTCGCCCGCCTCGACCGCCGTGCGCTCGGCAGCCGGCAGCTCGGCCAGCACCTGCCTGGCCCTGTCGAGCTGCGCCTCGATCGTGCGCTTGTGCGCGGCGAGCGCGGCCTCCTCGCGCTTGAGCTCCGAGAGCCGGGCGCCGGCGGTGCTGCGGACCTGCTCCACGTCGCGCAGCTCGTGCCGCACCCGGGCCACCGCCGCGGCCTGCCGGGTCCCCGCGCGGTCGGCGAGGGAGGCGCTCTCCAGATAGCGGTCCGGGGTGGCGGAGAGCAGCAGCCGCACGCCGGAGGGCATGCCGCCCTCGCGGTACTGGGCGGTGGCGAAGGAGCCGAGGGCGTTGCGGGCGGCGTTGAGGCGCTCGGTCCGGCGGGCGGCCTCGTCCTGGAGCCGGTCGAGCGCGGCTCGCGCCCGGTCGGTCATCTCCTTCACGCCGTTGTACTTCTCGGTGGCCACCTCGGCCTGCTGGTAGTAGCCGGCCACCTGCTCCTTCGCCTGGGCGGGGGTCGGGGCGGGGGCGGCGTGGCCGGTGCCCTCCAGCGCGGTGGCCGTGGCGGCTCCCGCCAGGACGAGGGTCGCGGCGGTCCGGGCAGTGCTGCCGGCGAGGGGGTTCTGCTTGGGTTTTCGGTGCGTCGCCACGTCGGCCGTCACTTCCTTGGGGTCCGGCAAGAGATGCCCGGCGGCGGCCCGCACGAGGGGGGGAGGGCGGGCCACCGCCGTCTGGAGGAGGACGCTAAACCCCGGGGTCACAGGGAAACGGTCATGACCGGTATTGGGTCTAATCAGCCGTTTGGTGACTGTCTATGGCCGCTGATCCCCGACCGTACGGAAGGAAGACGCACTGGACTGACCGAAGCGGCGATTACTCCTACCTGGCCGCTGATGGGTGGTATGGGCCCGGCTAGGGTCGGACCCCATGGACGTACTCATTCACGCCGTCGTCGGCCTGCACATCATCGGCATCGCCGCGCTGCTCGGCGGCTTCATGACCCAGATGAAGGCCATGGGCAGGGGCGAGGCGCGCATGGTCCCTGCGATGCTGCACGGCGCGCTGACCATGCTGGTCACCGGCGTCGCGCTGGCCGGCCTCAATCAAGCCGAGGACCACACGCTCAACACCGTCAAGCTCGGCGTGAAGCTGGCCCTGCTCGTCGTGATCCTGGGCCTGGTCTACGTCAAGCGCGACGACGAGAAGGTCGAGGCGGCCGCCTTCGGGACTGTGGGCGCCCTGACGGCGGCGAACATCTTCATCGCCGTCCTGTGGGTCTGACCACTGTCCGGTCCTGCTGTGCCGGGCGTCCGGACGCCGTCCGGCTGTGTGCCTGACCACTGTCCGCGGGATCCGGGACCGGCTGTCAGTGGGGCGGCCTAGACTCGGGAGGCGATGAGCAGCCTCTTTGACGACAGCTTCCTGGCGGATCTTGCCCCCTCGGCTCCCTCCGGCGAGGAGCACCCGCCGCCCCCGGAGGACACGGCCCCGGACGAGCCGCTGCCGGACGACCTGTTCGGCGGCGCCTTCGACGCGCCCGTGCCCCGGGAGGCGTACTACCGCGACGGCGCCGCCCGGCCCGTCGTGGACCCGGCGGCGCTGCTGGAGGGGATGAACGACCAGCAGCGCGCCGCCGTGGTGCACACGGGCTCGCCGCTGCTGATCGTCGCGGGCGCCGGCTCCGGCAAGACGCGCGTGCTCACCCACCGCATCGCCCACCTGCTGGGCGCGCGCCACGTCCACCCCGGGCAGATCCTCGCGATCACGTTCACGAACAAGGCCGCGGGCGAGATGAAGGAGCGCGTCGAGCAGCTCGTCGGCCCGCGCGCCCACGCGATGTGGGTGCTGACCTTCCACAGCGCGTGCGTGCGCATCCTGCGCCGCGAGAGCAAGAAGCTGGGCTTCACGTCCTCGTTCTCGATCTACGACGCCGCCGACTCCAAGCGCCTCATGGCGCTCGTCTGCCGTGACCTGGACCTGGACCCGAAGAAGTTCCCCCCGAAGTCCTTCAGCGCGAAGATCTCCAACCTCAAGAACGAGCTCATCGACGAGGAGGCCTTCGCCGCGCAGGCGGCCGACGGTTTCGAGAAGACGCTCGCCGAGGCGTACGCGATGTACCAGGCACGGCTGCGCGAGGCCAACGCCCTGGACTTCGACGACATCATCATGACCACGGTCCACCTGCTGCAGGCCTTCCCGGACGTGGCCGAGCACTACCGCCGCCGCTTCCGCCACGTCCTGGTCGACGAGTACCAGGACACCAACCACGCCCAGTACACCCTGGTCCGCGAGCTGGTGGGCACGGCGGAGAACAGCGGCGACGAGGGCGTCGCCGAGCTGTGCGTCGTGGGCGACGCCGACCAGTCGATCTACGCCTTCCGCGGCGCCACCATCCGCAACATCCTCCAGTTCGAGGAGGACTACCCGGACGCCACCACAATCCTGCTGGAGCAGAACTACCGCTCCACACAGACGATCCTCAACGCCGCGAACGCCGTCATCGAGCGCAACCAGAACCGTCGGCCCAAGAACCTGTGGACCGCCGCCGGCGAGGGCGCGTCCATCACCGGCTACGTGGCCGACACCGAGCACGACGAGGCACAGTTCGTCGCCGACGAGATCGACCGCCTGACGGACGCCGGGAACGCCAGGGCCGGGGACGTCGCCGTCTTCTACCGCACCAACGCCCAGTCCCGTGTCTTCGAAGAGATCTTCATCCGCGTCGGCCTGCCCTACAAGGTCGTCGGCGGCGTGCGCTTCTACGAGCGCAAGGAGGTCCGTGACGTCCTGGCCTACCTGCGAGTCCTCGCCAACCCCGAGGACACCGTCCCGCTGCGGCGCATCCTCAACGTGCCCAAGCGCGGCATCGGGGATCGGGCCGAAGCCATGATCGACGCGCTCTCGCTGCGCGAGAAGATCAGCTTCCCGCAGGCGCTGCGCCGCGTCGACGAGGCGTACGGCATGGCCGCCCGCTCGGCGAACGCCGTCAAGCGCTTCAACGTGCTCATGGAGGAGCTGCGCACGATCGTCGAGTCCGGGGCCGGGCCCGCGACCGTGCTGGAGGCGGTGCTTGAGCGCACGGGCTATCTGGCCGAACTGCAGGCGTCCACCGACCCGCAGGACGAGACCCGCGTCGAGAACCTCCAGGAGCTCGCCGCCGTCGCCCTGGAGTTCGAGCAGGAGCGCTCCGCCGAAGGCGACGGGAACGCGGGCACGCTGGCCGAGTTCCTGGAGAAGGTCGCGCTCGTCGCCGACTCCGACCAGATCCCTGACGAGGACACCGAGGGCACGGGCGTCATCACGCTGATGACCCTGCACACGGCGAAGGGCCTGGAGTTCCCCGTCGTCTTCGTCACCGGCATGGAGGACGGCGTCTTCCCGCACATGCGGGCCCTGGGGCAGACGAAGGAGCTGGAGGAGGAGCGGCGCCTGGCCTATGTGGGCATCACCCGTGCCCGCGAGCGGCTCTACCTGACCCGGGCGAGCATGCGCAGCGCGTGGGGGCAGCCCTCGTACAACCCGCCCTCACGGTTCCTGGAGGAGATCCCCGAGCAGTACGTGGCCTGGCGCCGCACCGGGCCGGCGACGCCGTCCGCGTCCTCGCTGGGCGCGGGGTCGGGCACGGGATCCGGCATCACGGCCGGGTTCTCGTCGTCCCGGGGCGGCGGCAAGGCGGGACCCAGCGGCTTCGCGACGCGGCGCGCCAAGGACCGGCCCGTGGTGGCGCTGGCCACCGGTGACCGGGTCACGCACGACTCGTTCGGGCTCGGCACCGTCATCGCCGTCAAGGGCGGCGGTGACAACGCCGAGGCCACGGTCGACTTCGGCGGGGAGAAGCCGAAGCGGCTGCTGCTGCGGTACGCGCCGGTCGAGAAGCTGTAGGGACGGCAGGCTCACAGCAGGACCACAGCAAGACCACAGCAGGAGGACCACAGCAGGCCCACAGTCGGCCGACTGTGGGCCTGCTGTGAGCCTGTGG
This sequence comes from Streptomyces sp. NPDC026206, assembly GCF_040638465.1. NCBI lineage: Bacteria > Bacillati > Actinomycetota > Actinomycetes > Kitasatosporales > Streptomycetaceae > Streptomyces > Streptomyces sp. NPDC026206. Next base: position 130,997 of record NZ_JBEZYL010000001.1, read on the forward strand.
TTTTCGGCTTCCGGTTACGTCGGGTCGAGGTCGTGGCCGCGCAGCCACGGCAGCGGGTCGACGGCCGAGCCGCCGGGCCGCACCTCGAAGTGCAGGTGCGGACCCGTGGAGTTGCCGGAGTTGCCGGAGTAGGCGATCACGTCGCCGGCCTTGACGGACCCGGACCGGACCTTGGTGCTGCTGAGGTGGCAGTACCAGGTCTCGGTGCCGTCGGGTGACGTCACTATGGCCATGTTGCCGTAGGCCACGTTGTACTGCGTACGGACGGTGCCGTCGGTGGCGGCCATGACCGGCGTGCCGTAGCTGACGGGGAAGTCGATGCCGGTGTGCACCGACATCCAGTTGACACCCGCCTGGCCGTACATCGCGCTCAGCCCGTGCTGGGAGACGGGCAGCGAGAACTTCGGCCGCTCGCGCTCCTTGCGGGCCGCCTCCTCCGCCTTGCGCTTGCGCTCGTCCTCCTGGCGGGCCTTGAGGTCGATGCGCTCCTGCGTGCGGTTGGCGCGGCTGGCGAAGTCGTCGGCCCCGCGGCTGAGGCCGGCGAGCTGGGTGTCCAGCTTGCTGTTGGCCGCCGAGAGCTTGACGGCCGTGTCGGGTGCGGAGGCCGCCGTGGTCTTCGGGGCCTCCTTCCCGCCGCCCGCCACGACGGACGCGGCGGCGATGCCGGCCACGCCCATGACGGCGACCGAGGGCACGGCGACGGTCAGCAGTGCCTTGCGGCGCGGGCGGTAACCGGCGCGGGCCGGTGCGCCCTTGCGTCTGCTGCGGGACCGGTCCGGGGCGTCGTCGTGCCGCGTGCGCGACGGCGGTGGGGCATCGGTGTCCGCTTCGTCCGGCTCCGGCGGTTCGACGACCGTCATGGTGCGCGTCTCGTCGTCGGCGACGGACCGGGCGCGGGGCACCCTCGCGCCGGGCGCGGGGTCCGTGCCGGATGCGGACAAGTCGGCGCCCGAGAGGTCGACCATGAGTGTGGGGGCGTGGTGGGGCTCGCTCGCCGCTTCCGTCCGGGGCTCCGGCCGGTGGTTCTCCATCGCCGCGTACGCGCTGGTGTCCCAGGTCTGCGTCTGCTGGGCGCTGAGGTCCGCCGCCGCCCAGGCCTCGTCCGGGGTCCGGCCCGTCCGGCCCGTCTGCCCCCAGCCCGAGGTGTCCCAGGACTGGGAGGTGTACTGCTGCTGACCGGTCGTGTCCCAGGCCTGCGAGGCATGGCCTGCGGAGAGGGCGTCGCCCGTCCCCCACTGGCCCGTTTCGTACGACCCGGCCGCCGACCCGGCAGCGCTCCAGGCGCCCGTGTCCCATTGGCCAGAGGTGTCCCACTGGCCGGAGGTGTCCCACTGGCCTGTGCCGGCGTACTCACCGGTGTGGTACTGCCCTGTGTGGTACTGCCCTGTGTGGTACTGCCCTGTGTCGTGCTGGACGGCCTGGCCGCCGAGGTCGTAACCGTTGAAGTCCCAGGTCTGGGTGTTGCCGGTGACGCCCCATTGACCGGTGGTGTCCCATTGGCCGGACGTGCTCGACGTGCTCGACGTGGTCAAAGCGCTGGAAGTGTCCCACTGGGAGCTGTAGCCGTCGTACTGGGCGTAGCCCTGCGGAGTGCTCTGCTGCTCGTACGACGGGTAGTACCCGTAGGAGGCATCGGGAGCGGGAACGGACGGAGCCGGGCCCGCCGACGGGTGACGGTCGTTCACCACCACTTCCATTTCGCCTTGGCAGCAGGAGAATTAGCGGCGACTGTACCCGGCAGTATGCAGCGACGACAATCTTCATCACGTTTCGGCCGGTCGGGGCCTGGGCATTTAGCCGCCTTTTGGCGGACTGAGCCGTGATGGGTCGACCCGGCGTTCGATATTCGTTCGACTTGTTATCGGATACCTGACACGGCAGTGGCGGGGTGCGGCCGAGCGGTATCCGGGTATCAGGCGACGGATGCGGCTCCCGTGGCGCCGGCCTCCGCGTCCTCCGTGGTCAGCGCCTGCCGGATGCCCGCGGCCACTTCCGGGTGAACGGGCAGGGCGAGATGCCCCACGCCGCTTACGCGCACATTGCGCGAAATCAGATCCGGGTGATCGATAGCAGCCGTCTCGACGGGGACCATGATCTGATCCAGGTCGCTCCAGAAGGCGGTGAAATGCGTCGCGCAATGCGGGGCGGGCTCGGCCAGCTCCGCGATGACATCCGATTCGGGGCGCATCTGCCGGACCAGTGGATGCGCGGACATCAGGGGCGCCACCCGCGTACCGCCGTGCGGCGTGCCGAGCGTGACCAGCGTGCGGACGCGCGCGTCGCCGCCGAGCCGCTGGATGTAATAGCGCGCGATCAGGCCGCCCAGACTGTGCCCCACCATGTCGACCTGCTCGCGGCCCGTGCGGGCGCAGACCTCTTCGACGTGGTTGCCGAGCAGTACCGCCGCGGTGCGGATGTCGCAGGTCAGGGGCGAGTAGTTGAGGGACCAGACCTGCTGCCAGCCGTGCCTGCGCAACGAGCGGCGCAACAGCACGAAGACCGAACGATTGTCGATGAAGCCGTGCAGGAGCAGCACGGGATCATGTGCTCCGGGCTTGCTGTCGTCGGCCGGGTCCGCGGGCTCGGGCGGCGTGAGTGGCGCGGCGGTAACGGGCGGCGCGGCGGTCACGGTGGACACGGCGGTCATGGCGGGCGCGGCCGTCACGGCCGTGACGGCAGGACTGGCCGGGGCCGGGGATGCAGGCGACGGCGCAGGCCGGCGCTCCTGCGCCATGCCGGTGGGGTAGACGAGCACATGCGCGGCGAGAATCGCCAGCTCCAGCACCGTGGACCGCACGAGCGCGGCCGACGGGCGCACAAGAGCACAAGGGCGCAAGAGGATGCAGAGAAAGGGTATGGCTCCCATGGCCGACCGACCTCCCGAACAGCACACGGAAGGCGACCCTCTCCCCCCGTGTGCCCTCCTGGGCAGCTGTGCGCGGCCGACCGCACCCGTGTGCCGTGCGGCTGATGGCACAAGGGCGCGACGGCCTCGTCGCGGCTACCCTCGCGACCGCTCCGCGACCCGGCGGCTCGGGTGACCGAGCGGGCGCGTGCGGCCCGTGAGACGCGGGGTGTGAAAGCGGTGCGTAGCGAACGTGGTGTCCCACGTGTGATTTCCCCCTCGCTCTCCACCGCGAAACGGCCGCTTGCGGGATGCTGGAGATAACGTTCGTTCACATCCCCGGCCCGGCGGGCCGGGGAACCTCGCGGCCGGTTGACGGCACGTACATGCACGTACATGGAGGCAGTGATGGGAGTGACCGGTCCGATCCGCGTGGTGGTGGCCAAGCCGGGGCTCGACGGCCACGATCGCGGTGCCAAGGTCATCGCGCGTGCGCTGCGCGATGCCGGCATGGAGGTCATCTACACCGGGCTGCACCAGACGCCCGAGCAGATCGTCGACACCGCGATCCAGGAAGATGCCGACGCGATCGGCCTCTCCATCCTCTCGGGCGCGCACAACACTCTCTTCGCCAAGGTGATAGAGCTCCTGAAGGAGCGTGACGCGGCGGACATCAAGGTCTTCGGCGGGGGCATCATCCCCGAGGCGGACATCCCCGTGCTCAAGGAACAGGGCGTCGCGGCGATCTTCACCCCGGGCGCGACGACGACGTCGATCGTGGAATGGGTCAACGCCAACGTCCGCCAGACCGCCGGCATGTAACCCCCCGGGGGCGGGGCGGGGGAGGGAGACGGGCCGGGCAGGCCCTCCGCCCGCATGCGCCGGCCCGGCTGCACCGCCGCCGCGCTGCACCGCCGCCGCGGCCGCCGAGACGTCCGGCGGCGACAGGCGGCTTGGCGACAGGCGGCTGGCGACAGGCCGCTGGTGACAGGCCGCTGGTGACAGACCGCTGGTGACCGGCGACTGGTGACCGGCGACTGTGGACAGGCCCCTGGTGACCGGCGACTGTGGACAGGCCCCTGGCGACAGGCGACTGGGGACAGGCCGCTGGCGACCGGCGGCTGGGGACTGGGGACTGTGGACAGGCTGCTGGTGACCGGCGGCTGGGGACTGGGGACTGTGGACAGGCTGCTGGTGACCGGCGACCGGACGCTGGCGACTGGTGACCGGCGACAGCCCGCTGGCGACCGGCGACCGGTCCTCGGCGACCGCCGTCGGCCCCGGCGCACGGCCCGGACGGCCCGCACGGGCTAACCGGACTGGGCGAGCTCCGCTCGCATCGTGGCGCGCAGGTGCAGCGTGCCTATGAGGCGCTGGAACGCCTCCGACCAGTAGTCGGCCGCGCCCGTGGACGACACCGGGGCTTCCGCCCGCGCGTCGGGGGCCGCCGTGAGGACCGCCAGCCGGTCGGCCTGGTCCGGATCCAGGCAGCGCTCGGCCAGGCCCATCACACCGCTGAAGCTCCACGGGTAGCCGCCGGCATCCCGGGCACTGCCCAGCGCGTCCACCACCGCCCTCCCCAGCGGCTCCGCCCAGGGCACCGCGCAGACCCCGAGCAGCCGGAACGCCTCCGACAGGCCGTGCGTCGCGATGAACTCCGCCACCCACTCGGCCCGTTCCGCCGACGGCAGTGCGGACAGCAGCTTCGCGGGGTCCAGCCACGAGGAGCCCTGCGGCTCGGGCGGGGTGCCCGCCGGGCCCAGCAGGGCCCGCGACCACTCGGCGTCGCCCTGCCGGACGGAGGCCCGGCACCACGCGGCGTGCAGATCGGGCTGCCAGCCGTCGGCGACCGGCAGCGCCACGGCCTCCGCCGCGCTGCCCACCCCGAACCGCTCGAACCAGATCGCCAGCGGTGCCGCCTCCACCAACTGGCTCAGCCACCAGGACCGCTCACCCCGCCCGGCCGGTGGCTTGGACACGACGCCGTCGCGCTCCATCCCGCTGTCGCACTCGGGCGGCGCCTCGACCACGATGCGCGGTCCGGTGCCGGTGGTGCGGTCCAGGGCGACACATGCCCGGGCCCGCTCGGCCATGCGCGCCGCGAGTGCGGAACCGGGCAGCGCGGAGAGCAGTTCGGCCGCCGTGGCCCGTACATTGCGGCTGCGGTCCGAAAGGGCCTGCTCAAGGAACGGCTCGTCGGCACCGGAGAGCCGCTCGCGCAGGGAGTCCAGGAACATCAGACGGTCCTCCGCTCGCTCCTTCCCCCAGGTCGAGGTCAGCAACTCCCGCCCGGCGCCGGGATCGCGGCGCCGCAGGGACGCCAGCAGGGCCACGCGCTCGGCGAACAGTCCCTCCTGCCAGACACGCTGCCCGTCCCGGTCACCGGCTCCGTCTCCTGTCCCGGTGCTGGCGTCGGCGTCGCTCGTGGCCGGGGGCACCGCACCTCCCGCGGCCGCGCCGCGCAGCGCGTACTTCCACTGCGGGTTGAGGCGGGCCAGCCACAGTGCCCGGGGGCCGCCCAGGGCCAGCGCCGCCGGGCGCAGATCGCTGCGGGCCCGGGCCGCTTCGAGCAGCGCGGGAAGCAGCGCCGCCGGTGCCTGATAGCCGTGCGCATTGGCTGCGGTCAGCCACTGGGGCAGCAGCTCGGTGAGGTCGGGCGCGCTGCCCCGGCGGCCCCCGCCGCCGGGGCCGGCGCGGTCGGCCAGCAGCAGCGCCAGCCGCCGCCGCGCGGCCTCGGGCAGCTGCGGCCGCGTGTCCTCCGGCGCCGCTCCGGGCTGTGCTCTCGCCGTGACCGGCATGAGCGCGGCCCGCCGCTGCACGGTTCGCACCGCCGCTGCGTCCAGCAGCGCCGCGGCAGGCTCCTGCCCGGCAGCCTGCCGCACGGGCACGGCACGCCGTTCGGTGCCGAGCAGCGCGGTGGTGACGAGATCGTTCCAAGTGCTGGTCATGTGCTTGCCCTTTCCTGTGCGCAGCCCGCCCCGCTGCGGGCGGATGAATCACGACCCGTCCGGCCGTCCGTCAGAGCGCGACCGCTTCCGGAGCCCACGCCGCCAGTGGCGTGAAGCCCCGGTGCCCGCACTCGCCGAAGACCCGTACCGGGCCACCGCCGGATATCGCCGCGAGCCGCCACAGATCCGTGCCGTCACCACCACACCGGGGGTCGACGGGAAGCGCCGATTCGCCGTCCGCGTCGACCACTTGCCAGCCGTTCCCGTCCGCCGCCGGCACCGGGACGGCGGCGGACAGCACCACCGGCCAGGCCTCCAGCCAAGGGTCGTCCCGCAGCGCCTCGCCGTAGGCGCGCAGAGCGGCCGCGGCGTCCCCGCCCGGAGGCGGCTCCGGGGACGGGGCGGGCGCCGCGTGGCGGGTGCCCAGGACCGCGCGCAGGGGCCGCGCGGAGGGATGGAAAGCGAGATCGGCGTCCAGGGCGAGACCCACGGGGAGGGAGAGTTCGGGTGTGCGGCCGGCCGCACCATAGGAGAGGAGAAGAGCCATGCGGCCCGTACTCCGGCCGTGGAGCCAGACGCGGCGAGTGGCCAGGCGGCCGTCGTCGCTGTCCCGCTGGGCCAGCACCAGCCAGTGGTCGCGGACAGGCGTCGCGGAGGCCAGCAGCGCCGCCGCGTCCGAGGTGATGCCGACCCGCGCGCGGACCGTCGCCGCCAGCGGATCCGGCAACCGCTCCACCCGCAGATAGCCCTGGTTGAGCGTGTGCAGCAGCGCGCACTCCTCCAGCAGCCTTGCCGCCCAGTCCGCCCCCGCTCCCGAACCGGCTGCCGACGCCAACTCCCGTACCCGCGAGGCGAGCCCGGGTGCCTGTGCGTCGACCATGCGGGCCGCCGTCTCGTCCCACTGCCCGTACCCCGCACCCCCGACGGACGCCAGACCGCCCCGCAGCAGATCGGCCAGCCGCTGCTCCAACTCCGCGGCACCCGAGGCGATCCGCTGCGCACGGCGCTCTGCGCGGCGCCGCGCCGCCTCCGTGCCCGCCGCGCTCTGCGCCGGGCCGTCGTCGGCGCCCCCGCCCGCCGCCTGCTCGGCGCGCTGCCGCCGCCGTGCCAGCCACTGCTCCGCCCAGCCGGGTGGCGGCCCGGCCGGGGACGGCACGGCCTTCTCGCCCTCCGTCCACAACAAGAGCAGGCCCAGCGCGTGCTTGCACGGGAACTTGCGGCTCGGGCAACTGCAGTGGAAGCCCGGCCCGCCCTGCCCCGCCAGGTCCACGACCGTTCTGTACGGCTTGCTGCCGCTGCCCGCGCACTCCCCCCAGACCGCGCCCGCGCCCCCGTCCGCGAGCCCACCCCCGTCCGTGCCCGCGCCCGACCACGGGCCGGGCGCCGCGAGCTTCGCGCCCGCCTTGCGTGATGAGGCGTCAGGAGCCATTGCGAGCACCTGTTCCGCCGTCCAGCGTTCCCCCTGCGGATTCATGCCCCCGAAGGTAGGGCCCCCCACTGACAATCGCTCTGACCAGCGGTTTTGCTGCGCCGGAGCCGATTGTCAGTGGTGTGGTGCAGGGTTGTCGACGTATCCCGGCAGCGCACGACGAGGGGGACTTGTGACCGTGCCCGGAACTGAGACCGAAGCCCTGCGACCGCACGCGGAGGACGCCTTCGCCGACGAGCTGAAGGCCCTCGCGGCGGCCGACGACCGCCCCAGGCCCGAGCGTTGGCGCATGTCGCCGTGGGCGGTCGCCACCTATCTCCTCGGCGGCACGCTGCCCGACGGCACCGTGATCACGCCCAAGTACGTCGGCCCGCGCAGAGTCGTCGAGGTCGCCGTCACCACACTCGCCACCGACCGCGCCCTGCTCCTGCTCGGCGTGCCCGGTACCGCCAAGACCTGGGTGTCGGAGCACTTGGCGGCCGCCGTCAGCGGCGACTCCACCCTGCTCGTGCAGGGCACGGCGGGCACCGCCGAGGAGGCGATCCGCTACGGCTGGAACTACGCCCGGCTGCTCGCCCACGGTCCCAGCCGCGAAGCGCTCGTGCCGAGCCCGGTCATGCGGGCCATGGCCGAGGGCATGACCGCACGCGTCGAGGAGCTGACCCGCATCCCGGCCGATGTGCAGGACACCCTCATCACCGTCCTGTCCGAGAAGACCCTGCCCATTCCCGAACTGGGACAGGAGGTGCAGGCCGTCCGCGGGTTCAACCTGATCGCCACCGCCAACGACCGTGACCGCGGGGTCAACGAGCTCTCCAGCGCGCTGCGCCGCCGCTTCAACACCGTCGTCCTGCCCCTGCCCGCCACGGCCGACGCCGAGGTCGACATCGTCGCCCGCCGGGTCGACCAGCTCGGCCGCTCACTCGACCTGCCCGCCGCACCCGACGGCATCGACGAGATCCGCCGCGTCGTCACCGTCTTCCGCGAGCTGCGCGACGGGGTCACCACCGACGGCCGTACGAAGCTCAAGTCACCCTCGGGCACCCTCTCGACCGCCGAGGCGATCTCCGTCGTGACCGGCGGCCTGGCGCTGGCCGCACACTTCGGTGACGGCGTGCTGCGCGCCGGGGACGTGGCCGCCGGAATACTCGGCGCCGTCGTCCGTGACCCGGCCGCCGACCGCATCATCTGGCAGGAGTACCTGGAGGCCGTCGTCCGCGAGCGCGACGGCTGGAAGGACTTCTACCGCGCCTGCCGCGAGGTATCGGTATGAGCGGGCCCGCCACCCCGGCGCTGCTGGGGGTGCGCCACCACGGCCCGGGCTCCGCGAGGGCCGTCCGGGCGGCGCTCGACCAGGTCCGGCCGGACGCAGTGCTGATCGAGGGGCCGCCCGAGGCGGACGCGCTCGTCCACCTCGCCGCGGACGAGGGGATGCGCCCACCCGTCGCCCTGCTCGCGCACGCCACGGACGACCCCGGCCGGGCCGCGTTCTGGCCGTTCGCCGAGTTCTCCCCGGAATGGGCGGCCATGCGATGGGCCCTGGCCAACGACGTGCCGGTGCGCTTCATCGACCTGCCGGCCGCGCACTCACTCGCCCTGGGCGGACAGCAGCGACCCGGTGCGGGAAAGGGCGATGCCGGCACCGATGCCGGGACCGGCACGGGTACCCGCCCGCGCCCCGACGCCGTGCCGGGACCGGCCGGCGACGCGCACCGCATGCCGCCGGTGCCGCGGCTCGACCCGCTGGCCGCGCTGGCCGGCGTCGCCGGGTACGACGATCCCGAGCTGTGGTGGGAGGACGCCGTTGAGCACCGCCGCGGCGGCGGCCCCACCGATGGCGACGCACTCGCACCGTTCCAGGCCATCGCCGAGGCCATGGCCGAACTGCGAGCCACCTTCGGCGACAGCGAAGACGCAAGCGAAGTCGCAAGCGAAGACGCAAGCGAAGGCGAAGGCGGAGACGGCGGGGGCGACGACCCCGGCGCCCCGGACGCCGTACGCGAAGCGCACATGCGGCTCAAACTCCGAGAGGCGCGCCGGGAGTTCGGTGACGCGCTCGCCGTCATCTGCGGCGCCTGGCACGTACCCGCGCTCGCCGCGAAACGGACCGTCACGGCCGACCGGCAGACGCTCAAGGGCCTGCCCAAGGTCAAGGCCGAGATCGGCTGGGTGCCGTGGACCCATCGCCGCCTGGCACGGCACAGCGGTTACGGTGCCGGGATCACCTCGCCCGGCTGGTACGGGCACCTCTTCCACGCGCCCGACCGGCCCGTCGAGCGCTGGATGACCACCGTCGCACGCCTGTTGCGCGACGAGGACCACCCCGTCTCCTCCGCCCACGTCATCGAGGCCGTACGGCTCGCCGACACCCTCGCCGCCATGCGCGGGCGGCCGCTCGCCGGGCTCACCGAGACCACGGACGCGATCCGGGCGGTGATGTGCGAGGGATCGGACGTGCCCCTCGCCCTCGTACAGGACCGGCTCGTGATCGGCGACGTACTCGGCCAGGTCCCCGACTCCGCGCCCGCCTCGCCCCTGCAACGTGACCTGTCCCGCCTCCAGCGCAGCCTCCGCCTGAAGCCCGAAGCCTCGGGGCGGGACTGGGAGTTCGACCTGCGCAAGGACACCGACGCGGCGCGCAGCCGGTTGCTGCACCGGCTGCGGCTGCTGGGCATCTGCTGGGGCGAGCCGACGCGCTCGCGCGGTGGCCTCGGCACGTTCCGGGAGACCTGGCGGCTGCGCTGGGAGCCCGAGCTGGCCGTGCGGCTCGCCGAGGCCGGAGCCTGGGGCACCACGGTGGAGAGCGCGGCGACCGCGAGAGCGGAGTCACTGGCCCGCGAAGCCGCCGCCCTCGCCGACGTCACCACCCTGGCCGAGCAGTGCCTGCTCGCCGGGTTGTCCGACGCCCTCCCCGTCGTCATGGGCGCTCTCTCCGAGCGCGCCGCCCTCGACACGGACGTCGGGCACCTGGCGCAGGCTCTGCCCGCGCTCGTCCGCTCGGTGCGCTACGGCGACGTCCGCCGCACGGACACCGAGGCGCTCGGTGAGGTGGCTGCGGGGCTGGCCGAGCGCGTCTTCGTCGGCCTGCCCGCCGCCTGCTCCGGCCTCGACACGGACGCCGCCGCCCAGATGCGCTGCCATGTGGACGCCGTTCACCAGGCTGTCGCGCTGCTGGCGGAGTCCGGTGGACCCGTCGAGCGAGGCGAGAGCGGCGATGACGGCGAGCGCGGCGAGCCGTTCGGGCCCGGTATACGCGAGCGCTGGGCCGCCGTGCTGAAGGTGCTCACCGGGCGCGAGGCCCTGCCCGGGGGGATACGCGGGCGGGCGGCGCGGCTGCTGCTCGACGACGGGCGGCTGGCCGAGGAGGAGGCCGCCCGCCTCATGGGGCGCGCGCTCTCCGCCGGCACGGCACCGCCCGAGGCGGCCGCCTGGATCGAAGGGTTCGTCGGCAGCGGCGGCATGCTCCTGGTCCACGACGAACGCCTCCTCGCCCTCGTCGACGCCTGGCTCACGGCGGTCCCGCCGGACGCCTTCACGGCCGTGCTGCCGCTGCTGCGCCGCACTTTCTCCGCGTTCGACCCGGGGGTGCGCCGGACGCTGGGAGAGCAGGTCCGCCGCGGCCCGGCGGGCGACAACGCAGGCCGGGCGGCACCGGGGGAGAGGGGCATATCCGGCTTCGGCGCCGCCCTCGACGAGGAGCGGGCAGAGGCCGTACTGCCGACGATGCGCCTGCTGCTGGGCATGGCACTCACTGGGGGAGCGGAATGATGAACACGGCCATGACGACCACGGCCACGGCCACCGCGGCCACGGCTACGACGATCACGGCCACGACGGCCACGGCCACCACGGCCACCGCGTCCATTGCCACGGCGGCCACGACCACGACGACCATGACCACGACCACAGCCGCGTCGACACCCACGTCCACCCCGGCGACCGCCGAAACCATCACTTCCGCGACTGCCCCCGTCCCCACCCCCGCGACCGCCCCCGTCCCCGCCCCCGTCCCCGCCCCCGCGACCACCCCCGCCCCCGATCCCGCCGCCGAGCGGTTGCGGCGCTGGCGGCTCGTACTCGGCGGCGGGGGTGATGGCGGCGACGGCACCGGATGCGCGCTCGCCGGCACCGATGCCGCTATGGACCGGACCCTGGAGGCGCTCTACGGTGCCCGCTCCGGCGGAGCCCCGGAGCGGCCGGGCGGGCAGCGCGAGGCCGGGCTCGGCGGTTCCGCACCGCGCGTCGCGCGCTGGCTGGGGGACATCCGGACGTACTTTCCGGCTTCCGTCGTTCAGGTGATGCAGCGTGACGCCATCGACCGGCTCGGCCTGGCCTCGATGCTGCTGGAGCCGGAGATGCTCGAAGCCGTCGAGGCGGACGTCCACCTCGTCGGCACGCTGCTGTCGCTGAACAAGGCCATGCCCGAAACGACGAAGGAGACCGCGCGCGCCGTTGTCCGCAAGGCCGTCCAGGAACTGGAGAAGCGCCTGACGACCCGCACTCGCGCCACGCTGTCCGGCGCCCTCGACCGGTCCGCCCGCGTCAGCCGCCCCCGTCACCGCGACATCGACTGGGACCGCACCATTCGGGCCAACCTCAAGAACTATCTGCCCGAGTACCGCACGGTCGTCCCGGAGCGCCTCATCGGCTACGGGCGGGCGTCGCAATCGGTGAAGAAGGAGGTCATCCTCTGCATCGACCAGTCGGGTTCGATGGCCGCCTCCGTCGTCTACGCCTCCGTCTTCGGCGCGGTCCTCGCCTCGATGCGGGCCCTCGACACCCGCCTCGTCGTCTTCGACACCGCCGTCGTGGACCTCACCGAGGAGCTGGCCGACCCGGTCGACGTGCTGTTCGGCACCCAGCTCGGTGGCGGTACGGACATCAACCGCGCGCTCGCCTACTGTCAGTCACGGATCACCCGACCGGCCGAGACCGTCGTCGTCCTCATCAGTGATCTCTACGAGGGCGGGATCCGGAACGAGATGCTCAAGCGGGTGGCGGCGATGAAGGCGTCCGGTGTCCAGTTCGTCACACTTCTTGCGCTCTCCGACGAAGGTGCCCCCGCCTACGACCGGGGCCACGCCGCAGCCCTCGCCGCCCTCGGCGCGCCCGCCTTCGCCTGCACCCCCGACCTCTTCCCGGACGTCATGGCGGCGACCCTGGAGAAGCGCCCGCTGCCGATACCCGACACGGCGGCGTGAGCTCGGCGGGCGACGCGCTGCGGGCCCGGCCGCTCCGCTGTATACCCGTATTGCGTACGGTGCGGTCGCGATCTGTGAGCGTAATCACGGCCCGAGTGTGACCTGCGATTTAGGGAGCTCCCGCCCTCGGGGATAACCTGCGAGACGGACATGCCGCGTCAACGGTGAACGTGTGCCGCCCTCGTAAAAGATCGCGTCGTCACGCTGCACTGCGGCACGCCCGCGCAGACAACGAACCGCGATATCCATGGAAAAGGGACGGACGCGCGTGGACCTGTTCGAGTACCAGGCGAGGGACCTCTTCGCCAAGCACGGTGTACCGGTGCTGGCCGGTGAAGTCATCGACACGCCTGAGGCGGCGCGCGAGGCCACTGAGCGGCTGGGCGGCAAGTCGGTCGTCAAGGCGCAGGTGAAGGTCGGTGGCCGCGGCAAGGCCGGCGGCGTGAAGCTGGCCGGCACGCCGGACGAGGCCGTCGCCCGCGCGACGGACATCCTCGGCATGGACATCAAGGGCCACACGGTCCACAAGGTGATGATCGCCGAGACCGCTCCCGAGATCCTCGAGGAGTACTACGTCTCGTACCTCCTCGACCGCACCAACCGCACCTTCCTGGCCATGGCCTCGGTGCAGGGCGGCATGGACATCGAGGAGGTCGCGGAGAAGACCCCCGAGGCCCTCGCGAAGGTCCCGGTCAACGCCAACGAGGGCGTCACGATCGAGAAGGCCCGCGAGATCGTCGCCCTGGCGAAGTTCCCGGCCGAGGTCGCCGAGCAGGTCGCCGAGGTCATGGTGACCCTGTGGAAGACCTTCGTCGCCGAGGACGCGCTCCTCGTCGAGGTCAACCCCCTCGCCAAGGTCGCCAACGGTGACGTCATCGCCCTCGACGGCAAGGTCTCGCTCGACGAGAACGCCGACTTCCGCCAGCCGGAGCACGAGGCGCTCGAGGACAAGGCCGCCGCCAACCCCCTCGAGGCGGCCGCCAAGGCCAAGGGCCTGAACTACGTCAAGCTCGACGGTCAGGTCGGCATCATCGGCAACGGCGCGGGTCTCGTCATGAGCACCCTGGACGTCGTCGCGTACGCCGGTGAGAACCACGGCAACGTGAAGCCCGCCAACTTCCTCGACATCGGCGGTGGCGCCTCCGCCGAGGTCATGGCCAACGGCCTCGAGATCATCCTCGGTGACCCGGACGTCAAGTCCGTCTTCGTCAACGTCTTCGGTGGCATCACCGCGTGCGACGAGGTCGCCAAGGGCATCGTCCAGGCCCTGGAGCTGCTCAAGACCAAGGGCGAGGCTGTCACCAAGCCGCTGGTCGTGCGCCTCGACGGCAACAACGCGGAGCTGGGTCGCAAGATCCTGTCCGACGCCAACCACCCGCTCGTGCAGCGCGTGGACACCATGGACGGCGCGGCCGACAAGGCCGCCGAGCTGGCTGCGGCTAAGTAAAGGACGAGGACTCCACAACCATGGCTATCTTCCTCACCAAGGACAGCAAGGTCATCGTCCAGGGGATGACCGGCGCCACGGGCATGAAGCACACCAAGCTCATGCTGGCCGACGGCACCAACATCGTCGGTGGCGTGAACCCCCGCAAGGCCGGCACGTCCGTCGACTTCGACGGCACCGAGGTCCCGGTCTTCGGCTCCGTCAAGGAAGCGATGGAGAAGACGGGCGCCGACGTGTCCGTTCTCTTCGTGCCGCCGGCGTTCGCCAAGGCCGCCGTGGTCGAGGCGATCGACGCCGAGATCCCGCTGGCCGTCGTGATCACCGAGGGCATCGCCGTCCACGACTCCGCCGCCTTCTGGGCGTACGCGGGCTCGAAGGGCAACAAGACCCGGATCATCGGCCCGAACTGCCCCGGTCTCATCACCCCGGGCCAGTCCAACGCCGGCATCATCCCGGGCGACATCACCAAGCCCGGCCGCATCGGTCTCGTGTCCAAGTCCGGCACGCTGACCTACCAGATGATGTACGAGCTCCGTGACATCGGCTTCTCCTCGGCCGTGGGCATCGGTGGCGACCCCGTCATCGGCACCACCCACATCGACGCGCTCGCCGCGTTCGAGGCGGACCCCGACACCGACCTGATCGTCATGATCGGCGAGATCGGTGGCGACGCCGAGGAGCGGGCCGCGGACTTCATCAAGGCCAATGTCACCAAGCCGGTCGTCGGCTACGTGGCCGGTTTCACCGCGCCCGAGGGCAAGACGATGGGCCACGCCGGTGCGATCGTGTCCGGTTCGTCCGGCACCGCGCAGGCGAAGAAGGAGGCCCTGGAGGCCGCGGGCGTGAAGGTCGGCAAGACCCCGTCCGAGACGGCTCGCCTCGCGCGCGCCGCGCTGGCCGGCTGACGCCGCCACAGCAACAACGGAAGCCCGGCCGCCGCCGCGGGCGTGCTTCCAGGGCGTGGGCCCGTCCCCCTCCTGGGGGACGGGCCCACGCCCGTATGCGTCACAAAGCGGTTCATAGACGTATTCCCTGCCATACAAGCGACACGACGGTCATTTGCCAGCTACCCGCCGAAAAGCCGTGTTATTGGCAGCATGGCCCCGTGAGCCAATACGCCGATCATGCTCCGTCGTCGCCGCCGCGCCATCGGTCCGTCGTGACCCGGCCGTCGTCCGCGACGAGCTCGGTGTTCTTCGGCGGGATGCTGGCCGCCGGGCTGGGGCTCGGCGCCTTCTCCATGGTCGTACTGGCGCTGTGGATCACCTCCCCCTACCCCGACAGCGGCCCCACGGGCGCTCTGCACATCGCCGCTGACCTGTGGCTGCTGGCGCACGGCGCGGCGCTCGTGCGCACCGAGACGCTCTCGGGCGCATCCGCGCCCATCGGGCTGACGCCGCTGCTGCTGTCGCTCGTGCCCTGCACCCTGCTCTACCGCGCGGCCCGGCATGCGCTGGAACCCCCCGAGGGCGCGCCGCCGGACGCGCCCGGGCCCTCGCCCCGCACGGCGTTCACCGTCATGCTCGGCGGCTACCTGCTGGTGGCCCTGGCCGCGGTGCTGTATGCCTCGGGCGGTCCGGTGCGGGTGGCTCCGCTGAGCGCGCTGCTGCATCTGCCGGTGGTCGCGGCCGCCCTCATCGCCACCGGGGTGTGGACGGCTGCCGGCCGGCCCGGCCGGCCGGCGCCTCCGCTGGTGCGGCGGCTCGTGCCCGGATTCCTGCGCAGATGGTTCACGAGCGCCCACCTCGCCGTGGTCGTACGGACCGGGGCGGCGGCCACGGCGGTGCTTTTCGCCGGCGGCGTGCTGCTGGTGGCGGCCTCGCTGGCCCTGCACGCGGGCGAGGCCCAGGAGGCGTTCGCGCAACTGGCCTCGCGCTGGTCGGGGCGCGTCGGGGTGGGGCTGCTGAGCGCGGCCCTGCTGCCCAACGCGGTGGTGTGGGCGGCGGCGTACGGGCTCGGGCCCGGCTTCACCGTGGGCGCGGGCAGCCTCGTCGCGCCGCTGGGCCTGGCCACCGGCCGCCCCGCCCTGCCGCCCTTCCCGC
Source organism: Streptomyces sp. NPDC026206 (assembly GCF_040638465.1). Lineage (NCBI taxonomy): Bacteria > Bacillati > Actinomycetota > Actinomycetes > Kitasatosporales > Streptomycetaceae > Streptomyces > Streptomyces sp. NPDC026206. The sequence continues at coordinate 146,909 of NZ_JBEZYL010000001.1, forward strand.
TGCTCGCCGCGCTGCCGGCGCCGGGCCGGACGAGCCTGCTCGCGCTGGTGGGCGCCGCCGCGCTGACGGCGGGGGCCGGGTTCGCGGTCGCCTGCGCCGCCGTGCCCAGACGCACGGCACGGGTGGGGCGCCGGGAAGCCGCCGCGACCGCCCTGCTCGGCTCGATGCTCTGCGGTGCGGTGATGACGGTGCTGGCCTACGCGTCGGGGGGTGCGCTCGGCAATGCCGTGCTCGCCGGCTTCGGCCCCTCGTGCTGGCCCACCGGCGCGGCGGCCGCGGCCTGGACGGCCGCACTCGGAGTGCCGGGGGCGCTCGTGGTGCGGTGGCGGCGCGAAGTGGCCGCGCTGCGCCTGGAGCGTACGCAGGCCGATGCGGATGCCGGTGCGGATGCGGATGCCGGTGCCGGTGCCGATGCCGCCGAGGCCGAGGCCGATGCCGAGGCCAATGGCGACGGCGATGGTGACGCCGGGACCGAGAGCGAGGGCAAGGCGATGAAGGGGTGGCGGCGGGTGGGGTACCTGCTGGGGCTGGCGGTGGGGCCGCGGGACTCGGCTCCCGGCTCCGCCGCGGTGGCTTCCGGCGCCGTCGTCGGGGAACCGGGCCGGCATGAGGGCGGAGCGTCGCGGTCCTGGTGGGGTGCGGTGGCCGCGTGGTTCGGCTTCGGTGTGCGCGGCACGACTGGGCTGGCGCCCGAGCGGGTCACGTACGAACCGGAGATGCTGCCCGTGCTGCCGCAGCCCCACGCGGCCCCGGCACCGCCCCCGGATGCGGTGACACCGCCCCCGAACGCCCCCGAGGGCGCGTCACGCGGCGGCGAGCGGCGCCGCCGGTGGCGGCCGCGCCGCCGCAGGGCCCGCCGCGACAAGCCCCGCCACAAGTCACCGCCCCCGTCCCGGGGCCCGGCGCCGCCCGCCCCGTTCGACGCCTCGACGGACCCCTGGCACGACGCTGCGTCCCGTCAACTCCGCTGGGCCGCCCTCAAGGACTCGGGCGGCGGCCTCGTCCCCGACTTCGAGCCCCACGACCTGACGCCACCGCCCCGCGACGGCGAACTCTGAGCGCGGCACGCCGGATCGCGGGCCGGCGCAGGTGGGTGGGCATGCGCATGCGCTGCCGCGTGACGGCGGGCCCCTGCGCCGCCCGGCGGCGTGCGACACCGGTGAGTGAGTGGTGTGCGGGTCCGGGCGGCGTGCGGTGTCCGTATGCGCGTGTCCGTATGGACGGCCTGCCTGGGCCCGGCGTCGCCGCGTGGCGGCGGATCCGTGAGCACCGCCCGGGTCCGGTGTGCCGTGGCGGGGTGCGGTCCCTTGCGGTGGTGTGCGGTGTCCGTACGGGCGTGGAGCCCAGGCCCGTACGCTGCCGTCGCACGGCGACGCGCCCCCTGAGCACCGCTCGCCGCCGGTGCGGCACGGGCCGGGTGCTGCCCCTGCGGTGGTATGCGGGGCGGTCCGGGCGGCCGTGCGGTGTGCCGTGCCGACGGGGCCGGCGTCGGCGTGCGCGCCCGTGCTGCAGTCGCGTTGCGAAGCCTGAGCGCCGCTCGCGGCTGGCGTCGCGCAGGCGGATGTGTTGCTGCTTCACCGACCTGGTGCCTGCGAGCCCTTGCCTCGCCCCCGCGGTCGGCGCTCGGCCGGATGTGTTGCTGCTTCGCCGGGCCGTGCCTGCGAGCCCTTGCCTCGCGCTCGCGGTCGGCGTCGCGCCCCCGGATGTGTTGCTGTTCCACCGGCCCGGTGCCTGCGAGCCCCTTGCCTCGCGCTCGCGGCTGGCGTTGCGCCCCCGGATGTGTCGCTGCTCCGCCAACCCGGTGCCTGCGAGCCCCTTGCCTCGCGCCCGTGGTCGGCGTCGCTCGGCCGGATGTGTTGCTGTTCCACCGGCCCGTGCCTGCGAGCTCTTGCCTTGCGCTCGCGGCTGGCGTCGCACAGCCGGATACATCGCTGCTCCGCCAACCCGTGCCTGCGAGCCCCTGCCTCGCGCTCGCGGCTGGCGTCGCGCCCCCGGATACGTCGCTGCTCCACCGGCCTCTGCCCGGCGAGCCCCCCCCGGCCTCTGCCCGCGAGCCCCCCCGGCCTCAGTCCTGCGTGCTCAGCAAGGGCCGGAGCTGCTTGGGCAGGTGGTTCTCGCAGGCCTGGCGGGAGGTCTGGGTGAGGGCGTCGTCGACGCAGGTGTAGTACTCGCGGTAGACGATGTGGAAGGCGAAGGTCGCGGCGACGATGGCCAGGGCGAGGCCGCCGGTGACGAGGCCGCTGACGGCTGCCGTCGTCTGGGGGCGGAAGCCGCCCGGCGGCAGGGGCGGGGCGGGGATGTCCGGGTCCTGGGGGCGGGGCCGGGCCTTCGCGCGCAGGGAGCTGATGCCCCAGTAGACGGAGAGGGCGCCCAGCAGCAGGGCCACCTGCGGGATGCTGAAGAGGGCGAAGAAGAACCCCCACATGCCCGCGAGCAGCGCATAGCGGGCGCGGCGCTGGGCCGGGTCCGTGGGGTCCCAGCGCAGGCCGCCGCTCGGGCCGCCGGGGCCGCCCGAGGGGTTCGGGCCCCCGGGCCCACCGCCCTGGCCGCCGCCGAAGCCGCCGTTGTGCCGGCCGGGCTGCCGGCTGCTCCACTGGCTGCCCCAGACCGGAGGCTGCTCGTCCGGACCGTCGTTGCCGCCCTCGCCCTCGCCCTCGCCGTCCCCGGAAGGCCGCTGCGGCTGCTGGGGCTGCCGTGGCTGCCAGGGCCGGTCGGGCCGGCCCTTCGGCGGTGCGGCGAAGGGGTTGTCCCGCTGCTCCTCGGCAGGGGAGGGCGACGGCGACCGGCGCTCGCGCAGCGCAGGGGCCGCGGCGGGCAGCGAAAGGCGGTGAGCCGCGTGGCGGCGTCGGTCCGGCATGTGGAGTGTGTCTTCCCCTTGTGTCGTCGTCCTGCACATCGAGCCTACGGCGGAGCGTCCCGAATTCCCGCCTCGCCGGGTCCGGTCCCGACGCTACCTCCCGTGCGCGCCCCCGTCCCGTGGGGGCGGTTCGGTGTGCCGGTATCGTTGCTGGCGGTCGGCGGCTTCGTAGAGTCCCCCGTATCCGGCGACCCCTTCGTCTTGTACGACCATACAAACCGCTCCACCCGCGAGAAAGGGCCCCGCCGTGGCCGCCCCTGCCCGCCCCGCCCGCATCGTCGTGCTCGTCTCCGGTTCCGGTACGAACCTGCAGGCCCTGCTGGACGCCATCGCCGCCGACCCCGACGGTTACGGCGCCCGCGTCGTGGCCGTCGGCGCCGACCGGGACGGCATCGCCGGGCTGGAGCGCGCCGAGCGCGCGGGACTGCCGACGTTCGTGTGCCGGGTGAAGGACCACCCCGGCCGCGAGGCATGGGACCTGGCGCTGGCGGAGGCGACGGCGGAGTACGAGCCCGACCTGGTCGTCTCGGCGGGCTTTATGAAGATCGTGGGGAAGGAATTCCTCGCGCGGTTCGGCGGGCGGATCGTCAATACGCACCCCGCCCTGCTCCCCAGCTTTCCCGGCGCCCACGGCGTCCGCGACGCGCTCGCGTACGGCGTGAAGGTCACCGGGTGCACCGTCCATTTCGTCGACAACGGCGTCGACACCGGCCCGGTCATCGCCCAGGGCGTGGTCGAGGTGGGGGACGAGGACGACGAAGCCGCTCTCCATGAGCGGATCAAGGAAGTCGAGCGACAGCTGCTCGTCGAAGTCGTGGGCCGTCTGGCCCGGCACGGCTATCGCATTGAGGGACGAAAGGTACGGATCTCGTGACCGCCGAAGGTACGACCTCCGAAGGTTCGAAGCGGCCCATCCGCCGCGCGCTGATCAGCGTCTACGACAAGAGCGGGCTGGAAGAGCTGGCCCGCGGGCTCGACGACGCCGGCGTCGAGCTCGTCTCCACCGGTTCCACGGCCGCCCGCATCGCGGCCGCCGGCGTCCCGGTCACCAAGGTGGAGGAGCTGACCGGCTTCCCCGAGTGCCTGGACGGCCGGGTGAAGACCCTGCACCCGCGCGTGCACGCCGGCATCCTCGCCGACCAGCGCCTGGCCGCCCACCGCGAGCAGCTCGACGAACTGGGCGTGCGCCCGTTCGAGCTCGTGATCGTCAACCTCTACCCGTTCCGTGAGACCGTCGCCTCGGGGGCCTCGCCCGACGAGTGCGTCGAGCAGATCGACATCGGCGGCCCCTCCATGGTCCGCGCCGCCGCCAAGAACCACCCCTCCGTGGCCGTGGTCGTCAACCCCGGCCGCTACGACGACGTGCTCAAGGCCGTCGCGGACGGCGGCTTCGACCTCGCCGCGCGCAAGCGACTGGCCGCCGAAGCGTTCCGGCACACCGCCGCGTACGACGTCGCGGTGGCCAACTGGTTCGCGGCCGACTACGCCGCCGACGAGGAGGGCAAGGGCTTCCCGGCCTTCTCCGGCGCCACCTACGAGCGCAAGAACGTGCTGCGCTACGGCGAGAACCCGCACCAGCCCGCCGCCCTGTACGTCAGCGGGAGCGGCGGCCTCGCGGACGCCGAGCAGCTGCACGGCAAGGAGATGTCGTACAACAACTACGTCGACACCGAGGCCGCCCGCCGCGCCGCGCACGACCACGGCGACCAGCCCTGCGTCGCGATCATCAAGCACGCCAACCCGTGCGGCATCGCGGTCGCCGGCGATGTCGCGGAGGCGCACCGCAAGGCGCACGCCTGCGACCCGCTGTCCGCCTTCGGCGGCGTGATCGCCGTCAACCGCCCGGTGTCGGTGGCGATGGCCGAGCAGGTCGCCGAGATCTTCACCGAGGTCATCGTCGCCCCGGGCTACGAGGACGGCGCCGTCGAGGTGCTGGCCCGCAAGAAGAACATCCGGGTGCTGCGCTGCCCCGACGCGCCGGACCAGCCGCTGGAGGGCCGTCCGATCGAGGGCGGCATGCTGCTCCAGGCCAAGGACCGGATGCAGGCCGAGGGCGACGACCCGGCCAACTGGACGCTCGCCACGGGCGAGGCGCTGTCCGCGGCGGAGCTGGCCGAGCTGGCGTTCGCGTGGCGGGCCTGCCGCTCGGTGAAGTCCAACGCGATCCTGCTGGCCAAGGACCGCGCGACCGTCGGCGTGGGCATGGGCCAGGTCAACCGCGTCGACTCCGCCAAGCTGGCCGTCCAGCGCGCGGGCGAGGAGCGCGCCCGGGGCTCGTACGCCGCCTCCGACGCCTTCTTCCCCTTCCCGGACGGGCTGGAGGTGCTGACCGCCGCCGGCGTCAAGGCCGTGGTCCAGCCGGGCGGTTCGGTCCGTGACGAGCAGGTCGTGGAGGCCGCGAAGGCGGCGGGCGTGACGATGTACTTCACCGGTACGCGCCACTTCTTCCACTGACGTGTGACCGTGTGACCGTGCGCACGCGAAGGCCGCGCCCCGGTAGACGGGGCGCGGCCTGGTGTGCGACGTACTCAGCGCGTCCGGACGACGACCGTGCCGACCATCTTGTCGGCGAACGTCTGCTTCTTCTCGTCCCACAGCGGCCACAGGTAGCCGAGGTAGAGGAAGCCGTCGAAGAAGTGGCACAGCTGACGGACGAACGCCATGCCGAAGCCGGTGGGCATGCCGTCGCGCTCGCGCAGGACACTGATGCCCAGGGCCTTCTTGCCCGGGGTCTGGCCGGTCTTCCCCTGCCGGTAGAGCGTCCAGAGCTGGAGCACGAGGGCGGTGAGCACGCCGATCAGCATCAGCGCCGCACCGCCGTACATCGTGCCCGTCGACTGCTCGCAGTACCCCCGGCTGTCCTCGTACGACGAGCAGTCGCTGTACGCGAACAACATCATGAACAGGCCCGCGGACATCAGGGCCAGCGGGAGCACCGCGCAGATGAGCCCGTCGACCAGGCTCGCGCCCACGCGCGAGCCCCAGCCCGCCAGCGGCGGCCGCTGCTGCACGGCGGCGTACGGATCCTGCCCGTAGCCCTGCTGCCCGTAGCCGTACGGCTGCTGCTGCGGGAACTGCGGATAGGCCTGACCGGGCTGCTGCGGGTGGCCGTACCCCGGCTGCTGGGGGTAAGGCGGGTACTGCCCGGGCGGGTTCGGGTAGGTCACGTGCGTCGGTCCTTTGAGCGGTGGCGCGAAACATGCGGGGACGGCCGCGGCTGTCACCGTGGCGGCGGTCATCGTAGGCATACGGTCGTACCGCCGTTGTACGCGAGCAGGCAGGGCGCGACCGGTGACGGGCGCGACCTGAGTGGAACCAACAACACCCGATCCGCGAGGATGGACACATGACCGCCCAGATTCTCGATGGCAAGGCCACCGCGGCCGCCATCAAGTCCGAACTCACCGCTCGCGTGGAGGCACTGAAGGCCAAGGGCGTCACGCCCGGCCTGGGCACGCTCCTCGTCGGCGAAGACCCCGGCAGCAAGTGGTACGTGGCCGGAAAGCACCGTGACTGCGCGCAGGTCGGCATCGGCTCGATCCAGCGCGAGCTGCCCGACACCGCCACGCAGGAGGAGATCGAGGCGGTCGTCCGCGAGCTGAACGACGACCCTGCCTGCACGGGCTACATCGTCCAACTGCCGCTGCCCAAGGGAATCGACACCAACCGCGTCCTGGAGCTGATCGACCCGGCCAAGGACGCCGACGGCCTGCACCCGACGAACCTGGGCCGCCTCGTGCTGAACGAGAAGGCGCCGCTGCCCTGCACGCCCAACGGCATCGTCGAGCTGCTGCGCCGGCACGGCGTGGAGATCAACGGCGCGCACGTCGTGGTCGTCGGCCGCGGCGTCACCGTCGGCCGCTCCATCGGCCTGCTGCTGACCCGCAAGTCCGAGAACGCCACCGTCACCCTCTGCCACACCGGCACCCGTGATCTCTCCGCACAGCTGCGCCAGGCCGACATCATCGTCGCGGCCGCGGGCGTCGCCCACCTGATCAAGCCGCAGGACGTGAAGCCGGGCGCGGCCGTCCTGGACGTCGGCGTCAGCCGTGACGAGAACGGCAAGATCGTCGGGGATGTCCACCCGGGCGTCGCCGAGGTCGCCGGCTGGATCGCCCCCAACCCGGGCGGCGTGGGCCCGATGACGCGGGCGGAGCTGCTGGTGAACGTCGTGGAGGCCGCCGAGGGCGCTGCCGGAATCGGCGATGCGGGCTGAGTCCGGCGCGCCGCTGGACGGCTTCGCCGCATCGGGGAGCGGCGCGTCGGGGAACGGTGCGTCGGGGAACGGTGAGTCCGGGAGCGGTGAGTCCGGGAGCGGTGCGTCCGGGAGTGGCGCGTCGGGAAACGGTGCGTCCGGGAGCAGTGCGTCCGGGAGCAGTGCGTCGGAAAACGGTGCGTCGGGAAACGGCGCGTCGCCGCCCGGGCCGGAGGCCGGGGCGGGGTCCGGCAAGCCCTCGCGCCGCCCGCCGCGGCTCACGCGGGACACCGCCCGCCCCGAGGGCGGCGGGCGCGCCGCGCCCGGTGACGCGCCGGCGCCCGCTCGTCAGTGGCCCCTGCTCGCGGTGCTGGGGGCCACCGGCCTGGGCCTGCTGATCGTGGCGTTCGACGCGTTCCGGGTGGGGACGATCCTGGTCGGGCTGGCCATGATCGGCGGCGCGGTGCTGCGCTGGGCGCTGCCGGACGTGGGCATGCTGGCCGTGCGGTCGCGGTTCACCGACATGTTCACGTACGGCGGGCTGGGGCTCGCGATCGTTCTGCTCGCCCTGATGGCCCAGCCGCACCCGTGGCTGAAGATCCCCTTCCTCGATGACCTGCTGCACTTCACCGTGCAGTAGGCGGGACCGTGCAGTAGACCGAACCCTGCCGTGGACCGAACCGCGCAGTGGGACGAGGTGCGTCGCGGGGGTGCCTCTCCGTGCGGAGGCCGTGGAGTAGCTTGAAATCGAGATGCGTCTTCCCCGCCTCCCGGGCCGCCCTTCCACGGGCTCCCCGGGGCGGGGGAGGCGGCCCTGCCTTCCGGCGGGGGGACCCCCAGCTGTGCGAGAGGGACGTTCCGGCTCATGACCAAGATCAAGGTTGCCCACCCCATCGTCGAGCTCGACGGCGACGAGATGACCCGAATCATCTGGTCCTTCATCAAGAACAAGCTGATCCTGCCGTATCTCGACGTCGAGCTGAAGTACTTCGACCTCGGCATCGAGCACCGCGACGCCACCCGCGACCAGGTGACGGTCGACGCGGCCAACGCCATCAAGGAGCACGGCGTCGGCGTCAAGTGCGCCACGATCACGCCGGACGAGGCGCGGGTGGAGGAGTTCGGCCTCAAGGCGATGTACCGCTCGCCGAACGGCACCATCCGCAACATCCTCGGCGGCGTGATCTTCCGCGAGCCGATCATCATGAACAACGTGCCGCGCCTGGTCCCGGGCTGGACCGAGCCGATCGTCGTCGGCCGTCACGCCTTCGGCGACCAGTACCGCGCGACCGACCTCAAGGTGCCGGGCGAGGGCACGCTCACCATGACCTTCACCCCGAAGGACGGCTCCGAGCCGGTCGAGCTGGAGGTCTACGAATTCCCGGGCCCCGGCGTCGCGCTGGCGATGTACAACCTCGACGAGTCGATCCGCGACTTCGCGCGCGCCTCGTTCCGTTACGGCCTGGCCCGTGACCTCCCCGTCTACATGTCCACCAAGAACACGATCCTCAAGAAGTACGACGGCCGCTTCAAGGACATCTTCCAGGAGGTCTTCGACGCCGAGTTCAAGGCCGGCTTCGACGCCAAGGGCCTGACCTACGAGCACCGCTTGATCGACGACATGGTCGCCTCGGCGCTGAAGTGGGCGGGCGGTTATGTCTGGGCCTGCAAGAACTACGACGGTGACGTCCAGTCCGACACCGTCGCGCAGGGCTTCGGCTCCCTGGGCCTGATGACCTCGGTCCTCATGTCTCCCGACGGCAGGACCGTCGAGGCGGAGGCCGCGCACGGCACGGTCACCCGCCACTACCGCCGGCACCAGCAGGGCAAGGCGACGTCGACCAACCCGATCGCCTCCATCTTCGCCTGGACCCGGGGCCTGGCCCACCGCGGCGAGCTGGACGGCACCCCCGAGGTCACGAGGTTCGCGCAGACCCTGGAGCGGGTCTGCGTCGAGACCGTCGAGAGCGGCCAGATGACCAAGGACCTGGCCCTGCTGATCGGCCCCGAGCAGCCGTGGCTCACGACCGAGCAGTTCCTGACGGCTCTCGACGAGAACCTGCGGGCGAAGATGGCCGCGTAGGCGTTCCGCTCCGGCCGGACGCGTGTGACGGCCGCACGTGTGACGGCCGCACGCGTGTGACGGCCGCACCTGTGTGACAGCAGCCCGTCCTCTCCCCCGTGAGAGGACGGGCCGCCCGCGGCCGCGGCGCTCAGCCCCCCCTTGAGCGCCGCGGTGGTCGGCGTCAGCGGATGGACATGGTCACCTGGGCGTCATAGCCGTTGTGCCAGCCGGAGCGCTCGCCCCGGACGTCGTTCCCCTTGGGGCAGGCCTTGTACGTCTTGCTCCAATTGCCGATCTTCACTGTGCCGTAGACGCACTTGCCGTCGGCCTTCTTGTCGTACACCCAGATCTGGGTGCTGGACTGCCATGTGCCGTGGTTGTTGCGCCGGCACTCGATGTAGGCGACAGCGCCGCGGTCCGAGGGGACGGTGATGCTGTCCTGCCGGCAGCTCTGGGACGCGGCACCCGTGGACGCCGGGGCGGCGCTCGCCGCAGGCGCCACGGCGAGCCCGCCGCCGAGAGCCAGTGTCGCCGTCGCGAGGGCGAAGCTCTTGCGTACGTTCATGAGTTCGGGTTCCTTCCCTGGTGGTGGTGCGGCGACGCGGGGTGGACCGCGTCGCCGCCCGGCTTGCAGGACTGACTTTGATGCGCCACATCCGCAACTGCCAGGCGATCGCGGCAGGTTGGGTCATCGTGGGACGCCCCACGCCGTGACCTGCGGGGACACGGGGTCCTGCGACGCCGTGGTGGGACGGTGCGGCAGTGCGGGGGTGGCCGGAAGTCGCAGCCGCCGCCGGAATCGACGCAAATCCGTGCCCGCGCGTCGCCATCATGTGCGGCACAGGAGGCTCGTTGCCTCGGGGGATGTTTGACGCGTATGGGGTGGAACATGCCGCGTTGGAAGGAATTACCCGCATCGCTGGACCAGCGAGTGCGGCAGCTGATCGTGCAGCTCAGAAGACTGAAGGACCACAGCGGGCTCAGCCTCGCCTCGCTGGCGGCCAAGACCTCCTACAGCCGCTCGTCCTGGGAGCGGTATTTCAACGGCAAGCAGCTGCCGCCGCGCGACGCGGTCGAGGAGCTGGCACGGGTGTGCGGCGCGGACCCGACCCGCCTGCTGGTGCTCCACGAGGTCGCGGCGGAGGCATGGACGGACGCGCCCGGCCCTGCCGGGGAGGAGGAACGGGAGGAGGACGCCCCCGTACGGGACAGGCCGCGGCGGACGGTCCTGGTGCTCGCCGCGGCGGTGGTCGCCCTGTCGGCGGCCCTGGTCGTCACCCTGCTGACCACCCGGCCCTGGCAGGACGACGACCACGGGTCCCATGACGCCGGTGTCGGCAACGCACAGAGCCCGTTCGTCTTCATGCAGGGCCGCGCCCGCCCGTGCGACATCCAGCGCAGGGAGGGGGAGCTGCGCGCGGGGTACAGCGCGACCCACACCACGCTGATGGACCTCAAGTCCTCGGGCTGGGAGGTCCTGGAGGCGCAGTGCCTGCTCAAGTACCACGGCTTCGACCCGGGCACTCCCGACGGCTCCTACGGCGAGCGGTCGAAGAAGGCGGCCAAGGACTTCCAGAAGGACCGCGGCCTGGTGGTCGACGGCGTCGTCGGCCCGGACACCTGGGGGGAGCTGCGCCGGTGAGCGGTGGACGGCTCCTTCCGGGGGAGTGCGCCCGGCTGGCCGCCGGACTGCGGGAGCTGAAGGGCCGCACGGGACTGAGCCTGGCCGCGCTGGGCGAGCGCACGCCGTACAGCAAGTCGTCCTGGGAGCGCTACCTCAACGGTAAGAAGCTGCCACCCAGGCAGGCGGTCGAGGCGCTGTGCAGGCTGGCGGGGGAGCCCGCCGGGCGGCTGGTGGCGCTGTGGGAGCTGGCGGAGCAGGCCTGGAGCGGACGGTCCGGGGCCGCGCCCCCGCCCACATCCCCGTCCCCGTCCCCGTCCCCGTCCACGCCCGCGACCGGGTCCCGGACCGCGAACGTGAACGTGAACGCGAACGCGGAAGCGGACACGGACGGGGCCGCCGGGGGCGGCCCGCCGGAGGAGGCGCGGGGGCCGGGGCTGCGGAAGGTGTTCGGCCGTTCCGGCAGGCTGCTGGTGATGTCCGCCGCCGTCGCGGTCGCGGTGGCCCTCGCCGTGGTGCTGCTCCTGCCGGGCGGCCGTGGTGCCTCCGGCGGGCGCACGCCCGGCAACCTCGCCGCCACCTCGCCGTACCCGCAGAAGCAGGTACCCGGCTGTGCGGGGAGCGAGTGCGACGGTGCCCATGCCCTGGACATGGGGTGCGGCCTGCCGGAACCGTTGACGATCTTCAGTCGTAGGGCGGCCGGGGGGCAGCGGGTCCAGCTCCGGTACAGCAAGGACTGCGCCGCCGTGTGGGGCCGGATCACGAACCCGCGCATCGGCGACCAGGCCGAGCTGCTGGTGCCGGGTGCCGCCGCCAAGGTGGTGACGGCCGGCAGCCCGCGGGACATCGAGGGCTATCTGGCGACCCCGATGACGGTGACCAAGGACGTCCGCAGCGCCCGGGTCTGCCTGCGTCCCGCCGGCGGAGGTGAGCGCGAGTGCTTCGCGGTGCCCTCGTCCTTGGTGCTGCCCCCGGGCGCGACGTGATGGATCAACGGTCCGTGACACCCGCGTAGGGAGCATGCACATGGGTAGTAAGCGGCTGGAGCGAGCCGGCGGCCGGTCCTCCACCCCCGTGGGAGGACGGGCCGCCGCTCAGGTCGATGATCATGGCCGTCCTCTCCCGGATCAAGGACCCGTGAGCCCCTGTGGCGCGCGCGTGACCGTTCCGGTACGGGGTCCCCTTTCCGCATCAAGTCGACATCAAGGTCGACATCAAGTCGGCCGGCCGCACCCGGGGCGTGCGCCCCACGGGCTTGATCAACCCCAAGTGCGACCATGCGCCTCCCCCTTGGGAACTGACATGCTGGTTCCGGGCATCCTCCTGGGTAGTCGGAAGCGAGGCTGTGGAGGGGAAGCGCGGCGAGACGGGGACGACGACCGTACGTACCGGGGGACAGGGGGAGGACATGCCTCGTTGGAGGGCGCTGCCGGAGGAACTCGACCCACAGGTGCGTGAGTTCGCCGAACAGCTGCGCAGACTCGTCGAACGCAGCGGGATGGGCATCGCCGCCGTGGCCGACCGTACCGGCTACAGCAAGACGTCCTGGGAGCGCTATCTCAACGGCCGGCTGCTGCCCCCGCGCGGCGCGGCCGAGGCGCTGGCGGAGGCGACGGGCACCGACGTCGGCCACCTCGGCACGATGTGGGAGCTGGCCGAGCGGGCGTGGAGCCGCTCGGAGCTGCGGCACGACGTGACGATGGAGGCCGTCCGGGTCGCCGAGGCGCGCGCCGCCCTGGGCGGGTCCGGCCCGCCGCCGGACCCGCCCGGGCGGCCGGAAGCGCAGGTGAAGGCGGGCGCGGCACGGGAGGCGGGCGGGAAGGTCCGTACCGTGCTGCGCAGCGACGGGGTCCTGCCGAGGACCGGCCTGCCCCGGCCGCCGGACTCACCCGACGTGCGCTCCAAGGCCATCCCCTTCCAGGGCGACGGTGACCCGCGCCGTTCGCGCCGCAACACCGCGCTGTTCGCCGTCGGCGCCGTGGGCGCCCTCTTCGTCGCCGGCGCCGCCGTGCTGCTGCTCGGCACGGGCGGCGAGGAGGGCAGGATCGCACCAGGGGCCGTCGCCACGCCGAGCGTGAGCAGCGCGGCCGCGGCGCCCGCCGGGGTGAAGTGCACCGGGAGCGCGTGCGCGGGCAAGGATCCGGAGGAGACGGGCTGCGGTGGCAAGCACGCCACGACGGCCGGCTCGGTGACGGTCGGCACCGCGTATCTGGAGGTCCGCTACAGCAAGGTGTGCGGCGCCGCCTGGGCCCGCATCACCCAGGCCGTTCCCGGGGACGCGCTGCGCATGAGCGGCGCGGGCGCGGGGGCCCGTACGGAGAGCGCCCGGGTCGAGCGGGGGACGGACGGGCACACCCGGATGGTCGCCGTGACGGAGCCGGGGCAGGCGTCGGCGTGCGCGACGCTGACGTCCGGCCGCAAGGGGTGCACGCGGCCGCGTGCGTCGGCCCCGGCGGAGCCGGGGCCCACCGGCTGAGGGTGCGTCGGCGGGGGCGGCGCGGGCCCGGTGGGGCGACGGTGAGGCGTCCCACACCGGGTCGGGGGTTCTCGGGGTGCCCGGTCGGATAGCCTGACGCCGGATCTCTTGACACCAAGAGAGATCCTCATAAATGGGCAGGGACACCCACCTCAGTTCGCAGCAGGAGACCGCCATGACCCGCACTCCCGTCAATGTCACCGTTACCGGCGCGGCCGGTCAGATCGGCTACGCGCTGCTCTTCCGCATCGCCTCCGGTCACCTCCTCGGCGCGGACGTGCCGGTCAAGCTGCGCCTGCTGGAGATCCCGCAGGGCCTGAAGGCCGCCGAGGGCACCGCGATGGAGCTCGACGACTGCGCCTTCCCGCTGCTGCGCGGCATCGAGATCACCGACGACCCGAACGTCGGCTTCGACGGTGCGAACGTGGCCCTCCTCGTCGGCGCCCGCCCGCGCACCAAGGGCATGGAGCGCGGCGACCTGCTGGAGGCCAACGGCGGCATCTTCAAGCCGCAGGGCAAGGCCATCAACGACCACGCCGCGGACGACATCAAGGTCCTCGTCGTCGGCAACCCGGCCAACACCAACGCGCTCATCGCGCAGGCCGCGGCCCCGGACGTGCCGGCCGAGCGCTTCACCGCGATGACCCGCCTGGACCACAACCGCGCGCTGTCGCAGCTGTCGAAGAAGACCGGCGTCCCGGTCTCCGAGATCAAGAAGCTGACGATCTGGGGCAACCACTCCGCCACCCAGTACCCGGACATCTTCCACGCCGAGGTCGCCGGCAAGAACGCCGCCGAGGTCGTGAACGACGAGCAGTGGCTGGCGGACGACTTCATCCCGACCGTCGCCAAGCGCGGTGCCGCGATCATCGAGGCCCGTGGCGCGTCCTCGGCCGCCTCGGCCGCCAACGCCGCCATCGACCACGTCCACACCTGGGTCAACGGCACCGCCGCGGGCGACTGGACCTCCATGGGCATCCCCTCGGACGGCTCCTACGGCGTCCCCGAGGGCCTCATCTCGTCCTTCCCGGTCACCGTCAAGGACGGTACGTACGAGATCGTCCAGGGTCTGGAGATCAACGACTTCTCGCGCGCCCGCATCGACGCCTCGGTGCAGGAGCTGGCGGAGGAGCGCGAGGCCGTGCGCGCGCTCGGTCTGCTCTGACCTGATTCGCCTCGTCCGAGGCGTCTTGCCCGGCCTCTCGGCCGGCCGTTGTCGCACGGGTGTGCCCCGGTACACCCGTGCGCGGCGATTTCAGGCCCGTCATCCGCCTCCGACCGGGGTCGACGACGGGCCTTCCGGCTTATTCTGAGGTCTTCCGAAATTACGTCAACTCATGTAATTCGCAGATGAGTTCGACGGATCGGGGGACCGAAATGAGTCAGTCCGCTCAAGACTCCCCGACAGAGGCCACCCGGTTACTCTGCGCGGGGACCTACCTCGACATCGACTTCCGCCGCCGGGTCATCGAAGAGCTGGTGGAACACGAGGAAAGACCCATCGCCCCCTCGCTGGGCGTGGACGTGGTGCCGGTGCTCACCCACGCACTGCGCGCCCGTGGCCAGGACACCCTGACCGCGTTACTGCTGCTCGCCCTCTGGGCGGGCTTCTTCGCCGTCGACATCGCCTCCGCCCCCGAGGGAGCGGAAGCGCCGGTGCCCATCTGGTCGACCGCGTACGCCGTCGTCTGCCTCGTCCACTGGGGCGCGTACGCCGCCGCCGGGCGCGGCTCGGCCGCCTACGTCGTCGACAAACGCACCCTCCGCCAGGCCCTGCGGGGCAGCGGCGCCCTGCGCGCCCTGCGCTTCCTGATGCCCGTGGGCGTGCCCGCACTGACGATCGCGTACTGGGTGTTCACCTTCTGGGCGCTGAGCCAGGGCGCGAACAACTGGGTCGGCATCATCTTCCCGCTGCTGCTGGCGGTGCCCGTCTGGATGCACCGCGCCCGCGTCGCGGCCGTGATGCGCGAGGAGCTGGGCCGGGACGCCTTCGAGCACCTGCCCCGGCCCTTCCCGGCCTCCGACTACCACCGGCGCATCGCCCGGGCCATCGACCGCGAGCAGTACGCGGGGCTGACCATCTACGACCCGTCACGGCCGTTCATCGGCATGGGCTTCCCCTACGAGCCCTGGTCGTTCGCCCTGGAGCTCAAGCGGCGCAAGGGGATGGACGACGGCCCCGTGGGCGGCGTCGCGCCGTTCACCGGCCGGACGATCGTGGAGCTGATCCGGCCCCGGCTGGAGGCCCTGCGGGAGGCCGCCGGTGCGACCAGCCGGGACCGGCTGAAGGACCTGGAGATCGAGGAGTTCGTCTACCTGCCGGTCGGCCCGCAGCGGCCCACGGTGGCCTACGACGACCACACCGTCCGCCGCCACCTGGCCGAGTCCGTCAACGAGGGCGGCGAGGCCCGCCGCTACTTCCTGCGCGTGCGCGTCGGTGCCTGGGACGAACAGGTCGTCGTCTCCGTGCTGGTCCGCGTCCACACCCAGGGCGGCATGCTGGTCCTGGAGGTCGTACCGCACGTCCTGACCCCGGTCCGGCCGGAGTTCCGGGCGGTCGACGTCATCGCGGCACGCGGTGAGGACGACCTGCTGCGCGACGGCGTACGGGCGCTGCTGACCGCGCCCGCCGCCGGGTTCGCGGCAGCGGTCTCCACCGTCCGCTCGGCCGTCTCCGGCTTCCGCACCTGGCTCGCCGACCCACGGCGTGCCGTGCCGGACGGGCCGGCCCACTCGGTACGGGAACTGGCGGCGGCCAAGGACATCTCGCTGTTCCAGGAGATGGACGTCAGCCGTTACGTGAAGACGGTCCAGGACCGGATCGCCAGCGGGGTCCGGGACGCGCTGCGCTCCCAGGGCTATGAGACCGACCAGTTCGAGCAGCAGATCGTCCAGATCAGCGAGGGCGGCATCTACATCGGCTCGATGAGCGGCGGCGCGGTGGCCCAGGGCACGGGCGCCGAGGCCAAGCACCTGACAGGAAGCGGGGGACGATGACGGAGCAACGAGGCAGCGACGGCGCGGACGACGCCGGCCGCAGGGGCGGCGGCGGCATGTTCATCGGCCGGATGACCGGCGGCGCGGCCGCCTCCGGCAAGGGCTCAAGGGCCGAGGACCGCTCGGAGCGCGCCGGCCGGCTCGCGCAGGCCGGGCCGCCCGCGCCGGTGAGCGTGCCGGACGGACTGCGGGTCCCGGACGACGGCGGCATGGCCGTCCTCGACATGAGCGGCGGCGCCGTGGCCGCCGGCGAGAACGCCGAGGCGCTCGACACCTCACGGCAGCTGCTGTCCGTCACACCGGAGCTGCTGGAGGCCGTCCGCGAGCTGCGCCTGGACCTGCCCCGGCTCGCCCGTACCGAGGAGCGCGACGCCCTTGCCGCGGAGCTGAGCGGCCTGGAGGACGACGCCCGGCAGGACGGGCGGACCCGCTCCGGCCGGCTGACGCACCTGCGCGAGCTGCTCACCGGTGGCGCGACGGTGGCCGGAGGACTCGCGTCCGCCGTCGCCGTCGTCCAGGCGATCAGCCAGTTAGTGGCCTGAGGCGGCGAGCGGCATGAACTACTGGGACGCCGACCTGCAGAAGTGGGTGGCCGAACCGCCACCCGGACAGCGGCCCCCGCCCCCCGCTCCCGGGGAGCCGGGCCACCCCGACGACTCCACCGGCCCCGAGGTGGTCCTCGGGCCGCCGCCCCCGCCCGGCCTGCCGCCCGCCGGGCCCTCGCACGCCTCGATCCTCGCCGGGGTACTGGCCGGCGTGGTGCTGGCGGGCGGCATCGGGACCGGCATCTGGGCGCTGGTACGGGATGACGACCCGGCAGCGGGCGGTCAGGGGGCCGGGCCCACCGCCCCGGTGACCCCCGGCCCCACCGATACCTCCGGCGCGAGCTCGGGGACCTCGGGCAGCGCCGGGACCTCCGGGGGCTACACCTACGCCCCCCGGCCCACGCCCAGCACCCTGGCGGGCACGGGCTTCCCCTCCCGTTTCGTACGGACCCGGGACCCCGCGGGCTTCCGCCTGGACGTACCGGTGGGCTGGCTGCGCAGCACGGAGCGCACCAGCGTCTTCTACCGGTCCCCGGACGACAGGAGCATGGTCCAGGTCTTCGTCCTGGACCCGCCGAGGTCCACGCCGTACGACTCGCTGGTGGAGACCGGGACGTACGTCTCGCAGTACAGCGGCTACCGCAAGCTCCGGCTCGCCGCTGTCAGCGGGCCGGGCAACGCCGCCGAGCTGGAGTACACCTACACGCTGCCCGACCACACCACCCGGCACGTGGTCATCCACGCCTACACCGCGCCCGACCGGAAGCAGTACGCGCTGCTGGTGGCCGGGCCCTCGTCCGACCGGCTCGCGTCGGCACAGGTCCTGCGGGCCCTGGTGGACTCGTTCTGTCCCACGTCCTCCTGCACGAGCTGACCCGCGGGGGGCAACGCTGAGTGACTCGGGTCACTCTTTGTGAAGAAGGAGGCATAGGTTGCCGCCTTCTGGTTATGGGCGTCCCGTTGCCGGTCCGGCCGTCGTGCCGCCCGGTGACGGGACTGTTCAGAACCGGAAGGCAGAGAGCGATGTCGTCAGTCGAGACCATCCACGTCGACGGGGTGTGGCGTGGCGCCGCGTCCGGCGCGCAGCGGGAGGTACTCGACCCCGCCGACGCCACCACCCTCGCAATCGTGTCCGAGGGCGGTGCGGACGACACCGACGCGGCCGTGGCCGCCGCCCGCCGCGCGTTCGACGGGGGCGCCGGCACCTGGCCGCGCACACCCGTGGCCGAGCGGGCCGCACTGCTGCGGCGGGTGGCCGAGCTGCTGCAGCGCGACCGCGAGGACATCGCGCTGACCGAGAGCCGGGACACCGGCAAGACCCTCGAAGAGGGCCGGATCGACGTCGACTGCGTGAGCGACGCCTTCCGCTACTTCGCCGACCTGGTGATCAACGAGGGCGGCGGGCGCGTGGTGGACGCGGGCTCCGCGGACATCCACAGCGTGGTCGTGCACGAGCCGGTCGGCGTCTGCGCGCTGATCACCCCCTGGAACTACCCCCTGCTGCAGGCGAGCTGGAAGGTCGCCCCGGCGCTGGCCGCGGGCAACACCTTCGTCATCAAGCCCAGCGAGGTCACCCCGCTGTCGACCGTGCACCTGATACGGCTGCTGGCCGAGGCGGGGCTGCCCGACGGCGTCGCCAACCTCGTCACCGGGGCCGGCGACCCCGTCGGCGCCCGGCTCGCCGAGCACCCCGACGTGGACCTCGTCTCCTTCACCGGCGGCCTCGCCAGCGGCACCAAGGTGGCCGCGGCCGCCGCGCCCACCGTCAAGAAGGTGGCCCTCGAACTCGGCGGCAAGAACCCCAACGTCGTCTTCGCCGACGCCTGTGCCACCGACGAGGACTTCGACACGGCCGTCGACCAGGCCCTCAACGCCGCCTTCATCCACAGCGGCCAGGTCTGCTCGGCCGGCTCCCGGCTCATCATCGAGGAGTCGGTGCGCGACCGCTTCGTCTCCGAACTCGCCCGCCGCGCCGAGCGGATCAAGCTCGGGCGCGGCACCGGGAAGGGCGTCGAGTGCGGGCCGCTGGTCTCCGCACAGCAGCTCGCCAAGATCGAGGCGTACGTCGCCTCCGCGCTCGCCGAGGGTGCGGCCCTGCGCTGCGGCGGCAGCCGGCCGAAGCCCGGCGACGTCCGCCCGGGGACCGGTTACTTCTACGCGCCCACCGTCCTGGACCTGTGCCACGGCGAGATGAGGGTCGTGCGTGAGGAGACCTTCGGGCCCATCCTCACCGTCGAGACCTTCCACACCGAGGACGAGGCCGTGGCGCTGGCCAACGACACCGAGTACGGGCTCGCGGGCGCCGTCTGGACGAAGGACGCCGGGCGGGCGCGGCGCGTGGCCGGGCGGATGCGCCACGGCACGGTGTGGATCAACGACTACCACCCGTACCTCCCGCAGGCCGAATGGGGAGGCTTCGGCAAGTCCGGAGTCGGCCGGGAACTGGGTCCCACAGGCCTTGCCGAGTACCGCGAGGCCAAGCACATTTACCAGAACCTGGACCCGAAGCCGGTGCGCTGGTTCGCGGGCTGAGGCCCGGCGCCCGTCCGTACCCGTCCGCTCGTCAGCGAAGAACATTCCTTGCCGCAGAAGGAGTTCACCCCACCATGCCCCTCTACGACTACGTCGTCATCGGCGGCGGCACCGCCGGCTCCGTCATCGCCTCCCGCCTCACCGAGGACCCCGGTGTGAGCGTCGCCGTCATCGAGGGCGGCCCCACCGACATCGACCGTGAGGACGTCCTGACCCTGCGCCGCTGGCTCGGCCTGCTCGGCGGCGACCTGGACTACGACTACCCCACCACCGAGCAGCCACGCGGCAACTCCCACATCCGGCACAGCCGCGCGCGCGTGCTGGGCGGCTGCTCCTCGCACAACACCCTCATCTCCTTCAAGCCGCTGCCCGGCGACTGGGACGAGTGGGCGGACGCGGGGGCCGAGGGCTGGGACGCGGAGTCGATGGACCCCTACTTCGCCCGCCTGCGCAACAACATCGTCGCGGTGGACGAGAAGGACCGAAACGCCATCGCCCGCGACTTCGTCGAGGCCGCCCAGCAGGCGGCCGGCGTGCCGCGCGTCGAGGGCTTCAACAAGGAGCCGTTCCACGAGGGCGTGGGCTTCTTCGACCTCGCCTACCACCCGGAGAACAACAAGCGTTCCTCCGCCTCCGTGGCCTACCTGCACCCGTTCCTGGACCGGCCCAACCTCCACCTCATGCTGGAGACCTGGGCCTACCGGCTGGAGCTGGAGGGCTCCCGCGCCAAGGGCGTGCACGTGCGCACCAAGGACGGCGAGGAGATCTACGTCGAGGCCGGGCGCGAGGTGCTCGTGTGCGCCGGCGCCGTCGACACGCCCCGGCTGCTGCTGCACTCCGGCATAGGCCCCAAGGCCGACCTGGAGGAGCTCGGCATCCCCGTCGTCCACGACCTGCCGGGCGTCGGCGAGAACCTGCTCGACCACCCCGAGTCGGTCATCGTGTGGGAGACGGACGGGCCGATCCCCGAGAACTCGGCGATGGACTCCGACGCCGGCCTGTTCGTGCGCCGCGACCCGGCCTCGAACGGCCCGGACCTGATGTTCCACTTCTACCAGATCCCCTTCACCGACAACCCCGAGCGCCTGGGCTACGAGAAGCCCGAGCACGGCGTGTCGATGACGCCCAACATCCCCAAGCCGCGCAGCCGCGGCCGGCTCCACCTCACCAGCGCCGACCCGGCCGTCAAGCCCGCCCTCGACTTCCGCTACTTCACGGACGAGGAGGACTACGACGCCCGTACGCTCGTCGACGGCATCCGCATCGCACGCGAGATCGCCAAGGCCGAGCCGCTGGCCGGCTGGCTCAAGCGCGAGGTCTGCCCGGGCCCGGACATCACCTCCGACGAGGAGATCAGCGAGTACGCGCGCAAGGTCGCGCACACCGTCTACCACCCGGCGGGCACCTGCCGGATGGGCGCCGACGGAGACGAACTCGCCGTGGTCGACCCGCAGCTGCGCATCCGCGGCCTGGAGGGCATCCGCATCGCCGACGCGTCCGTCTTCCCGACGATGCCGGCCGTGAACCCGATGATCGGTGTGCTCATGGTGGGGGAGAAGTGCGCCGAACTGCTCTCCCGGCCCACGACCGTAGGAGGTGAGGCATAAAGTGCCTGCCGCCGATACGAACGCAGCGACCGAGCCCACCGAGCCCACCGAGTCCGTCTGCACTGCCGCCGACACCGTCTTCTCCGTCCGCAACCTGTGGAAGGTCTTCGGGCCCAAGGCCGAACGCGTGCCGGGCGGCCCGTTGGCCGACCTCACGACCGAGGAACTGCGGGAGCGGACCGGCTGCACCGTCGCCGTGCGCGACGTCTCCTTCGACGTCCGCAAGGGCGAGTGCTTCGTGGTCATGGGCCTGTCCGGGTCCGGCAAGTCCACGCTCGTCCGCTGCCTGACCCGACTCATCGAGCCCACCAGCGGCACCATCGCCATCGACGGCGAGGACGTGTGCGGCATGGACAAGGGCGCCCTGCGCGAGCTGCGCCGGCACCGGGCCGCCATGGTCTTCCAGCACTTCGGGCTGCTCCCGCACCGCAGCGTCCTCGACAACGTCGCCTACGGGCTGGAGATCCAGGGCATCGGCAAGGCCGAACGCCGCGACCGGGCCGCCGCAATGGTGGAGAAGGTGGGCCTGGCGGGCATGGAGGCCCGCCGCCCCTCCCAGCTCTCCGGCGGCCAGCAGCAGCGCGTCGGCCTGGCCCGCGCCCTGGCGGCGGACCCCGAAGTGCTGCTGTTCGACGAGCCGTTCAGCGCGCTGGACCCGCTGATCCGCCGCGACATGCAGGAAGAGGTCGTACGGCTGCACCGCGACGAGGGCCGCACGATGGTCTTCATCACCCACGACCTGAGCGAGGCGCTGCGCGTCGGCGACCGGATCGCGCTGATGCGCGACGGCCGGGTCGTGCAGTGCGGCACCCCCGAGGAGATCGTCGGCTCCCCGGCGGACGACTACGTACGCGACTTCGTCCGGGACGTGCCGCGCGAACAGGTGCTGACCGTGCGCCGCGCCATGCGCCCGGTCAGCAACTCCGGCGAGGCCGAGGCCGGCCCCGCGCTCAACCCCGCCACGACCGTCGCCGACGCCATCGAGGCCGTGGCCCGCACGGGCGGCCCGGCCCGCGTCGTCGAATCAGGCCGCTGCCTGGGCATCGTCGACTTCAGGAGCCTGCTGAACATCGTCGCCGGCCTGGACCGGGTGCAGCCCCTGAAGAGGGCCGTCGCATGAGCAGCGTGACCACCACCGCCCCCGCACAGGTGGCCGCTCCGCCGGGCGCGCTGCGCACCGCCCTGCGCCGCCCGGCCGCCCGCAAGCTCCTGCTGCTCGGCGCGGTCACCGCAGCCCTGGCGCCGTTCGCCACCGCCCACTGGGGCAGCGGCATGTGGCCGTCCGAGCTCACCGTCGCCCTGGACGGCCCGCTCGGCAGGGCCAACGACTGGATCATCGACAACCGCGACAGCCACTGGCTCTTCCTCTACTTCTTCGGGCACATCAGCAACGCGATCATCTCCGCGGTGCACGGGGTGTACGTGGTGCTGCTCGCCCTCGGCTGGGCGGGCGTGACCGCCGGGGCCTCCCTGCTGGCCTGGCGGCTGGCAGGCGCACGAGCAGCACTGACGGCAGCGGTGTCGTTCGCCGTGTGCGGCTCGCTGGGCATGTGGGTGCCGACGATGCGCACGCTCGCGCTGATGATCGTCGCCGTCGCGGCGTCGGTCGCCGTGGGCGCCCTGCTCGGCCTCGCGGCGGGCCTGTCGGACCGCACCTTCCGGGCGCTGCGCCCCGTGCTGGACACCATGCAGGCCCTGCCCGCCTTCGCCTACCTGCTGCCGGTCGTCCTGGTCTTCGGGATCGGCGTGGCACCGGCCGTCCTGGCCACCGTCGTCTACGCGGCACCGCCGATGGCCCGGCTCACCGCGATGGGACTGCGCGGCACGGACAAGGGCGTGCTGGAGGCCGTGGACTCCCTCGGCGCCACCGGGCGGCAGCGCCTGCTGACGGCACGGCTGCCGCTGGCGCGGCGCGAACTGCTCCTGGGTGTCAACCAGACCATCATGATGGCGCTGTCGATGGCCGTCATCGCCTCCGTCATCGGCGGCGACGGCCTCGGCGACCGCGTCTACCAGGCCCTGTCCACGGTAGACGTGGGCAACGCCCTGGCAGCAGGCATCCCCATCGTCCTCCTGGCGATAGTCCTGGACCGTACGACCGCGGGCGCCGCTCGGTTGTGGGCAATCGTTCCGCAGGGCGGAACGGGTGGGCACAACCGACCACGGACCCGCACCCGAACGGCCGCCACGTGGGCGGTCGCTGTCGCCGCCGTCGTGGCCCTCGGCCGTCTCGTCGGCACATCGTGGCCGAACACCTGGACCGTGACCATCGCCGCCCCCGTCAACGACGCCAAGGACTGGATGGTCGACCACCTCTACTCCGGCGTCCCCGGCATCGGCGGCACCGCCGACTGGGCCGCCCACTACACCGGCTGGGTCCTCGACCCGCTGCGCGACGGCCTCCAGGCGCTGCCCTGGTGGGGCGCGCTGGCGCTCGTGGCCGCCCTGGCCTGGCTGATCGGCACCTGGCGCACGGCCCTGACGGCCGTCCTCTCGCTGGCCGCCATCGGCGTGCTGGGCCGCTGGGAGCCCGCCATGGACACGCTCTCCCAGGTGCTGGCGGCCGTCGCCGTCACGCTGGTGCTCGGCTTCGCCGTCGCGGTCGTCGCGGCGCGCAGCCCACGCGTGGACCGGCTGCTGCGCCCCGTCCTGGACGTCTGCCAGACCATGCCGCAGTTCGTGTACCTGATCCCGGTCGTCGCCCTCTTCGGCATCGGCCGTGCCCCGGCCGCCGCCGCGGCGATCGTCTACGCGCTGCCCGCCGTCGTCCGCATCGTCAGCCAGGGTCTGCGCCAAGCCGACCCGGCGGCCCTGGAATCCGCCCGTTCGCTGGGCGCGACGGGCGGCCAGCAGCTGCGCCAGGTCCAGTTCCCGCTCGCCCGCGCCGAGTTGCTGCTGGCCGTCAACCAGGCCGTGGTGCTGGTGCTGTCGGTCGTCATCATCGGGGCGCTGGTCGGCGGTGGCGCGCTCGGGTACGAGGTCGTGTTCGGCCTGGCCCAGGGCGACCTGGCCACAGGGCTGGTGGCCGGCACGGCCATCGCCTGCCTGGGGCTGATGCTCGACCGGGTGACACAGCCGACGAAGGCGAAGGAGGCGAACTGAGATGACGCGCAAGGCACTGACCGTCCTGGCCGCCGTGGGCCTGCTGGCGACCGCCACGGGCTGCGGGGCGGCCGACATGACCAAGCAGTCCTCCCCGTACGCCAACGCGGCGGGCGACGGGAAGACCGTCACCCTCTCCGTGCAGTCCTGGGTCGGGGCGCGGGCGAACGCCTCCGTCGCCCAGTACCTGCTGGAGCACGAGCTGGGCTACCGCGTCGACACCGTCCAGGTCGACGAGGTCCCGGCGTGGGACGCCCTCAGCCAGGGCCGCGTCGACGCCATCCTGGAGGACTGGGGCCACCCCGACCAGGAGAAGCGCTACGTCCAGGACAAGAAGACGGTCTCCGACGGCGGCGACCTCGGGGTCACCGGCCACATCGGCTGGTGGGTCCCCAAGTACTTCGCCGACGCCCACCCCGACGTCCTGGACTGGAAGAACCTCAACAAGTACGCCTCCCAGCTGCGCGCCCCGGAGAGCGGCAGCAAGGGCCAGCTCCTGGACGGTTCCCCGTCCTACGTCACCAACGACAAGGCGCTGGTGAACAACCTGAAGCTCGACTACCAGGTCGTCTTCGCGGGCTCCGAGGCCGCCCAGATCACGCAGCTCAAGCAGTTCGCGAAGGAGAAGAAGCCCTTCCTGACCTACTGGTACGAGCCCCAGTGGCTCTTCAACGAGGTCCCGATGGTCGAGGTGAAGCTCCCCGAGTACACCGAGGCGTGCGCGGCGAAGGGGACCGAGGACCCGTCGACCGTCGACTGCGCGTACCCGACGTCGCCGCTGAAGAAGTTCCTCAACACCGGGTTCACGCACAAGGGCGGCAAGGCGGCCCGGTTCCTGAAGAACTTCCACTGGACGAAGGCCGACCAGAACGAGGTCGCCCAGATGATCGCCGAGGACAAACTCCCGGCGGACGAGGCCGCGAAGCGCTGGGTGCAGCGGCACCCGGAGAAGTGGAAGCCCTGGCTGGCCTGATGGCCCGGGGGCGGGGGCGGGGGCGGGGGCGAGGCGCCTCTGGGCCGGTCGAGTTCCACGGGGTCCCTCGGAGCCGAGGGACCCCGTGGGGCACGGTGGCCGTGGTCTCTGTCTTGCCCCTGCCACAGCGTTCGGGCGCCCGGCGCGCTGGAGCGCACCGGCCCGCGCGTCAGGGACGGTACGCGCCCGGTGCGAGCCGCGTTGTCACACCGATGCGGTTCCAGGAATTGATGGTGACGATGAGCGCGATGAGCTGGGCCAGCTCCTGCTCGGGGAAGTGGCGGGCGGCCCGCTCGTAGACCTCGTCCGGCACGAAGCCGTCGGTCAGGACGGTGATGGCCTCCGTGAGGGCGATGGCGGCCTGTTCCTTCTCGGTGTAGAAGCCGGTGGCCTCCTCCCAGGCGTTCAGGAGGTAGATGCGCTCCTCCGTCTCTCCCGCCTTGCGGGCGTCCTTGACGTGCATGTCGAGGCAGAACCCGCAGTGGTTGAGCTGCGAGGCGCGGATCTTGACCAGTTCGATGAGCGAGTGCTCCAGGCCCTGGCGGGACGCCTTCTCCAGGGCGAACATCGCCTTGGAGACCTCGGGGACGAGCTGGTGGAAGTTCATGCGCGGGTGGTGCGTGTGAGCGGTGCTGGTTGTCATGAAGCCGACGTTACGTTCCGGGTAGCCCATCGGTATGGTCCATTCCCATGGAGAGAACGTGGGCCACTTACGGCCTGGGCGGGGACGGGAGCACGGCCACGGCGACGGACAGGCCCGCGGCGACGGACAGGGCCACGGCGACGGACACGGACAGGGCTACGGCGACGGACACGGACACGGCGACGGACAGGGTCACGGCCGCCGATACGGCCGCGGCCGTCGGTGCGGATCTGCATCTCGACCTCGCGGGCCCCGGCGGGCGCGGGGTCCGCGCCGCGCTCACACGGGCCCTGCGGGAGGCCGTACGGTCCGGGCGGCTGGCCCCCGGCGTCCGGCTGCCCTCCTCGCGGTCCCTCGCCGTGGACCTCGGCCTGGCCCGCAACACCGTCGCCGACGCCTACGGCGAACTCGTCGCCGAGGGCTGGCTCACCGCCCGGCAGGGCTCGGGCACCCGGGTGGCGCGGCGCACCGCGCCCGTGCCCCGGCAGCCGGGCGCGTACCGCACCGCGCCGCACCGCGTGGCGGCACGCCCCGTGCACGACCTGCGCTGCGGCGCCGCCGACGTGTCCGCCTTCCCCCGCGCCGCCTGGCTGTCCGCCGCCCGCCGCGCCATGACCGCCGCCCCCCATGAGGCCTTCGGCTACGGCGACGGGCAGGGGCGCCCCGAGCTGCGCGCGGTGCTCGCCGACTACCTCGCGCGGGCGCGCGGAGTGCGCGCGGACCCCGAACGGATCGTGGTGTGCGCGGGCTTCACCCAGGGGCTCGCGCTGCTGGGGCGCGTGCTGCGGGGGCGCGGCGTGAGCGGGATGGGCGTCGAGTCGTACGGGCTCTGGGTCCACCACGAGGTCGTGGAGCGTGCGGGGCTCCGGCCGGTGCCGCTGCCGCTGGACGAAAGCGGTGCGGTCGTCGGCGGGTTGGAGAGCGGGGACGGGCCGGGAGCCGTTCTGCTCACCCCCGCACACCAGTTCCCCACGGGCGTCCCCCTGCACCCCGACCGCCGTGCGGCCGTCGTCGGCTGGGCGTCGCGCACCGGCGGGCTGATCGTGGAGGACGACTACGACGGCGAGTTCCGCTACGACCGGCAGCCCGTGGGCGCCCTCCAGGGCCTCGCCCCCGAGCACGTCGTCTACTGCGGCACGGCCAGCAAGGCCCTGGCCCCCGGCGTGCGCCTCGCCTGGCTCGTCCTGCCGGAGCACCTGCTCGGCGACGTGGTCGAGCTCAGGCGCACGGGGGAGTGGGGGATCAGCGTGCTCGACCAGCTCACACTGGCCGAGTTCATCGACGCGGGTGCCTACGACCGGCACGTACGCTCCATGCGCCTGCGCTACCGTCGCCGCCGCGACCAGCTCGTCGCCGCCCTCGCCACCCACGCGCCCCACGTCCGCGTCACCGGCATCGCGGCGGGCCTGCACGTCGTCCTCGAACTGCCCCCGGGCACCGAGCGCTCCACCGTCCAGGCCGCCGCCTGGCGGGGCCTGGCCCTGGAGGGCCTGAGCCGCTTCCGGCGCCCGGCGGCCCCGCCAGCCCTGACAGCCGCCCCGGGCCCCGGGGACGGCCTGATCGTCGGCTACGGCACACCACCGGACCACGCCTTCTCCGGCGCCCTGGAGGCGCTGCTGAGCGTGCTGCCACCGGCGGACTGAAGGCGGCCCCGGCCCTGGCGTGGTGCCCGGCGTCCCCGCCGCACGGCTCGGTCCCTGGCCGGACCCCGGGGGCCCGCCGCTCCCTCGCGCGGTGGAGGAGGATACGCCGCGCGCGCGACGCGCTGCGGTACCTGCCGGGGCCAGGCTGACGGCATGCGAATGACGATCATGAAGGCGACCTGGCCCCGGTGGGCGGGGCGGGCGGCGTGTGTGTGGTCGGCCGCGTACGCGGTGGGGGCGGCGGTCGCGGCGCTCTGCCCGGGGTTCGCCTTCGGCTACGCGGCCGGGGGCGCCCTGCACGGCACCGCGACGGAGTGGGCACTGGCGGCCGCGTACGCGTCGGCGGCGGTGCTGGGACATGCCATGCTGCGGCGGCCCGGGCTGCGGTGGCCGCCCCGAGCCGCGTGGGCCGTGGCCGCGCTCGCCCTCACCTCGGGGTTCGGTTTCCTGTTCAGCCCCGCGCACGTGCTCGACCTGCTCTCCCGCAACCAGACCCCCATGGACTGGGCGGCCTGGGCCAACCAGGGGGTGGCGACCCTCGGCGCCCTCCTGTGGACCGGCACCGCCCTCGCCCACCGGCGGCACACGCGCGGCGTCTGCGGCCACTGCGGCGGACGCGGCAGGCGCACCGCGGTGGAGCGGCGCACCCGCGCCGGTTACCTCGCGGTGGCCGCCCTCGTCCCGTACACGGCCCTGAAGACCGCGTGGGCACTGGGCGCGACCGTGGGCTACACCGGCGACGGCGAACACCCCGGCATGGACGAGAAGTACGCCGGTGACCAGCTGATCTGGCTCTACGAGCACGGTGTCGACATCACCGCCGTCCTGGCCGTCACCGGCATGCTGCTCGCCCTCGCCCTGACCCTGCCCCGGGGGCGGCGCCTGCCGCGATGGCCCCTGCTCGCCCTCGGCTGGACGGGCGCGGGCGCACTGGCGCTGTTCGGGCCGTTCCTCCTCGTCTACGAGGTGCTCCTGTGGTCCGGTGTCGTCGACCAGGGCCCAGCCGGCCATGCCGGATGGGTCGTGGTCGTCGCCTACGGCGGCTTCTGCGCCTACGGCCTGGCCCTGGGCCGTGCCGCACACGCCTACGGCCTCGCCACCCGCCGCCGCTGCGCACACTGCCCGGCGTGAGCCTGAGCCGTGCGCGACACCGCCGGG
Source organism: Streptomyces sp. NPDC026206 (assembly GCF_040638465.1). Lineage (NCBI taxonomy): Bacteria > Bacillati > Actinomycetota > Actinomycetes > Kitasatosporales > Streptomycetaceae > Streptomyces > Streptomyces sp. NPDC026206. Next base: position 175,323 of record NZ_JBEZYL010000001.1, read on the forward strand.
GGGACCGTCAGCAGCACTGCATCGTGAACATCGCGCGGTCGAAGCGGCGTTCGGCCAGGTCCTCGGGGCGTATGAGCCAGTACAGTGCGCCGCAGTCGCCCCACATCATGTCGGCGTCGCCGTCCGTGTCGATCTGCGCGAGCAGCGTCCAGCGCTTCGCCTCTTCGTCGATGCGCGGGTCATTCCAGCTGGTCTCCCTGCCCAGCACGCCGTGGGCGATCTCGAACTCCACCGGGTTCTGCACGGGGTTGGCGTGGCCGCCGATGACGTGGTCGGCATCCCGTTCGAGGTCCCACAGCGCATCGAGGAAGTCCACGGCCTCCTCGGGGTGGCTGTTGTGGTCCTTCACCACACCGCCGGGCCACAGGGCCACCATCGTGTCCGGGTGCCAGGAGTCGGGCGCGGTCCACTCCAGCCGTGCGGTCAACGGGACCTCGGTGTACGGCTCGAACTCGACGTCCTCGTCGTCGACGACGGGCTGGGCGCGCTCGCTGATCTCGGCCCCGGCCGGGATGTACAGGACGCGGGCCCCCGCCCAGCTCTCCGGCTCGTCCGCCGCCACGTACGCCTCGCAGTCGTCGATCTGACCGTCGAAGTAGAAGAACGCCAGCGTCCCCTCGGTGGGCAGCGGTATGTCCAGGGCACCTGAAGGCAGCGCCGCGCAGTCGACGGAAGCGACGAACGTCAGCGGCCCGTGCCCCTCCCACACCGGCCACTCCACCCCCTCCGGCAGCGCGGGCAGCCCGCCGAGCCTGCCGACCACCACGTCCTCCGGCCCCGGCTCCGGCACCGCCACCAGGCGGGCGGCGGGCCGCAGCAGGCCGATCCACCGCTCGGCGATGCGAGAGGGGAGGTGGGTCCGGGCGAGGTCGTGCAGCGGCGATACGGACGCGTTCTCAGTCATGCCGATGATGATGCACGGCACCACTGACAATCCGGCCCGGCGTCAGATCCTCGCAGGTGCCGACGGCTTCCCGAGCGCGGCTCTGACGGCCGCCATGCCGCGTTCGGTGGCGGCGACGGCACCGGAGACGTCATGCCCGGCCGCGGCGTCGCTACGGCAGCCGCGGCACGCCGTCTCGTCGCCCACCGGCCGGAACATGCGGCCACCGCAGGTGCCTGTACAGGCCCGCAGGGGCTCGGGGCGCGGCGCCCGTTCGGGGAGCGGATCCGGCATCTTCCTGGTCAGGCGGTCACGGGTGATGCCCGCGGGGGAACGGACGATGCCGGGGAGATCCGCGGTCAGCGCCTCGCGGAGTTCGGCGAGGGTGGCGCCGCGCTCCAGCCACTGTGCCGCCAGCGGGGCCAGCGAGCGGATGTCCCGGCCCGACAGACGCAGTCGGCGCTCACCGCGGACCACCGACGCGAGGGCGTCGGCACCGCGCTCGCTGAGCGGGTGGGGAGGGTGGGGAGTCTGCTCCGCAGTCTTTTCTTGGGGACGGCCGACGGCCCGGACCGTCGGCCCACCGACGGCCGGTGGGACGGCCGTCGGCGGGACATCTCCGGTGCCTGCGCCGCCGTCCCGCACCGCCAGCGCCTCCGCCGCCGTCAGCGGGACGTTGGACACCAGCTGCGTGGTGGACCAGCGCCCCCTTGGGCCCGGGCGGCGCCACTCGTGGACGTAGCCCTCCGCCTTCAGCTCGCGCTTGGCTCGCATGAAGGCCGTCTTCTTGATCCCGGCCCGGCGGGCGGAGTCCGACAGCGATTCCTCGGCGCTGGGCGAGAGTGAAAGCTGCCAGGTCAGAAGGCATTTGGCGTCGGAGGACAGGCGGGGGTGGCGGATGATGTCGTTCGAGATCTGAGTGAAGAAGCGCGCGGGCGCGATAACATGCCGGAACATTCCGGGGGATTCCTAGTCTCCTTCCGGGTGTAGACCCCCGCCCGGTGTTCCTAGCACCGCCGGGGGTCGCTTCGTATGCGGTACGAAGCAACCCGATGCGCCGCAACGTACGCCATACGGACGGCCCTGCGCGGGCGTTTGGGTGTTCCAACGCCCGTACGGTTACGAGCAGATCAGGTGTGCGACCGCGGGGCGCGGACCGCGCGCTCCTGTTCCGGTTCTCAGCGTCGGCCTGCGGGTCTACGCTCGCCAGGAGTAACGGTTTTCGCTGCGCAAGACGGAAACAGGTGAAAATGCATGCCTGCGCCCAAGGTACTTGATCCGTCCAGTTCCCTTACCGCCCTGTACGGGGCGAAGCTGCGCAAGCTCCGCGAACGAGCGGGCCTGACGCAACGCCAGCTGGGCGAGAAGGTGCACCTCACACACAGCCGCATCGCCAAAATCGAGCTGGGCGTGGAGCGGGCTCCGCAGGACGTGTCTGATCGGCTGGACGAGGTCCTTGACGCGGACGGTGATCTCTCCGACCTGTGGGGCTGCCTCAATCGGCTCCCGTTCTCGGATTCCACGCGCAAGTACATGCAGTACGAGGCGAAGTCCGTTGCCATTCACATGTACCTGGCCCATTGTGTACCCGGCCTGTTGCAGACAGAGGCGTATGCACGTGAGGTGATGCGTTGCGGGCAGCCGTGGTGTACGGCTGACGAAATTGAGGAAAAGGTGGCCGCGAGGATCGCCCGGAAGGGAATCCTGGAGAAGGCCGAAGCCCCTCTGCTCTGGGTCGTGCTCGACGAGGCGGTCATCCGGCGACCGGTCGGTGGCCCTTCGGTCATGGGTGAGCAGCTGGAACATGTACTGGCCGTATCGAAGGCGACGAACGTCGAGATTCAGGTGCTGCCGTTCGCCGCCGGGGCGCACGCCGCCCTCGGGGGATCGCTGACCTTGATGTCGTTCGATAACGGCCCGGATATGGCCTACCTCGAAGGTGACGCCTGGAGTGAGATGGTGAGGGATCGGAAGTCGGTGGCGCGACATTCCCACCGCTACGATCTCGTGCACGCTGCGGCACTCACACCAGCCGCCTCAGTCACCTGGCTAGAGAAGGCAGTGGAGGAACTGAGCACATGCAGACCATACGAGCCGACCTGAGTACCGCCGACTGGCGTAAGTCGACCTACAGCAACGGGCAAGAGGCGTGCCTCGAAGTCGCCGACAACTGGCGCAAGTCAACCTATAGCGCAGCTCACGAAGAGTGCCTCGAGGTGGCGGCCAACTGGCGCAAGTCCACGTACAGCGATAGTCACGAAGAATGCCTCGAAGTCGCCGACAACATACCCACCGGCGTCATCCCCGTCCGCGACAGCAAGAACCCCGCAGGCCCCGCCCTCTTCATCGAGGCCGGGGCCTGGTCCGCGTTCGTGGCCGCCCTCAAGGCTGGAGGAACGTGTTCTGACCCGCGCTGATCTGCCAGCCGTGGTCGAGGTCGCCGCAGGCGGCGTCAGCTGGCCCGGGCCGGCTCCAGCAGTTCGCCGACACCTTCCACAGACGCGGTGCCGGGCGAAGACGGGTACGAGGCCGTGGACCAGGGCCACGCAGCGCGGAGCGCCGATGCGCTGCGCCATGGTGAGGGCCTCGGAGGCTGCGACGGCGGCCTGGTCGATGTCGCCGGACTTCAGGAATGCTCCGGCCTTAGGTGAGGAAGACAAGCCTGTGTCCGATCTCCGCAGCCTGAGGCATCCGAGGGCAGCGACCAAGCTGTGGTTGTCATGAAGGGATGAGCCATGGGCATCGCGCATCGGCCACCTTGAGTATGTTCGCGTCGTTAGTCGGCCGGAAAGTGTTGGCTGATGGCTGATTGAGAGCCTTGCGGCAGCCCGTCAAGCCGTATGCTCGATGCCGTCTGATTGGACGGATAAGAGCGCGCAGTGCACGAATGCGGAGTGTGTCCTAGGAGTTTCACCCGACGCTTTGTCCGCCTTGGGGGGCATCATGAAGAAGTCTTTCCGAAACGTGGCCCTGACATCCGCCGCGCTCACCTTTGCGCTTTCCTTTACGCAGCCCGCCGCTGCGAACTATCGAAATCTCGATGCCCGCCAGTGTGATGGCTGGGGTTGGAACTTTCAGTTGTTCTACAACCGAAATCTCACCGGTGCCTCTGCTGCCTTTGGCTACGATGAGGAAAATTTTGGGGTTCCTGACACCAATCTCGGTCCCTACAGATTCTGCAGCGACGGCAACGGGTCAGGAGCCGTGGTAAAGAATGCCGCAGCATCGGCGCGGAACAGGACCCAGCATAATGCGACCGTTTACTACAACAGCTGGTTCCACGGAAAGTCCGACGTAGTGGAGACCCAGGAGAATCTCGACAGCACTTTCAACAACAACGCTTCCTTCCAATTCACCGATTAAGCCCGCGGAAGGTTCACCCCATATCGGAGCTGTGAAGTAGGAAGGTTGGACTAGGAGTGAGCATGAAAACAGATCGCACCTTGGGGCTCACTGCGTTAGGCGCCGCCATCGTGTTGGGTGCTGCTGGCTATCTCATCACAGGTGGCGAAGAAGGTGGCAAGAACATCCGACAAGTCGAGTCGGCAGCAGACACCTCTCACATCTCCGGAGACGGCCATTGGAAGCTTCCCGCTGAGGCTTACCTGCCCAACAAGGAACAACGAAAACTGATCGCACATGCTCGTGGGATTGCAATCGAGCAGTGCATGAAAGGTAAGGGTTTCTCTTACCGCGCTCCCTCGAGCATACCCCTGCCGGACGACGGCACGGGAAACCTGACAGACGGCCGCTACGGCATCCACGACCGCGCGAAGGCAGCCAGGTTTGGTTACCACCCGGACCCGGAACTGCAGGTGCAACGAGCCAAGGCGATGGACGCCAGCTCAAAGTCATTCAAGGCTTCCCCCGAACCGGAACGCCGAGCCCTCATGGGCTCTACCTCTTCAATGAACGACGGATGCGTTCAAGAGGCCAAGCAGAAGTTCGCAGGCACCTCCGCGCAGAATAGTCGCGCGGTGAAGATCGCGAATGAGGCATACGACCAGGCCAAGGCCGACGTTCGAGTCAAGCGCGTGTTCGCTGGCTGGGCAGCATGCATGCACAATCAAGGGTTTTCGTACAGCGAGCCGATGCAGGCCAACGACGACGTTAAGTTTGCGACCCGCACGCCGACAGAGCAGGAAATCAAAGCTGCTGTGGCCGATGTCGACTGCCGCGTCCGCAACGACGTGAACAAGGTTTGGTACGAAACCGAGAAGGATTACCAGAACCGTCTCATTTCCAGGAGCTCCGACGAGCTAGAGATGACTCGCCGACGCGTCGCGCACAGCGTCTCCGAGGCGCGTAGCCTGATCAAAGGCTAATCGAAATCAAGCGGGTAGAGCACCGACCGCGTGATTCTCTACTCATTTTGAATCCGTCGGGACGTTGAGGCCCTGGTTCACGCTGTCCTGGACAGCCGACGATCTGAGCCATGCGCACGGCAGACGGCATGGGCATACCTCAAAGGGATTCAGCCGCTGTTGGTCGGCGGGTCATCGAGAAGTTGACCTCACCTTCGAAGACGAGAAAGGCTCGAGCGGCGCCGTGGTGCGTCCTCGGGCGGCCAGACCTCCCTATGTATGCCCAGCCGGCCAGGGCCTTCTCTTCAGGCTCGAGTGCCTGCCGGGCCGGGACCCGGTGGCCCACTCGCCGGGTTGCCCCACCTACACACGCGGGCGGCAGGGGGCCGCGATTGCCGACACTGGCGGTGGTTGGACCGTCAAGAAGGCCGCCTCTAAGCCTGACGGAGGTTTCTGGGGTGCCGTGGAGACCCTCGAGACAGGCCACGAGTCGGCCGACTGCACTACCAAAGTCACTCTCACCGGCCTCAGCGTAAAGGCGGCTTTCGTCAGAGCCCGGACGAAACCCTTAGTGCCGGGATAAACAGCCGACGGTGTTTACTCAGGCGAGCGCGCCAATGGCGCTATCCCCCTGGCCAACCAACTGTGACCAACCGCGTAGTTAGTCGTAAATCAAATCGTCCGAGGGAGATAGAAATGGCCGACGAGATGGTCCGCAAGGCGCAGCGGTTCGTGAACACGACGTACGGTAATTCCATCGGCATGAAGGTGGACGAGGACGGACGGACGGGCTGGAACACCATGTTCGCTCTCACTCGTGCACTGCAGTACGAATTGGGTATACCGACACTATCAAACAGCTTTGGCCCCACCACCCTGTCCGCGTTGACTGCGAAGTATCCCAGGCTGAGCGACGACACCATGCCGTCGGCGAACTTATGCCGCCTCATCCAGTCCGGCCTGTACTGCAAGGGCTATGACGGAGGTGACTTCGACGGAAAGTACAACTCACGTGTCCAGTCGGCGGTGATCAAACTCAAGGCGGACATGGGTGTGCAGCACGCGTTACCTGGCAGTGATTTGGTACCCAAGGTGTTCAAAGGTCTCTTGAATATGGACGCCTATCTTACCGTCAACTCCGGATCCGATGCGATACGGAGCGTGCAACAGTGGCTGAACGGCCGCTACGTGCAGCGCCAGGATTTTTACATCATCCCTTGCGACGGTCATAACTCCCGGGACGTATCCAAGTCCATGCTTTTCGCAATCCAATACGAACTGGGTATGGCTGATGGGGCCGCGAACGGTGTGTTCGGCTCGGGCACACAGGCGGGCTTGCGGGATCACACCGTGTACCTGCAGTCGCGGGGCACCTGGGTTTCCCTTTTCTGTGCCGCGATGATCCTCAACAGACGGCCCGTTTCCTTCGCTGGAACCTTCAACGAAGAAATCGCCGTCGCTGTCCGCAACTTCCAGTCGTTCGCAAAGCTCCCGGTGACCGGCAACGGAGATTTCCAAACCTGGGCCTCGCTACTTGTCTCCTACGGCGACCAGACACGCAAGGGCGAGGCGTGTGACGGGGTCACGAAGGTTACGGCGGCACGTGCGGAGGCGCTCAAGGCGGAGGGTATTAAGTACGTCGGCCGATATCTCACCAACCCCAGCACGACGTCGCTGCCAGAGAAAGCGATTCAGCCCGGGGAACTTGATGCAATCGCCGACCACGGCCTGCGCTGCTTCCCGATCTACCAGACCTACGGCCGCGATGCCTCCAGTTTCAACTATCCCGCTGGCAACGCTGCCGGGCTGGCCGCAATCAACGCCGCCGTGGACCACGGGTTCAAGAACGGGACCCGGATATTCTTCGCCGTCGACTTCGACGCCCTCGATCAAGACGTCACCGGGCAGGTCCTACCCCATTTTAAGGGCATTGAGGATGCCATGGCGCTATCCGGGAACCCGTTCGCGGTTGGCGTTTATGGGCCACGTAACGTGTGCACCAGGGTCTCGGAAGCCGGGCACTCGTCGGCAAGTTTCGTTTCCGACATGTCCTCCGGTTTTTCTGGAAACTTCGGATATCCGCTGCCAGCCGACTGGGCGTATGACCAGGTCGTCACCCGTACCGTCGGCTCGGGGGATGGCAGGATTGAGATCGATAACAACATCGCCTCTGGCCGTGACACCGGGCAGAATTCGTTCAACAAGCCGCGTGGCGTTATCCCAGATACGCGCCTTGACTCCTCGGTCGTGACCGCGCTTCAGATGGATGTCGGTAAGTACATGCAGTCGATTGGGTTCCCCAACGATGGCGGCACACATACTCATGACCACTCGAAGTGCTTGCGCACAGCGGTAGTGGACCACGACGAACTCATTACTCGCCTGTCGAACAAGTACTACATGCGTAAGGCGCTGATCCAGACTTCTGCCTACTGGGAGATGCGGCACATCGGCCCCGAGGACTTGGCTCAGGATCTCCGCGTCGAGGCGTACCACAGCGGCATCCCAGGTGGCGTCAGAGACTCTTCTACCGGCATCGCGCAGATAACGGGAAACGCTGCCATCCTTGCTTGGAACTACTGCATCGGCAAGGGCTATGTGAACGGCACAGTCCGTGACCCGGCCAAGGACTCTGACCTTTACACCATGTGGAAGACGATGCGCGATGAGGAGTCTGCACTACTGACTGTCGCACTGATCCATTTATGGGGCGCTGGAGGGAAGCCCGGCGGCAGTAACCCTCCCGGAGGCGAGTCCGTATTGCGCCCCATGGCTCTGGACTACACGGAGAAGGAAACCTTCGAGATCATGCGACGCTACCAGGGCTGGGGCAAGACAGCGGATGGCACCCCGGTGGAAGAGCATGCGACGAAGCGCATGGCCCTCTACCAGATTTTCGAGAAGTACAACGGAATATCACGCAACCTGTAACAGGAGGCTGTAGGTGCCCAACACGGTCACCCTGCTGCTGATCATTCTGGTCGGCTTCATCACCGCATTCAGCCTCGCTGTCTATGGCTTGGCCACCATGCCTCTCCTCAGCATCAGGAGGGCCACCATGGAAGTCGTTCTCCGCAGCCTCGCTGCCCTTGCAGCCTCCGCCGCGATCGGCATGTACGCCTGGGGTGCCCTCCACTTGTCCATGGACGAGACGGCCGCAGATATGGCGTGCAAGGACGCGGTGGGGTCGGCCCGTGCCAGTGACATCGACCGGTACGAAGCGTCCTATATTCCGTTGCGGTTCGGGTGCCATGTGAAATCTGACGGCATTCACTGGGTCACGAGAGACGGATCTACGTGGACTGCCGTTCCCGGCTATGTCAATCCCTCTGTTCTGGTCCTAGTGCTGACTTCCATCACATCTGCCGCCGTTGTGGCGCTTGCACCTAACCGCCGACTCACGGATCATCAAGGACACATCACATGACCCCGATTTCACGGCGCACCATCCTCGCCCGTGCCGTTGCCATCAGTGCCGCCGCCGCTTCCTCCTACCTCCTGTCCTCACCCGCCCAAGCGGCAGGCGTGGATCCGAGCCAACTCCGCAGTGCCCTCGACGAGATGAAAAGTCGGAACGACCACGTTCTGACCGGGAAGCTGTCCGTGAACGGGTGGGAGATGGAAAAGGTCGCAGACAACCGCGGCAACATCTATACCCGCCCGACGCCTGGTGTCCCACTGGATGGCGTCGCGGTGCGCATGGGCGATGTTGAAACCGTCCTCATCCATCTCGTACGTCGCTTCCACTACGAGGTTGACGAACTCCGTAAGGGCGACGTCATCGGCTGGCGATCGCCGATAACCGTGCAGAAGAGGCTACCTGAGTCCAACCAGGCGTCTGGAACTGCGGTGCAAATACGTCCCGGCCACTACCCCGCCGGCGCGCAGGGCGGCTTCTTTCCACAGCAGCAAATTGCGATCCGGGACATCCTCGCCGAACTTGACGGCATCGTCCGTTGGGGCGGTGACGACCGCAAGGTGAACGAAGCCTTGTTCTACATAGACGTCAAGCCCAGTGATGGCCGATTGTCCAAGGTGGCAGGCAGAATCCGCGGGTGGAAGGACGAGCCAGGCCAGGGTGCCGGCGCCCCCGTCGACCTAATGTCGCGTATGCGACGCGAATCTGCCATGGCAATGGAAAGCCGCCAGAGACAGGCGGCGTAGGCCCTGCATCCAGTTCCGTGGGGTCTTGAGGTAGCCCGGGAGATCAGGAACCTGCACGGGATAGGTTGGTGCCCAACTGACGCAGACGCTGTTGGAGAATCCGGTCCTGTGCGTGACGTCGACGCTCTCGTAGCGGGGCGGCTGGCGAAGTTCACGTTCGAGAGGGTCATCGGCGGCATCAAGATCCTTTCGGACAAGGGGCTCGCCCTGCGGTCCGGGCACCGTGGTGCGCAGATCGAGCTCGTTCCGCCCAAGCCTGAATTCCAGGAGACGTGGACCCTGGAATTCCAGTCCGCGATCGACGACGAGTAGGGCACCGAAAGACGTGGGGCGACCGGCAGCCGTACGGCCCGGTCGCCCCATCGCGTCCGCCTGTGACCCCGGCCGCGCCGGCCCGGCACCCCCTCACGCGTCGACCCCTGCCGCCCCGGTTTAGGGTGTACGAACTTTCGAACATGACGGGGGCGTCGCGGATGGAAAAGAAAGCGCGAAAGCGTTTGCGGTCCAGCACGGTCATATTGGGGGGAATGGGTGTGCTTGCCACCGCCCTGACCTCCTGCGGGTCCGAGCCGGACAAGCGTTGCGTCGACCGCAACAGCTACGAGGCGGGCAAGGGCTACAAGGTCCTCGACTCCAAGGCCTGCTCCAAAAAGAACAGCTCCGGCGGAACATCCGGTAACGGCACCTGGTACTACAACTCCGGTAATTCCGGTAATTCCGGCACCCACGCGAACACCGGCACGTTCGACAAGAGCAAGGCCGTCACGCGCGGAGGCTTCGGCTGCTCCTCCTCGTCCGGGCACTCCGGTTCGAGCGGCGGCTGAGGGCCCGGAACGATGCAGCGCCACCGCACCACGCCCCGCCCCGGCTGGCAGGAGACCGTCGAGGAGCAGGGGCTCGTCTACCCGCTCTCCCGCTATCCGGACGGCTCGCTGCGCCCGTACTGGGACGAGAGCGCGTACTACTCCTTCTCCCTCTCCGAGATCGAGGCCCTCGAAGAGGTCGTCGAGGAGCTGCACGCCATGTGCCTGGCCGCGGCCGAGCACATCGTCGTGCGCGACCGCTTCGCCGACCTCGGCATCACCGACCCCCACCTCGCCGCCCTGATCACCGAGTCGTGGCGGCGGCGCGACGAACTTCCCTCGCTCTACGGGCGTTTCGACCTGCGCTACGACGGCACCGGCCCGGCGAAGATGCTGGAGTACAACGCCGACACCCCCACCTCCCTCGTGGAGGCCGCGAGCCCGCAGTGGTTCTGGATGGAGGAGCGCTTCGCGGACGTCCCCCGCGCCGATCAGTGGAATTCCCTCCATGAGCGTCTCGTCGACGCCTGGAAGCGCCAGGCGGCGCTCCTGCCGCCCGGCGCGCCCGTCCACTTCGCCCACTCCGCCGCCGACGAGCTGGGCGAGGACCTGATGACGGTGGCGTATCTGCGTGAGACCGCCGAACAGGCGGGGCTCGCCACCGAGGTCATCTCGATGGAGGACATCGGCTGGGACGCTCTCTCGGGCCGCTTCGTCGACAAGAAGCTCCGGTTCATCCGGGCGTGCTTCAAGCTGTATCCGTGGGAGTGGCTGGTCACCGACGATTTCGGGCCACGGGCCCTGGAGACGCTCGACAACGGCGGCGGTACCGGCTCCACGCTGTGGATCGAGCCCGCGTGGAAGATGCTGCTGTCCAACAAGGCGCTGCTGGCGATCCTGTGGGAGCTGTACCCCGGCCACCCGAACCTGCTGCCCGCCTACCTCGACGGCCCGCGCGAGCTGGCCCGTACGACCGGCTACGTCGCCAAGCCCCTGCTCGGCCGCGAGGGCGCGGGCGTCACCCTGCACCCCGCCGGGGATGCGCCCGCCGTACGGAACGAGCCCTGCTGCTACCAGGAGCTCGCCCCGCTGCCGGACTTCGACGGCAACCACGTCGTGCTCGGCGCGTGGGTGGTCGAGGGCGAGGCGGCGGGTCTGGGCATCCGGGAGTCGGCCGGGCTCGTCACGGACGAGCACGCGCGGTTCGTCCCGCACGTCATTCTGGAACCGGGCGCTCCGGTACGACTCTCCAGGTCAACGTGACGCAGAACACGGGGATTTGGTGGCCGGTTTTCGCGGTCTCTGCCCGACTTGCCGGTCCTCCGGAATCTGACAAACCGTTACCCTCCGTGGTGTCGGCGACGTTGCGTAACCGACGTCGGTCGACGGATTCTCGCGTCAACGGGCCGTGAACGGCCCGGAACCTGGAGAGACACATGCGTCGAAGCATTTCCGCACTCGCCCTGACCGCCGCGCTGGCCGGAGGGGTCGTGTTCACCGCCCTCCCGGCGCAGACGGCCTCCGCGGCCACGGTCACCTGCAACACCGGCGCGATGCGCCACGACATCGCCGCGCTGCGCCAGAAGGCCGCGAAGCTGAAGCAGCTGGGCGAGCCCGAGGCGGCCCGCCGCGCCAACGCGCAGGCGGACGCGCTCCAGCACAGGCTCAACCAGTGCATCAAGGCCGACGAGACCGCGTCGAAGCCCTGGGGCTGATCCCGGCCACCGGCACCGCCCGCCCCGTGCGCGTCCCCGGACGCCCGACGGGGCGGGCGGTGCCCGTTCGGGCCTCGATCAGCCGCTCAGGACCGCCCGCAGCTGGTCCAGGCCCCAGTTCAGGTCCTCCTTGCTGATGACCAGCGGCGGGGCGATGCGGATCGTCGAGCCGTGGGTGTCCTTGACCAGCACCCCGCGCGCCATCAGCCGCTCCGAGATCTCGCGGCCCGTGCCGTGCTCGGGCGCGATGTCGACGCCCGCCCACAGGCCCCGGCCGCGGACCGCCGCCACCGCCCCCGAACCGGCCATCAGGCCCAGTTCGTGGTGGAGGTGCTCGCCCAGTTCGGTGGCCCGCTCCTGGTACTCGCCGGAGCGCAGGATCGCGATGACCTCCAGGGCCACCGCGCACGCCAGCGGGTTGCCCCCGAAGGTGGAGCCGTGCTCGCCGGGGCGGTAGACGCCCAGGACGTCGCGGGAGGAGACCACCGCCGACACCGGCACCACCCCGCCGCCCAGGGCCTTGCCCAGTACGTACATGTCGGGGACGACGCCCTCGTGCTCACAGGCGAAGGTCCGGCCCGTGCGGCCCAGGCCGGACTGGATCTCATCGGCGATGAAGAGGACGTTCCGCTCGCTGGTCAGCCGCCGGACCCCCGCCAGGTAGCCCGGCGGAGGCACGAGGACGCCCGCCTCGCCCTGGATCGGCTCCAGCAGCACGGCCACCGTGTCGTCGTCGACAGCGGCCTCCATAGCCGCCAGGTCGCCGTAGGGGACGATCTCGAAGCCGGGGGTGTACGGGCCGAAGTCCGCGCGCGCCTCCTGGTCGGTGGAGAAGCTGATGATCGTCGTCGTCCGGCCGTGGAAGTTGTTGTCGGCCACCACGATCCTCGCCCGGCCGTCCGGCACGCCCTTGACGCGATAACCCCACTTACGAGCGGTCTTCACGGCCGTCTCGACCGCCTCCGCACCGGTGTTCATCGGCAGCACCATCTCCATGCCGCACAGCTGCGACAGCGCGCCGCAGAACTCCGCGAAGCGGTCGTGGTGGAAGGCGCGCGAGGTGAGGGTCACCCGGTCCAGCTGCTGCTTGGCCGCGTTGATCAGCCGGAGGTTGCCGTGGCCGAAGTTCAGCGCCGAGTACCCGGCGAGCATGTCGAGATAGCGGCGCCCCTCGACATCGGTCAGCCATGCGCCCTGCCCGGTCGCCACCACGACCGGAAGCGGGTGGTAGTTGTGCGCGCTGTGCTCTTCGGCGGCGGAAATGCTGCGTTCCGTGGCGGTCAACGTGTGCTCCGTTCGTGTCGGGGCATGCTGCTGACGCCTTTCTACACCCCGGCCCCGCACCGTAGGCCCGAGTCCGGTTCCGCACCTGAGAGAATGTGTGCATGGCCCTTGATCGTCCGCGCGCTCTCTCCGGTATCCAGCCCACCGCAGGCTCGTTCCACCTCGGGAACTACCTCGGTGCCGTCCGTCAGTACGTGGCCCTGCAGGAGAGTCACGACGCCTTCTACATGGTCGTCGACCTGCACGCGATCACAGTGCCGCAGGACCCGGAGAAGCTGCGCGCCAACACCCGCATCGCGGCCGCACAGCTGCTGGCCGCAGGCCTGGACCCGGACCGCTGCACCCTGTTCGTCCAGAGCCACGTGCCCGAGCACGCGCAGCTCGCCTGGGTGATGAACTGCCTCACGGGGTTCGGCGAGGCGTCCCGGATGACGCAGTTCAAGGACAAGTCGGCCAAGCAGGGCGCGGGCGCGACCACGGTCGGCCTCTTCACCTACCCCGTCCTCCAGGTCGCCGACATCCTCCTCTACCAGGCGAACGCGGTGCCGGTGGGCGAGGACCAGCGCCAGCACATCGAGCTGACGCGTGACCTCGCCGAGCGCTTCAACGGCCGCTTCGGCGACACGTTCACCCTTCCCTCGGCGCACATCGTCCGCGAGACGGCGAAGATCTACGACCTGCAGGACCCGACGGCGAAGATGAGCAAGTCGACGGCGAACCCCAAGGGCCTGGTCAACCTCCTCGACGAGCCCAAGGTCTCGGCGAAGAAGATCAAGAGCGCGGTCACCGACACCGACACGGTCATCCGCTTCGACGCCGAGAAGAAGCCGGGCGTCAGCAACCTCCTCACCATCTACGCCACGCTCACCGGCACCACCGTCGCCGAGCTGGAGCAGAAGTACGAGGGCAAGGGCTACGGCGCGCTGAAGACCGACCTGGCCGAGATCATGGTGGAGTGGGTCACCCCCTTCCGCGCCCGGACGCAGGAATACCTGGACGATCCCGCGACGCTGGACTCGGTCCTGGCCAAGGGCGCCGGGAAGGCCCGCGCCGTCGCCGCCGGGACGCTGGCCCGTGCGTACGACAAGGTGGGCTTCCTGCCTGCGAAGCACTGAGCCATCCGGATACGGTTCGGATGCGTCCGCGCACGTCGGGCCCATGGTCCCGGGCACAGGGGACCAGGTGACCTGGCAGCGGGTGCGGCGCAGCCGTCACACTGACCACGGGGACGTACAGGCGCACAGGAGGGAGAACGCAGTGGGGACCGTAACGCTCGGCGTTTCGATCGCGGTCCCGGAGCCGTACGGCAGCTTCCTCCAGAAGCGCCGCGAGAGCTTCGGCGACCCGCACGCCCACGGCATTCCCACGCACGTCACCCTGCTGCCGCCCACCGAGGCGGACGCCTCGTCACTGCCCGCCATCGAGCGTCACCTGGCCGAGGTCGCCGCGACCGGCAGGCCCTTCCGGATGCGCCTGTGCGGCACCGGCACGTTCCGGCCCCTGTCGCCCGTCGTCTTCGTCAACGTCGTCGAGGGCTCGTCCTCCTGCGCCTGGCTGCAGAAGCGCGTACGGGACGCCTCCGGGCCCGTGGCCCGCGAGCTGCAGTTCCCCTACCACCCGCACGTCACCGTGGCCCACGGCATCGCCGAGGAGGCCATGGACCGGGCCTTCGCGGAGCTCGCGGACTACGAGGCCTCGTGGATGATCAATGGGTTCGCGCTGTATGAGCAGGGGCCCGACGAGGTGTGGCGGCTGGAGCGCGATTTCCCTTTTGGGACGGACGTGACGGAGGCGCCGCCGCCTGAGCAGGCGCCCGGCGTGCCGCGGCAGAGCGGCTTCTCCCCGCTGGCCCGCCCCTTCCCGTAACCGGGTCCCGTAACCGGGCGCTCCGCCCCCGCGCCCCCGCACCCCCGGCCCCCACGCGCCGGACGGGCGGGAAATACGGGTAGACGTCTCGCATGGACTGGCTGACCCGGGTGCCGCTGATCGGACCCTTGACCGTCAAAGCGATGCGCACGCACGCCTGGCGCTCCTACGAGACCCTCGACCGGGTGAAGTGGACCCGCCTGGCCGCCGCGATCACCTTCACCAGCTTCGTCGCGCTCTTCCCCCTGCTGACCCTCGGCGCGGCGGTCGCGGCCGCCCTGCTCACCGAGCAGCAGACAGGGGAGCTGGAGAAGCGGATCAGCGAGCAGCTGCCCGGCATCTCCGGCAGCTTCGACCTGCGCGGCTTCGCCGACAACGCGGGCACCGTCGGCATCGTGGCAGGCGCACTGCTGCTGTTCACCGGCATCAGCTGGGTCGGCTCGCTGCGTGAGTGCCTGCGCGCGGTGTGGGAGGTGGAGGAGGACCCCGGCAACATCTTCCTGCTCAAGCTCAAGGACGCGGCGGTGCTGATGGGCCTGGGCGGGGTCGCGCTGCTGTCGGCCGGCTGCTCGGCGTTCGCCTCGGCGGCCGTGGGCTGGGTCGTCGGCAAGACCGGGCTGGACGGGGTCGGCGAGCTGCTGACGGCGGCGGGCTTCTGCATCGCCGTCCTCGCCGACTTCCTGATGCTGCTCTACGTCCTCTCGCGGCTGCCCGGCGTCTGGCCGGAGCGCCGCAGGCTCGTCGTCGCCGCGCTGACAGGGGCGGTCGGGTTCGAAGTACTCAAGCTGGTACTGAGCGGCTATCTGCGGGGCGTGGCGGCGAAGAGCATGTACGGCGCGTTCGGAACGCCGATCGCGCTGCTGCTGTGGATCAACTTCACGGCGAAGCTGACGCTCTTCTGCGCCGCGTGGACGGCCACCCCCGGTGCGAAGGAGGCGCCGCCCACGCGACACGGTCAGTCGTGAGCGGTCAGTCGTGAGCGGTCAGTCGTCCTTGGGGCGGCGGCGGTCCACCCGCTGCCCCCGCTGCGGCAGCGGATGCCGGCGGTTGACCACGTATCCGGCCACCGCCAGCAGGGCCAGCGCCCCGCCGGTCAGCCCGACCGCCGTCCACATGCCGTCGCCGCCGCCCGTCACCGACGCCTGGCCGTTCCTGCCGGCGTTGCCGCCGCCGGAGAGCCCGCCCGGCTTGTTCGTCCCGCCCGCCGGCGGCACGAGCACGCCGACCGGCTTGACGTGGCCGGCCGCCTCGAAGCCCCAGTCCAGGAGCTTCTGGCTCTCCTTGTAGACCTGGTAGGGCTCCTTGATCTCCGGGTTCATGACCGTGACCAGCAGCTTCTTGCCGTCGTGCTGGGCGACGCCGGTGAAGGTGTTGCCGGCGTTGGTCGTCGAACCGTTCTTCACGCCCGCCATGCCCTTGTACGCGGGCACGCCCTGGCCGGTCAGGAGACGGTTGGTGTTGACGATCTCCTTGGTCTTTCCCGGGTGGTCCTCGTCCGGGAACTGCGTCCGCGCCGTCGAGCAGTACTTGCGGAAGTCCGCCTTCTGCAGTCCGGAGCGCGCGAACAGCGTGAGGTCGTAGGCGCTGGAGACCTGCTCCTCGGCGTCGTAGCCGTCAGGGGTGATCACGTGGGTGTCGCGCG
Source organism: Streptomyces sp. NPDC026206 (assembly GCF_040638465.1). NCBI lineage: Bacteria > Bacillati > Actinomycetota > Actinomycetes > Kitasatosporales > Streptomycetaceae > Streptomyces > Streptomyces sp. NPDC026206. The sequence goes on from NZ_JBEZYL010000001.1 coordinate 191,984, forward strand.
CCTGCAGCGCGTCGGCGTGGGACTGCATGTCCCTGACGGTCTGTGCGACGCCGCCGTTCATCGCGGACAGCACGTGCACCGCGTCGTTGCCCGACTTCAGGAAGACGCCCATCCACATGTCGTGGACGGAGTAGCTCAGGCCCTCCTTCATCCCGACCTGGCTGCTGCCCTCGCCCATGCCCTCCAGATCGGAGGAGCGCACCTTGTGCTGCTGGTTCCCGGGGAACTTCGGCAGCACGGTGTCGGCGAAGAGCATCTTCAGGGTGGACGCGGGCGGCAGCTGCCAGTGCGCGTTGTTCGAGGCCAGGATGTCGCCCGTCTCGGCGTCCGCGACAAGCCAGGAATTGCCGCTGAGGTCCCTGGGCAGCGCCGGCGCGCCCGGGCCCAGCCGGACCTGGACGCCGGGTTTGCCCAGCAGGTCGCCGCCCACCGTGGACATCTTGGCGGGCGGTTGCTTCGGCGGTTTGCCCTTGCCGTCGGCGGCCGGGGTCGCGGCGGGGGAGGGCGGTGCGGCGAGGGCCGGTGCGGCGGTCGCCAGCGGCAGCAGCAGCGAGGCGCCGGCCGCCAGCAAGGTCGCTGAGCGGCGTCCTCGGCGCGTTGCGGAGTAGCGCGCGCGGTGCGCGGAGTACCGCGGGGGGTGTGATGTCGTCGTCGGCACGCTGGTGAACGTACCTCTACGCGCTGTGAACGTTGACGGTGCCTCACGGCGGGCGCCCGTCGAGGACCCGATAGGACCAGTGCGAGAGGCGAAACGCATACTGAAACCCATGGTGAAGTCTTCCGGGGAAGCAGCTCCCCGAACCCCCGCGACCCTCTCGCGTCCCGTGTCGTGGTTCCTGCTCGCCTTCGGCGCCTGGAGCTGGGTCATCTGGGTCACTTTCGTGAAAAATCTATGGAAGGACGGCAGCGGACTGGCCTTCGACGACACGGGTTCCCCCACCGCGTACTTCTGGGTGCATCTGCTGCTCGCGGTGACCTCGTTTCTCCTGGGGACGGCTGTCGGGCTCATCGGGTTGCGTGGCGTGCGGGCGTTGCGTCGTACCTCATAAAGGGACAAGTCCCCGCCCGTCCGCGGAGGGCCGACGATCACTTGGCCGATTCCCGGGACGTACGCACGTTCGCGTGTTTACGGTGATGCGCATCACTGGGCGGGAGGGGCGCGGGGGATGCGTGGTGTCCAATTACGGGGTGCGGTGCGGCGGACGCTGCCGGCGGTGGCCGCGGTGCTGCTGGCGGTGGGTTCCGGCGGCTGCCGGCTCACGGCGGGGGACGGCGACGACGGCCGGCCGGTCAGCGTGGGGACGACCGACACGGTCAGCACGCTCGACCCGGCGGGCGCGTACGACGCGGGCTCCTGGGCGCTGTACGGCAACGTCTATCAGTCACTGCTGACCTTCGGCCCCGGCTCCGCCACCCCGGTGCCGGACGCGGCGCGCCGCTGCGGCTTCCGGGGCGACGACTTACGCACGTACACGTGCGAACTGCGCCCGGGCCTGAGGTTCGCCAACGGGCACGCGCTGACGGCGAAGGACGTGAAGTTCTCCTTCGACCGCATCGTGCGGATCAAGTCCCCGCAGGGCCCGGGCTCACTGCTGGAGACCCTGCGGTCGGTGGAGGCCTCCGCCGACGGGACGACGGTGACCTTCCGGCTGAAGGTGCCGGACGCCACCTTCCCGCTGAAGATCGCCACGGGTGCGGGATCGGTCGTCGACAGCCGGCTCTACCCCGCCGACCGGCTCCGCCGGGGCAACGAGGCGGACGGCTCCGGCCCGTACGTCCTCAAGGACTACCAGCCCGGCGCGAGCGCCGGGCTGGAGCGCAACGAGCACTACACGGGCGCCGTGAAGAAGGTCGGCGCCGATGTGACGGTGCGCTACTTCGCCGACCCGGACCGGATGAGCCAGGCCTGGAAGCGCAGGTCCGTCGAGGTGGCCGCCCGGCAGATGCCGCCCGCCGACGTGGCCGGCCTGTCCTCGTCCGACTCCGCCGTCAGGGTGCACGAGAACGCGGCCGCCAACACCCGCTTCCTGGTCTTCAACCTCCGCGAGGGCTCCCCCGTGCAGCCGCCGGCCGTGCGCCGGGCGATGGCCGCCGTCATCGACCGCCAGGCGATCGCCCGGGACGTCCACCTGCGCACGGTCGAGCCGCTGTACTCCCTCATCCCGCAGGGCCTCACAGGCCACGCCACGTCCTTCTTCGACGCCTACCCGAAGCCGGACCCGGAGCGGGCGAGGCAGCTGCTGCAGAAGGCCGGAGTGGCGGTCCCGGTCGACTTCGGACTCGCCTACTCGCAGGGCGCGGTGACGGAGCAGGAGGCGGCGCTGCTGAAGAAGCAACTGGAGGCGACGGGGCTGTTCCGGGTGACCACGCGGAAGGTCGCCTGGCAGGAGTTCCAGGAGGGCTACGCCCGGGGCGCCTACGACGCCTACTGCGTCAGCTGGGTCGCCGACTTCCCCGACCCCGACACCTTCACCAGCCCGCTGGTCGGCGCAGGCAACGCCTTCCACTCCGGCTACTCCAGCTCCCGTGTGGAGGAGCTCATCCGGGCGACCCAGCAGAACCCGCGGCGCGGCCTGGTGGCCGACGAGATCCGCAGCATCCAGAAGATCGTCGCCGAGGACGTCCCGATGGTCCCGCTGTGGCAGAAGAAGGACTACGTCCTCAGCACGGCCGCGATCTCCGGGACGCAGTACCTCTCGGACGGCACGGGCATCTGGCGGCTGTGGATGCTGGGGCGGATCTGAGGAGGCGGGCCGCACCCGTGGCCTCCACCGGATCGGCCCCGCCCACTGGCCGATGACCCCTCCCATGGTGTCCGCTGGGGACATGGACCGCATGGACCGCATGGACCGCGAGAAGATCCGTCTGCACGGCGCTCAGGAGACCATGCTCGCCACGCTGTACGGCAGGGCGCTGGACTGCCTTTCCCCGCACCCCGTCCTCGGTGACCGCGTGGCCGTCGAGACGGTGCGGCGGATCGACTACGACTTCCGCCGGACGGGGATCGGGAGGACCGACGCGGGCGGCGTCGCACTGCGGGCCAAGCAGCTGGACGACTGGACCGTCGAGTTCCTGGCCGGTCACGGGTGGTCGGCCACGGTGCTGCACCTGGCGGCCGGGCTGGACAGCAGGGTCCACCGGATCGCCCCGCCGCCGACCGTGCGCTGGATGGACGTCGACCTGCCCGAAGTCATCGCTCTGCGCGAGCGGCTGCTGCCGCGCCCCACGGGCGGCGACTACCGGGCTGTTTCCGCCTCGGTCACGGACAGCGCGTGGCTCGGCGAAGTGCCCGCCGACCGGCCGACCGTGGCCGTCTTCGAGGGCCTGTCGATGTATCTGCGCAAGGACGACGGCAAGCGGCTCGTCCAGAGGATCGCGGGCCGCTTTCCCAGCGGCCAGCTGCTCTTCGACAGCTTCAGCACTCTCGGCATCAGGCTGCAGAAGCTGGTGACACCCGTCCGGCACGCGGGGGCGACGCTGTACTGGGGCATCGACGATCCGTACGAGCTGGAGAGCTGGCACCCGGAGCTGTGCTGCCTCGACGTGCTGCGGGGCGTCGACCTGCCGGGCGTACGCGGGCTGCCGCCCCTGGGGCGGGTGGCCTTCCGGGCCATGTCCCGCACACCGGGCGTGCGGGACATGGGGCGGATCCTGCGCTACGCGTTTTAGGGCTGTTTTAGGGCGTGTCCGACGGGTCGCATGACCATTACCACTGGTGCCGAGTTCCGGGTGCGGCCGCGGGGCAACGCTCACGGGCAGAGCTGCTACCGATGCGCCCCCACAGCACGAAACAGCCGACGACGCACTCTTTCACGCCGAGACCACAGCGATGGTTGTACCCGTGTCCTGCACGTCGTCCCGGGGTTCGGCAGCAGAGTGAAACAGTCGGTCGGCCTGGGAGGTGCGCCGGTAGTAGACACGGTGTGCTTCGCGGGTTCGCGTCAGAAAGCCGGCGCGGTGCAGGCGGACGAGATGGTAGGAGGCCGTGGAGGTGCTCATGAAGTGGCGGTGAGCAAGTTCCGTCGTGGTTCTGGGTGTTTCCAGGTCGTGCAGCAGGGAGAGACGTGAAGGGCCGATGATGTCGGCGAGTGATTTTTCCCGGGGTCGGGCGGTGTGCGGTCCGTCGGCCCGAGTGGTTTCGACGGGCTCGGGGCGGGCCGGGTAGATCAGGTAGGGCCCGCGCTCGTCCCATGGGTCCACACTCAGCAGCCAGCTCGCTGCCAGGCTTGAGGGGAACAGCGTGACGCCCTTGCTGGTGGTCGTGCTGATCTGTCTGCGATCGGCGAGGACCAGGGTGGCTGACCGGTACGTGACGGTCGGGTGCAGTGAGCCGAGGGCCTGGGCAAGACCGGCCGTGGCGCAGGCCATTGCTCGTTGTTCGATGTCGGCCTCGGCTCGTGCGCGCAACCCGGGCCAGACAGGGGCGAGGCGGCTTTCGGCGCCGGCACCGCCGTCGGGCACCTGCGCTGTCTCGAAAAGCCGGCACATCTGTCGGCCCACGACCTCGGCCCGTGTGGTGGCGACACGGTGCAGTTCCGCACCGATGTCAGGCATCGCTCCGGGTGGGGTACCGGGCGTCATGAAGTCCGGCGTGTAAGAGCCGATCTGCGCGCGCAGTGCAGGGATCAGGCGTTGCTCGCGCATGGCGAGGAATCGACCGACGTCGTGTGGCATGGGACCGGCGTGGAGGCCCGCATCCGGGGCGGCCACGGGGTGCAGTGCGGCAGCTGCTTGCATGAGCGGTGACACCACGAAGCGGGTGGACGCCAAGGCGTCAGCGCCCATCGAGATCGCTATCAACGTCACTGCCCGTCGGCCACTCACTGCTGATGACCAGCACAGTCTGCCACCGCGGAGAGAAACATTCGAGCGTCCTCGGATCACCTCGCGACCCGCGCGCCAGGGGCTTAACTTCATCAGCGAATGTCTCGACGTTGCACAGCCTCGCCGACCCCGAGCCCGACCCGGATCCTCGGCCATGAGCCCCAGGTCCTCGGCCCAACGCTGTGTACGCACGAGCAAGGTCGATGGGAAGGAGCCGGACGTGGCCAAGTGGCTGCGGGGGGCCGCAGTGTGTGCGGTGCTGACGACGGCGCTGACCGCCTGTGGAGGCGGAGATGACGGCGGTGGCTACGGTGAGGACATCCCCGGGGGAACAGCTCAGGGCGGGCTGAAGTCCGCACCCCTGCTCAGCAGTACCCAGCAAGTGAGTCAGGCGGTGCCCAGCCCGGTCAGCCTTGGTGGGAACTGGCGGCTGACGAGCACGCCCAAGGCTGACAGCGCTGAGGCAGCGGGCGCATGCCGGAAGAAATCGGGGACGGCCTGCACTGGGGTGATGGCCAGAGGTCACAGGAAGTTCATTCGGGACATGGAAGGCCGGGGAGCCGTCTTCGCGGAGTTCGAGATGTACGCGTTCGACAACCCGGAGAACGCGAAGGTGGCCTCCAAAGCGCTGCACACCGCGGTGCGCGGACATGCCTCAGGCGATGTCACCGACGTGAAGGTGAACTCAGGAGCTGACGAGGCTGACTCCTTCCGTCACTCCTACGGCACTCTGACGATGATGCGAGTCGGTGGCGTCGTCGTTGAGGCCGAGGTGCGAAGCAGCGACAAGATCGACCTCACCGACGAACTCACGAAACTCGCCAGGCTTCAGGTCGAGCGGATCAAGAAGGTCGCCGCAGGTAAGAACCCTGACGCCTGACCTCTTCCCCTGGGCAGTGTCCGGCAGGTCCCGTACAGTGCTGGCCCGGCTTGATGTCCTTCGGCAGCAACGGCTGAGGCGGTGATCCGGCAGTCAAACTGTTGGGGGCTCACAGTGCTTCTCGTGCGCTCGGGGGAGCCTTCCGGACGCCCCTTGCGGTGCGGTGCGCGGACTATGGGTGGGGAATGCTGCCAGTCAACTCGCCCCATGCGCCAACACGCGCACACCTTTGGGAGGCATGCCATGAACCGTGTTCGCGGGTTCATCGCCATCATTGCGGCAAGTGCCCTTCCTGCGTTGGGAAGCATCGTGCTGGCTACTCCCGCTCAGGCAGACCCGCCTCCGCCGCCTAAGCTCGCAACCGTCGGTGGCGTCGACGCCGTCAGGGGCGTCAGCAGTACCGTCAACACCCTGCCTAAGGTCGGTGTCGACGCCAAGGCCCTCACCGGCAACGGCGTCGGTAGCCTCCCTAAGGTCGGTGTCGACCCCAAGGGCCTCACCAATCCCGCCGGTAGCGTCCCTCCCGTCGGTGGCGCCAACGCTGTCAAGGGCGTCGGCAATACGGTCGGCAGCCTCGGCGGTACCGTCAGTGGAGTCGGCGGTACCGTCGGTGGAGTCGGCGGTATCCTCGGCGGCGGCAAGCCGTCATAGATAGCCTCTTCGGCTGACAACGTGCTCGTGACCGTGGGGTCATGAACAGCCCTGGGGCGCGTCTGATGGGTTGGTGACCGCCCGGGTCGTGCGTCGTTCTCAGCCGCGTGGGGCGAGGTGACTTGTGTGCCCTCGTGGGTGCGGAGGGCTGCGCCTGCGCGTGAACGACTCCTGTCCGCCCGCGACGCGCGAGCTGCCCCAGTGCGGGCTGCGCGCGATGATGCCCGCCCGGGACACGGAGATCACCGCCCCGGCCATCACCAGCCAGCTGTGACCCGGCAGCTGTGACCGGCCGGCTCTGAACGGCCGAGGGCCCGCTCTCCACCTCGGTGAGTGGAAAACGGGCCCTCGGCCATGCGAACCGGACCGGAGGTCAGAAGCGGCGCGTGATGAGCGCTCGCTTCACCTCCTGGATCGCCTTGGTGACCTCGATGCCACGCGGGCACGCGTCGGTGCAGTTGAACGTCGTGCGGCAGCGCCAGACGCCGTCCTTGTCGTTCAGGATCTCCAGGCGCTGCTCGCCCGCCTCGTCGCGCGAGTCGAAGATGAAGCGGTGCGCGTTGACGATCGCCGCCGGGCCGAAGTACTGGCCGTCGTTCCAGAACACCGGGCACGAGGACGTGCACGCGGCGCACAGGATGCACTTGGTGGTGTCGTCGAAGCGCTCGCGGTCCTCGGCGGACTGCAGGCGCTCACGCGTCGGCTCGTTGCCCTTGGTGATCAGGAAGGGCATGACGTCGCGGTACGCCTGGAAGAACGGCTCCATGTCGACCACGAGGTCCTTCAGGACCGTGAGGCCCTTGATGGGCTCCACCGTGATCGGCTTGGCGGGGTTGATGTCCTTGATCAGCGTCTTGCACGCCAGCCGGTTGCGGCCGTTGATGCGCATCGCGTCGGAGCCGCAGATGCCGTGCGCGCAGGAGCGCCGGAAGGTCAGCGAGCCGTCCAGGTCCCACTTGATCTTGTGGAGGGCGTCGAGTACGCGCTCCTTCGGGTCGATCTCCACCTGGAAGTCCTGCCAGGTGGCCTCGGCCGAGACCTCCGGGTCGAACCGGCGGACCCGGAAGGTGACCGTGATGTACGGCGAAGCGTCCGCCGCCTCGGTCCCGGTCTTCTCGAGAGTCGGGGTAGCCATCAGTACTTACGCTCCATCGGCTGGTAGCGGGTCTGGACGACCGGCTTGTAGTCGAGGCGGATCGAGTCCTTGCCGTCCGCGTCGACCTCTCGGTACGCCATGGTGTGGCGCATGAAGTTGACGTCGTCGCGGTTGGGGTAGTCCTCGCGGTAGTGACCACCGCGCGACTCCTTGCGCGCCAGCGCGGACACGGCCATCACCTCGGCCAGGTCGAGCAGGTTGCCCAGCTCGATGGCCTCCAGGAGGTCCGTGTTGAAGCGCTTGCCCTTGTCCTGGACGGACACGTTCTTGTAGCGCTCACGCAGCTCGGCGATCTTCTCGACGGCCGTCTTGATGGTCTGCTCGGTGCGGAAGACCATGACGTTGGCGTCCATGGTCTCCTGCAGCTCCTTGCGGATCTCCGCGACCCGCTCGGTGCCGGTGGCGTCCCGCAGCCGCTCGACCTGCTCGGCGACGAACGCGGCCGGGTTCTCCGGCAGCTCGACGAAGTCGGCCTTCGCGGAGTACTCCGCGGCGGCGATACCGGCCCGCTTGCCGAAGACGTTGATGTCGAGCAGCGAGTTGGTGCCCAGGCGGTTGGCGCCGTGCACCGACACGCAGGCGACCTCGCCGGCGGCGTACAGGCCCGGGACGACGGTGTCGTTGTCGGCCAGCACCTCGCCCTGGACGTTGGTGGGGATGCCGCCCATGGCGTAGTGCGCGGTGGGCTGGATCGGGATCGGGTCCGTGTAGGGCTCGATACCCAGGTACGTCCGCGCGAACTCGGTGATGTCCGGGAGCTTGGCGTCCAGCTGCTCCGGCGGCAGGTGGGTCAGGTCGAGGAAGACGTGGTCGCCCTCGGGACCGCAGCCACGGCCCTCGCGGATCTCCGTGTAGATGGAGCGCGAGACGACGTCACGCGAGGCGAGGTCCTTCATGACGGGCGCGTACTTCTCCATGAAGCGCTCGCCGTCCTTGTTGCGGAGGATGCCGCCCTCACCGCGGGCGCCCTCCGTCAGCAGGATGCCCATGCGCCAGATGCCCGTCGGGTGGAACTGGAAGAACTCCATGTCCTCCAGCGGCAGGCCGCGGCGGTAGCAGGCCGCCTGGCCGTCACCCGTGAGGGTGTGCGCGTTGGAGGTCACCTTGAAGAACTTGCCGGTGCCGCCGGAGGCGTAGATGACGGCCTTCGCCTGGAAGACGTGGATCTCGCCGGTGGCCAGCTCGTAGGCGACCACACCGGCGGACTGCTTGACGCCGTCGACCTCGGTGATCAGCTGGTCCAGGACGTAGAACTCGTTGAAGAACTCCACGCCCTCCTTGACGCAGTTCTGGTACAGCGTCTGGAGGATCATGTGGCCGGTGCGGTCCGCGGCGTAGCAGGACCGGCGGACCGGGGCCTCACCGTGGTTGCGGCTGTGACCGCCGAAGCGGCGCTGGTCGATCGTGCCGTCCGGGGTGCGGTTGAACGGCAGGCCCATCTTCTCGAGGTCGAGGACCGCGTCGATGGCCTCCTTCGCCAGGATCTCGGCGGCGTCCTGGTCGACCAGGTAGTCGCCGCCCTTGATCGTGTCGAAGGTGTGCCACTCCCAGTTGTCCTCCTCGACGTTCGCGAGGGCGGCGGCCATGCCGCCCTGAGCGGCGCCGGTGTGGGAGCGGGTCGGGTAGAGCTTGGTGAGCACCGCGGTGCGGCTGCGCTTGGTCGCCTCGATGGCCGCGCGCATGCCGGCGCCACCGGCGCCGACGATGACGGTGTCGTACTTGTGGATCTTCATGGTCGCGTCAGCCCCGGGCTCTAGCGGATGTTCGGGTCGAAGGTGAAGATCACCAGCGTGCCCAGCAGGACGGTGAACACCGTGGCGGTGTACAGCAGCATCTTCAGCCAGAAGCGGGTGTTGTCCCGCTCCGCGTAGTCGTTGATGACCGTGCGGAGGCCGTTCGCACCGTGCAGCATCGCGAGCCACAGCATGATGAGGTCCCAGGCCTGCCAGAACGGCGAGGCCCAGCGGCCGGCCACGAAGGCGAAGCCGACCTTGCTGACGCCGCCGTCCAGCACGAGCTGGATCAGCAGGTGGCCGAGGACCAGGACGACCAGCACGATGCCGGACAGCCGCATGAACAGCCAGCCGTACAGCTCGAAATTGGTGCGCGTCGACTTCGGGGTCTTCTTGGTGCGCTTGCGGGGTGCCTCGATGAGCGGGGCGGGATTGTCGACGTCGTACAGGGACACGTCGGACATGTCGCTCACGGCGGGGGTGGTTTCAGCGGACATCTCGCGTCTCAGCTCCCGAACAGTTCGCGTACGGCGTGCCCGAGTACGGGGTAGAGCGCCCCGATCATCAGGAGGACCCAGACGCCCACGACGGACCAGAGCATCTGCTTCTGGTAGCGCGGGCCCTTGGACCAGAAGTCCACCGCGATGACCCGCAGGCCGTTGAGCGCGTGGAAGAGGATGGCGGCGACCAGGCCGTACTCCATCAGGGCGACGATCGGTGTCTTGTACGTCGCGACGACCTGGTCGTACGCCTCGGGAGAGACGCGGACGAGAGCGGTGTCGAGGACGTGCACGAACAGGAAGAAGAAAATGAGGACGCCGGTGACTCGATGAGCCACCCAGGACCACATGCCTTCCCGGCCGCGGTACAGCGTTCCAGCCGGCACGGAAAACCCTCCGGGAGCGGGGATTGGGGCCTGCCGGCTTCTCTGTCGGTCGGGCCCGGCCGGGTACGGTCCACCGGCCCTGGCCATCGTAGCGACGCTCTGTCGGTTCGGTCCCCCGGGGTATGTCAGGTGTGATCAAAGAGGCACGTACGGCCTAGGCCCTCCGGCAACCGGTGACCGAGTTGTCTGAAACGCCCCGGCGTGTCCGAGGCGCGAGTCACCGCACTACGGACGAAAAGCAATATCTTCGCCACAAAGCACCACATAGGAGGTTTGCTCCATGGGACGCTCTGTCAGGCTCTCCCGCGCGTCGGTCGTCCGGGGGACCGTGGCGAGTTTTGCCCTCCTCGCGACCATGACCCTCATGGGCTGCCCCCGGGACGGTTCGGCCGACCGCCCGGCCCGCGACGACTCGCGCTCTCCCCAGGCCTCGCCGTCCGCGACGACCGCCCCGGCGGCCCCCGCACCCCCGCCCCCGCAGCCCGTGCCGGCCGGCCTGCCGCGCACCGTCCCGGCCGTACGGGCGTACGCCGCGCGGGGCGGCCCCGGCTGGCGCCCGGTGCCCGGCGCCCGGGTGGTGGCCGCCCTGGGCGGCCCGCTGGCCGACGAGGGCCGCCGGCTCGCCGGCGAGCTCAGGCTTCCCTTCGCCGAAGGCCCCGCCCGGGCCGGTGACATCGAGCTGGCGCTGAATCCCGGCCAGAGCGGCGGCCGGGAGTCCTACGAGCTGACCACCCAGGGCCGCAAGGTCACCATCACCGCCCCCGACGAGGCGGGCGTCTTCTACGGCACCCGCACTGTGGTCCAGGCCGTGCGCACCGGTGGCGGGCTCCCCGAAGGGGTGCTGCGCGACGCCCCGGACCGCCCGCAGCGCGGCCTCAACCTCGACATCGCCCGCAAGCACTTCCCCGCCGGCTGGATCGAGGGGCGGCTGCGCGAGATGGCCGACCTCAAGCTCAACCAGCTCGGGCTGCACTTCTCCGACGACCAGGGCTTCCGCATCGAGAGCTCCTCGCACCCGGAGGTCGTCTCCCCGCAGCACCTCACCAAGGCCGAGATCCGCCGCATCGTCGACCTGGCCTCCGCCCTGCACATCACCGTCGTCCCCGAGATCGACTCGCCGGGCCACCTGGGCGCGGTCATGAACGCCCACCCCGCCCTCCAGCTGCGCGACGCCTCAGGGACCGTCGCCAGGGGCGCCGTCGACGTCGCCAACCCCGAGTCCGCCCGCATCGTCGACGACCTCATCCGCGAATACGCCCCCCTCTTCCCCGGCCCCTACTTCCACCTCGGCGCCGACGAATACCGCGCGCTGATGGTCAGGAACCCCCAGAGCTCCTACCCGCGCCTGGCCGAGCTGGCCCGCCGGAAGTACGGGAACCGGGCGGGGGTCCAGGACCTGGCGACGGGCTGGCTCAACGACCGGGCGACGGTCGTGCGGAGCCTCGGCAGGACCCCCAAGGCATGGAACGACGGCCTCTTCACGGGTGGTGTCGTCAAGCCGGACAAATCCATCGAAGTCGAGTACTGGACCGGCAAGGAGATCGGCGCCCGCCCGCCCCAGGAGTACCTGAACGAGGGACGCACGCTGGTCAACCTCAACGACGAATTCCTCTACTACGTGCTGGGCCAGCCCAACCAGTTCACGTACCCGACCGGCGAGCGCATCTACCGCCAGTGGTCGCCCGCGGTGCTGCGCGGCACCAGGCCCGTACCGAAGGGCCCGTCGGGCCCGGACCGCATCCCCGGCGGGCGCCTCGCGGTCTGGTGCGACCGCCCCGGCGCACAGACCGCGGACCAGGTCGCGGCAGGCATCCGCCTCCCGCTGGCCGCGGTCGCCCAACGCCTGTGGGACCCGAGGGTCCCGCAGATCCCGTGGCAGGACTTCACGGCCCTGGCGGGCCGGGTGCACCGCTGACCGGGGCTCCGCCCCGGACCCGGACCGCGCTGCGCGCGGTGTCCTCAATCGCCGGACGGGCTGGATTTCCCCCCGGTCCGGGGCAACGAATCAGCCCGTCCGGCGATTGAGGACCGGGGTACCCGGAGGCCGAGCCCCCGGTACCCTCGCCGCAAGCACGCGCACCCGTAACGAGGGCCCGATGAAGATCGAATTCCTGCTGCACAACGCCTACGGCATCGGCGGCACCATCCGCTCCACCGTCAACCTCGCCGCCGCCCTCGCCGAGCGGCACGACGTACGGATCGTCAGCGTGAACCGCCCGGTGGACGAGCCGGAGCTGACCATCGATCCGCGGGTGCGCCTGACCCACCTGCTCGACTTCCGCGAGGGCGCCGAGAGCGAGGAGTACGTCTCCCCGCTCAACCAGCGGCCCAGCGAGATCTTCCGCGACGAGCGCATCGACAACGGTCTGATGGCCGCCACCGCCCTCACCGACGAGCGCGTCGCCGCCCACCTCGCCGCGACCGACGCGGACGTCGTCGTCGCCACCCGGCCCAAGCTCATCGGCTACCTCGCCGAGTACGGCGCGGGCCGCCCCTACCTGCGCCTGGGCCAGGAGCACCTCACGCACGAGGCGCACGTGGCGGAGCTGCACGCCGTGATGGACCCGGCCATCGCCGCCCTCGACGCGTTCGCCACCGTCTCCGAGGCCGACGCCCGGCACTACCGCGAGGCGCTGCCGGACGCGAGGACCCGCATCCTCTGCGTCCCCAACGCCGTTCCCGCCCCGGCCGCCGAGCCCTCCGACGGGACGTCGAGGACCATCGTCTCGGCCGGCCGCCTCGTCGGCGTCAAGCGCTACGACCGCCTCATCGCCGCGTTCGCCCGGATCGCCGCCGAGCGCCCCGGCTGGAACCTGCGGATCTACGGGCGCGGCCCCGCGAAGGCCAGGCTGCGCAAGCAGATCGAGGAGCTGGGCCTCTACGAGCGGATCACGCTCATGGGCGCCCGCTCGCCCATCGAGACCGAGTGGTCGAAGGGCGCCGTCGCCGCCGTGGCCTCCGACGCCGAGTCCTTCGGCATGACCATCGTCGAGGCCATGCACGCAGGCCTGCCGGTCGTCGCCACCGACTGCCCGTACGGACCCCGCGAGATCCTCACGGACGGCACCGACGGCCTGCTGGTGCCGCTGGCCGGCCCGGAGGCGGACGAGCACGACGCCGTCGGCGCCTACGCCGAGGCCCTGCTGAAGCTGACCGGGGACGAGGGGCTGCGCGCCCGGCTGGGTGCCGCCGCGCGGACGGCCGCCCACCGGTACGAACCGTCCGTCATCGCCCAGCGCTACGAGCAGCTGTTCGAGGAGCTGCGGCCGGGCTGCACCACCGCCACCACGGCCACCGGCCGGCCGAAGAAGGGCGGCCTGCTGCGCGGCCTGTTCGGCGGCGGGCGCAGGCAGCAGCCGGCCGGCCCGCGGCCGCAGGGTGACATCGACCACCCGCAGGCGCGGTGCGCGGTCGACGGCGACGGTTCGCTGCTCGTGCGCCTGCCGGCCGGGCAGCTGACCGGCGCCGACACGCACGTGCTGCTGCGGCACCGGGGCAGCAAGGGCAAGGAGGCGGTCCGGGTGCCGCTGCCGGCCGACGGCCGTGAGCCGGGGGCGTGGGTGGAGGCCCGCGTCGAGCGGACCGCGCACACCCTGTCGGAAGGGCGCTGGGACACCTACGTCGAGCGCTCCGGCGACAAGTCCCGGCGCCGGCTGCGCGCCGCGCTCGTCGAACAGAAGGCGCTGCTGGGCCTTCCCCTGCAGCGGACCGCCAAGGGCAGTGCGGCGTGGGTGCCGTACGGGACGAGCGACGGCTTCCTCGCCGTACGGACCTGGCTGCGGCCGCAGCATGCCGAGGCGACGGACGTACGGGTGGGGGACGACGGGGTGACCGTCTCCCTCGCGCTGTCCGGTACCGGCCTGGGCGAGGGCGCAGAGCTCGTCGCCCGGCTGCGGGGTGCCGACGGCTCGGTGGGCGATGTGCGGGCGCCGGTCGAGGACGGCGCCGGCTGCCTGCCGTACGGGCCGATGAGCCGCCGCGTGGGCGAGGGCGAGCAGGACCTGTGGGACGTGTACGTGCGCCCGGCGGCCGGCGCCGTACTGGTGCGGGCCGGACGGATCGCCGGCGACCTCGCCGACCGCAAGGGCGTCGACACCTTCCCGGCCGCGACCCGCGGCGACGTGCGGCTGCGGCCGTACTTCACGGTCACCAACGACCTGACGATCACTGTGAAGGACGCGACCGGCGACGACGCCTGATGCGGAGTGTTGTCGGTGTGACGTAGGGGGCGCCCACCGCGCTGTAAGTCCCAGAGCCGTTTGTTTCGCGGACAGAAGCAGACAGAGGGAGAACGCTCATGGGCTTCTGGGGCTACTTACTCCTCGGCCGCGGTGGCGACCGGGCACTCACCGAGTTCCCGGTCCTCGCCGCGAGCCGCGAACACCTCGTGCCGGCCCGGGCCTTCGCCGGTGGCTGGCAACTGTGGAGACACCCGGACTATCCGGACTATCAGGAACACCTGCACTGCCTGTGTTTCCCGCAGTGCCCGCCCCACCGGGACCGCCCGAGCGGACCGGAGCCGGCCGGCGCCATGGACGCGCAGGTGCGCGCGCTGGCCTGCGAGACGGGCGCACCGGCCCTGGCCGCGTACGTCATGGAGAGCGACTGCGCCATCGTCGCCGGGGCGCACCCCGGGGGCGCGAGCTGGTCGGCGTGCCTCGGGCGGACGCCGCTGGCCCAGTACATGGCCGACACCGGACTCGGCCTCGACGAACTCTTCCCCACCCCGCGGGAGGCCGCCGCGCACTGCGCGGCATGGGCGGCTGCGGCCGGGCACACGGCGGACGCGGCGGAGCTGGCGCAGGTGCTGGCCGCCGACCCCGAGCCGCTGGTGGAGGACCTCTTCGAGGAACTGCTGGCACGGCTCGGCGTGGTGGAGCGGCGGCTCGCCGGGCGCTGACGGACGGAAGGACGGCCGGAGCCGCCACCCCCGGCCGGACTAGTCAGCTGAGTACCCTATGACCAGGCGTTTTGCAGCCTGGTCAGAGGGTTTCTGCTCGGTTCCGGTTCGGCCTGTGACCTGCTGTTTCTGCCTGCTTCTGACGGCTGTTGGTCACGCGTTGGTCATGTGTCCAACCGGCTGGCGCGCCAGCAGGACGCCCACGGGAATGGTGTGGGGGAGGTGGTAACCGGAGAACGCGTGCCGGCCCGCCGGCCGTGAGACCGGCGGGCCAGTGGCGATCAGGGGCTACCTGGCGGAAGGACCACGCGACGGTGCCGGGCCACCGCCACCGTCGCGAACCGTCAACCCACCTTGACGATTGCGTTCCCGTGGACATTCAGGACGTCATTGCCGCCGGGAGGGACAGTGACTTCAGCTCCGGTGTCAGCCTTCGCTTTCACGGGGACCGCGGTGTTGTTCTTCACGGTGGTGTCCCCCGATGCCGAGACTGGCGTCCCCTGCGGCGTCGGGACGACACAGAACTTGCCCGAGTTGGAGCTCACCTCCACCGCGGCACAGACGGCGTGCGCGGGAGCGGCGGGGCCTATCGCCAGGCCCACCGCACTCACGGCCACGGTGGCCACCCCGACGGCCACGCGCTGACGGAACGTGCTCAGTCGACGGTTCATGAGCTGACTCCTTGCCTGAAGAAGCCGGCATGTGCCGGCTCGGGTCACGGCTCCACCGGCACCGTGAGACGGCACCAGGCGCCCCGCCCGGAGAACACGTCCCAGGGCCGAGCACGAGCATGGCCAAAACCATGCACCTCGCCGACCGAGTGCGTAAGCCGTCCGGGGGACGCGCACCAGCGCACATTTACGCGCCCATGCGCAGCCCCCGGGCGCAGAACACCGGCTACACGCCCACCTCGCCGTGTTCACGCTTGAGACGGCAGATGCGCGCCCTCGCCGGTACCTGCTTCTTTATGCCCGATGTGCGGGAGCTCGGCAGGGTGCACCGGTGCTGGGTTGCGCTGTGGCCTGCCCTCGGGCGCGTGTGTTTGCGCTGGTGCGCGGGTTCCCAGTGACTTCCGCAACCGATGGCCGGGGCGCATGATTTTGGCCAAGCTCACCTGCGGCACCCGGCACGCCCTTCACGGCGTGCTCCCTGCGTTCCGCTGCACGAGCACTCGACGCCCTCGTCGGCTCACGCCTTCTGGGCGGATCGGTCGCATGCCGTCGGCAGGGCTTCCAGCAGGTACGGAGATCGGACCGAGGCGAATGTCCCACGTCACGAGTCAGGGCAGCAAGGCCGTGCGCGTGAAAGCCCCGACCGCCCCCAGGCGGCTGCCTCAGCTCCGGGACGTGCAGATGCCCAGGGACGGCCTCGAAGACGACGCGATCCTCAAAGGGATCAGGTACGGCGGAACGCTGCTCGCCGGCCTGTCCGCGGAAGCCGTGGAAGCCGAGGGCTGCCACTTTGACAGTGTGCGCTTTACCGGCACCGAGCTGCGCGGCAGCCAGATCAGCGACTCGATCTTCGACACCTGCGACTTCGCCCAGTTCCGCGCTCAGGACGTCTCGCTGATCCGCTGCAAGGTCAGTGGCAGCCGGTTCACCGGGTCCTCGTGGAAGTCGGGAACCTTCCGGGACGTGCGCTTCGAGACGTGCCGCAGCGACACCGCGATGTTCAGGCACTCGAAGCTCTATAGCGTCATCTTCAGCGACTGTCGGATGCCCGGCGCTGACTTCCAGTGGGCTTCGATGCACAACGTACGCTTCGAGAACTGCGATCTCGCGGGGGCGCAGTTCGCCAACGTGGAGACCGGCACCATCCGTTTCGAGAACTGCACGCTCATTGACGTTGGCGGGGTGGCCAACCTCAAGGGTGCCGCGGTGCAAGGCCCAGGGTCGATGGAGCTGGCCCTGAGCCTTGCGCGGGAGGTCGGGATTACCTTCGAGCCGTAGCGCGGCCCCAGGCCGCGACGGCCGGCTTGTAGCCCGCGTACTCGGGGCTGGAGATCGCGCGGGCCAGGGCGTCGAAGTCGATGGTCTTCGCCCAGTCACACATCTCGTCGAGAAGCATCTGGCCGTATGGGGTGAAGACATCCCGCTTGGCCAGCATGTCCGTGCAGGCGTCGCGGAGCGAGTCGGGTCGGTCGTGCCCCGCGGCACGAACGTTCGGCATCACTCGCCGGGCTACACCATGGCGCAGTACGGCCAGCGCCGCGTAGAGGGGGCGCGGAAGCCGGCCTCGGGGACGGCCCAGCGCATTGGTCTGGCGAAGGTTGTGTGAGACGCGCCGGATGCGTTGGTCACGCGGTTGATCATGGTCCGGAGTGAGGCGGAGCATAAGCGCAGGTCAGGCGGACGTTCGGACGGAAGGACGGCCGGAGCCGCCACCCCCCACAGGAGAGGCTCCGGCCGCCGTCCGTTGCGAACCCTGGTGAGGTACGCACTTCCTACAGCGCCGGGAATCGAAAATCCGTCACACCGGGGATCTGCGAGGGCGCGTAGTATCTCCCGCTCATAGCTGTTTCCCGTGGCCGGGCGGGCCGCAACCCTGGGGGTCTGAACGATGTATCCGTGCGGTCATTGCCGCGCCGCCGCAGTGGGCCACGACGGCCGCTGCGCCGCGTGCGGGGCGTACCAGCAGCCGGCGGCCGCCGCGATGCCGCCGTATCCCTACCCGGCGGCGGCCCCGATGGGCATGCCCGTCGGCGGAGTGGACCTGCGGCGCGGGGTCCGGATCGCGCTGACGGTGCTGCTGTCGGTGACGATGGTCATGCTGCTGCTCCTCATTGCGGCCCGGGGCGAGCAGCGCAGCGCGATCGACGAACTGCTCAGCAAGGGCGCGACGTCCGGCGCGCTGGCCAAGGCCGACGACGCGGACGGCTTCTACGCCGCCATGATGGGCCTGTACTTCCTCTCGCTGGCCGCAACGGCGGTGCTGTGGATCATCTGGTTCCGCCGGATGCGGCTCAACGCCGAGGCCTTCGCGCCCGGAACGCACCGTTTCGGCAGCGGCTGGGCGGTCGGTGCGTGGTTCACGCCGGTCGTCAACTTCTGGTTCCCCAAGCAGATGGCCAACGACATCTACCGGGCCAGCGCCCCGGCGGGCCCGCAGAGCGCGTCCAAGGGCGTGCTGAACGCGTGGTGGGTGCTCTGGGTCACCGCGAACGCGTTCAGCATGATCGGCTCGGTGATGTACACGATCGCCCAGGGGAGGCTGGAGTCCCGCCGTTACGGCTCCTCGTCCCTGGAGGAGGACATCCAGTCGCTGAAGACCGCGCTGTCGGTCAGCACGCTGTCCTTCGTGCTGTACATCGCGGCCGCCGTCCTCGCCCTCCTGGTCGTGCGGCAGCTGACGCGGATGCAGGAGCAGCGCGCCCTGGCCGGCCCGCAGGCCGTGCCGCCCATGGGCGGTATGCCCATGCAGGGGATGCCCATGCAGGCGATGCCCGCGGCGGGGATGCCGTACGGCGCTCCGCCGGCCCCGATGCCGGGCTGGCCCGCGCAGCAGCAGCCGCAGCCGCCCGCGCAGCAGCCGTACGGGCAGCCCCCTTACGGCACCCCGGGCGCCGGGCCGCAGAATCCTTTCGGCAACGGTCCGCAGGGCTACTGAACCGCAGGTATGGCGCGTGGTGCAGGATGTGAGCGTGCAGGGGGACGACGCTGAGCTGACCGCCGCGGTGCGCGCGGCGCAGGGCGGGGACGAGACGGCATTCCGTACGGTCTACCGGACCGTGCACCCACGCCTGCTCGGATACGTGCGCACACTGGTCGGCGAGGCCGAGGCGGAGGACGTGGCCTCGGAGGCGTGGCTGCAGATAGCCCGCGACCTGGAGCGGTTCACGGGCGACGCCGACCGCTTCCGCGGCTGGGCCGCCAGGATCGCCCGCAACCGCGCCCTGGACCACATACGCATGCGCGGCCGGCGCCCGGCCATCGGCGGGGACGAGAGCGAACTCGCCGGCCACGCCGCCGACGCGGACACCGCCGGGGAGGCCCTGGAGGCCCTCGGCACGGGTCAGACCCTCGCCCTCATCGCCCAGCTGCCGCAGGACCAGGCCGAGGCCGTCGTGCTGCGCGTCGTCGTCGGCCTCGACGCCAAGAGCGCCGCCGGAGTGCTGGGCAAGCGCCCCGGCGCGGTGCGCACCGCCGCTCACCGGGGCCTGCGGCGGCTGGCCGAGCTCGTGACGGCGGGCGGCGGCCGGCAGATCGCCGACGCCGCACCCGGACAGCGGCAGTCACACACCGGAGCCGGCGGAGCGAACGCTTCTGCCGGTGTGACGCAATTGCGCGCGCGGACGCAGAAGGACATGTGATGGCGGACGACCACCGGTACGACAACGACTGGCTGGATGACGACGCCGTGGAGCGGTTGCTGCGCGGCGAATCCGTCGTCGCCGAGAGCGCGGCGGTCGCGGGTGACGGCTCGGACAAGTCGGCACGGATCGCGGCCGAACGGCTGGACGCGGCGCTCAAGTCCCTCACCGGACCCCTGCCCGACGGCCCGCTGCCCGGCGAGGAGGCCGCCCTGGCCGCGTTCCGCCGGGCGCATGCCGCCGGCGCGGCCCCGGCCGTGCCGCACGCGGCCGGACCCGTGGCCGTCCTGCGCTCCTTCCTGCACCGTCCCGCCAAGGCGGCCCTCGCCCTGACCCTGGCCGGCTGCGCGGTGGGCGGCGTCGCCGTCGCCGCCGGTACGGGCGTCCTGCCCGGACCCTTCGGCCGCGCCGGCAAGGAACCCGCCCCCGCCGCCAGCGTGACCGTGGCCGGGGGCGCCGAGACCCTCGCCCCCGGTACCCCCGGCCCCCGCGCCACCCCCTCGCCCGGCGCGAGCGGCCGCGGGCGGACGGGCGGGCCCGACGCCCACGACACCCGTCGGCCCGGCGGCACCGGCACCCCGGACGCCCCCGGCGGCAGGACGGGCGAACCGGGCCGGAGCCCCTCGGCGTCCCCGCGCGACGACGGCGACACCAAGGGCAAGGGCGACAGCGGTGACACGTCCGGCGATGCGAACGCCCGGGGAGGCCGCGCCTGGGCGGCCAGGATCTGCCGCGAGTTCCTCACCAACGGCACCCAGCGCGGCGGCGTCGACGACGACGAGGTACGCACCCTGGAGCGCAACGCCGGCGGCCCCGGCGCGGCGGCCGTCCGCGCGTACTGCGAACGGCTGCTGAGCGCTCTCGACGCCACGGGCGGTGCCGGGCAGGGCTCCGGCGCCGGCTCGGCGGGGAGCGGTTCGCCGGCCCTGCCGCGCAGCCGCAGCCGCGCCCATACCGTCCTCCCGGCCCCCCTGCCGGTACCCGGTGTGACACTTTCCGACGCCGCGGCGCTGTAGGAAGTGAGCCGACTGGTCATCGGCTGCGCAGGAGCCGGAGTTCCCCCCATACCGTCGGCTCCGCGCATCGGCGCGGGCGGGGCTCTTCCCCCGGTCCTGCCCGCGCCCCCCTCTTCCCGCCGCCCCCCACCGCTACAGTCCGGGTGAGGAACCTCCGAAACGGAGCGGGAGGCATCGCATCCCATGACCCGGTCGACCGAATCCGGACTGCCCATCCAGCCCGTCTACGGCCCCGGCGCGCTCGCCGGCTGGGACCCCGCCGACAAGCTCGGCGAGCCGGGCGCGTACCCCTACACCCGCGGCGTGTACCCCACGATGTACACCGGCCGCCCCTGGACCATGCGGCAGTACGCGGGCTTCGGTACCGCCGCCGAGTCCAACGCCCGCTACCGCCGGCTCATCGCCCACGGCACGCACGGCCTGTCCGTCGCCTTCGACCTGCCCACCCAGATGGGCCACGACTCCGACGCGCCGATCGCGAGCGGCGAGGTCGGCAAGGTCGGCGTCGCCATCGACTCCGTCGAGGACATGCGGGTGCTCCTCGACGGCATCCCGCTGGGCGAGGTCTCCACCTCCATGACCATCAACGCCCCGGCCGCACTCCTGCTGCTGCTGTACCAGCTGGTGGGGGAGGAACAGGGCGTACCGGCCGGCCGCCTCACCGGCACCATCCAGAACGACGTCCTCAAGGAGTACATCGCGCGCGGGACGTACATCTTCCCGCCCAAGCCCTCGCTGCGCCTGACCGCCGACATCTTCCAGTACTGCGGAGCCGAGATCCCCCGCTGGAACACCATCTCCATCTCCGGCTACCACATGGCCGAGGCCGGCGCCTCGCCCGCCCAGGAGATCGCCTTCACGCTCGCCGACGGCATCGAGTACGTGCGGACCGCCCTCGCCGCCGGCATGGACGTCGACGACTTCGCGCCGCGGCTGTCGTTCTTCTTCGTCTCGCGCACGACGCTGCTGGAGGAAGTGGCCAAGTTCCGCGCGGCCCGGCGGATCTGGGCGCGCGTGATGAAGGAGGAGTTCGGTGCCCGCGATCCCAAGTCGCAGATGCTGCGCTTCCACACCCAGACGGCGGGGGTCCAGCTCACGGCCCAGCAGCCGGAGGTGAACCTCGCCCGCGTCACCGTCCAGGGCCTCGCGGCGGTACTGGGCGGCACCCAGTCCCTGCACACCAACTCCTTCGACGAGGCCATCGCCCTGCCCACCGAGAAGGCGGCCCGCCTGGCGCTGCGCACCCAGCAGGTACTGGCGTACGAGACGGACGTGACCGCCACCGTCGACCCCTTCGCGGGCTCGTACGTGGTGGAGTCGATGACGGACGACGTCGAGGAGGCCGCCCTGGCTCTGATGCGGCGCGTCGAGGACCTCGGCGGCGCGGTGGCCGCCATCGAACACGGTTTCCAGAAGGGCGAGATCGAGCGCAACGCCTACCGCATCGCCCAGGAGACCGACAGCGGCGAACGGGTCGTCGTGGGTGTCAACCGCTTCCAGCTGGCCGAGGAGGAGCCGTACGAGCCGCTGCGCGTCGATCCCGCCATCGAGACCCGGCAGCGCGAACGCCTGGCGCGGCTGCGGGCGGAGCGGGACGGCGCGGCGGTGACGGCGGCGCTGTCGGCGCTGAAGAAGGCGGCGCAGGGCACGTCGGACAACGTCCTGCCTCCCATGAAGGACGCGCTCCGGGCGAGGGCGACGGTGGGGGAGGTGTGCGGGGCGCTGCGCGAGGTGTGGGGTTCGCACGTGCCGACGGAGTCGTTCTGAGGGGCGCTTCGGTTTGAGGGACACTGGTGGGTATGTCCTCTCCCCGTCGTACCTGCCCCGTCTGCGCCCGCGAGATCGCCGTGGTCGGTGGCCGCTTCGCCCGCCACGACCCGCCCGGGCGACGCGTCTCGTACGACCTGGTCTCCTGCCCCGGCTCGCGCCGTTCCGCCCCGCTGCTGGCGACGGAACCACGGCTGTTCGACCCGGAGGAGCCGCCGATGGACGGTCAGCAGCAGCTGTTCTGAGAGCGGCGCCCGCTCAGCGGCAGAGCGTGTCGTGCGCCGGGCGGCGTCCGGTGGTGAGGAAATCGTTGACGGCACCGTCGCCGCAGGCGTTGCCGCCGAGGTAGGCGCCGTGCCCGCCGGCGTCCACAGCGACCATGCGGGCGCGGTCCCCGAGCGCCTCGCGCATCTTCAGCGCCCCGCGGTACGGGGTGGCGGGGTCGCGCAGGTTCTGCACCATGAGGACGTTGGAGGGGCCGTCCGCGGTGATGCGGGTGGGCTTGTCCGCCGGCTCGTCCGGCCAGAACGCGCACGGCGTGACGTTCACGGGCATCCCGGCGGTGAGGGGGTGCTTCGCACGGTCGCCGGCCACGGCACGGGTGTAGTCCGGGAGCGAGCGCGGCCAGCGCACGTCGTTGCAGATGACACCGACGTAGACCGCCGCCTCCGTGGAGGAGATACGCGCCGGCTCCACCGCGACCGGGGTGTCACCGGCCCTGCGGGCCGCCACGATCATCTCGGCCAGCCGCGGATACGCAGTGCGGCTGTAGAGGGCCGACTGCATCATCATCCGCAGCCGGTTGCCCGTGAGCTGCTGCTTGCCGCCGGCCTCCTCCGGGACCCCGTCCAGCTTCTCCGCGAGCGCCAGGAACAACGGCCGTACGTCCTCGGGCCGCTCGGCGACGCGCTGCCCGGCCTCCCGGGCCGGGTCGGCCGCCCAGGCGGCGAAGTCGGGGAACACGTCGTCGGCCGCGCCCGCCATGTTCGCCAGCCATCCGCGCGCCACGCGCGAGGGGTCCGGGTCGCCGCTGCTGTCGAGCACCCAACGGTCGGTGTGCTGCGGGTACTTCTGCGCGTACACCGCCCCCACGTACGTACCGTACGAGCTCGCCCACGCCGACAGCTTCTTCTCGCCGAGCGCCTGGCGGAGCATGTCGATGTCGCGCACCTCGTTGGCGGTGGAGAGGGAGCGGAGCACTTCGCCGCCGTTGCGCGTGCACGTCTCGGCGATCCGGCGGCTCCTGTCGGCGTTCGCACGGATGTCACCGCCGGGCCCGGGCCAGGGCTGCAGGTGCGTGAGTTCGAGGTCGTCCTTCTCCAGGCCGCAGTCGGCGAGTGAGCTCCCGCCGACGCCGCGCGGATCGAACGACACGATGTCGTAGGCCCCGCCCGTCGCCTTCCGCACCGCCTCGCCCCGGCTGCGCAGCTTCTCCCTCCCGGAGCCGCCGGGCCCGCCGGGGATGAGCAGGAGCGTGCCGCGCCGCGCCTGCGGCCGGTCGGTGCGGAGCCGGGAGACGGCGACGGTGAGGTGCCGGCCACCGGGCTCGCGGTAATCCAGCGGGACGGAGAGGCCGGCACACTCGGCCCCGGGGGAGCCGGCGCAGGCCTTCCAGTCGAGGGTGGGGGCGGCGGGAGCGGCGGATCTCGCGTGGGCGGGAGCGGTGAGAGTGGCGGCGAGGGCTGCTGAGGAGAGGGTGAACAGAAGGGCTTTGCGCGTTCGAAGTGTCATGCGGTACATGCTGGTTGAGCGGAACGCTGCTGCCCATCCGGTAAGCCACCTAGGGGCGCGGGGGGTTACCCCCTCCCGCCGCGAAATCGGCAGGCGGGGCTGTACCCGTTCACGGCAGTGCACGGAGGCTTCCTCCGCGCCGTGGCGCCCCGGCCGGGTATCCCTACAACTCCTGCCCCGTTAACGTGTGTTCGAGTGGGGAAAGGGGATCGGGTGACCGGTTTCATAAGCGAAGAGCACGAGGGGCTGCGGGAGCAGGTGACGGCGCTGGCCGGGCGCCTGGCCTCCTCCCGGGAACTGGTGGAGAGGTCGCTGCGGCGCATCGACCGGACGCAGCCCACGCTCAACGCCTTCCGGCGGGTGCGCGCCGAAGCGGCGCTGCGCGAGGCGGACGAGGCCGACCGGCGGCTCGCCGCGGGCGAGCGGCTGCCCCTGCTGGGCGTGCCGGTCGCAGTCAAGGACGACATGGACGTCGAAGGGGAGCCGACCGCCTTCGGGTGCCCGGGGGCCTTCCCGGACAAGAAGGCCGACAGTGAGGCCGTGCGCCGGTTACGGGCCGCCGGAGCAGTGATCGTCGGCAAGACCAACACCCCGGAACTGGGCCAGTGGCCCGTCACCGACGGGCCCGCCTTCGGCGTGACGCGCAACCCGTGGAGCCTGCAGCACACCCCTGGCGGCTCGTCCGGCGGCTCCGCCGCGGCCGTCGCCGCCGGGCTCGTACCGGCCGCGCTGGGATCGGACGGTGCGGGGTCCATCCGGATTCCCGCCGCCTGGACGCACCTGGTCGGCATCAAGCCGCAGCGCGGGCGGATCTCGACGTGGCCGGAGCGGGAGTCGTTCAAGGGCATCACGTGTGACGGGCCGTTCGCGCGCACGGTCGGCGACGCCGTGCTGCTGCTGCACGTGGCGAGCGGCTCGCACGAGGGCGACCTGCACCGGCCGCCGGTCGTCGACATCCTGGCGGCGGCCGGGCACGGGCCCCGGCGGCGGCTGCGGATCGCGCTGTCGCTGCGGCCCGCCTTCGCCGCCGTCCGACACCGGCTGGACCCGGCCGTGCGGGACGCGACCCTGCGCCTGGCCGAGCGGCTGGAGGTGCTGGGGCACGAGGTGGTGGAGGAGGACCCCCGCTACGGGCCGATCGGGTTCGCCTTCGTGCCGCGCTCGATGGCCGGGGTGCGCGACTGGGCCGCCCGTGTGCCCGATCACGCGGTGCTGGACCCCCGTACGCGCGCCAACATTCGCGGCGGTCTGCTCCTCGGCGGCGCGGTGCTGCGCGCGGCGCGGGCGGCGGAGGCGCCGCTGCGGCGGCGGATCGGGGAGATGTTCTGGCGCTTCGACGCCGTGCTGACGCCCACCACGGCCGTACCGCCGCTGCGCACCGGCGACCTGGCCGGGCTGGGCAGCCGCGACACCGACACCCGCATGATCATGGCGTGTCCGTACGCATGGCCCTGGAACGTCCTGGGCTGGCCCGCGCTGAGCGTGCCGTCCGGCTTCACGGAGTCCGGGCTGCCGCTGGGCGCGCAGCTCCTGGGCCCGGCGAACAGCGAGCCGCTGCTGATCTCGCTGGCGGCCCAGCTGGAGGCGGACCGGCGGTGGTACGAGCGGTGGCCGCCCGGCCGCGGAGAGGGGTGACGCCCCTCACGGCGCCAGAACGTCCACTCCGCCATGGCTCCCGTCGCGATCTCCCGCGTCAGCGCCTCGGCCCGCTCCGGTGAGGCCGCACACTGATGTCGGCGGAGAGAGCGAGGTACCCATGGCCGAGACCTGCACGGGCCCCCACGTCGTCGTGGTGATGGGAGTGGCCGGCACGGGCAAGACCACGATCGGCCCGCTGGTGGCGAGGGCACTCGGCGTCCCCTACGCCGAGGGCGACGACTTCCACCCGCCCGCCGGCATCGCCAAGATGTCCGCGGGCATCCCGCTGGACGACGCCGACCGGGCCCCCTGGCTCGACGCCATCGGTGACTGGGCGCGCGGCCGCGCCGCCCTCGGCGAGGGCGGCGTCGTCAGCTGCTCGGCCCTCAAGCGCGCCTACCGCGACCGGCTGCGCGCCGCCGCCCCCGGCGTCGTCGTCTTCCTCCACCTCAGCGGTCAGCGCGAGCTGATCGCCGAGCGCATGGCCGCCCGCAAGGGCCACTTCATGACCTCGCGGCTGCTGGACTCTCAGTTCGCGACCCTCGAACCGCTCGGAGCCGACGAGGCGGGCATCGCCGTGGACGTCACGCCCGGGCCCGAAGCGATCGCCGAGCAGGCGGTCGCCGCACTGCGGCGGCTGTAAACCACTGATCGCCCTGCTCATCGCCGTCCTCGTGGGCCTGTTCACCCTCGGCCGGGCCGCCGGCTCCGGCCGCGACCGGCTGGCCGGCGTGCTGTAGCCGTCGGCCGAAGCGCCGCCTAGCCGGAGACGGTCCGCCAATAGGCCGCCACATCCGACGGGTCGTCGGTCGCCAGGGCGATGTACCCGTCGGGGCGGATCAGGAACAGGCCGCTGCCGTACGCCTCGCGCGCGTGGCCGTCCGGGTCCCGCAGGTCCGGCGTCGGCCCCTCGACGCGGTACGTATGCGCCGGCCCGCCCTCGAAGTCCGGCAGAGCGTCCTCGTAGCCGACGGCCAGGAGCGTGAACTGCGGTCCGCGGAAGGCCTCGAAGAGGCGGACCGTGGCCCCCGACGGGTCCTTGCACGGGGCGTCCGGCGCCCGGTCACCGGCCCGCAGGGCGCCCTCGGGGACGTCCTCGCGCAACTCGCGGGTCAGCGGGCCGGCGGGGTAGCCGATGGTGAGCTGGTGGGTCTCTGCGCCGCGGCGCGCCGCCCCGCTCCGGTCGGCCTGATGGACGCGGGTGCTCAGGCCCAGCACACCGGCCGCCACGTCCATGCGCTCGGACTCGTAGGTGTCGAGCAGAGTGTCCGGTGCGTTCGCGCGCAGCACCGCGTCGAGCTTCCAGCCCAGGTTGTAGGCGTCCTGGACGCTGGTGTTGAGGCCCTGGCCACCGGCGGGGGAGTGCACATGCGCCGCGTCCCCGGCGAGGAAGACCCGCCCCGTGCGGAATCGCTCGGCCATCGCGGCCCGGGCCCGGAACGTCGAGGACCACGTCACCTCGCCCACCCGCAGGTCCGTACGGCCCGTGCGGTCGGTGATCAGGCGCTGCAGGGCCTTTGGGGTGGCGTCCCGCTCGGCGTCCGGCCGGTGAGCAGGATCGTCGTCGAAGCGGGCCATGAGCTGGAAGGTTTCCGTGCCCTCCAGCGGGCGCAGCATCACCATCCCGCCCGGCGCCTCGGGCCATATGTGCCAGTGCGTGCGCTCCAGTCCGTCGATGAAGGCATCGGCCAGCAGTACCGGTTGGGGATCGACGACGTCGCCGTCGAAGCCGATGCCGAGCGCACTGCGCACGGTGCTGCGGCCGCCGTCGGTGCCGACGAGGTAGTCCACGCGGACGGTCTCCCGCTCGCCGTCCGTCCGCGTGAGGGTGGCGGTGACGCCGTCGGTGTCCTGCGTGAAGTCCGTCAGTTCGGTGTCGAAGTCGACGCGGCCGCCGAGCTCGGCCAGGCGGGCGTTGAGGATCTCGACCGTGCGCCACTGGGGGAGCATCAGTACTTCGCCGTACGGGACGGCGGGCGTGGGGGCGGTGCGCTCGACCAGATCCCACTCGCCGATCCGTGTGGCGCCCTTCCAGCTCATCATCGGCGGGCAGGGGCCGCCCGCCGCCCGGACGGCGGGCAGGACGCCCAGGTCCTCGAGAACCTCCAGCGTGCGCGGCTGGAGGCCGGTGCCGCGCGAGCCGGGGAAGCCGCGGGGCGCGCGGTCCACGAGGCGGTGGCGGATGCCGCGCCGGGCGAGATCGATGGCGAGGACGAGCCCGGTGGGCCCGGCCCCGGCGATCAGCACTTCGGCGCCGGATCCCCTGACCGCTCCCTCGGCGGGCGTGTCGAGGCGGGTGGTGCGAGTGGATGTGCCGGTGCACGTGCCGTTGTTCATGCCGTCCCCCTTAACGTTGTTAAGTTCACGGTGTACAGCGTGACCTGAACGCCGTTAAGCTGTCAAGGTGCGAACTCGACCGGGAAGACTGGACCGCTCGACGGTGGCCGAAACGGCCCTGCGGGTGCTGAACGACGTCGGGCTCGAAGGCCTCGCCCTGCGGCGGATCGCCGGCGAGCTCGACGTCCAGGCGCCCGCCCTGTACTGGCACTTCAAGAACAAGCAGGAACTGCTCGACGAGATGGCCACCGAGATGATGCGCCGCATGCTCGGACCACTGGCGGGCATAGAGGCCGCCACCTGGCAGGAGTACCTGGCGTCGTCCGCCCGCATCGCGCGCCGCACCCTCCTCGGCTACCGCGACGGCGGGAAGGTCTTCAGCGGCACCCGGTTCACCGAGAACCACCACGCGGTCCCGCTGGAGAGGTTCCTGGAGATATGGACCGGCTCCGGCGCCTCCGTGCGCAGCGGGGCCCGCGCCTGGTTCACGGCGCACACCTTCGCGGTCGGCTATGTGATCGAGGAGCAGTCCGTCTACCCGCTGCCGGGCGGGGAGCGCGACCCCGTGTACGCGCTGACCGACCGCGACCGCCGGATGGAGGGCCACCCGCTGGCGGCCGAAGCCGGCTGGGAGTTCTTCGAGGACCTCGACAAGGGCTTCGAGGACGGCCTGTCCGCGATCGTCGCGGGCGTCGGCGTCACGCTAATGAAGCCCGCCGCCCCCGCCCCGCCGCCGGGCCCCACCGGCTGAGGCCCCGTTCAGGGCCGCCCGCAGCACGGGCGCCAGCCGCCGCTCCACGCAGCGGTGCACCGCCCACGCCAGCAGCAGCATCAGCGCGACCGTCAGCGCGAACGTCGCGTACGAGGGCACGCCCAGCCCCCGGTGCAGGGCGCCGATCACCACCCACCCCAGGTGCTCGTGCACCAGGTAGAAGGGGTAGGTCAGCGCGCCCGCGAACGGCAGCCAACGCCAGTTCGCCCACCGGGCCCAGCCCAGGGCCACCGCCGTGACGGCCGCGTAGCCGACGGCGAGGACGGCGATGATGACGTAGGGGGAGCGGTAGGAGAAGTAGTGCGGGTTCGGCGGGTGCCACAGCCCCGCCACCGCGTAGTGCTGGCCCAGCAGGAAGCTCACCGCCACGATGCCCCAGGACAGGGCGTCGTTGCCGAAGCGGTGGAGCAGGTACAGGCCGATGCCGCCGATGAAGAACGGCGCGTGCTCCGGCATGAACACCACCCGCAGGAACTCCACATGGGACGCCGTCGTGACCACCGCCATCAGCGTCCACACCGCGCAGAACAGCACCACCCGGTGGCGCGTCGCGCCCGGCAGCACCACGCACAGCGCGAACAGCGCGTAGAACCGCACCTCGGCCCACAGCGTCCAGCACACCCCGAGCACCCGCTCGGCCCCCACCGGCTGCTGCAGCATGCTCAGGTTCACCAGGGTGTCACTGGCCGACACCGTCCGGTACGTCACCCACGGCAGCGCGAAGACCAGCGTGACCAGCACGAGCGCGGTCCAGTAGGCCGGGTAGAGGCGGGCGGTGCGCGAGGCGAGGAAGGAGCGCAGGGGCCGGCCCCAGCCGCTCATGCAGATCACGAAGCCGCTGATGACGAAGAAGATCTGCACGCCCAGGCAGCCGTAGGCGAACGCCGCCGACAGGTGCGGGAACTCATGGCGCGGCGAGGCGCCCCACGCCCGGGAGACGTCGCCGTCCCGCCCGCCGTAGTGATACAGCGCCACCATCAGCGCGGCCACCAGCCGCAGCCCGTCCAGCGCCCGCAGCCGCCCGGAGGATCCGGACTTCCTGGCCACCGCCACCGCCGGCCGGTCAGGCACCCCGGGCACCCCGGGCACCCCGGGCAGGGCCGGGCTCGGGGCCGTCATGCGGTGGTCACCGTCCTCTTCGCCGCCCGCCTGCGCAGCGCCCGCGCCCGGCGGACCACGCGCCGTACGGCCTGACTGCGCGGCAGGAAGGCGAGTGCGGAGGGAACCCCGCCGGGCAGCGCCAGCGAAGTGAGGCGGCGCCGCTTGAAGTAACGCCGGGTACGGGCGCCCGGGTGTGCGGCCAGATAGCGTTCGGCGGCGGGCCGCAGGCCCGGGTTGACCTGGGGCTGCATCGCATAGCCGACGGCGGCGAGCAGCCCCTCCAGGTGCTCCGGGCCGCCGGGCGGGCCGTCCGGGTCCTCGAGGTCGGGCAGCAGCGCGTC
Organism: Streptomyces sp. NPDC026206; assembly: GCF_040638465.1. Taxonomy (NCBI): domain Bacteria; kingdom Bacillati; phylum Actinomycetota; class Actinomycetes; order Kitasatosporales; family Streptomycetaceae; genus Streptomyces; species Streptomyces sp. NPDC026206. Next base: position 222,026 of record NZ_JBEZYL010000001.1, read on the forward strand.
GACGAGGGTCACCGGCACCCGGTTGCTGTTCTGGTACGGGGTGAGCCGCTCCAGCAGCAGATCCGTGCCGGCCCGGGCGACCGGCAGCCCGTAGAAGGTGCTCGCGGTCAGCAGGGCGGTGGAGAAGCAGGCGACGACGAGCGCGGGCCGCAGCCGCTGGTAGACGACCTCCGCCAGTACGGGTGCGTCCAGGACCGTCAGGGCCGCGCCGAGCCGGGCCGCCTCGTCCTCCAGCATCCGCGACCAGCGCGCCGGCGCGGAGGGATGCGGCTTGAAGACCAGCTCGCGGTGGCCGCACCGCACCGCGCCGCGCAGCATCCGCACATGCAGCCGCTCCTCCTCCTCGGGCGTGAGGATGTCCAGCGCCGACAGGTACTGGCCGAGCAGCAGCGCCGCCCCCTGGGGGCCCTCCGGCAGGCTGCCGCAGGCGGCGTCGCCGAGCTCGGCCAGCACCTTGGTGAAGACCTCACCGGGCACGATCCGCGCCTCGACCCCGAACTCCTTGAGCAGCAGCGGCTCCAGGCCGGGCACCAGGTCCAGGTGGAGGAGGCGGCGCACGCGGGTGCCGATCAGGGGGTCGAGCCTGCTGCGTGTTGGGCCGTAGCTCATCAGCCCGTCGGCGTAGACCTCCAGCGGTGCGTCGGGGAAGAGCTGGGCGAGGGCGAGGGCAGGGTTGACCTGGATGGACTCCAGGACGATGGCCACGTCGTCCTCGCCGAGCCCCCACAGCAGCCGCAGGTACCGCTCCCACAGCGGCACGTCGTCCGGGCGCGGGGACCAGCCCGTGGGGTGGAAGGGGCTGATCGTCCCGTTCCAGGACAGCACCCCGTCGAAGCGGGTGCGCAGCCGGTCGAAGCCGGGCGCCTCGTCCAAGGCGGGGGTGGTCTCGGGGACGGCGGCGGTGTTGGCGACGAGCAGCAGCCTGCGGTCGGCCGCGGGCAGGAGCCCGGCGTCGAGCGCGGCCGCGAGCGTGGCGGCCCCGTACAGCGTCGAGGCGAGAAGGAGCTGGGTGCGGCGGCGCGCGGGCATCAGGCGGTCACCCCCGCCGCGGCGCGGGTCACGGGCCGGCGGCGCAGTCTGCGCAGCCGGGCGGCACGGTCGCAGTCCATGGAATTCAGCGCGTCCTCGACAAGATCTTTCGGCATGCGTTTCATTGCGGCCGCGCTCATCGAACGCAGCGTTTTTGCGACCGCGGGTTCGAATCTCTCGATGGCGCCGAGATGGTGCGACATAATCGCGCAGTACGTACGAACGGCCTTCGGCAGGAGTTTCTCCGCATCCGGATCCCGCGAGGTTTCCTCGATTACCTGATCGAATGCGCGAAGGAAATCAAGTTGCCGTACGTCACCGATTTGAGTGAGTGACGTGGCGACCCCGCGCCGGTAAAAGACGCCGAGCAGTCCGGCGACGGCGAAGGAATGCGCCTCGCGGTGTAGCCGCCAGATCCACGGCCGGTCCTCGGCGGTACGCAGCCCGTGCCGGAAGTGCAGCAGGCCCGCTTCGAGGAGGCGGCGGTGGTAGATGCCCGCCCACGCGTACGGATAGTCCACGGACGTCGAGCGGCCGGCGGGCAGTATCGCCTCGCGCGGCCGCAGCGCCACGCCGCGCAGGCCGACGGGGACCCGGTGGACCGTGCGGGTGCGGCCCGTGCACTGGACGTGGTCGGTGCGGACGAAGTCCACGCCCAACTCCTCGATCACCGACAGCAGCCGGGAACAGTGGCCCGGCGCCAGCCAGTCGTCGCCGTCGAGGAAGGTGATGAACTTCCCGCGCGCCGCCTCCAGACCGGTGTTGCGGGCGGTGGCCAGCCCTTCGTTCGTACCGTGGCGGACCAGCACGGCACCCGGCACCTCGCGCGCGGCGCGGTCCAGGAGGTCGGGCGTGCCGTCCGTCGAACAGTCGTCGACAAGAATGAATTCGAAGTCCTCACGGGCGTTCGCACCCAGGCTCCTCAGTGTGTCGGGGGCGTATGTCTGCACATTGAAGAACGGCACGATGACGGAGAGCTTGACCACGCGCGTGACGCTATGCGACGCCCCGGCATTCATTCCGACGCCGGGCGTAAGCGAAGGTGAACGAAGCGCGGCGGATCGATGAACCGCCTTTACCGTCAGCCGATTCGCCGACCGTCGGTGTGCTGTTTACCGGCTGTTGAAGTCCCGTTGGGCAACGAAACGGAATGGATTTCTATCGTCGGGGACGTGCCATCACGTGCTGCATCTTCGTCACCCTCGCTGCGGGTAGCCGTGCTCGCGGACTCCGACACCCGGTGGAAATGGGGGGCGCTCACCGCGCGCCGGCTCGCCCCCGGCGGGTCCCTCGACGGCTACCTGCTGCGGGGCCGTGCGACTCCCACGGTCCGCCAGCTCGCCGAAGTGGGTGTCCGCGCCGACGCGCTGAGCGAGGTCACGGGCGCGGAGTTCGTCGCCGCGGCCGGCCGGTGGCGCTACGACGTCGTCGTGCTGGCCTGCGTCGGGGGCGCGGTCCAGGCGATGCTGCACGGCCTGGGCCACGCCTGGGCCCGGTCGCCCGCCCGGCCCGCCGTCGTCACCGGCTATGTCGGCGTCGTGTACGAGAAACTCGCGGACGGCCTGCTGCTGCGGCACGGCGCGGACCTCGTACTCGCCAACTCCCGCCACGACGCCGAGCGTTTCCGCGCCGTCTACGCGGGCGTCGGCGCCCCGGACGGCAGCGTCACGCAGTGCGCGCTGCCGTTCCTGGGCGGCGAGCAGTACGCCGGGCCGTCCCGACAGCGCCCGTACACCGTCGTATTCGCCGCTCAGCCTTCCGTCCCGGAAGGCCGCGCGGACCGCGCGTACCTACTCGAACGCGCCACCCGTCACGCCCGGCTGCACCCCGGCCGGGAGGTGCTGATCAAACTTCGCAGCAGGCCCGGAGAGCACACCACGCACATCGAGGAACACCCGTACCAGAAGCTGGCCGCCCGCATCCCCGGCGGCCTGCCCTCCAACTGCCGCCTGGTGTACGGGCACATGGGCGAGGTCCTCGGCCGCACCGACCTCCTGGTCACCGTCAGCTCCACGGCCGCCCTCGAATCCCTGCACCGCACCGTGCCCACCGCCGTCCTCACCGACCTCGGCATCCGCGAGCCCCTCGGCAACCACCACTTCCTCGGCTCCGGCTGCCTCGCCTCCTGGGACGAGCTGGACGCCGGCCACCTGCCGGCACCCGACCCGCAGTGGACGGCACGCCAGGGCGTCGCCGCGGACGGGGCCTACGAGCACGCCTTCGACGCCGCACGCGAGCGCCTCGCGGAGCTGACCGCACGCGCCACCCTGCCGCCGCTCGCCCCCTACTACACCGCGCGGACCGCGCCCGGCTACCTCCCCGCGATCCTCGCCCGCCACGGCTTCGGCCCGCAGGGCCGCCCCCTGCCCGGGCGCGCTGCCCCCGCACGCGAGGAGAACGCCCTGCACCGCGCCACGCGCAGCGTCCTGCGGGACGCCGCCCGCGGCGCGTACAGGCACGGCGTGCAGCGCGTGGCGCCCGTCATCCGCCGGCTGGGAGAGCTGTGACGGCACCACCGTTCACACGAGACCCCGAGGAGCACACCATGCCCGCGCCACCGGCCGTCCTAGCCGTCATTCCCGCCCGCGGCGGCTCCAAGGGGGTGCCCTCCAAGAACCTCGCCGCGGTCGGCGGAGTACCGCTGGTCGCGCGCGCGGTGCGCGCGTGCCGGGCGGCACGTCTGGTCACTGATGTGGTCGTGTCCACGGACGACGCGGCGATCGCGGAGGCCGCACGCGGCGCGGGCGCGGTGGTCGTCCACCGCCCCGCGGCGATCGCGGGGGACACCGCGACGAGCGAGGCGGCGGTGCTGCACGCGATGGACGTGTACGAGGCGAGGTACGACCGTGCGGTCGGCACGGTGCTGCTGGTGCAGTGCACGAGCCCGTTCCTGACGTCGGAGGATGTGGACGGTGTCGCCTCGGCTGTCGTCGAGGGCGGTGCGGACAGCGCGCTGACGGTGGCGCCGTTCCACGGCTTCGTGTGGCGGGAGGGCGCCTCCGGCGGCATTTCCCAGCCCCGCCCTTCCGCCGTTTCCCGGGGCGCTGCCCCGGACCCCGGTCCTCAACCGCCGGACGGGCTGGAAAGTCCAGCCCGTCCGGCGATTGAGGACACCGCGCGGAGCGCGGTCCGGGGGTCCGGGGGAACGCCCCCGGTTTCGGGAAGGGACGGGACCGGGGAAGAAACCGCCGGAGGCCGCGGCGTCAACCATGACGCGGCCCACCGCCCCCGCCGCCAGGACCGCCCCCAGGACCTGCTGGAGACCGGCGCCGCCTACGCCATGCGCGCCGACGGATTCCGGGCCGCACGGCACCGCTTCTTCGGGCGTACCGAGCTCGTACGGACCGAGGCCGCCCGTGTCCTGGAGGTCGATGAACCCCACGACCTCGCCCGTGCCCGGGCGCTCGCGCCGCTGCTCGACACCGACGGCGGCGCCCTGCCCGGCCGGGAGGACGTCGACGCCGTCGTCCTCGACTTCGACGGCACCCAGACCGACGACCGCGTGCTCATCGACGCCGACGGACGCGAGTTCGTGGCCGTGCACCGGGGCGACGGGCTCGGCGTCGCGGCCCTGCGCCGGGCAGGGCTGGAGCTGCTGATCCTTTCCACCGAGACCAACCCCGTCGTCGCCGCCCGCGGCCGCAAGCTGCAGGTGCCGGTCATCCACGGCACCGACCGCAAGGACATCGCCCTCAAGCGGTGGTGCGAAGCGCGGGGCATCGCACCCGAGCGGGTCCTCTACGCCGGCAACGACGTCAACGACCTGCCCTGCTTCGGGCTCGTCGGCTGGCCCGTGGCCGTCGCGGACGCGCACGGCTCCGTACGGGGCGCCGCCCGTGCCGTGACCGCCGCGCCCGGCGGCAGCGGTGCCGTCCGCGAGATCGCCACCTGGCTCCTCGGCCCCACCCTCTGCCCCTGACCCCCCGGCGCCCCTGCCGCTGACCCCTTCCACGTAAGGAACCTGCCTCACATGAGCCCCACTCGCACCCGCATCCTCGGTAACCGTCCCGTGGGTCCCGGCCACCCCGTCTACATCACCGGTGAGATCGGCATCAACCACAACGGTGACCTCGTCAACGCCTTCGCCCTCATCGACGCCGCCGCCGACGCCGGCTGCGACGCCGTGAAGTTCCAGAAGCGCACCCCAGAGGTCTGCACCCCGCGTGACCAGTGGGACATCGAACGCGACACGCCGTGGGGCCGGATGACCTACATCGACTACCGCCACCGCGTCGAGTTCGGCGAGGACGACTACCGCGCGATCGACGAGCACTGCCGCACGCGCGGCATCGACTGGTTCGCCTCGCCGTGGGACACCGGGTCCGTCGCCTTCCTGGAGAAGTTCGACGTCCCCGCGCACAAGGTCGCCTCCGCCTCCCTCACCGACGACGAACTGCTGCGCACCCTGCGCGCCACCGGCCGCACGGTCGTCCTGTCGACCGGCATGTCCACCCCCCAGCAGATCCGGCACGCCGTCGAGGTGCTCGGCAGCGAGAACATCGTGCTCTGCCACGCCACCTCCACCTACCCGGCCAGGGCCGCCGAGCTCAACCTCAGCGTCATCAACACCCTCATGGCCGAGTACCCCAACGTGCCCATCGGTTACTCCGGCCACGAGACGGGGCTGCAGACCACCCTGGCCGCCGTCGCCCTCGGTGCCGCCTTCGTCGAGCGCCACATCACCCTCGACCGCGCCATGTGGGGCTCCGACCAGGCCGCCTCCGTCGAACCCGGCGGCCTGCAGCGGCTCGTGCGCGACATCCGCGTCGTCGAGGAGTCGCTCGGCGACGGGGTGAAGCGGGTGTACGACAGCGAACTGGGCCCGATGCGCAAACTGCGCCGCGTGGCGGGGGTGGTCGCCGGGGCGGACGACCGCGAACCCGTCGCGGTCTGACGGGCGGCACCGCGGTGACCTCCCCCCAGGGGCCGGTATCCGGCCCGCCCCCCGAGGCGGCGGCCGCTCCTGCCGGCCGCACCCGCCGCCTGCGGGGGCCCAAGGACCCTGTGGCCCCCACCCTGGCCTTCGTCGAGAGTCCGGTGCAGCTGCTCAACGTCCTGGAATGGGCGTACCGCACCGCCCGGCGCGACTCCCGCACCCCCGCCCCGCGCGCCGAACCGCCCCCGCTGTGCGACGCAGTGCCCCGTCAGCCGGAACAGCGGGACATCACTCCGCTCGCCGGCGACCTCCTCGTCGTCGTTCTGGCCCCCCACGACCCGATGACCCGCGGCCAGCTGCGCCGGATGACCGAACTGGCCCGGGACCAGGGCCACCGGGTGCGCTGGGAGGAGGCCCGGGGCGGCCCCGGGGCGCCCGTGAGCACCGTCGGCTCGCTCGCCGGACCGCTGCGCAGGGCCCGGCGCGTCGTCATCGGCGACCCGTTCTCGCGGTACGTGCAACTGCTGCTGACCCTCACCCGCGCCCGCGAGCTCGTCGTGGTGGACGACGGCACCGCGACCATGGAGTTCGTCTCCCAACTGGCCCGGGGCGAACGCCTCGTGCGCTGGCACCGGCGCACCGGACTGGGGGCGCGCGGACTGGTCTTCGCGCCGGTGGCCGCAACAGCGCGCCGCAAGCTCACCCCGAACAACCGCCGTACGGTCGAGGTCTTCACCGCGATGCCCGTCGAACCACCACCCGGAGTGACGGTCACGGCCAACGACTTCGCCTGGACCCGCGCCACTCACGGCCCGCCCCGCCTCACCCGCGGCACGGACCTCGTGGGCACCTCCCTGGTCGAGACCGGCGTCGTCGACCCCGAGCGCTATCTGGCCGCCGTCACCGCCCTGGCCCGGGATCACGGGGCCACCCGCTACTTCGCCCACCGCCGCGAGAGTACCGACAAGCTGCGCCGGATAGCCGCCGTGACGGGCCTGGAGATCGTCCGGCCCGAGCTGCCCCTGGAGCTGGTCGCCCGGCGCGGCCCCATCGCCCGTACCGTCCTGAGCTTTCCCTCCACCGTGGTGCACACCCTGCCGCTGGCCCTCGCCGGCACCGGTGTGGGCGTCGCGGTCTGCGACATCGACCCCACCTGGCTCACCGAGCACGCCTCGCCCCGCGCCGAGGGCTTCCTGGCCGGGGTCACGGGCACCGCGCGCGAGGTACGCCGCCTGCCGCGTGTACCCGTTCCGGTGGCGCGTGTCGCCGAAGGTACGCCGTAAATACGGGTCATACCCCTCGGTGGACCCATCCATGCGGCTGAACTTTTCTTGATTGAAGGACAGTTGCCCCATTCGGGGCTCTACCCTTCGCAGGGTGAATCATCTGATGCCCTGCGAAGCCGACCCCGAAACCGTCGAAGGTGATCTGCCCGGCGTGCTCCCCTCCGGGCTGCGTGCCGAACTCATCGCGTTCCGGCGGGACTTGCACATGCACCCCGAGCTCGGGAACCGCGAGTTCCGCACCACCGCGGCGGTTCGGGCGAGGCTCGAGAAGGCCGGGCTCAGACCGCGCACGCTCACCGGCGGCACGGGGCTCATCTGTGACATCGGCCGGGACGGCGCCTCCTACGCCGCCGCCGGCCGTCCGCTGCTCGCGCTGCGCGCCGATCTCGACGCGCTGCCCATCCCGGACACCAAGACCGTCCCGTACCGCTCGACGATCCCCAAGATGGCCCACGCCTGCGGCCACGACGTGCACACCACCGTCGTCCTGGGCGCCGGCCTGGTCCTGGCGGACCTGGCCGCCCAGGGGCTGCTGCCCAGCCCGGTCCGGCTGATCTTCCAGCCCGCCGAGGAGGTGCTGCCCGGCGGCGCGCTCGACGCCATCGAGTGCGGCGCGCTCGACGGGGTGGGCCGGATCATCGCGGTGCACTGCGACCCCAAGGTCGAGGCCGGCCGGATCGGGCTGCGGGCCGGAGCCATCACCTCCGCCTGCGACCGGCTGGAGGTCACGCTCGCCGGCGCCGGCGGCCACACCGCCCGCCCGCACCTGACCACAGACCTGGTGACCGCCGCCGCGCGGGTCGCCACCGACGTCCCCGCGCTGATCGCCCGGCGCGCCGACGCCCGCTCGGGCCTCTCGGTCACCTGGGGCCGGCTGGAGACGGGCCACGCCTGCAACGTCATCCCGCAGCACGCCGAGCTCGGCGGCACTGTCCGCTGCCTGGACCTGCACACCTGGCGGGACGCGCCCGACCTGGTGCACGCCGCCGTCGACGAGGTCGCCACCCTGCACCGCGCCAAGTCCGAGATCAACTACATCCGCGGCGTGCCGCCCGTCGTCAACGATCCGGAGGTCACCACCCTGCTCCGGCGCGCCATGGCGACGCGCCGGGGACGCTACGCGGTGGAGGACACCGAGCAGAGCCTGGGTGGCGAAGATTTCTCCTGGTACCTGGAGCACGTGCCGGGTGCGATGGCCCGGCTCGGCGTGCGGCCGGTGGGCGATACAACCCGCCGTGACCTGCATTGCGGCGATTTCGACGTGGACGAGGACGCCATCGGGGTGGGTGTGGAGCTGTTCACCGCCGCTGCTTTGCTGGACGGCAACCGAATGTAGGCAATTTGGTCAAGACTGGTTCGCGACGATCCGATAACGGCTTGTGGGCACCCCTTTTATCTGCATCTACGCGCGTTACGATTCCCGCGAACCAGCGCCAACGGAGGCGCTTCGAGTGAAGGGGCCCCTCGTGCGCCGGGTATCCACCATCGCTGTCGCGGGCATCAGCACCGCGGCTCTCGCATTCACTCTCACCGCTTGCGGTGAGTCCTCGACCGAGTCCGGCGGGGGCAAGAGCAAGGGGGCCGGTCTGGCGTTCGACGTCGGCGGCCGTGACGACCACTCCTTCAACGAGTCCGCCGCCCGTGGCGCGGACAAGGCGGAGAAGGACCTGGGCATCAGCTCCAAGATGATGACCGCGAAGAACAACGAGACCGAGGCCGACCGCGAGCAGCGCCTGAACTCGCTGGCCGAGGCGGGCTACAACCCGGTCATCGGCGTCGGCTTCAGCTACTCGAAGTCGATCGAGAAGGTCGCCAAGGACTACCCGAAGACCACCTTCGCGGTCGTCGACTCCGTCGCCCCGGGCAACAACATCGACAGCATCACCTTCGGTGAGCACGAGGGCTCCTACCTCGCCGGTGTCGCCGCGGCGCTGAAGTCCAAGAGCCACAAGGTCGGCTTCATCGGTGGCGTGAACAACGCCCTGATCCAGAAGTTCCAGGCCGGCTTCGAGCAGGGCGTGAAGGACACCGACTCCAAGGTCGAGATCACCCCGCAGTACCTGTACCCGAACAACGACAAGGGCTTCAACGACCCGGCGGCCGCCAAGGAGAAGGCCAAGGGCATGCTCGACTCGGGCGTCGACGTGATCTACACGGCGGCCGGCCTGTCCGGCAACGGCTCCATCGAGGCCATCGCCGGCCAGAAGGGTGCCTGGGCGATCGGCGTCGACTCCGACCAGTACCAGCAGCCGGGTCTGGCCAAGTACAAGGGCTCCATCCTCACCTCCGTGGTGAAGAACGTGGACGTGGCGGTCTTTGACCTGATGAAGAGCGTCAAGGACGGCAAGCCGCTCACGGGTCCGCACCCGTACCTGCTGAAGGACGGCGGCGTGTCGCTGGCCACCTCCGGCGGCTACATCGACGACATCAAGGACCAGATCGAGGCCGCGAAGAAGAAGATCGCCGACGGCCAGATCAAGGTCCGCGTCAACCCGTGATCGCAGGCCGGTGAAGACCGGCCCGTAAGGACCGCGGGCCCGGCAGCGTGGATCACTCCTCGCCGCCGGGCCCGTACATACGAGCCAACGCTACGCGCGTAGCGTCCCGTTGACCCGTGTAGCGTCGCCCCCGCCCAGCCGGCCCCGCCGTTCCCCCGCACGGCCGAGCCGACTCCCCGCTCCCTTCCCCGAGGAGAGTGCGCCATCAAAGCGTCCACCACAGACACCAGCAGTACCGCCGCCCCCGCGGTGGAGCTCGCGGGCATCACCAAGCGGTTCCCCGGCGTCGTGGCCAACCACGACATCCACCTCACGGTGCGCCGCGGTACCGTCCACGCCCTGTGCGGCGAGAACGGTGCCGGCAAGTCCACCCTGATGAAGATCCTCTACGGCATGCAGAAGCCGGACGAGGGCACCATCACCCTGGACGGCGAGCAGGTCACCCTGCACACGCCCGCAGACGCCATCGGGCGCGGCATCGGCATGGTGCACCAGCACTTCATGCTCGCCGACAACCTCACCGTCCTGGAGAACGTCGTCCTGGGCGCCGAGAAGCTCCACGGCATCGGCAACAAGGCCCGCGCGAAGATCAAGGAGATCTCCGACGCGTACGGCCTGGGCGTGCGCCCTGACGTTCTCGTGGAGGACCTCGGCGTCGCCGACCGCCAGCGCGTGGAGATCCTCAAGGTCCTCTACCGCGGCGCCCGCACGCTGATCCTCGACGAGCCGACCGCCGTCCTGGTCCCGCAGGAGGTCGACGCGCTCTTCGACAACCTGCGCGAGCTCAAGTCCGAGGGCCTGACGGTCATCTTCATCTCGCACAAGCTGGGCGAGGTGCTGTCCGTCGCCGACGACATCACCGTCATCCGGCGCGGCACCACCGTCGGCACCGCGATCCCCAGCGAGACCACGCCCAAGCAGCTCGCCGAGCTGATGGTGGGCGAGGAGCTGCCCTCGCCGGAGACCCGTGAGTCCACGGTCACCGACACGCCGATGCTCACCGTCGACGGCCTGCACCTGTCGGCCACCGACTCCGACGGCGTCGTCCGCGCGGTGCTCGACGGCATCACCTTCACCATCCACAAGGGCGAGGTCCTCGGCCTCGCGGGCGTGGAGGGCAACGGCCAGGCCGAGCTCGTCGAGGCCATCATGGGCATGCGCCACCCCGACGGCGGCACCGTCACGCTCGACGGCGCCGACATCACCCAGGCCCCCACGCGCAAGCGCCGCGAGGACGGCATCGGGTACATCCCCGAGGACCGCCATCGCCACGGCCTGCTGCTCGAAGCGCCGCTGTGGGAGAACCGCATCCTCGGCCACGTCACCGAGAAGCCGAACAGCAAGCGCGGCCTCATCGACAACAAGGCCGCCCGCGCCGACACCGAGCGGATCGTGCGCGAGTACGACGTGCGCACCCCCGGCATCGACGTCACCGCGGCCTCGCTGTCCGGCGGCAACCAGCAGAAGCTGATCGTCGGCCGCGAGATGAGCCACCTGCCCAAGCTGCTCATCGCCGCGCACCCCACCCGGGGCGTGGACGTCGGCGCGCAGGCGCAGATCTGGGACCAGATCCGCGAGGCGCGCCGCGAGGGACTGGCGGTCCTGCTGATCTCCGCCGACCTGGACGAGCTGATCGGGCTCTCCGACACCCTGCGGGTGATGTTCCGCGGCCGCCTGGTCGCCGACGCCGACCCCGCGACGATCACCCCGGAGGAGTTGGGCTCGGCCATGACCGGCGCCGCATCCGGCCACCTCGAGCACACGGAGGGCGCCGAGGCGCCCGAGGCCGGGGAAGCCACCGAGACCGGCAACGACGACACCGAGACCCCGGAAGGCGGTGACTCGAAGTGAAGAAGTTCGACAAGAACAAGCTGATCCTGGGCTTCGCCGCCCCGGTCCTGGCGATCGTCACCGCCCTGGTGATCACCTCGGTCATCATCGCGGCCACCGGCAAGGACCCGTTCCACGCCTACCAGGTGATGGTGGAGTTCGGCTCCAAGGCCGACAGCCAGGTCTGGATCATCAACAAGGCGACGCCGTACTACCTGTCCGCGCTGGCGGTGGCCATCGGCTTCCGGATGAACCTGTTCAACATCGGCGTCGACGGCCAGTACCGCATCGCGGCCTTCTTCGCCGCGGTCGTCGGTGGCGCCCTGACGCTGCCGGGCATCGTCGAGATCCCGGTGATCATCATCGTCGCGATGGCGGTCGGCGCCCTCTGGGCGGGCATCGCCGGTCTGCTGAAGACCACCCGCGGCGTCAGCGAGGTGATCAGCACCATCATGCTGAACGCCATCGGCGCCTCGGTCATCGGCTACTTCCTGCAGGACGGGCGGCTGGCGGAGAAGGAGGGCAACCTCATCCACACGCCCTACCTGCCCGACTCCGCGCACTTCTTCGAGATCCCGACCACGCCGAAGCCCCTCTACGGCTTCGTCGTCGTCGCGGCCATCGCAGGTGCCGCCTACTGGTTCGTCCTGAACCGCACCCGCTTCGGCTTCGACCTGCGCACCGTCGGCCGGTCCGAGTCCGCGGCGGAGGCCAGCGGCGTCAACGTCAAGCGCATGGTGATCACCTCGATGGTGCTCTCCGGCGCCATGGCGGGCCTCGTCGGCATGCCGACCCTGCTCGGCGTCTCGTACAACTACGGCACCGACTTCCCCACCGGCATCGGTTTCACGGGTATCGCCATCGCGCTGCTCGGCCGCAACAACCCCATCGGCATGGCCCTGGCGGCCCTGCTCTGGGGCTTCCTGGAGCGCACCGGCACCCAGCTCGAGTTCGAGGGCTACGCCCAGGAGATCGTCGGCGTGATCCAGGGCGTCATCGTCCTGTGCGTCGTCATCGCCTACGAGATCGTGCGCCGGTACGGACTCAAGGTCCAGCAGCGCAAGGTCGGCGAGGAGCTCGCCGCCCAGGCCCGTAAGAGCGACAAGGCGGAGGCCTCCGCATGAGTACGACCTTCACCTCTGCGCTCGCCGACCGGCTGAGCGGCAAGAACAAGAACAAGGGCGAGCGGCGCAAGCTCTCCTACCCCGTCGTCCTGCTGGGCATCGCGGGCGCGCTGATCCTGCTCTCAGCGCTGCGCGTCATCACCGGCGCCGACGACCTGACCTCCTCCGGTCAGTTCAGCGGCGCCCTCGGCGCGGCCGTGCCCATCGGACTCGCGGGCCTCGGCGGCCTGTGGGCCGAGCGGGCGGGCGTCGTCAACATCGGCCTCGAAGGCATGATGATGCTCGGCACCTTCAGCGCCGGCTGGATCGGCTGGCAGCACGGCCCGTGGGCGGCGGCTCTCGCCGGCGTCGTCGGCGGCGCCATCGGCGGCCTCATCCACGCCGTGGCCACCGTCACCTTCAACGTGGACCACATCATCTCCGGTGTGGCCATCAACATCCTGTCGCTGGGCGTCACCCAGTACCTCGCCAAGCTGTGGTTCGGTGCCGAGGGCAGCGCGGCCCAGCAGGCGGGCGGCAACGACAAGCAGTCGCCCGTCATGGAGAACATGGGGCACTTCTCGATCCCCGGCCTGTCCGACTGGCTGAACTCGATCGAGAAGCACCACTGGTTCCTCGTCTCCGACGTCGCCGGCATCCTCGACGGCCTCGTCTCCGACGTGTCCTGGCTGACGATCGTCGCGGCGCTGCTGTTCGTCGGCACGTTCTACGTGCTGTGGCGCTCGGCCTTCGGCCTGCGCCTGCGCTCCTGCGGTGAGAGCCCGGTGGCCGCCGAGTCCCTCGGCGTCAACGTCTACAAGTACAAGTACTGGGCCGTGGTCGTCTCCGGCGCCCTCGCGGGCCTGGGCGGCGCGTTCCTGGCCATCGGCACGCACATGTACTCCGACGGCCAGACCGGTGGCCGCGGCTACATCGGCCTCGCCACGATGATCTTCGGTAACTGGCGGCCGGGCGGCGTCGCCATGGGCGCCGGCCTGTTCGGCTTCATGGACAGCCTCCAGCTGCGCTCGGGCGGCCCGACCGTCCACGCGCTGCTGCTGCTCGTCGCGGTGCTGCTGGTCGGCCTGGCGCTGTGGCGCCTGAAGGCCGGCAGGAAGAAGCCCGCGATCATCAGCGGTGTCGTGGCCGTGGCGCTCATCGCCTGGTACGTGCTCACCAAGACCGTGCCGCTGGAGTTCGTCGACGCCACCCCCTACGTCGCGACGCTGCTGGTCCTGTCGCTGTCCGCGCAACGCCTGCGGATGCCCAAGGCCGACGGCAAGCCGTACCGGAAGGGCCAGGGAAAGTGACGAACCTTCCCGTCCGGGAGGCCCCCGACTGGGAGGACTTGCGCGCGCAGGCCCGGGGCGCCATGTCCCGGGCCTACGCCCCCTACTCCCGCTTCCCCGTCGGCGCCGCGGCCCTCGTCGACGACGGCCGCACCGTGACCGGCTGCAACGTGGAGAACGCCGCCTACGGCGTCGCCCTGTGCGCCGAATGCGGTCTGATCTCCTCCCTCGTCGCCTCCGGCGGCGGCCGTCTGACGGCCTTCACCTGCTGCGACCTGCACGGCAACATCCTGATGCCGTGCGGCCGCTGCCGACAGCTGCTCTGGGAGCACGGCGGCCCCGAGCTGGCCGTGGACACGACGAAGGGCATCCGCCCGCTGTCGGAGCTGCTGCCCGATGCGTTTGGGCCCGCTGACCTGAATCGTTGAAGATGTCCTCAAGCGCCGGACGGGCTGATGCTTCAGCCCGTCCGGGTCACTTTCCGGCCCCGGGAAGACTGAGGACGCACGAACCTAAGGAAAATGTGCTGATGGACGCCATTTCCGTAATCCGCACCAAGCGCGACCGCGGCCGTCTGACCGACGGGCAGATCGACTGGATCATCGACGCGTACACCCGTGGTGAGGTCGCCGACGAGCAGATGTCCTCGCTCGCGATGGCGATCCTGCTCAACGGCATGGACCGCGCGGAGATCGCCCGCTGGACGGCGGCGATGATCAAGTCCGGCGAGCGCATGGACTTCTCGTCCCTGCCCGTGCCGACCTCGGACAAGCACTCCACCGGCGGCGTCGGCGACAAGATCACCCTGCCGCTGGCCCCCCTCGTCGCAGCCTGCGGCGCGGCCGTGCCGCAGCTCTCCGGCCGCGGCCTCGGCCACACGGGCGGCACGCTCGACAAGCTGGAGTCCATCCCCGGCTGGCGCGCGCTGCTCTCCAACGACGAGATGATGGACGTCCTGCGCAACGTCGGCTCCGTCATCTGCGCCGCCGGCGACGGCCTGGCCCCGGCCGACAAGAAGCTCTACGCGCTGCGCGACGTCACCGGCACGGTCGAGGCGATCCCGCTGATCGCCTCCTCGATCATGTCGAAGAAGATCGCCGAGGGCACGGGCTCGCTCGTCCTCGACGTCAAGGTCGGCTCCGGCGCGTTCATGAAGAACATCGCCGACGCCCGCGAGCTGGCGAGCACGATGGTCGGCCTCGGCACCGACCACGGCGTCAAGACCGTCGCCCTGCTCACCGACATGTCCACCCCCCTCGGCCTCACCGCGGGCAACGCCCTCGAGGTCCGCGAGTCGGTCGAGGTCCTGGCGGGTGGCGGCCCGGCGGACGTCGTCGAGCTGACCCTGGCCCTCGCCCGCGAGATGCTCACCGCGGCCGGACTCCCCGACGCCGACCCGGCCAAGGCCCTCGCCGACGGCTCCGCCATGGACCACTGGCGCCGCATGATCATCGCCCAGGGCGGCGACCCGGACGCGACCCTGCCGGTGGCCCGCGAGCAGCACGTCGTGACCGCCGCCTCCTCCGGCGTCCTCACCGCGCTCGACGCCTACGCCGTGGGCGTCTCCGCCTGGCGCCTGGGCGCCGGCCGCGCCCGCAAGGAGGACCCGGTGCAGGCCGGCGCCGGCATCGAGCTGCACGCCAAGCCGGGCGACACCGTCACGGCCGGCCAGCCGCTGATGACGCTGCACACCGACACCCCGGAGAAGTTCGACTACGCCCTCGCCGCGCTCGACGGCGGCGTGGAGATCTCCCCGGCGGGCACGGCCTTCACGCCGAACCCGATCGTGCTGGACCGCATCGCGTGACTTGCTAGTCATGACTGCCGGTCGTGAGTGCGGGTCGTGACCTGCCGGTCGTGACCTGCTGACGCACGACGAAAGCCCCCGCTGCGGCGGGGGCTTTCGCCATGTCGCCGGGCTACGACGGGCCGACGACGTTCTGCGGGGTGTCCAGCCACACCCGCTGCCCGTCGCCGTCGACGGTCAGGCCGAAGCGGGAGCGTTCCGGTTTCCCCAGCTCGTGCCACCGCAGGAACGCCACCAGGACCTCGTCCCAGAGAGCGCGGGGGCCGTACTGCTCCACCTCGTACGCCGCCCGGCCCGGGGCGTACTCGACGGCGGCCCAGGAGCTGCCGTCGTCCGTGACGAACCACAGGGTGGCCTCCCCACTGCTGTCCTCCGCTTCGCACCAGCGGTACCACGCGTCGGTCAGGCTCAGAGCGGTGAAGAACGCGGGGTCGTCCTGGATCACGTTCTGCGGCTCCACATCGGTGGTGGACTTCTGCCCCTCCTCCCCTCGGTAGAAGTCGCGAACACGGCCGGCCCCGGCCCTCTGCGTGCGGTCCCACATGAAGGCCGGGTCACCGGAGAAGCTGCCGTGCGCCGTCCCGTCCACCACATCCAGCGTGGCGAAGGACCCGCCGAAGAAGCTGCTGCCCCACGGAGTGACGACGCGCCCGTCGGGGCACTGCTCCAGCCACGCCTGCGGTACCTCCCGCATGGTGCAGGTGCTGATCACCCGGTCATAGGGTGCGCCGCGGCGATGTCCGTCCCGGCCGTTCCCGAGAACGGTGGCCGGGTGGTACCCGGCCTTTGCGAGGTTGCCCACGGCTGTGGACAGGACTGCCGCGTCGATCTCGACACTGGTCACGTTCGCGTCGCCCAGCCGGTGGCACAGCCAGGCGGCGTGGTAACCGGTACCGGTGCCGATCTCCAGCACCCTCCGGCCTTCGCGGACATCGAGCAGGTCCAGCATCTCGAGCATGACCGACGGCATTGAGGAGGACGACGTGGAGAGCCTGAACCCGCCGTCCTCCACCGGAATGCCGTCATTCACCTGAGTGACGAGAGGTACGTCCGAGTAGACGGCTCGCTTCCAGCGCTCCGGTTCCGTGCGGCGGTCATGCCCCTCGAAGACCTCGGGGATGAAGTGGGCGCGGTCCACGGAAGCGACCACGTCACGCCATTCCGGCGTGACGACGCCTTTGCCTTCCAGCTCCCGGAGGAGCTGCTCCTTCGTGCACATGCGGCCTCACTTCTTCGGAGGCTCGTACGGCTTCGTGGGCCCGGGGGGTTTGTCCCGATGGCCGTCACTGCCGGCCGTGTCGGGCTTCCCGGAGTGGTCGCCGCCCTTCTTGCCCATGGCTGCCTCGCTTCCTGTCGGTCGAGAGCGTGAGGGAACCGTAGACCTGGCGGTAGATCGTGTTCTACGGCCTTGCACGGGCTTGCGTACGGCTACGGCTAACCGAGTGAGCGAATCGCATCACTGATCAGTCCACGGGCCGCTGCTCCGTGAACCGCGACACGGCAGAGGCGGGAGAACGCCTTGGTGTAGGTGGCGATGTCGCCCGGCGGCGTGATCCTCAACTCGGCTGTCAGGAGTTCGACCTGTACTTCCCGGTCGTCGAAGATCATGAACGTTTCCAGCGTCCACATACGCCGATGGGCCCCGCGAGGGATGACCCCCAGGGACACCGACGGGAGCGCCATGGCGGCCAAGAGGTAGCCGAGCTGGCCGGCCATCACCTCGGCGTCGC
Source organism: Streptomyces sp. NPDC026206 (assembly GCF_040638465.1). Taxonomy (NCBI): domain Bacteria; kingdom Bacillati; phylum Actinomycetota; class Actinomycetes; order Kitasatosporales; family Streptomycetaceae; genus Streptomyces; species Streptomyces sp. NPDC026206. The sequence goes on from NZ_JBEZYL010000001.1 coordinate 239,474, forward strand.
CGAAGTGGTGGTAGAGGACGTCTTCTTCCATGAGCAGAGCGAACCGGTGGTGCCCCTCCCTGATGACGCGGGAGCGTTCGACCCGCGCCGCCGCAGCCTCCGGAGCGTCGTCCGGGGTGCCCTGGAAATCGCTGATGGTGGACAGGAGAGCCGTGGCGTACGCCTCGGTCTGTACGAGGCCAGGAATGACGTTGGAGCAGTACACGCGGAACTGACGCGTTTGCCTGTACAGCGGGACGGCCGACTCCTGATGTCGTCTGATGCCTGTCCTGTGCAGGCGCTTCCACTGGACATGCATGGAGTCGGCCGTGCGGTTCGCCGCGATCAGGTCCGGCGCCTGATCGTCAGCGCCACAGGCCGAACACCACTTGCGGATGTCGGAGGCGGAGGGCGGCGTTCTGGCGCTCTCGATCCGCGAGGATTTCGACTCGCTCCAGCCGCACCGTGCAGCCAGCTCACGCCCCGTCAGCTCGGCGTCCAGACGGATGTCGCGAAGGCGGGCGGCGATGGAGTCGCGGGCCTGCTGAACGCTGCTGGATTTCGGTGCGGGCATGAGCTGGCTGTCCGGTGTCCTGTGCTCAGACGATCTCGAAGTCCTCGTGCGGGACCGCCCGGTCCCACACTGCGTCGAAGGCCGACGCACACAACTTGATCACCGATGGATCCTTGTTGACCTGTGGTTCTGCCGCTTTCCCGTCGCCTGTGAACACGTTGAACCGCACGACGAGGTCGTCGATCAGCCAGAAGTCGTTGCCCGGCAGGGCGATGTCCGATGCCCTGTGCCTCGGCAGCCACCGTACCTGCTCGCCGGCGCCGACGTTCACGGACGTGCCGGCGTGCTCGTAGCGGATGTACTCCGTCACCGGCTCCGAGACGACGCGCGCCCTGCGCATCACCACACCACGGCCCACCGTGCGCCTGACGAGGTCGGCCCAAGGGCGCCACTGCGCCGACCCGGGATCGTCGGCTCTTCCGCCCTGCCTCCAGGCCGCGAAGTGTTCGCGCTCCTCGTCCACGCTGTAGATGTCACGCATCTCCAGGTGGACAGCAGAGTGCAGGGCAGAATCCAGCAGTTCCTCAAAGCTGGGTACGCTCTGCGACATCGCACGCCTCCCTGATCAGGGGCACCATCCGTGCCGGAACGCGGATAACCGCTTCTGTGCCGGGCCTGGGGCTGTCCTTCAGGCACTCGGCCTGAGTCACCTCATCGACCAGCCACCCTTGGAAGAGCAGGTCCGGCTCCGGCTTCGCGTCCGTATCGACCCATACGGCGGGGCAGTTGCCTCCGCCTGTCCCGGGGTCGATTCCAACGAACCGTAGTGCCATGCGGGCCTCCCCTGGAGAGTGGTTGCTCCACCTTGCATGACCTTGCCCCTGACGCGATTGCTGCGTCAAGGGCGTGTGCGGGGCGCACCGGCGCCCTACGGCATGCGGAAGACCGGCGTCAGCGGGAACCCTCAGAAGCCGGAGCGGTCGCGCCATAGGTGGGCGAGCGTGGGGTCGCCGTCGAGCTTCACCGCTGCCACGGGGAGGCGGTTCCACAGCACGAGGTACAGGTCGGCCGCCGAGCCCTCGTAGGTGCAGTCGGCCGCTGTGCTCGGCGCGCCGGTGGTGCGTTCGGTGCGGGGCGTGGCGTCGGAGAGGTGCACCGTCCAGGTCGTATTCGGCACGTCCGTGGGCTGGATGCACAGGGTTCGCGGGGATTCGGTGCGTACCGGGGACCGGTCCGACGCGTGGAAGCCGGCGAGCAGTTCGTCGATGCCGTCGGCCGCGAAGGCCGGTCGCACGGGGGAGAGGGAGCCGCCGAGCGCGGTCTCGGCGTCTACCCGGTGAACGGTGGTCTCGTGTGCTTGGCGGCGCGCCCAGAAGGCCAGGGACGAGGGAGCGGGCAGGAACGTCCAGCAGGACAGGTCCGACGGGGCCGAAGCGAGCGTTTCGACCAGGCGGTTGTGTCCCTCGCGCAGCCACGGCACGAGCGCGTCGTCGTCCAGCTGCGGCGCCTCGGGCAGGGGTATCGGCTGCTGCGAGCCCCCGGCCACGTAAGCGGCAGCCCACCGGTGGACCGACCCCAGGTGGACGACGAGGTCCCGCATCCTCCACTCCGGGCAACTAGGTACGGGGGCGTCGGCCCCGGCCCGCTCGGCGGCGTCCGCGAACAACCGGCCCTCGTCCCGCAGCGTTTCGATGAAGTCATGGGTATTCATGATCGGGAGTGTGCCAGCGGCCCGGCCGCCGTGTCCGGACTTGCGCTGTGGGCGGATCCCCGCAGGTGGCGGCCCCACCGCGGGGCACCTACCCGACCGGGCCGGGCACAGGATGTCGGGTCGGGCAGGGTGGGTTCTTCCTAACGTGAGTGAGTGAAAGGGAAGGAGTCAGCGGTGCTGGAACGGCTGAACCAGGCCATGGACCACATCGACGCGCACCTCGACGCGCATCTCGGCGAGCCGGTCGACGTGGCGGAACTGGCGCGGATCGCGGTGACGTCGGAGTACCACTTCCGGCGGCTGTTCTCCGCACTGGCCGGGATGCCGCTGTCGGAGTACGTCCGGCGCAGGCGCCTCACCGTCGCGGGCGCCGAGGTGCTCGCCGGTGAGCGGACCCTGCTGGAGGTCGCGGTGCGCTACGGCTACGCCTCGGGGGAGGCGTTCGCGCGTGCGTTCCGCAGCATGCACGGGGTGGGTCCCGGCGAGGCCAGGCGGACCGGAGCGGCTCTGCAGTCCCAGCCACGGATGTCCTTCCGCCTCATCATCGAAGGGAGCAGCAGCATGCAGTACAAGGTTGTGCAGAAGGAGGAGTTCCGTGTGGTCGGCAGGAAGGCCCGCGTCCCCCTCGTCCATGAAGGAATGAACCCGGCGATCGGCGAGTTCATCCGGGGCATCGCCCCGGAGACGATAGGGCGCATCACGGCGCTGTCCGACCAGGAGCCGCGCGGCATCGTCGCGGTGAGCGACGACCTCGACCCCAGCCGGGCGGAGGGCACCGAATTCGACTACTACCACGGCGTGGTGACAGGAGCCGAGGCGCCCGAGGCGCCCGAGGGCCTCGACGCCCTCGCCGTCCCGGCGGGCACGTGGGCCGTCTTCGAGAACTCCGGCCCGTTCCCGCAGGCGCTCCAGCACCTGTGGCGGGACGTGTTCACGCAGTGGTTCCCCTCCAACCCCTACCGGAGCAGGCCCGGCCCCGAGATCCTGCGTGTCCGCCCGTCGCAGGACGGCACACACGCGGACGCGGAGCTGTGGATCCCGGTGGAGCGCACCGCTGTCTGAGCGCGGGTGGCTCGCCCCCTTCCGCCGCCGCGCGGTCAGCGGGCGAGCCACCCCGCTCATCGTTCGACGGGGGCGTCGCTGATGCGGCCCGCGCTCGCGTGTGCCGACGCCGTCGAGCGCAGGAACTCCGTCAGGTCGTCCACGGTGAGGCCGCAGTAGGCGGCCCGGTGGACCGCCATCAGCAGCAGATGGGCAATGGTCTGCTGGTTGTGCTCGTCGCCCATCCACTCCTGGGGTTTCTCGACCCCCGCGTCGTTGAGCAGGACGCCGTGCGCGGCGGCGACTTCGGCCACGACGCTCGCGATGGCGTGGAAACGCGTCGGCGCCTCGCGGCTGCCGCTGATGCCGGGGTAGTAGCCCCAGGTCTTGTACGAGAACTCGAAGCCGACGGGTGGGGCGGCGGCAAGCGAGGCGTAGTAATCGGGCGTCTTCGCGGGCCAGTTGTCATGGACGAGAGTCACGTGGTGTGGGGTCACGGCGAGATGGTCGCACTGGGGTCTGACAGTGGTGCCTGCTCCGGTAAACGACCAAGGCCGGTGCGGCACACGCCGGGCAGACCTCAGAGTCCCGAGGTGTGCCTACTGGCCCAGGTTGAGCAGGCCGAAGAGATGTGTCACTGAGGGGTGGCCGGCATTGTCATTGGCGTAGCAGACCGTAGTGGAGCGGTCGGTGGAGTTGTAGTAGACGGTCGGGGAGAAGATGGCGAGGGCGCCGTAGGTGTTCTTGCGGCAGTCGATGGTGGGCCTGAAGTCGTGGTGGTTGTCCACGCCGTCCGCCTGGGCGATTCCGGCTGTCGGGGCGAATGCTCCGACAGCCAGTGCGGCGGTGACGGCCGATTTGCGGATCAGTGCGCGCATGACCAGTTTCCGATCTGTACGTTTCGGGCTGCATCAAGGGGTGGTGTCGGGCAGCGAGGCGTCGTCATCTCGTGTGCCGGGCCCGGCGGCCCCGGCCGATATCGGGTGAGGAAGGGCCGGGGCCGGGGGGGGGTGATCCGTGGGACCGGATCAGCCGGCGAGCCCACCGGTGATCTGGCTGACTCCGTTGGTGGCGCTGCCGAGGGCGGCGCCGACGCTGACGGCGGAGGCCGGTGCGGTGATGGCCATCCCTGTGGCCAGCAGGGTGGCGGCCATCACTGCGGCGCGTGCGAGCCGACGCTGACTACGGGCGGTGCAGGCGGCGGCCGGCTGGGCCTGCGGCGTGCGGTTGTCGTTCACGGTGGTGCTCCTCGTTGGGCTAGAGAGCGTTGCTGAGCAGTGCGCTGATGGTGGTGTGAGAGGGGTGGTGGGATCCGCCGGCGGCGTAGCAGACCGTGATGGAACGGTCGGTGCCCGTGGCGGAACTGGGCGAGAAGGAGGCGCCGGCCGCGCGGGTGCCCTTGCGGCAGTCGACGGTGGGCTGGAAGTGGTGATGGTTGTCGACCGAGTCGGCCTGGGCGCTGCCGGTGGTGTGTGGCTGTGCGGACGGGTTCCTGTCCTGGTCGGGCACATCGGCCGGATGGCGTGGCGGATCGACGCCCGTTGCGTGGTGGCGATGCTCGTCGTGCAACTGGTCGCAGGGGTGTCGGCCTCCGTCGTACTGACCTGCGTGGCCAGGGGTATGGAACCGCTGTTGGGCGCAGGGCCGGCGCTCGAGCGCATCCAGCAGGCTCTGCCGCCACTCGTCGTGGCCGCGATGGCGGCCGGGTGCGCCCGTATCGCCTACGCCGGCGCACGGTGGGCAGAAGGGCGTCTCATGCCCCGGTTGGTCACCTCGGCGGACATGGCTCTGGTCCAGGCGATGTGCACGGTCGAGCTGACCGCCTTCCGTGATCCGGCGTTCGCCGACGACCTGCAGACGGCGGAGAACGGGGCGATCCACGTCGACCGCATGCTCTACGAAGCTCAACGGTTCATGAGCCTGTTCATGCGCCTGACCTCAGCCGCCGGCACGCTGGCCGTCCTGCATCCGCTGCTGTTGCCCGCCGTGCTTCTGGCGGTACTCCCAGCGGCAGTCGGATCTGCGGCGGAAGCCCGCCTCGAGCACCATGCGCACCACGCGACCAGCTCGAGCCGCAACGTGAAGGCCATGATGCGCCGCCATCTGACCACGGCGCAGCACGCGGAGGAGGTCCGTGCCAACAGCATGCGCGACCCCCTCGCTGACTGGTATCAAGCAGTATCGGAGCGCATCGACACCACGGTGGTCGCCGTCGCTCCGCGTCTGCTGCGAGTGAACCTGTTGTCCGCGGCTGCCGGCGGTGTGTGCCTGGCGGGAACCTGGACGCTGCTGGCGTGGCTCACCGTCTCCGGGCGCGTGCCGTTGGCCGTGTCCGCGACGGCCGTCATCGCCGTGAGGAGCTGTCTGACCTGGCTGTCGAAGGTCGTAGAGTTCGCCACGAGCCTGTTCCAGAGCGCCCTCTACCTCGACGACTGGCGCCGCTTCGTCGGCAAAGCCCGCTTTCTTGCCCCCCGGCGTGGCCTGCTCAAAGCGCCCGCCCGCCCGCAGCGGATCCATCTCGACCACGTCACCTCCTCCTACCCGGGCAAGAGCCATCCGGCCGTCGAGGGTGTGTCCGTGACCTTCAATCGCGGTGAGATCGTCGCGATCGTCGGCGAGAACGGATCCGGGAAATCCACGCTCACCCGCCTGATCACCGGACTGCACACCGCCGACAAGGGCGCCGTGTGCTGGGACAACGTGGATCTGGCCCAGGCCGACCCCGACACCGTCTGGCAACACACCGGTATCGTGACGCAGTCCTTCGCCCACTGGCCTCTCACAGTCCGCGAGAACATCACCCTCGGCCATCGGACAGACGAGCACCACGACGACCGCATCTGGACAACCCTGCAGCGAGTGGGACTGCATGATGTCGTTGAATGCCTCCCTCACGGCCTCGACACCCTGCTGTCCGGCCAGCTATGGGACGGTAGCGACCTTTCCGGCGGCCAATGGCAGCGCCTCGCCTGCGCACGTGCCCTCCACCGGCAGCCGGCGGTACTCGTGCTCGACGAACCCACCAGCGAGATGGACCCGCGCGCTGAACGCCTCATCCTTCAGGAACTGAGGAGCACCCGTGCCGACAGGATCACCATCATCGTCACCCACCGCCTGAACAACGCCAAGGTCGCAGACAGGATCATCGTCATGCGAGACGGGCACATCGCTGAAGAAGGGACATACCACCAGCTCAGCAGCAGCGGCGGACCGTTCAACGACCTCCGCACCCACGAACGTGCCCGATGACGCTTTGCTGCTCGGCAGTGCGACCAACCCCGCAGCCCTCCTGGGCATGTCGGGATCACAAATGGCGCTCAGGGCGCCATGAACCGGGGTGCCGCCCTGCTCCAGCGGATGCCCGGTCTCACCGTCCGGGCCACGTTCAGCGCCGCTGCCCGGTCGGCGGCGTTCCGGCTGCGCCGGGAGGGGGTGACGGTACCGGGCAGGCCGGGAGGCCGTACGGCGCCGTAGTCGGTGAAGCGACGGATCCCGCAGCGGTCACAGTGCGATGCGCCTGCGGAGTGGGTCCATCCCCAGGCGTGCGGGCAGTCGCCTGACCGTCGTCCCGCCACGTAGGCGGTGCCTGCCCAGCGCCCGGTCACCACGTGCGCCCCCGCTTCAGCAGATGCGCGTCGCGGAAGTGGCTGCGTACGGCCACGGTCGCGTCCACCACCGTCTCCCCGTCCCCACCGGCCACGGCCTTCCGCCGCGCTGCCTCCAGCTCCGCGCACTCGGAGCAGCCCCTGGGCGATCGCCCCCGCGCCGCTCTCCCGGCCGGTACGCCCAGCAGGAACCACGTCGCCTTTCCCGCGCCGCCCCGGCCGTCCGCGCACACGCCCCACGCGTCCGCACCGTGCGCGATCAGCATCAGGCCACGGCCCGACTCGGCGTCGGGAGCGGTGAGTGGGCGAAGTGCCGGTACGTCGGGGGCGTCGTCGTGTACGAGCACGTGGAGCTGGTTGCGTCGCGTCCACTCCGCGAAGAGCGTCACCGGGTTCGTGCAGCCTTTCGCCTGGCAGGCGTTCACCGCGTTCGTGACCGCCTCCGAGGTGAGAACCAGCGCGGTGTCGGTCAACTCGGTGCGGCGCGCCGCCGCCAGCAGGGTGCGCACCGCTTCGCGGGCGGCGCGCACCCATACCGGGTGGGGTGGGAAGACGAGGGAGCAGTCGGGGGAGGGGGGAGTTCTCATGTCGCGTCTCCTGGGGCGGGAGCGGGATTCCCGTGGGGGTACGGCTGTTCGCGGTGTCGTTGCTCGACCCCCAACTGCCTTGGGAGTGAGTGCACTTCCACGATGCCGCGTAGCGGATGGGTGGCTTCGACGGTAGTGAACGGTTTCACGGTCGAGCAAGAAATCACCCGATTGTTGCCACGTGTGGGTGATGCGGGGCTCAATGAGTGGACCCTCCGAGCACGGCATCGGCAGACTGCCGCCAGCGAGAAGGAGGGCAGTGGTGGCACCCAGGAAACAGCCCAGTGAACGGCAGCGCCGGCTCGGGGCCGAACTGCGCAAGCTACGGACGGGCGCAGGAATTTCCGGCGATCAGGCAGCACTTTTGCTGGATGCCGACCGAGCGCGCATCAGCAACATCGAAACGGGGCGCCTGGACGTGTCCAGGAACCGGCTCTACATGCTGTTGCGCGAGTATGGCTGCCCGCCGGGGTCGCTGTTCGACGGGCTCATGGAGATGGCCCAGGACTCAGGCAAGGGCTGGTGGGACGAGTTCAAGGGTTCGGTGGCGCGAAGGGGGCTCGATCTCGCGGAGCTGGAGTCACGGGCCACAAGCATCCGTGTCCACGACTCGCTGAATATCCCGGGCATGCTCCAGACTGAGGAGTATGCGCGCGCCGTGATCTCGACCGTCGAAAGTGATCACGCAGGCCTCGATCGGCGGGTGGAGTTCAGAACCGCACGCCAGCGAGTCTTGGGTGGGCTCCAGAAGTACCACGCCGTCATCCACGAGTCGGCCCTGCGTACGCGCGTCGGCAGTTCCGAGATCATGCGGCAACAGCTCTTGAGGCTCATCGAGGTGGCTCGTTTGCCCCGCGTGACCGTGCAGATCTTCCCCTTCGAGATGGGCCCCTACTCTCCGCACGCCCGTTCCTTCATCCTCTTGGGAGGGGCAACCCCGGAGCTGGACACGCTCTATCGAGAGCACCCGACGAGTGCGGACTTCATCGGGGATGGCACTCGCATCACCGAGTACGCCAGAATGTTCGAGCGACTGGCTTCCCTCGCCTTCGCCCCCATCGACCCGGCGGCTGCTCCTGAGGCGCAGGAAGCCCGGCATTCACTGAGTTTGCTCCAGCATGTCTTGTATGAACTGCGATAGGTAGCGATATGTCTCGGGTTGAATGGCATAAGTCCTCATACAGTTCAGGGGGAGACGGCGAGTGCCTAGAGGTGGCCCCAGCCCCCGGCGGGCTCATACGCTTCCGCGAAAGCGACTGTCCCACCCAGGTCATAGCCGCAACTCCGGCCACCTTCGCCAGCCTCCTCGCCACCGTCAAAGCCGGACGGTTGCCCGCATGGCTTAAGTCCTCGTACAGCGTCGGATCGGACGGCTCCTGCGTCGAAGTCGCCCCCGCCCCCGACGGCCTCATACACCTCCGTGAGAGCGACAACCCCGCCGACGTCATAACCACCACCCCAGCCACCCTCGCCACTCTCCTCACCACCGTCAAAGCCGAACGGCTCGGCTCACGATCCAGACGGCCAGTTGCCCCCTGACGTCGATTGTCAGTCGCGTCCGCTTCAATGCCTGCCATGGATGAACAGGAAGAGCTCCTCACGGCCGTCCACCACCTCGTCTGGCCGAATACGGGCGATCTGGAATGCGATGAGGCAGGACACCCGGCAGGGCACGCATGTCTGGCGCCCTCGGACGAGAACGACCTCTCCTCGCTCCAGGGGGCGCTCAGCGGACGGTACGGGCAGCCGCGCAATCTCGCCATGGGCGGCTACGTCGATCCGACCGTGACCGCGCGGACCGGGCTGCCGCTGCTGGCCCCGTTCGGCGAGCGGCTCGTCGAGATGCGTGCATGGGTGCACGGAGGCCGGTGGATCGGCTGCGGTACCGCTCGTTTCGAGGACGGCATACGGCTCGTGGTGCTGGTCGCGGAACGGGAGGACCCGGCGCCGGACATGCCGGAGGGTGCTGCTTCTTCCTGCATGCCGGAGGGGGCGACTTCCTGGGCGGACGCGGTCGTCGCCGTCACGGGATGGGACACGACCCGCGTGCGTACGGTCGACTGGGCGGGGGCCGAGGCCCGGCTCGGGACCGCGCTGCCCGGTGACTACAAGCGGCTCGTCGAGATGTTCGGGCACGGCGCCTTCGACGGTTACCTCGAACTTCACATGCCCGGCGCGGGATTCAGGAGCAGTGACATTGTCCTGAACACCGAGTGGCTGGGCGAGTGGGCCCGGACTGGCCGCAGCGGCCTGTGGGACCCGTACGAGGTGTACCCGGCCCCCGGCGGGCTGCTGCAGTGGGGGAGCACCGAGCAGGCCGACCAGTTCTTCTGGCTCACCGAAGGGCCCGACCCCGACAAGTGGCCCATCCTCGTGACGGAGGACATCCCCGACTCGTGGGTGCGCTTCGACGGGACGACCGCCGAGTTCGTCCACCGCATGCTCACCGAACGGCAGCATCCCTTCTCGACGGCCCGCTACTTCGACCGCCACTGGTTCCAGAGTTACGAGAGTGAGGGCTAGCGGCGGGCCGGGAACAGGGGGTCGGTCCCGCGGGCGCAGTTCTCGGTGACCGTGTCCGCGAAGGCGCGGGCGAAGGGGGTCAGGGCGTCCCACTTCCGTACGGCCCAGCCCGCTGAGAGGGCGGGAAAGGCCGGGATGGGGACGAAGCGCAGCGAGGGGTGGCCGGGGCCGCGCCAGCCGGGGAGGGCGGGGACGACGGCGTGGCCGAGGCCGAGTTCGGCCAGGAGTATCGCCGTGTCCCAGTCGGCGACGCTGGTGTCCGAGGTGACGTGGATGCCCGACTCCGCGAAGGCGGCGTCGAGCCGGGCCCGTGAGGTGGAGTTCTCGGGCAGCCGGATGTGGCGGATGCCCGCCAGGTCCTCCGACTCGATCCGGCTGCGGGTGGCGAGCGGGTCGTCGGCGTGGACGGCCAGCACCCAGGGCAGATCGATCACGGGGCGCTGTTCGATGCCGCGCACGGGCGGACCGATGGTGATCCAGGCGAGGTCCAGATCGTGTACGGCGAGAGCGTCGAAGCAACTGCGGCTGGAGGTCTCCGTCTGGAACTCCAGGTTCACCTGGGGGTGTCGGCGCCGGAAGTCGACGACGGCCGCGGACATGAAGTGCCGCACGGTGGTGGCGCCCGTGGTGATGCGCACGGAACCGCCGTCGCCGCTCACGAGATCCGCGAGACGCCGCAGCGCCAGGTCGAGGCCCGCGATGCCGTCGGCGGCGGCCGCCTGCAGAAGCCGGCCGGCCTGGGTGGGCACCACTCCCCGCGGGTGCCGCTCCACCAGGCCGGTACCTATCTCGCGCTCCAGCCGCTTCACGTGCTGGCTCACCGCGGACTGGGTGCAGGACAGTTCGCGGGCGACAGCACTGAGGCTGCCGGCGCGGCACACGGCGACGAACACGCGCAGGTCATCGAGGGTCATAGTGATCAAAGCTAGTACTTGGGTCGTTGCAAGAAAACCCTAGGATTGACTGGGGAGTTGACTGCCGCGAAAATTTTCCTTGGATCCAGGGCGGCAACCCGGACCGCGCGACGGCGCGTTCCGGGTGCCGACCCGCCCATGCGACGTCCCGGCCCGTACCGCCTATGGCGGAACCCTACAATTTTGCGACGGCCGAGTCCGTTGATCATCTCGATCGGGTTACCGGGTGTTCCCTTGACACAGTGGAAAGGAAGGAAGCCACCCGCACTGCTCGACAGGCAGGGTGAGCTGTGCCACCACTACAAGGGGGATCAGCCATGAGCGCTGACAGCGAAGGCGTGGTCGTCACCGGTCTCGGAGCCACCACCCCGCTCGGCGGCCACGTCGAGGCGACCTGGCAGGCGATGCTGCGCGGCGAGAACGGGATCCGCGCCATCGAAGAGGAGTGGGCGACGGCGCTGCCCGTACGGATCGCGGGCCGGCTGCGCCAGGAGCCGGGCGAGGTGCTGGACCGCGTGCAGGCGCGGCGCATGGACCGGTGCGAGCAGGTGGCGCTGGTCGCCGCGCGGGAGGCGTGGGCCGATGCCGGGCGGCCCGCGGTGGAACCGGAACGGCTGGCCGTGGTGATCGGGACGGGCACCGGCGGCGTCCTGACCCTCCTCGGCCAGGACGACGTCCTGGAGGCCTCGGGGGTGCGGAAGGTCTCCCCGCACACCGTGCCGATGCTGATGGCGAACGGTCCGGCCGCCTGGGTCAGCATCGACCTCGGGGCCCGCGGCGGCGCCCACACCCCGGTCAGCGCCTGTGCGTCCGGCGCCGAGGCGATCGCCCTGGGCCTGGACCTGATCAGGCTCGGCCGGGCCGACGTCGTGGTCGCCGGCGGTGCGGAGGCCTGTGTGCACCCCCTGCCCCTCGCCGGGTTCGCCCAGGCCAAGGCCCACTCCACGCGCAACGACGACCCGGCGGGGGCCTCGCGGCCCTTCGACACCGGCCGCGACGGATTCGTCATCGGGGAAGGCGCGGGCGTGGTCGTCCTGGAACGCGCCGGGTTCGCCGCCGCGCGCGGCGCCCGCCGCCACGCGGTGCTCGCGGGGGCCGGGGTGACCTCCGACGCGCACCACATCACGGCCGCGCACGCGGAGGGGCAGGTGCGGGCGATGCGGCTGGCGCTGGGCGCCGCGGGGCTGGCGCCCGCGGACATCGCGCACGTGCACGCCCACGCCACGTCCACGCCGCTGGGCGACCTCGTGGAGGCACGGTCGGTGGCCGAGGCGGTCGGCACGCACCCGTCGGTGACGGCGACCAAGTCCATGACGGGCCACCTGTTCGGCGCGGCGGGAGCGGTCGGCGCGATCGCCGCGATCCTCGCGCTACGGGACGGAGTGGTCCCGGCGGTACGCAACCTCGACAGCCTCGACCGGGAGATCCCGCTGGACGTGGTGGCGGGCGCCCCGCGTCACGGCCGGGTGCCGGCCGTGCTCGCCAACTCCTTCGGCTTCGGGGGCCACAACGCCTCGCTGGTGTTCACGGCGGCAGGCTGAGCTTGTCTTTCAATGTCGCTGGGCTAATGGTCCCTCGACCTTGATCATTCGTGGAGGGATGCGGCGCCAGACGCGAGGGCGGCCTTCGGCTGTCCCGGCCCACAAGGTCGGCACGGAGCAACGGCGGACCAGCGAGAAAGCTCAGCAACCGTTGATCGTCGGAGTGTTGGCGCAGCCGTTGCCGAAGGTGGGGGAGATGAAGCCGCCAGTGCCGCCCGCCCACGCCGGGGGCGGCCGGGCAGACGCCCCCGGCCAGGAGGGCAAGGGCGGTCACGAGCGTACGGAGGTTGGAATGCAGGCTTATATCAGGACATAACGACCTACCCCTGTCCCGGGCACGCCGCGGTCGCGCAGGTGGCCGCGTCGCTCCTGGAGGAGGCGTCGCAGTACGGCAGGATCGCCGAGGCCAAGCGCGGGGCCGGTTCGTGGCGGCCGGATATCTGCGGGCCGTCGCACGCTACGGGGGCTGACCCCGGGCATGTGGCGGACTCTGAGACGGCCCGGCCTCATGGCGCCCTACTGGTCGTCGGCCTCCGCGAGGGTGTGAGCGACAAGGGCGTTGGCGTGGCCGTGCCCCAGGCCGTGTTCGGCCTTGAGCCAGGCGACCAGTTCCATGTGCTTGGCCAGGGGCGAAGTGCGGATGAGAGTCTTCCACTCCGCTATCGGCCGGCCGTACTTCTTCTCGATCGACGGGAAGTAACTGGCCGGTCCCTTAACGCTTTCAGTCATGACCGGAGTCTGCCACCCACCACTGACAACGCCGCCTGCCCGCGAAGGCGACGTAAGGTGTGCACCCATAAAGTGGCGCTTACTTCGGGAGGACCGATGGTCGCGGAACTTGTCAGCACGTGGGTGTCCGGCTGGGCCGTGTCGCGAGGCACGCCCCAGCCGGTCGAGCGGCCCTGGGGGTTCTTCATCGAGGTGGGAGCGCCCGGCCATGTGGCGCGTCATGTGCTGCCCGACGCGGACGGGCCGTCCGTGCGCGGGGCCGCCGCCTCGGTGACCGTGCCGGACACCTGGCTCAAGGTACCCGTGGAGCCGGAGCTGCTCGCGCACTGGCTCACCCGGGACTGGGTGGTGGACGAGGAGGACCCCGGCCATCTGATGGCCGTGGACCTGCATGCCACCGAGCCGATACCGCCCGGTGGTTACACCGCGTCCGTGGAGTTCCGGGCCGGCGTCACCTACGTCCGGGTGTGCGACGCGGCAGGTGAAACCGCCGCCAACGGGCAGCTGGCCCTTGTCGGGCAGGCCGCGGTCTTCGACCGGATTGCGACCGAGGAGGCACACCGCCGCCGCGGCCTTGGCAACTTCGTGATGCGTGCCCTCGCCGACCACGCCGTGGCCGAAGGTGCGATCCTCGGCGTCCTGGGCGCGACGGACGACGGGCGCGCGCTGTACGAGACGCTGGGCTGGAAGGCGCACGCTCCGTTGACAGGGTGCGTGTACCGGCCGCAGGCGCTGTCCGGCTGATCGCGGGCTCCCGTGCCGGTCACCCGGCGCCGGTCAACGACGAAGGCACCGCTGGTAAGCGGTGCCTTCGGTGTACGTGTGCGAGTACTTATGCGAGTACTTATACGAGTACGCGACCGGGATCAGGCGCGCACGGTGTACCAACCGCCGAGGCCGCCGCACATGTTCGCGCTGTACGTAGTGCTGCGGTAGCCGGCCGGGATGGGCGAGCCGGGGCAGGTCCATATGCCGTTGCGGACGAGCTGGTGGTACCAGGAGCCGATGCCGTTGCAACCGGTGCGCTGGTAGTTGGTGGTGACGTAGCCGGAGACGATCGGCGAACCGGAGCAGGTCCATATGCCGTCGCGCGCGAGCTGGTGGTACCAGGCGCCGATGCCGCTGCATCCGTTGCGGTCGTAGTTGCTGATGACGTAGCCGGTCACGATCGGCGAGCCCGAGCAGGTCCAGATGCCGTCACGCACGGGCTGCTGGTTCCAGGCGCCCCGGCCGCTGCATCCGTTGCGGTCGTATCCGGTGATGACGTACCCGTCCGGGACGGGCGCCCCGGAGCAGGACCACCCGCCCGCGCGTGCCGTCGAAGCACTGGCCGTTCCGGTGGCGGCACCGGTGAAGACGGTCGCGATGAGCGCAACTGCTCCCACGACGGCGGCGATCCTGCTGCGGACGATCGCCATCGTCGCGGTGTTCCACAGTTGACGGAAATGTCTGTCCAAGTCACACCAATCCCATAGACATGGTCACTTCACACCTGTCGATCGCCAAGAACACCGGACAACGCCATAAAAGTCACCCCACTTGACCGCGATGTGAGAAGCGCGTCACAGTCCGTGAACAGCAACGAATGTGGCTCGAACCTGATATGAGGGCATGTCAGCTCCCTGTCAGTTTTTGGGACGGCCCGGCGTGGTCGTGCCGACCGCGCCCGCGCCGGGGCAGCGGCACTCGTACGGGTGAACGACATCAGTGGACCTCCCGCGGGTCCGTTCGGCATGCTGGAGTCGGTGATGTACCGATAGAGGAGACCGCCATGAGCGCACTCACCGTCGACTACTCGGAGGGCCACGGCCACGAGTGGGACGAGCTGGTCCGGATCTGGGAAGAGACGGACGCCCCCGAGGGCTGCAAGGTGGAGATCATCGAGGGGATCATCACCGTGTCACCAGCGCCCGCCAACAGGCACAACAGCATCGCCTGGAAGCTTCAGCGTCAGCTGGCGCCGGCCATTCCCCAGGACCGGGGGATCTATCAGACCCTGGCTGTCGCCGTCCCCTCCCGTAGCGGCCTCTACATTCCGGATCTTGTCGTGGCACCCGAGGCGGTGGTGGACGAGGCGCCGACGGAAGCGCACGAGTCCGAGAACTTCGTCCAGGCTGCGGCGGCCGAGCTCATCGTCGAGATCACTTCGAAGTCGACCGCTCGCCACGACCGCATCAGCAAGCCCGCCGGATACGCCCATGCCGGAGTGCCGCTCTACCTGCTTGCGGACAGGTGGGCGCCGGGCGGCCCGACCGTTACCCTTTACGGCGAGCCCAAGAACGACGTCTACCGGATGCTGCAGGCCGGCAAGTTCGGCGATGAGATCCACCTTCCCGCGCCGTTCGACCTGCTGATCGACACGGGTGTCTTCCCTGTCGCCTGACGACGACGAAGGCCCGCCCCACCCGGCGGGCGGCCGCCGTACAGCCGCCCGCCTCATTCTCCCGGGGATCAGCCCCCGTCGATCTGCAGGTTCGCCCTGACGGTGAAGTACTGAAGGCCTTCGGGTGTCAGGCAGGCCGTGGGCAGCTCGCCGCCCAGTGACTGGATGTTGCGGACGGCACCGCGTCCCTTGTAGCGGCCTGCGATGACCGTGCCCTCCAGGTGCGAGGTGTTGATGCCGAGGATGCGGGTGCCGAAGGAGGTGGGGTAGTAGATCACCGATGTCCCACCGTCCGCGTAGTGCAGGGTTTCCCGTACGCGGCTGTGCTTCAGGCCGACGCATGCCGCATGCGGGGACACGCCTGCGATGGTGCTGGTGGCCGCCAGCGTGTGCCCCGGACGGTCGGTGCAGGTGTAGGTGACGTTCCCGCGCGTGACGGCCGAGCGTGGCACGACGGTCAGCCCCGGGACGTAACGGGTGTTCTCCTGCCCCGAACAGGCGAGGGAGGAACGGGAGGAGGAGTGGGCCTGCGTGGCAGGGGCCCATCCCAGGGACGAACCGACCAGTGCCATGGCGCACAAAGCCACTCCGGCACCGTGCTTACCGAACATACGACACACCCCTCCGGGGACGACTGGCGCGCCGTGACCGGCGCCCACACCGGCCCTCCCTACCCCCCGGAACACACGAATCCGCCCCGTCGCGTCCGGCCCCGGCAGCGCCCCCCTGCCCCCGCGCCACAGCGCATGCCCTCCAGCGCGCGGCGGCGAAGGGGCCCGCCCCCGGCCAGGGCAGGAGGCGGGACACACCGAAGGCACCGCGGGACGCGCGGTGCCTTCGGTCGTTCACGTGCTCAGGACGACCGGGCCGTCAGACGCGCGTCATGCACCAGGCGCCGACGCAGCCGCTGGACATGGGTTGGTCAGCGGCGGGACATGGCGACCAGTCGCTGGTGGGCGATCGCCTTGCGCGTCGCGTACAGCGTGATCGACGCCGCGCCGACCATCGCGGCGAGGCCAAGTACCACCGTGCCGTCCCAGCCGGCCGAGCGGAAGGCGAGGGCGCCGAGCGTGCCGCCCACCGAGCTGCCGAGGTAGTACGCCGTCTGGTAGAGGGCCGAGGCCTGGGCACGGCCCGTCTTCGCGGCGCGGCTGACGGAGGACGAGGCCACCGCATGGCCGGCGAAGAAGCCGGCGGTGATGAGGACCAGGCCCAGCAGAACGGCCGCCAAGGAGGACGTCAGCGTCAGGAGCAGACCGGCCGTCGTCGTGCCGACCGCCAGGTACAGGGCGCCGCGGCGGCCCAGACGGCCCACGAGCTGCCCGGCCGCGGCCGACGAGACCGTACCGACCAGATAGATGAGGAAGATCGAGCCGACCACGCCTTGCGGCAGTGAGAACGGAGCGTCCGCCAGCCGGTAGCCGATGACCGTGTACACCGCGCCGAAGACCGTCATGAAGAGCAGGCCGATGCCGTACAGCCGGCGCAGCAGCGGGTCGGAGAGGTGGCCGCCGACCGTGCGGCCGAGCGCGCGGAACGAAATCGCCGACGGCGCGAAGTGGCGGGCCTTCGGAACCATCAGGCGGAAGACGACGGCGCACACCACGGCCAGCGCACCGACCGCGGCGAGCCCGGCCCGCCAGCCCCAGGCCTGGGCCACCCAGCCCGCGAGGATCCGGCCGACCATGCCGCCGATGCTGTTGCCCGCGACGAACAGGCCGATCGCGCCGATCAGCGCCTTCGGGCGCACCTCCTCCGCCAGGTACGCCATCGCCGACGCCGGGACCCCGGCCAGTGCGGCACCCTGCACCGTGCGCAGGGCGACCAGCCAGCCCAGGCCCGGGGCGAACGGCACGAGCAGCGCCACGAACGCGGCGACACACAGCGCGGCCGTCATCGTGGCCCGCCGCCCGTAGCGCTCGGAGAGCGCGCTGAGCGGGACGACCGCGAGGGCGAGACCGCCGGTCGCGGCCGAGACGGTCCAGCTGGCCTGATCGGGCGTCACGCCGAGATCGTCCGAGATCGCCGGGAGCAGGGCCTGCGTGGAGTAGAGGAGGGCGAACGTGGCGACACCCGCGGCGAAGAGCGCGAAGCTCATCCGGCGGTAGCCGGGCCCGCCGGGGACCAGGCGGGTGTCGGTGTCGGCGGAGGAAGAGGACGTCGAGGCTGACGAGGCAGACGAGGCAGAGGCACCCGATCGCATGGTGACGACGGATGCCCCGGTATCGGCAGGAGACATGGGAAAACCGTATGCAGCCTGCATCTGATGCGTCCAATGCACAGACTGGCGATAATCGATCACATGCAGCATGACCGCAGGTCACGAGGGCCTCTGTCACCCAGTGGCAACAAGAGTGTTACCCAAAACTTTGACGTTCCGACAACGGCCGAGCTCGAGGCGGGCTCGTGGGCGGCGACGCTCACGCCGCGCCTCGCCCAGTTCGTCGCCGTCGCCCGTCACGAGCACGTCACCCGTGCCGCCCAGCAGCTCGGGATGCCGCAGTCCACGCTGAGCCGGTCCATGGCCCGCCTCGAACACGACCTGGGCATCGCCCTCTTCGCCCGCCACGGCCGCACGGTCTCGCTCACCGCGGCCGGGCGCACCTTCCTCGTCACCGTCGAGCGCGCCCTGTCCGAGGTCGACCGCGCGGCCGAGTCCGTACGGGCCGACGCCGACCCCGCCACCGGGAAGGTCGCGTTCGGCTTCCTGCACACGATGGGTTCGGAGACCGTACCCGAACTCATCCGCGCCTTCCGAACCGATCATCCGCGCGTCCGCTTCCAGCTCGTCCAGAACTACGGCGAAGCCATGATCGAGCGGCTGCGCGACGGCGACCTCGACCTGTGCCTGACCTCGCCCGTGCCCGACGAGCCGGACCTGGTCGCGCGCCGGCTCGACGAGCAGAAGCTGCGGCTGGTCGTGCCGGAGGACCACCCGCTGGCCGTCCGCAAGCGGATCCGTCTGGCCGAGGCGGCCGGTGAACTCTTCGTCACCCTTGAGCCCGGGTACGGGCTGCGGCGCATCACGGACGCGCTGTGCGCCGAGGCGGGGTTCGTGCCGAAGGTCGCCTTCGAGGGGGAGGACCCGGAGACGCTGCGCGGGCTCGTCGCGGCGGGCCTCGGTGTCGCGCTGCTGCCGCCGCCGGCGGTGCCGCGGCCGGGTGTCGTCGAGCTGACGGTGACCGCGCCGCGTGCGGTTCGTGAGATCGGGGTGGCGTGGCTGGACGGGCATCCCGATACGGCGCCGGTGGCGGCCTTCAAGCGGTTCTTGCTGTCGCGGCGGGGGCAATTGCTGCTGCATCGGTGAGGCGGTGCCGGTGCTTGGGGGTTGTGCTGCTCTGTCCTCAAGCGCCGGACGGGCTGGATTGTTGCCGGGGCCGGCACGAAAACCAGCCCGTCCGGCGCTTGAGGACCGGGGTCCGGGGCGGAGCCCCGGGGTCAGTGACGCAGTGACGCGCCGAAGCCGGAGGCGAGCGGCATGCGGAGACCCAGTGGCGGCGGAGCCGCCAGCGCGTCGGCCACCGGGCGGGCGTAGTGGTGGCCGAAGAGCGCGCCGCGGACGAAGTCGACGACCAGGGCCTGGACTTCCGGGCGGTGCTGGCGCAGGCCGTGACCGTCGGAGTGGACCTCGAAACGGCACACGTTCCGGTTGACCTTCTTGGCCCGCTCGGCGAGCCGGTAGGACAGGTCCGGGTCCGTGCGCTCGTCGTTGGTGCCGTGGACCAGCAGCACCTGCCGGCCCGCGAGCTGGCGCACCGGCTCCGGGTCGAGCACGGCCTCCGGATCCGGCAGCCAGGGCGCGAGTGCGAGCACCGCCGTGACGGCCGGGTGCCCGGCGGCCCGCAGTGCGGCGCGGGCGCCCATGCCCGTACCGATCAGGCAGACCGGAACGTCGCCGTAGCGCCGCACCACCTCGTCCGCCGCCCAGGCGGCGTCCTGCACGGGGTGGGCGGCGGAACCGTTCCAGCCCCGGTGGCGGTAGTGGACGACATGGACGACCAGGCCGTCGTCGGTGGTCGCCCGGGTCAGCCGGCGGGCCAGCGGCCGCTGCGCGGCGGGAGTGCGGAGCAAGGGGCGGCGTATTCCCGTGGCGCTGCCCTCGGGGAGCAGGAGGGCGACCGCGTGCACGGCGTTCTCGCTGTGCCCGGCACCGAGCGGTTTGCCGAGGCGGGCCGCTTCTCGCGGGTCCGCGGGGCCTTCTGGATCTCGCTGCGGCAACGCTTGCTGCACCATGGCAGACAACGATGGCAGAAGGACGTGTGGTGTCCACCCCGCCGATGGGTCACCGTTCCGTATCGTTCGGCGCCATCTACGCGCGTAGGGGCTAGAGTGCCGAGATGACGAGCGAGACCCTCTCCCAGCAGGCCGGCCGGCCCAGCCCCGACCAGATCCGCCGCGCGCCCAAGGTGCTGATCCACGACCACCTCGACGGCGGGCTGCGCCCCGGAACGATCGTCGACCTGGCCGCAGCGGTGGGCTACGACAAGCTCCCCGAGACGGACCCGGACAAGCTGGGCGTCTGGTTCCGTGAGGCCGCGGACTCCGGCTCGCTGGAGCGCTACCTGGAGACCTTCGCGCACACCGGCGCCGTCATGCAGACCCGTGAGTCGCTCGTGCGGGTGGCCGCCGAATGCGCCGAGGACCTGGCCGAGGACGGCGTGGTCTACGCGGAGGTGCGCTACGCCCCCGAGCTGCACGTGGAGAACGGGCTCAGCCTCGACGAGGTCGTCGAGGCCGTGAACGAGGGCTTCCGGGAGGGTGAGCGCCGGGCCCGGGCCAACGGTCACCGCATCCGTGTCGGTGCCCTGCTGACCGCCATGCGGCACGCGGCCCGTGCGCTGGAGATCGCCGAACTGGCCAACAAATACCGTGACTCCGGCGTCGTCGGCTTCGACATCGCGGGCGCCGAGGCGGGCTTCCCTCCCACCCGTCACCTGGACGCGTTCGAGTACCTCAAGCGCGAGAACAACCACTTCACGATCCACGCGGGTGAGGCCTTCGGCCTGCCGTCCATCTGGCAGGCCCTGCAGTGGTGCGGCGCCGACCGGCTCGGCCACGGCGTGCGCATCATCGACGACATCGAGGTCGCCGAGGACGGTACGGTCAAGCTGGGCCGGCTGGCCTCGTACGTGCGGGACAAGCGCATTCCGCTGGAAATGTGCCCGACGTCGAATCTCCAGACCGCTGCGGCGAGTTCATATGAAGAGCACCCGATCGGTCTTCTCCGTAAGCTGCACTTCCGGGCGACGGTGAATACGGATAATCGTCTGATGAGCGGTACCAGCATGAGCCTGGAATTCGAGCACCTGGTCAAGGCGTTCGGCTATTCACTGGACGACATGCAGTGGTTCACCGTCAACGCGATGAAGTCGGCGTTCATCCCATTCGATGAACGTCTGGCCATGATCAATGACGTGATCAAGCCGGGGTACGCGGAGTTGAAGTCGGAGTGGCTGTTCCGTCAGACGGTGACCGGAACCGCCTGACCAGCAATTCCGTTCCGGGCGTGCCCCGCTGGTGAGTCGGCGGGGAATCGGGTGAACGCGGTGAATACGGCCGGGGCCAAAAGGTCCCGGCCGTGTCATTGATTGCGGGGCCACCGCACTCGTGGCTAGGTTGCCGTACTGCTCGGCATTTCCCGCCATCCCCCGTCACGAGGACAGAATCAGATGAAGCAGGCATCCCTCAAGGCCCTCGGCGCCGCCGCTGTCGGTGCCGCCATCGCCGTCGCCGCTGCGGGCACCGCCTCCGCCGGCACTCTCGAGGCGGTCACCACCACCGCCACCGGCGCGGCCAAGGGGCTCCCGCTCGAACAGGCCGCTCCGATGTCCCCGCTGGGCGGACCGTTGCTCGTCGCCACCGGCCGGCTGATGCGCTCCGGAGTCCTGGAGCAGACGGCCAAGGCGGCCGACATGGTCCTGGCCCCCCGCCTCCCCACCGAGCAGCTGAACGGCCTTCTGGACAACAAGGGCAACGCCGGCGGCCTGCTCGGCGGCCTGCCCGCCAAGGCCATCTCCCCCAACGGCATCCACCTGCCGGGCCTGGGCACCCCCAACATGCGCTGACGGCGCTCCGGGACGAACAGTGCGAACCACGAACGGGCCGCACACCCCCGACGGGGGTGTGCGGCCCGTTTCGGGTGCCGGGCGGCGGCGTCACCAGCCCTTGGCGGCGGCGCGGGAACTGCCCTCGGCGGGCGCCAGGATCCACAGCGCGATGTACAGCAGGAACTGGGGGCCGGGCAGCAGACACGACAGCAGGAAGATCACCCGCATCGTCGTCCGCGAGGTGCCGAAGCGCTCGGCCAGACCCGCGCAGACGCCGGCGATCATCCTGTGGTTACGGGGGCGGACCAGCGGAGCGGACATGGCGGCGACTCCTTCGCGTCAAGTGCCATCGGTGCGGGAACGTTCTCCCGATGACGTCAACGCTACGGCTGCCGGCCAGGGCAAAGCGTCACTCTACGGGGCGATCCCGACCCTGGGGATCGTCGGGGTCAGACCCCTGTCCGTCTCCTCCCGGCGGACGGTCCGGGTAGGACCCGCGTCACCCCTGCGGCGGAGCCGGGACCGCACCGCCGGGACGACCGCCAGGTGCGCCACCGTCACGCCGACGACGTTCAGCAGCAGCGCGTCCACGTCCAGGACCTGGCCCACCACGCCGCCCTGCACCACCTGCAGGACCAGCGAGATCATCGCCGCGGTGAAGACCGTCCGGGCCAGCGAGACCGGCGTCGAGGCCGCGACCCGGCCCCCCGCCCAGGGCAGTAGCACCCCCAGCGGCGCGAACGGCAGCACCGCGGCCCCGATGGACCACGCCGCGTCCCACGGACCGAGCGCCAGATCGGCGCGGATCGTGGCCAGCGGCTCCAGGTGGGAGGCAGTCACCCATGGCGCGGCCAGCGGCCGCAGAGCGAGCCAGCCGACCACCAGGAGATGGACGGACAGGAGGACACAGCCCGCCACGCGGTAGCGGTATCGGAGGGCGGGCGTACCGCCGTAGCCATGACGCTGCACGCCCCCCATGACGCGGCGCGCGGGGCGCGCGGTTCCGCAGCCGCGTACAGAGAGTCAGCGCCGGTCGTCAGGAGGCGGGGGCGGAGCTGCTCTGCACCGCCTCCGGATGAGTGCGCGTCTCCTCGGTGCAGGTGTAGCCGCGGGGCTTGTCGTCGCTGGGCCCGCCCAGCACCACGGTGCTGCTCCCGCCGGCCGCGGGCGTACCGGCGTACGTGCACACGACCTGCGCCAAACCGAGCGGAGGCAGGTCGTCCGGCGCCGTGTTCAGGCGCAGCGTCCCCGCCGGGTCGCCCTTGCGCGGCCCGGCGACCGTCAGCCGCTGCGGCACGTCGGTGGAGAAACCGGCCTCGTCCTCCACGGGAGCGGGCTGCCGCCGCAGTTCGTCGAGGAGCACGCGGGCCAGCGCCACGGCGTCGTCCGCCTCCTGGACGGCGACCACCCGGGTCACGGGGAGTAGCTGCGAGGTGCACACGAGCTGGACGGACAGTGTGACGCTGCCCGGGGGCGGCGCACTTTGCGGGCCGGGGCGCGTGGTGCACGTCGCACGCGAGGGTGCGCTCCCGGCGTCCACGGGCACGGCCGTGCCCCGGATGCCGCATCCGGCCAGCAGGGTCAGCCCGGCGGCCAGGACTGCCGTACGGGTGGCGCTGGTGCCTCTCACTGCGCGCTCCCTTCCGCCGGGCCGGCGGTCGGCGCGGCGCCCTCGCCCTCGGTCCCGGAGACGTCGCGGGGGAGGGTGAGGGTGAAGACGGCGCCGCCCTCCGGCGAGTTCGCCGCGGTGATCTCGCCCCCGTGGATGTGGGCGTTCTCCAGGGCGATGGACAGGCCCAGGCCGCTGCCCTCGGAGCGCGGACGCGAGGCGCTCGCCTTGTAGAAGCGGTCGAAGACGTGCGGCAGCACGTCCTCGGGGATGCCGGGCCCGTGGTCGCGCACCGCGATCACCAGCGCCTCGTCCGTCTGCCGCACCGACACCCGCACCGGGGAGCCGCCGTGCTTGAGGGCGTTGCCGATGAGGTTGGCGAGTATGACGTCCAGGCGGCGCGGGTCGAGCCGGGCCATGATGCCGCGCTCGGCGTCCAGTTCGACGGCGTCGAGCCAGGCGCGGGCGTCGATGCACGCCGTGATCTGGTCGGCGATGTCCACGTCGTCCAGGACCAGCCGGGCCGTGCCCGCGTCGAAGCGGGTGACCTCCATCAGGTTCTCCACCAGGTCGTTCAGTCGGCGGGTCTCGCTCACCACGAGCTGCACCACGGGCGCGATCATCGGGTCGAGGGACTCCGCCTCCTCCTCCAGCACCTCCGTCACGGCGGTGATCGCCGTGAGCGGGGTCCGCAGCTCGTGCGACATGTCGGCGACGAAGCGCCGGCTCGCCGCCTCCCGGGAGCTCAGGTCCTCCACCCGCTTCTGCAGCGACTCCGCCGTCTTGTTGAAGGTCCGCGACAGATCGGCCAGCTCGTCGGTGCCCGACACCTGCAGCCGGGTGTCCAGCTTCCCCTCGCCGAGCCTGCGCGCCGCGTCACCGAGCCGCTGCACGGGCCGCAGCACCGTCGAGGCGGCGGCCTGGGCGAGCAGGGCGGAACCGATCAGGGCCAGGCCCGTGGCGATCCCCAGCGACCAGGCGAGCGAGTTGAGGTCGGCCCGCTCGTTGTCGAGCGACTTCAGCAGATAGCCCGTGGGGCCGCCGCCGATCACCTTCGCGCCGCCGACGAGGTACGGCTTGCCGCCGAGCGTGATCCGCTGCCAGTACAGGTGGTACGGGAAGGGATTGGAGTCGTCGACCTTCCGCTCCCGGTTGACGGCGGTCACCAGCGTCTTCGGCACGACGTCGAGCGTGAACAGGTCCCGGTTGGAGGGCGCCGCGCAGTCGCCGCCGCCCTTGACCTTGCCGATCAGCAGCACCTCGTACTTCTGCGAGGTGTCCGCCATCCGGTCCGCGGCCTCCTGCAGCTCCGGGCAGGTCGGGTTCAGCGGCAGGGACCCGGTGTTGTCCTGGAGCGACTTGCGGAAGTCGTCGAGAGCGGCGTTCTGCGTACGGGTGAGGACCGCGTCGCGGTTGAGCCAGTACGCGATGGCTGACGCCGACACGGCGGCGGCCAGGGCCACCAGAGCGAAGACGAGCATCAGCCGCAGCCGCAGGCTGATCCACCGCATGCTCAGCTTCATGACGTTCGTGGCCGCCGCCCAGCCCCGCACCCGACCGGGCTCTTCTGTCACTGTTGGCTCTCTGTCCTCTGCACTGCGGATGTACTACGACGGGATCGTCGCCGCGGACGTCCCTACTGCGGGGCGTCCAGGCGGTAGCCGACCCCACGGACCGTACGGATCAGCGTCGGCGACGACGGCACGTCCTCGACCTTGGCGCGCAGCCGCTGCACACAGGCGTCCACCAGGCGGGAGTCGCCGAGGTAGTCGTGCTCCCACACCAGCCGCAGCAGCTGCTGCCGCGACAGGGCCTGCCCCGGCCGGCGGCTGAGCTCCAGCAGCAGCCGCAGCTCGGTCGGCGTCAGCTGCAGGTCCTGGCCGTTCTTGGTGACCGTCATCGCGGACCGGTCGATGACCAGCGAACCGAAGGACGCCGAGTCGCTCGACTCGCGCTCGCCACGGCGCAGTACCGCCCGGATCCGGGCGTCCAGCACCCGGCCCTGCACGGGTTTGACCACGTAGTCGTCCGCACCGGACTCCAGGCCGACGACGACATCGATGTCGTCGTTGCGGGCGGTGAGCAGAATGATCGGCAGCTGGTCGGTGCGCCGGATCCGGCGGCACACCTCGAAACCGTCGATACCGGGCAGCATCACGTCCAGCACGATCAGATCCGGCCGCTGCTCGCGCAGCATCTTCAGGCCGTCCTCACCCGTCGCCGCAGTCACCACACGGTGACCCTGGCGGGACAGGGAGAATTCGAGAGCCGTGCGGATGGCGTCGTCGTCCTCGATCAGCAACAGGAAAGGCACGGTGGTCATTCTGGCCTAAGACTGGCCGGTAGTTCGACAGAAGGACGCCGCAGCGACCCGCCACGCCCCGGCAACAGCGACGGCACGGCCTGTTGCAGGGCTGTGACAGTCGGCGGACAGCGCGATGAAACTGGCCCGGCAGGCTTTGGGTCACCGGGCAGAACGCGGTCCGGGTCACTGACGGACCGAGCTGGCTCCACCGACGGGGGGCGCGAGATGAACACACTGCACAGCACCACGAACAGCGCAGTTCGCACGCGTCTGCACGATGCCGGCCGGAGCGCGGAGAAGTCCGGTGCCGTGGGCGGGCGGGGGTGCGCTCGCGGCACCGGACGTACGGTACGGCCGCCGTACATGGTGGCCATCGACGCGATCGCGTACGGGGAGCCCACAGCAGGCGCGGGGGGCGCCTCGGGGGCAACGGGGGAGAAGCCCACGGGCGTTTCGCGGGCGGAGGCGGAGTTCACCGCCTACGTCCAGGAGCGCCGGGCCTCCCTGTACGCGACCGCGTACCACCTCACCGGTGACCGTTACGAGGCCGAGGACCTGCTGCAGAGCGCGCTGTTCTCGACGTACCGCGCCTGGGACCGCATCACCGACAAGGCCGCGGTCGGCGGTTATCTGCGCCGCACCATGACCAACCTGCACATCAGCGCCTGGCGGCGCCGCAAGCTCAACGAGTACCCGACCGAGGAACTGCCGGAGACGGCCGGTGAGACGGACGCCATGCGCGGCACCGAGCTGCGCGCCGTCCTCTGGCAGGCACTCGCCCGGCTGCCCGAGCTCCAGCGCACCATGCTCGTGCTCCGCTACTACGAGGGCCGCACGGACCCGGAGATCGCGGAGATCCTCGGCATCAGCGTCGGCACGGTGAAGAGCAGCATCTGGCGCTCGCTGCGCCGGCTGCGCGACGACGAGGTCATCGGCTCCGGCCGGGGCGTACGGGAGTCCTTCGGGGAACTCGTGGCCTAGCCGGTAACGGGGGCGGGGGGAGCTCCCGGGGCACCAACGGGGGGAAACACGGGGGAAGAGAGCGGGCGGGCAGCCGGGGGGACTGCCTCGCCCGCTCTCGCATGCCCGGATACGTGCGCCCGCACGCGTACGTTCACACCCGCCCGGAAGCGGACGGCCCAAGCACGCTCAGGAGTGGACGCTCTCGCGCCGCCCGGCGGCCGCGGCGGCGATCCGGCCCATGGCCGTCTCCCGGCCGCAGGCGAACGCGCCGAGCGCCGTCTGGCGGGCCACGATGGCCCGTTCGGAGCGCATCAGGCGCAGGCCCCGGCGGACCAGCACGGGGACGGGCTTGCGGGCCTCGCGCAGGTCGCGCAGCAGGCGGCGGCGGAAGGTCGTCGAGGGCCGCCCGCGCAGGCACAGGGCGTCGGCGAGGTGACCCAGATCATGGCACCGGTCGATGATGTCGGCGGCGAAGATGCCCTCCGCTATGAACAGCGGGGTGCGGCCGATGTCCAGCGCGGTGGCGCCGGTGCGCGAGCTGGTGGAGATGTCGTACAGCGGCACGTCCGTACGGCTCGTGCGGCACAGCTCGTCGATCGCCGCGACGGCCGCCTCCGCGTCCCAGGACAGCGGCGAGTCCCAGTCGGTGCCGCCGTCGTCGGGCAGCCGGGGGAGCGTCGGGTCGTGACCCTCCTTGTAGAAGTCGTCCAGGTTGAGCACGGGCAGCCCGGTGCGGGCGGCGAGGGACGACTTCCCGGAACCGGACGGGCCGGTGAGCAGGATGACGCGCGCGGAGGTCAGGAGGGATGTCACGGGACACCAGTGTGAGGCATTGAGCCGTATGGGGGGTCCCCCCGGGTCGTCGGCTCACTTTGCGCGCCGCCTCCGTTACCGTGAGCGCCCTACTGAGTTCTTTCCCCTTCGCTCTGGTGATGTGATGACCTCCCCCACCCGTCACGCGCGTCCCGCGTCCCCGCCGTCGCTCTCCCGTGCCCTGAAGTGCCTGGGCCTGACCGTCTCGGCGGGCGCCGCGCTCGTCGGCGCCGGCGGCGCGGCCCCGGCCCACGCGGACACCTCGGGGCCCTCCGCCACCGTCGGCCCGATCGACGTGGGAGCGGCTCTGCAGGACGGGGCCGGCACCGCCCTGGTGCAGTCCGTCACCGCGGCGGGCCTGGGGCTGAGGGAGTTCCCCGTCAACCCCCTCGCCCGCGGCGGTTTCAACCCGCTGGACAACTCGGTGGGCACGCAGATCAGCGACTTCCAGCCGGTGAGCACCGCGATGATCACCGGACCGCTGGCCAAGAGCAGCAAGGTCGAGCAGCTACCGCTGGTCGGCGGTCTGGTGAACACCCTGCTGGTGCACTGAAGCACCCCGCGCGCAGCACGTACGCCGACGGCGGCTCCCCGGACGCACCGGGGAGCCGCCGTCGTGTCGTGGCAGGGCCGTCAGTACGACGAGCCGCCCGCGCCCAGCGAACCCGTGGGGTGCCAGACGGTCTTCGTCTCCAGGAAGGCGGTCAGCCGGTCCGTGCCCGGGTCGGCGGACCAGTCCACAGCCTGTGGACGGACGACGCGCTTGAGGTTGTCGGCCGCGGCGATCTCCAGGGCCTTCGCCAGCTCGGCGTCGGCACCCGCCAGATCGATCGCGTTGACGTCCTGGTGCGCGGCGAGCGACGGAGAGATCTCCGCGGCCTTGCCGGACAGGATGTTGACGACACCGCCGGGCACGTCGGAGGTGGCCAGCACCTCGCCCAGCGACAGAGCGGGCAGCGGCGCCTTCTCGGACGCGATGACGATCACCGTGTTGCCCGTGGCGATCGCCGGGGCGATCACGGACACCAGGCCCAGGAACGACGACTCCTGCGGCGCCAGGACGGCCACCACGCCGGTCGGCTCGGGCGAGGAGACGTTGAAGAACGGCCCCGCGACCGGGTTGGTGCCACCGACGACCTGGGAGATCTTGTCGGTCCAGCCCGCGTACCAGACCCAGCGGTCGATCGCCGCGTCCACCTGCGCCGCGGCCTTGGCCTTGGACAGCCCCTCGGCGTCGGCGACCTCGGCGACGAACTGGTCCCGGCGGCCCTCAAGCATCTCGGCGACGCGGTAGAGCACCTGACCGCGGTTGTACGCGGTCGCGCCCGACCAGCCGCCGAACGCCTTGCGCGCCGCCACGACGGCGTCACGGGCGTCCTTGCGGGACGACAGGGGCGCATTGGCGAGCCAAGTGCCTTTGGAGTCGGTCACCTCGTACACCCGCCCGCTCTCGGACCGGGGGAACTTGCCCCCGACGAACAGCTTGTAGGTCTTGAAGACACTGAGCCGATCAGTCTGCTTCATCGGTCGCGCTCACCCTCTCGCTCGCTGCGCTCGTTCGACGGCTCGGCTGCTCCAGCGAGGTAGGCCTCCAGACCGTGACGGCCACCCTCGCGGCCGAAGCCCGACTCCTTGAAGCCGCCGAAGGGCGAGGTCGGGTCGAACTTGTTGAACGTGTTGGCCCAGACGACGCCGGCCCGCAGCTTGCCCGCCACGGCGAGCATCCGCGAACCCTTCTCGGTCCAGATGCCGGCCGACAGTCCGTACTGCGAGTTGTTGGCCTTGGCGACGGCCTCACCCGGCGTACGGAAGGTCAGCACGGACAGCACCGGGCCGAAGATCTCCTCGCGGGCGATGCGGTGCGCTTGGGTGACGTTCGTGAACAGCGTCGGCGCGAACCAGTAGCCGTTGCCGGGCAGCTCGCAGGCCGGGGCCCAGCGCTCGGCACCCTCGGCCTCGCCGCTGTCGGCCAGGGCCTTGATGCGGGCCAGCTGCTCGGCGGAGTTGATCGCGCCGACGTCGGTGTTCTTGTCCAGCGGGTCGCCGACGCGCAGGGTGGACATGCGCCGCTTGAGAGCGTCCAGCAGCTCGTCCTGGACCGACTCCTGCACCAGCAGGCGCGAGCCCGCGCAGCAGACCTGGCCCTGGTTGAAGAAGATGCCGGTGATGATGCCCTCGACGGCCTGGTCGATGGGCGCGTCGTCGAAGACGATGTTGGCGCCCTTGCCGCCCAGCTCCAGCGTGAGCTTCTTGTCCGTACCGGCGAGGGTACGGGCGATCTCCTTGCCGACGCCGGTGGAACCCGTGAAGGCCACCTTGTCGATGCCGTCGTGCGCGACGAGCGCCGCACCGGTCGAACCGTCACCGGTCAGGATGTTGACGACACCCTTGGGCAGGCCCGCCTGGCGGCAGATGTCCGCGAAGAACAGGGCCGACAGGGGAGTGGTCTCGGCCGGCTTGAGCACGACCGTGTTACCGGCGGCCAGCGCGGGGGCGATCTTCCAGGCCAGCATCAGCAGCGGGAAGTTCCACGGGATGACCTGACCGGCCACGCCCAGCGCCTTCGGGTTCGGCCCGAAGCCGGCGTGGTCGAGCTTGTCGGCCCAGCCCGCGTAGTAGAAGAAGTGCGCGGCGACCAGCGGGAGGTCCGCGTCGCGGGTCTCCTTGATCGGCTTGCCGTTGTCGAGCGTCTCCAGGACGGCCAGCTCGCGCGAGCGCTCCTGGATGATCCGGGCGATGCGGAACAGGTACTTCGCGCGCTCCGCGCCCGGCAGGGCGGACCACTTCTCGAACGCCTTGCGGGCGGCCTTGACGGCGGCGTCCACGTCCTCGGCCGACGCCTGCGCGACCTCGGACAGCACCTCCTCGGTGGAGGGGGAGACGGTCTTGAAGACCTTGCCGTCGGAGCCCTCGCGGAACTCGCCGTCGATGAAGAGCCCGTAGGACGGGGCGATGTCGACGACCGCGCGCGACTCCGGCGCCGGTGCGTATTCAAAAGCCATGGTCAGTCCACCGTCACGTAGTCGGGACCGGAGTAGCGCCCGGTGCTCAGCTTCTGGCGCTGCATCAGCAGGTCGTTGAGGAGGCTGGAGGCGCCGAAACGGAACCACTCGTTGGTCAGCCACTCCTCGCCCACGGTCTCGTTGACCAGCACCAGGAACTTCAGTGCGTCCTTGGTGGTGCGGATGCCGCCGGCGGGCTTGACGCCCACCTGCACCCCGGTCGTGGCGCGGAAGTCGCGCACGGCCTCCAGCATCAGCAGGGTGTTCGCCGGGGTGGCGTTCACCGCGACCTTGCCGGTCGAGGTCTTGATGAAGTCGGCGCCCGCGAGCATGCCCAGCCAGGAGGCACGGCGGATGTTGTCGTACGTCGACAGCTCACCGGTCTCGAAGATCACCTTCAGGCGGGCGGCGGAACCGTCCTCCCGGCGGCAGGCGTCCTTGACGGCCTTGATCTCTTCGAAGACGGAGAGGTAACGGCCGGAGAGGAAGGCCCCCCGGTCGATCACCATGTCGATCTCGTCCGCCCCGGCGGCGACGGCGTCCTTGGTGTCCGCCAGCTTGACCGGCAGCGCGGCCCGCCCGGCGGGGAACGCGGTCGCGACGGAGGCCACCTTCACGCCGGAGCCCCGCAGGGCCTCGGCGGCGACGGCCGCCATGTCGGGGTAGACGCAGATCGCGGCGGTGCGAGGGGTGTCGCGGTCCGTCGGGTCCGGGTTGACGGCCTTGGCGCACAGCGCCCGGACCTTGCCCGGGGTGTCCGCGCCCTCCAGGGTCGTCAGATCGATCATGGAGATCGCCAGGTCGATGGCGTAAGCCTTCGCCGTCGTCTTGATCGAGCGGGTGCCGAGCGCTGCCGCGCGGGCCTCCAGCCCGACCGGGTCGACGCCCGGGAGGCCGTGCAGGAAGCGGCGCAGAGCACCGTCGGAGGCGGTCACGTCCGCCATCGACGCCAGTCGCTCGGCGGCCTCGTTGCCGTTTGAGGGGACTGTTGGAGGAGGGTGCATGGTCACCCGATCAGCATATCTACGCGCGTAGCGCGTGTCACCCCCTGGGGGTGAGCAAAGCCGTGACCAGCAAGATCACTTGGCGGGCACGGGCACGGGCGCCGTCGCGGGTGCGCCCGGGCCGTCCGGGCCGAAGGCTCGTCCGAACCGTACTGCCCGATTCGGCCGGTTTCAATCGGAAGTGGCGACTCATCTTCCACTTCCTGCCGATGGCTGTCGATGTTTCGTGACAAAAAGCGGAAACTTCGATCACTTGTGATCCATAAGCTTTTTCTCAGCAGAACCGCCCGACCTCTCCGGCCCCACCCGAACCGAGGGAAGCGGCATGCGAATCCCTATTTCCCAGGCCCTATCCCGCCAGGAGCCCAGCATGTCAGCTTTGTCCCCGCGCCGCCTTCCCCGTAGCCTCAAGGGCACGGGCGGTGCCCCCATCGCCTTCCGCGCCGCCGTCGCCTCCGCCGCTCTCGCCTCCGCCCTGCTGGCCCCGGCGACCGCCGCCTTCGCGGCAGAGCCCGCGACCCCCGCGATTCCGGCCGCGCCGTCCGCACCTGCCAAGGCGGCCGAGCAGACCGCCGGGACCACCGCCCCCGCCAAGGCGGACGAGAAGACCGGCACCAAGAAGGACGCCGCCGCCGAGGCCGAGACGGGGAAGAAGACCGAGGCCGGCAAGGGTGCGGCAAAGGCCAAGGAGACCGAGAAGGTTTACGGTTCGTGGTGGCTGCACCGGACTGTGACGCTTGATGACGGCAGCGTGGTGAAGGTGTACGAGTCGGGTCCTGAGACCCACCGGGCCGATGTTGTTGTCGATGGCAAGGTCGTCAAGTCGTTCACGGCCAATGGCAAGGATGTGACGGTCGACTACAACGGCATGAAGCTCACGCTGACCGCTCTGAACGGTGAGATCCGCACCGAGAAGGTCTACGGTTCGTGGTGGCTGCACCGGACTGTGACGCTTGATGACGGCAGCGTGGTGAAGGTGTACGAGTCGGGTCCTGAGACCCACCGGGCCGATGTTGTTGTCGATGGCAAGGTCGTCAAGTCGTTCACGGCCAATGGCAAGGACGTGACGGTCGACTACAACGGCATGAAGCTCACGCTGACCGCTCTCAACGGTGAGATCCGCACCAAGGGCGCCGACACCGCCACCACCACCGGCAGCGAGGCCAAGGCCACCAACGCCTCCACCCGGCTCGTCCCGTCCGGCGCCGCGCAGACCAGGGCCGTCCCGCAGGGCGGCGTCGCGGCCGGTGCCGAAGGCGTCCGTGACGGCAACGACACGGCGCTCCTCGCGGCCGGTGGCGCCCTCGCCTCGGTCAGCGCCGCGGGCATCGCGTTCGCCGTGCTGCGCCGCCGTGCCGTCGGCGCCGGCGTCTGATCCGCACCTCCACCGACCCACAAGGGTGGGCCGCCCCTCACCGGCGGCCCGCCCTTGTGGCGTAGCGCCCGTCAGGAGTTCCGCATGACCCAGCCCTCCGCCTCCCGGCCCCGGCGTGGCGCCGCGGCCTCGCTGCTCGTCCTCGCTCTCGGCGGCGGCCTGCTCGCCTGCGGCACCGGGACGCACGCGGCCGGCGCCCACGTGGCGGCGACCACCGCGCCCCGGCCCACCGCCACCGTCGCCCCGCTGCCGGCCTCCAAGCCCGTCCGCGTCAGCGTGCCCGCCGCATCGGTCGACGCGGGGCCCCTCCTCGACCTCGGTCTGGCCGACGACGGCACTGTCGAGGTGCCGTCCGTGGAACAGGCCGATCGCATCGGCTGGTACGACAAGGGCGTCACGCCCGGCGAGACCGGGCCCGCCGTCCTCATCGGTCACTTCGACACCGCGAAGGGCCCGGCCGTCCTCAAGGACATCGCCAAGGTCAGGACCGGCGATCCCATCACCGTCACCCGCGCCGACGGCTCCACCGCCACCTTCACCGTCCGGGAACTGCAGCAGGTCGGCAAGAAGAACTTCCCCACCCGCAAGGTCTACGGCAACACCGACCGCCCCGAGCTCCGCCTGATCACCTGCGGCGGTGACCTGCGCGACGGCCACCGGCCGGACAACATCGTCGTCTACGCCGACCTCACCGCGACCAAGGCCGCCGCCGCCCCGGGAGGACACCCGTAGCGTTGCCGTACCGCAACGTCCGGCAGCCGCCCGGTCGGGCAGAATCGGCGCCATGACGAGTTCCCCGAAGGCCCCCGGTCAGGACTACGCCGAGCGGTGCTACCGCTCCTCCGCCGGCATCGGCGGTGGCGTCCTGCTGCTGGGCCTGGCCGCCTGGCTGGGCGGCGACGCGATCGTCGGCGGCGAGGGCGGCACGCCGTGGCTCGCGCTGGCGGGGCTGCTCTTCGCGGTGCCGCTGATCATCGCGTTCACGCTGCGACCCGCCGTCTGGGCGGGGGAGGAGCGGCTGCTGGTGCGCAATCCGTTCCGCACGATCACGTTGTCGTGGGACTCTGTCGAGGCCGTGCGCGCCGGGTACTCCAGTGAAGTGCTCGCCGGCGGTGCGAAGTACCAGCTGTGGGCCATTCCCGTCTCCCTGCGCCAGCGCAAGCGGGCCGCGCGAGCGAGTGCGCGTGGCGGGGACGAGTCGTCCCGGGCGCCTTCGGACCAGGCCGTCCAGGAGCTGAACGAACTCGCGGAACAGCACACCGCGGGTGAGGGAAGTGCGCCGACCGTCCGCTGGGCGTACGAACTGATCGTGCCGGCGCTGGTGGGGTTGGTGCTGTTCGTGGTGCTGGCCGTAGTCGCCTGACCGCCGCCGTGACGGGGGTGGTGCAGGTCCGTTGTGCCGTGGGACCACCGGGCCGCAGCCGCCGTACCGGCGGGAGGGGGGCGGGACGGCCCTGGCAGGGGGCGTAAGGGTTATTTGCGGCGGCTTTCGGGGCACCCCGACAGGGTGCCGTTGCCGTAAATAATCCAGCCCCCAGAAGGGCCCGTCCCGCCCCGCCCCCGGCCCCACAAGGAGCCACCGGAGCCGCCGGATGCGGGCGGCCCCCAAAAGAGCCGTCCCGCCCCGACCCTGACCCCCACCGGCTGGCCGGTCACCGGAAGCGGAGGGTCAGATCCCCGCGGCCCGCGCCACGTCCGTCTTGATCGCCGCCAGGACCTCGGCCGCCCGCCCGCGCGCGTCCACCAGCCCGCTCGCGGACGCCACCGGCACCACGACCTCCAGGTAGCACTTCAGCTTCGGCTCCGTGCCGCTCGGCCGCACGATGACCCGTGCCCCCGAGACCGTCCCGGCCTCATCGCCCGCCAGGGCGTACCGCAGACCGTCCGTCGGCGGCAGCGCCTCCGTGCCCTTCGTCAGGTCCTCCGCCGACACCACGTGCAGCCCGGCCAGCACCGTCGGCGGCTGCTCGCGCAGACGCCGCATCGCCGAGGCGATCAGCGACAGGTCCTCCACCCGGACCGAGAGCTGGTCCGTCGCGTGCAGCCCGTGCTCGACCGCCAGGTCGTCCAGCAGGTCGCTCAGCGTCCGCCCCGACGCCTTCAGCTCCGCCGTCAGCTCGGCCACCAGCAGCGCCGCGGTGATGCCGTCCTTGTCCCGTACGCCCTCGGGGTCGACGCAGTAGCCCAGCGCCTCCTCGTAGGCGTACCGCAGACCGTCCACGCGGGCGAGCCACTTGAAGCCCGTCAGCGTCTCCTCGTACGACGCCCCGGCGGCGGCCGCGGCGATGCGGGACAGCAGCGAGGACGAGACGATCGTCGTCGCGAACGTGCCGCGGGCGCTCTTGTGCACCAGATGCGTGGCCAGCAGCGCCCCCACCTCGTCACCGCGCAGCATCCGCCAGCCCTCGACGGTGTCCGGCGCCGGCACCGCCACGGCGCAGCGGTCCGCGTCGGGGTCGTTGGCGATGATGATGTCCGGCGCGTTCTCCCCGGCCGCACGGGCCGTCGCGAAGGCCAGGTCCATCGCCCCGGGCTCCTCCGGGTTGGGGAACGCGACCGTCGGGAAGTCCGGGTCCGGCTCGGCCTGCTCCGCGACGACGACCGGCGCGGGGAAGCCCGCACGGGCGAAGGCGGCGGTCAGGACGGAGCGGCCGACACCGTGCAGGGGCGTGTAGACGA
Organism: Streptomyces sp. NPDC026206; assembly: GCF_040638465.1. Lineage (NCBI taxonomy): Bacteria > Bacillati > Actinomycetota > Actinomycetes > Kitasatosporales > Streptomycetaceae > Streptomyces > Streptomyces sp. NPDC026206. Next base: position 274,798 of record NZ_JBEZYL010000001.1, read on the forward strand.
CGCGGACATCACGGGGGGAGCCGCCCGTCAGGACGGCGTCGGTGCGCTCCAGGTAGGCGCCGACCACGGCGTCCTCGCGGAGGGTCTCCCAGCCGGCGGACGGCCGGGGCACGTCGTCGAGGCTCGCGATGGCCGCGATCTCGGCGGCGATCTCCGCGTCGGCCGGGGGCACGATCTGGGAGCCGTCACCGAGGTAGACCTTGTAGCCGTTGTCGCGCGGCGGGTTGTGGCTCGCGGTGACCTCGATGCCGGCGACGGCACCGAGGTGGCGGATCGCGAAGGCGAGGACGGGCGTGGGCAGGGGCTCGGGGAGCAGCGCCGCCTTCAGCCCGGCGCCCACCATGACGGCGGCGGTGTCGCGGGCGAAGTCGGCGGACTTGTGGCGGGCGTCGTAGCCGATGACGACGGTGCCGTTGGTGTGGCCCTGCTTCTTGAGGTACGCGGCGAGGCCGGCGGCGGCGCGGATCACGACGGTGCGGTTCATGCGCATGGGGCCGGCGCCGAGTTCGCCGCGGAGACCGGCGGTGCCGAACTGCAGGGTGCCGGCGAAGCGGGCGCCGAGCTCGGTGAGGTCGCCGGCGTCGATGAGCTTGGCGAGCTCGTCGCGGGTCTCGGGGTCGGGGTCCTCGGCGAGCCAGGTCCTGGCCTGTGCGATGAGGTCTCGCTCCACGGTTTTCCTCCGGAGGTATTTGAGGGTGCGCATGGCGTGCGGTGCGTGGTCGGGGCCGGGGCGGGACGGGCCCCTCTGGGGGCTGGATTATTTACGGCAACGGTCAGCCGTTCAGGTTGCCCGGAACGTCGCCGCAAATAACCCTTACGCCCCCTGCCGGGGCCCGTCCCGCCCCGGCCCCTCCGGCCGGTACGGCGGCCGCGGGCCGGTGGGGCTGCCTCAGCCCCCACCGATGTCGGACGACTGTCGGGTGATCGGACGGGAGGGCGGGCGCAATCGCGCCGAAGGCGCGGAAACGCCCGTGCCGGAGGCGCAAGGGCCCCCGGCACGGAGTGACAGACGGCGTGATCGCCAGGGTCAGAGCTTCGGAAGGACCTGCGCCAGGAGCGAGCCCATGCGAGCCGCCGCGTCGCGGCCGGCCTCGAGGACCTCCTCGTGGTTCAGCGGCTCGCCCGTCATGCCCGCGGCGAGGTTCGTGACGAGGGAGATGCCCAGGACCTCGGCGCCCGCCTCGCGGGCCGCGATGGCCTCGAGGGTGGTGGACATGCCGACGAGGTCGCCACCGAGGGTGCGGACCATCTTGATCTCGGCCGGGGTCTCGTAGTGCGGGCCGGGGAGCTGGACGTAGACGCCCTCCTCCAGGGTGGCGTCGACCTCCTTGCACAGGGCACGCAGACGCGGGGAGTAGAGGTCGGTGAGGTCGACGAAGTTGGCGCCGACGATCGGCGAGGTCGCCGTCATGTTGATGTGGTCGCTGATCAGCACCGGCTGGCCGGGGCGCATGCCCTCGCGGAGGCCGCCGCAGCCGTTGGTCAGGACGACGGTCTTGCAGCCGGCGGCGACGGAGGTGCGCACGCCGTGGACGACGGCGGCGACGCCGCGGCCCTCGTAGTAGTGCGTACGGCCGAGGAAGACGAGCGCGCGCTTGTCGTTGACCTTGTAGGAGCGGACCGTGCCCGCGTGGCCCGCGACGGCGGCCGGCGTGAAGCCGGGCAGCTCGGTGACCGGGAACTCGGCCTCGGGGGCGCCGAGCGCCTCGGTGGCGGGGACCCAGCCGGAGCCCATGACCAGGGCGACGTCGTGGGTCTCGGCGCCTGTGAGCTCGCGCAGGCGGGCGGCGGCGGCGTCGGCCGCGGCGTACGGGTCGGCCTGGATCTCGGGGGTAACTGATGCGTTCACGCGGACGAGGGTAGCCGCTAATGGCCTACGCGCGTAGATGTCGCTGGTTACGGTGTTCGGATTGTTGCTTTGTACTTTGTGACGAGATGGAGTCGTCACCTTCAGCACGGGCGCTTGCGCAGCTCCATGACGTAGTCGTGGGGTGCGCCGGCGGATTCCGCGGCGTCGGCGAGCTCGCCGAGGTAGCGGGCGGAGGGCAGGCCCCCCTCGTAGCCGTTGAGGACATAGATCCAGGCTGGCTCCTCACCGTCGAGGGTGTGGACGCGGACACGCATGCGCCGGTAGATGTCCAGGCCGACACCCTCCCAACGGTCCATCGAGTCCTCGTCCATCGGGGCGATGTCATAGAGGGCCACGAAGACCTGCGAGCGGGGTGCCTCCACGATGGTGGCGAGTGCGCCCTCCCACCCCATCTGCTCCCCGCCGAACGTCAGCCGCCAGCCGTTGAGCCAGCCCGTGCCGCGCAGCGGCGAGTGCGGTGCGCGGCGGGTCATCAGCCGCGCGTCGAGGTTGCCGGCGTACGCGGCGTAGAGCGACATGGTTCCGAGGGTACGGGAGTGAGGCGGGACGGCATTTGGGGTGGCAATCTCGAAGGGAGGTTCGTGCGGAACTTTCTGTCGGATTTCGTACAGAGTTCTCACAGATCGGCGTAAGGATCGCGTAGGGAGGCCCCGGAAGGAGCCGCTTTGATGGGTGCGGGACAATGGAGTACGTGACTCGGATCGTGATCATCGGTGGCGGACCCGGCGGCTATGAGGCGGCGCTCGTCGCCGCGCAGCTCGGCGCGGAGGTGACCGTCGTCGACTGCGACGGTCTGGGCGGGGCGTCGGTACTCACCGACTGCGTGCCTTCGAAGACTCTAATCGCGACGGCCGAGGTGATGACGACCTTCGACTCCTCGTACGAGGAGCTGGGGATCATCGTCGCCGACGACACGCCGCCGCTGGAACAGGCCGCCGGTGTGGTGGGCGTGGACCTGGGCAAGGTCAACCGACGGGTCAAGCGCCTCGCGCTGGCCCAGTCGCACGACATCACCGCGTCGGTGACGCGGGCCGGCGGGCGGGTGCTGCGGGGCCGGGGACGGCTGGAGCCGAACCAGGCCACCGACGGATCGCGCCGGGTCGTGGTGACGGCCGCGGACAGGACCGAGGAGACGCTGCCCGCGGACGCCGTCCTGATCGCGACGGGTGCGCACCCCCGGGAGATCCCCGACGCGCTGCCGGACGGCGAGCGGATCCTGAACTGGACGCAGGTCTACGACCTGGACGAGCTCCCCGAGGAGCTCATCGTGGTCGGCTCGGGTGTGACCGGTGCGGAGTTCGCCGGCGCGTACCAGGCGCTGGGGTCCAAGGTGACGCTGGTGTCGAGCCGGGACCGCGTGCTGCCGGGCGAGGACCCGGACGCCGCCGCCGTCCTGGAGGACGTCTTCCGGCGGCGCGGCATGAACGTCATGGCCCGCTCCCGGGCGGAGTCCGCCAAGCGGGTGGGCGACCGGGTGGAGGTCACGCTGGCCGACGGGCGAGTGATCACCGGTACGCACTGCCTGATGGCCGTGGGCTCGATCCCCAACACGGCGGGGATCGGGCTGGAGGAGGCCGGCATCCGGCTCAAGGACTCCGGGCACATCTGGACGGACCGGGTCTCGCGCACCAGCGCGCCGGGCGTCTACGCCGCCGGTGACTGCACGGGAGTGCTCGCGCTGGCGTCGGTCGCGGCGATGCAGGGCCGGATCGCGATGTACCACTTCCTCGGTGACGCGGTCGCGCCGCTCAATCTCAAGGCTGTATCCGCGAACGTATTTACGGATCCCGAGATTGCTACGGTCGGGTATACGCAGGCCGATGTCGACAACGGTCTGATTGACGCTCGTGTCGTCAAACTTCCGTTGCTGCGCAATCCGCGAGCGAAGATGCAAGGTATTCGGGATGGTTTTGTGAAGATGTTCTGCCGTCCCGGCACGGGCATCGTCGTGGGTGGTGTGGTCGTCTCTCCGCGGGCGAGTGAGCTCATCCATCCGATCGCGATCGCGGTCGACAACAATCTGACCGTGGAGCAGATCGCCAACGCGTTCACCGTCTACCCGTCGCTGTCCGGCTCCATCGCCGAGGTCGCGCGGCAGCTGCACACGAGGAAGACGCAGCGGGAGGGCTAGCGGGACCGCAGGGGGCAGGTACCGGGCGTTCCGGTTCCCTATATCACTTCTCGGTCTGCACTACGAACAACTTCCGTTAATTGCTGCAACCTGCTGAAAACAGATGGTCGTTGGCGTTACTGTCGGTTTCGTGTTCGCTGCAGAACGTCGCCAATTGATCCTCGAAATGGTGCGGGCCAACGGAGCGGTTTCGCTCCGGGAGCTCGCCCGCGTCGTCCAGACCTCAGAAGTGACCGTACGGCGTGACGTGCGGGCGCTGGAGGCCGAAGGACTGCTCGACCGCCGGCACGGCGGTGCGGTGCTGCCGGGCGGTTTCACCAGGGAGTCCGGCTTCCCGCAGAAATCCCATCTAGCGACCGCCGAGAAGACGGCCATCGCCGATCTCGCGGCGAGCTTCGTCGAAGAGGGCGAGGCCGTCGTCGTCGGCGCCGGTACCACCACGCAGGAGCTGGCCCGCCGGCTCGCGCGCGTACCGGGTCTGACGGTGGTCACCAATTCCCTGCTCGTCGCCCAGGCACTGGCCCATGCCAACCGCGTCGAGGTCGTCATGACCGGCGGCACCCTGCGCGGGTCCAACTACGCACTGGTCGGCAGCGGAGCCGAGCAGTCCCTGCAGGGACTGCGGGTCACCCGGGCCTTCCTGTCCGGGAGCGGGCTGACCGCCGAGCGCGGGCTCTCCACGTCCAACATGCTCTCCGCGAGCGTGGACCGGGCGCTGGTGCAGGCCGCGGCGGAGGTGGTGGTCCTCGCGGACCACACGAAGCTGGGCACCGACACCATGTTCCAGACCGTGCCCACGGACGTGATCACCAGACTCGTGACCGACGAACCGCCCGCCCACGACGACCGGGCCGCCACCGAGCTCCAGGCGCTGGCCGACCAGGGCGTGCACATCTCCGTCGCCGGGCCCGGCGCGGGGTCGGGCGCGGGGACCGGGGCGGTGCACGGCGACGCGGTCTCCTCGGCGGCCCGCCGCAGGGACGTGCCGCCGCTGCCGGGACAGCGCAGAAACCTGCCCCTGGGCCACGGCCAGCAGGGCGGGCCGGGCCAGGGCGGGCCACCGGGCGCGCAGCTGCGCAGCGCGGCGCCCCTGGGCGACCAGGCCACGGCCCGGGTGGCGGACCTCGCCCCGAGGCGGCGCTAGGGCGTGTCCGCAAAGTCCCGCCCGGCCCGCGGCGCCCGGCACTGCGGGCACCTCCCAGCGGTGGCCGGGCGAGCTCGCCGCGTCGTCGGGATCGCCCGGGTACGCCAGTACGAGGACGACCCTCCACCCTCCGCCCTGCGACCGCACGCACCGGACGCCGCGGGTCACGCCCGTCGGGCGTACGGCGCTACTTTGCGGACCCGCCCTGGGCGGGGGCGGGCTGTGCCTTTATCCCCGTCAGCGTCAGGGTGAGCAGGCGGTCGGCCAACCCCGGGTCGTCCGGGGACTGTTCGACCGCCAGCGAAATGGCGTTGGTCAACTGCATCAGGTCGGCGATGTCCACGTCCTCGCGGATGGCGCCGGCCCGCTGCGCCCTCGCGAGCAGCGTGCTGCCCGCCTCGCGCATCGGCAGGCTGCACCGGGACATCGCCGACGCCTCGTCGCTCTGAGCGGCCATCAGGGCCCGTGAGAGGCCCCGGTAGGTGCTCGCGTGGGCCACGATGGCCCGCAGCCAGGCGACGAGCGCCCGGCAGGGCTCGGGGGACGCCAGCAGCTCGCGGGAGCGGGCGAGCAGGCCGTCGACCTCGCCCTGGAAGACCGCGCTCATCAACGCCGTGCGGTTGGGGAAGTGCCGGTAGAGCGTGCCGATGCCGACGCCCGCCCGCTTGGCGATGTCCTCCAGTGAGGCGTCCGTGCCGTGCTCGGTGAACGCCGTACGGGCCTCCACGAGCAGCCGCTCGTAGTTGCGCCGGGCGTCCGCGCGCATAGGTCGTGGTGACGTCTGCGCCGCGTCGGTCGCCATTCCGTCAGTCCTCCCGGTCGGTGGCCGCACTCCCGGCCTCAGGTACCGCAGTCCCCGTCAGTCAAGGATGCCAGGCCGATGCGCGGGCCGGTCCACGAATGCCCACGGGCCCCGGCCTGTGCGGCCGGGGCCCGTGGGCGGTGCGAAGACCGGGATCAGTCCTTGATCTCGCAGATGACGGCGCCGGAGGAGACCGACGCGCCGACCTCGGCCGTGATGCCCTTGACCGTGCCGGAGCGGTGGGCGTTCAGCGGCTGCTCCATCTTCATGGCCTCCAGGACCACGATCAGGTCGCCCTCGTTGACCTCCTGGCCCTCCTCGACGGCCACCTTGACGATGGTGCCCTGCATCGGGGAGGCCAGGGCGTCGCCGGAGGCCGCGGAGCCGGACTTCTTGGCGGCACGGCGCTTGGGCTTGGCCCCGCCCGCCGCGGCGGTGCGCGCGATGGTCATGCCGAGGGAGGAGGGCAGGGAGACCTCCAGGCGCTTGCCGCCCACCTCGACGACCACGGTCTCGCGGCCGGGGGTCTCCTCGTCCTCGTCGGCCGTCGCGCCGGCGAAGGGCGCGATGGTGTTCTCGAACTCGGTCTCGATCCACCGGGTGTGGATCCGGAAGGGGTCCGAGGTGAAGGCGGGGTCGGCGACGACGGCCCGGTGGAAGGGGATGGCCGTGGCCATGCCCTCGACCTGGAACTCCGCCAGGGCACGGGCCGCTCGCTGCAGGGCCTGCTCACGGGTGGCGCCGGTGATGATCAGCTTGGCCAGGAGGGAGTCCCAGGCCGGGCCGATGACCGAGCCCGACTCCACGCCCGCGTCCAGCCGGACACCGGGGCCGGCCGGGGGGTCGAAGCGGGTGACGGTGCCGGGGGCGGGCAGGAAGTTGCGGCCCGGGTCCTCGCCGTTGATGCGGAACTCGAAGGAGTGGCCGCGCAGGGGCGGGTCGTCGTAACCCAGTTCCTCGCCGTCGGCGATGCGGAACATCTCACGGACGAGGTCGATGCCGGTGACCTCTTCGGTGACCGGGTGTTCGACCTGGAGGCGGGTGTTGACCTCCAGGAAGGAGATCGTGCCGTCCTGGCCGACCAGGAATTCACAGGTACCGGCGCCCTCGTAGCCCGCTTCGCGCAGGATGGCCTTCGAGGCGCGGTAGAGCTCCGCGTTCTGCTCGTCGGACAGGAACGGCGCGGGGGCCTCCTCGACGAGCTTCTGGTGGCGGCGCTGCAGCGAGCAGTCGCGGGTGGAGACGACGACCACGTTGCCGTGCTTGTCGGCCAGGCACTGGGTCTCGACGTGGCGCGGCCGGTCCAGGTAGCGCTCGACGAAGCACTCGCCGCGGCCGAAGGCGGCCACGGCCTCGCGGACGGCCGAGTCGTAGAGCTCGGGGACCTCTTCGAGCGTCCGGGCGACCTTCAGACCGCGGCCACCGCCGCCGAAGGCGGCCTTGATGGCGATCGGCAGGCCGTTCTCCTCGGCGAACGCGACGACCTCGTCCGCCCCGCTGACCGGGTCGGGCGTGCCGGCGACGAGGGGGGCCCCCGCGCGCTGCGCGATGTGACGGGCCGCCACCTTGTCGCCGAGGTCGCGGATGGCCTGCGGGGGCGGGCCGATCCAGGTCAGGCCCGCGTCGATGACGGCCTGCGCGAAGTCGGCGTTCTCCGACAGGAAGCCGTAGCCCGGGTGGATGGCGTCCGCGCCGGACTCGGCGGCGGCGGCAAGGACCTTGGCGACGTCGAGATAGCTGGTTGCGGGAGTGTCACCGCCCAGCGCATAGGCCTCGTCGGCCGCGCGGACATGCAACGCGTCGCGGTCGGGGTCGGCGTAGACCGCCACACTTCCGATCCCGGCGTCCCGGCATGCACGAGCGACGCGGACAGCGATTTCGCCACGGTTGGCGATGAGCACCTTGCGCACGATGGCTCCCTCCTTGAAACAAGGTGAGTTTAGGTACTGGCGACACTCTGTGCCGACCCGACTTCCGGGGTGACCTTGCCCACACGGAGCGTGAGAAGGGAGCCGTGTGCGAGCCGAAGTCCCCAGATCATCCACGGTACGCCCGCTTTCCCGGCGTGCCGGTCGCATCAGGGTGTGGTCAAGCTCTCGGCGGTGAGCGAGGGGTGGTGGAGCCGTTTCTTTGTGGAGTCCCTACGAATGGGTGACGCAAAGTTTGCGCGCCGTCCCGGACGGTAGGGCTTCTTCCGGTTAGATCTACCCGCTAGTAGGCCCGGTGATGTCGGCCGCGCCCTGGAACTTGGCCGCCTCCGCCGCGACATGGCGCAGGGCCTCGGTCACCTGCCGGCCGCGCCGCTGGAAGTCCTCCAGGGGCAGGGCCGCCGAGACCGCCGTGAGCGCGCCGGGGGTGGGCACCGGCACCGCCACACACGCCACACCCGGCGCACACTCCTCGACCTCCACGGCCATTCCCTCGCGTCCGACCTGTCGTAGCTGTGCGTCCAGCCGCTCGGGCGAGGTGATCGTGCGCGGGGTGATCGCGCGCATCCCGGATGCCGCCAGATAGCGCAGCCGGGCGGCCCGGGGCAGGGCCGCCAGCAGGACCTTGCCGTGGGCGGTGGCGTGCCCGGCGTCGTCCCGGCCGGTAGTGAAGCCGCCGGTGGCCGGGTGCGAGGCGGTGGCCGCGGCGAGCACGGCGATGCCGCCGTCGCGGAAGGTGCTGAAGTACGTGTCCACGCCCGCCGCCCGGCGTGTCCGCTGCAGCAGCTCCTGCACCTCGGCACTCATCCGCATCTGCCGCTGGAAGGCGTGGTGCAGGGAGGGCACCCGGTAGCCCAGGACGTAGCCGGCGGGCGTGCGGACCAGGTGGCCGCGGGCGGTGAGGGCACCCAGCAGCTCGTACACCGTGGACAGGCCGCAGCCCAGCCGCCGGGCGAGGGCCTTGGCGGGCACGGGCCCGTCGGACGCGGCGACGGCGTCCAGGACGTCCAGGGCGCGGTCGACGGACTGCGGCATGAGGTGCGGGCTCCTTCGGGGAGGCGGTACGGGCGGACCTCCCAGCCTCGCACAGCGCCCGTCATGCTCCGCCGGCCCGCCCGGGGCGCGCGGGAAGTCTGCGGTCCGGCGCGGCAATTCGGGTCCGGGCGCGGCCGATCCGACAGAGATGGATTCCGGGTGGGTGTGAACTCCGCTTGTGGCGTGGCGGATTTGCTCCCCCGGCGCAGGGAATCGTGACCGAAATACCCGGACATCGTTGATGAAGTCATGATCAAGCGCATTGCTGCCGCTGCCGTCCTGGCCGGCGCCGCTCTGTCCATGTCCTCGGCCGCCACCGCCACTGCCGCCCCCGTCGCGCCGACGCCGGTGGCGCCGCCCCCCTCGTCGAACGCCGGCCCTGTCACCGCCCCGCCGCCGACCGCGCCCGCGAAGGGCACCCCGCCGCCGGCCGTGCCTGTGAAGGCCACCCCGTCGCCGGCTGTGCCCGTGAAGGCCACCCCGTCGAAGGCTGCTCCGTCGAAGGGCGCTCCAGGGAAGGCTGCTCCGGCCAAGGGTGCTCCGGCCGAGGCTGCTCCGTCGAAGGGCGCTCCGGGGAAGGCTGCTCCGTCGAAGGGCGCTCCGTCGAAGGGCGCTCCGGCCAAGGGCGCTCCGGCCAAGGGCGCCCGGGCGAAGACAGGCCCGGCGAAGGCCGCCCCTGCGCAGACGGGCCCGGAGGCGATGCAGCCCCCCGAGGGCATCCCCACCGCACAGGACATGGCCCCCGACCCGGACATGAGCATCTACCCCGGTGTCTTCCCCAAGGGGCTCAGCAAGCTCAAGCAGCTCAAGCAGCTCAAGCAGCTGACCGAGGTCGGCCGCGTCACGAGCGCGCTGCCGCTCTAGGGGCTACACCCACAGGTCGGTGATGCCGGTCCCCAGTTCCGCGAGCAGCTCGCGGAGCAGCGGGAGCGACAGGCCGATGACGTTGCCGGGGTCACCGTCGATGCCCTGGACGAACGGGGCGGAGCGGCCGTCGAGGGTGAAGGCGCCTGCGACGTGCAGAGGCTCGCCCGAGGCCACGTAGGCCGCGATCTCGGCGTCGGAGGGCTCACCGAAGCGGACGGTGGTGGAGGCGGTCGCCGAGGCCCGGCGGCCGGTGGCGGTGTCGATGACGCAGTGCCCGGTGCGCAGGACGCCGGAGCGGCCGCGCATCGACTTCCAGCGGGCCGTGGCCTCCTCGGCGTCGGCCGGCTTCCCCAGCGCCTGGCCGTCCAGCTCCAGCACCGAGTCGCAGCCGACGACCAGGGCCCCGGCCGCCGCGTCCTGGCCGGCGACGGCCGCGGCCTTCGCCTCGGCCAGGATCAGGGCCAGCCCGGCGGGGGTCGGCGCGTCGAGCGCGTCCTCGTCCACCCCGCTGACGATCACCTCGGGCGCCAGCCCGGCCTGGCGCAGCAGGCCGAGGCGGGCGGGGGACTGGGAGGCGAGGACGAGGCGGCGGCGCGGGGTGCTGTCGGTCATGCGGGCCAGCCTACGGGCGGCACGGGGCGTCACTTGTCGAGCACGGCCTGCATGACCTTCTTGGCGATCGGCCCGGCGAGCCTGCCGCCGGAGATCTGGTCGTCCGGCACGCTGTCGTCGGGGTCGATCATGACGGCGACGGCGACGGGGGAGCCGTCGGCCCCCTTGGCGTAGGAGATGAACCAGGCGAGGTTCTTCTGGTCCTTGCCCCGCTCGGCGGTGCCGGTCTTGCCGCCGACGGTGACGCCGTCGATGAGCGCGGCCTTGCCGGTGCCCTTCGTCGCGGTGTCCTCCATCATCTGCTGGACCTTCTTGGCCACCTCGGGCGAGACGGCCTGCGACATCTCCTCGGGCTGGTGCCTGTCGATGCTCTGGAGGTCCGGGCCGCGCAGCTCCTCGACCATGTAGGGCTTCATCAGCCTGCCGTCGTTGGCGATCGCGGCCGTCATCATGGCGACCTGCAGCGGGGTGGCGGTGAGGCTGCCCTGGCCGATGCCGGCGAGAGCGGTCTGCGAGGTGTTGATGTTTTCGGGGAAGGTGCTCCTCGCCGCGCGGACCGGGGTGTCGACCTCGGCGTTGTTGAAGCCGAACCTCTCGGCCGTCGCCTTCATCTTCTGCTTGCCGAGGTCGGAGCTGACCTTGCCGTAGACGTTGTTGCAGGAGTGCTGCATCGCCACGTTCAGCGGGGCGTCCTTGCAGGGCGCGGTCGGGTTCTGGTTGGGCAGCACGGTCCGGGTGCCGGGCATGGTCCAGGGGTCGGGCGAATCGGTCCTGGCGTTGATGTCGCTGTAGAGGCCGTTCTCCAGGGCCGCGGACGCCGTGACGATCTTGAAGGTGGAGCCGGGCGGGTAGACCTCCTTGAGCGCCCGGTTCAGCGTGGGCTTGTCCTTGTCCTTCTCCAGCTCCTCCCAGGCGGCCTTGTCCTTGCTGCCGGTGCCCGCGAAGACGGAGGGGTCGTACGAGGGGGTGGAGGCGAGGGCGAGGATCTTGCCGGTGCGCGGGTCGAGGGCGACGACGGCGCCCTTCTTGTCGCCCAGGCCCTCGAACGCCGCCTTCTGCGCCTTCGGGTCGATGGTCGTCACCACGTCGCCGCCGCGCGCCTTCTTGCCGGTGAGCATGTCGCTCGTGCGCTGGAGGAACAGGCGGTCGTCGGTGCCGTTGAGCAGCTTGTTGTTGAGGCTCTCCAGCTGGGTGCTGCCGTAGCCCTGCGAGAAGAAGCCCGTCACCGGGGCGTACATCCTGCCGTCGGTGAAGGTGCGCTTGTACTTCAGGTCGCTGCCTTCGGTCACCGCGGAACCGGTGATGGGCTGGCCGCCGACGATGATGTTGCCGCGCGGCTGGGAGAAGCTCGCGATGGCGACCCGCCGGTTCTTGTCGTGGTTGGCCAGCTCGTCGGTGCGGACGAACTGCACCCAGGTCGCCCGCACCAGCAGGGCGAGCACGAGCAACCCGGTGAATATCGCTATGTGGCGTACGGGCTTGTTCATGGCGTGGCAGACTCCCGCGGTTCTCCGTTTCACGGCATATCACTGGGCATGACGCGAATCGGGCGAATGCGGTTGCGGTCAGGGCAAACCTATGAGGCGGCTGTGACCTCAGCCCATTCCCAGCAGCACGAACAGCACCACCATTCCCACTGCCAGCACGACCCCCGCCCGCCGGAGCATGGCCTGCGCCTCGCGCAGCTCCTCGGGCGGTTCATCGGACGGGTCGGACCAGAGCATGACCTCCATGCTCCGGCCGCGAAGCGCGTGGCGCCTGAGTACGCGTACTCAGGCGCCACGGTCACATCGGAGGGTGCCGGGCCCGCCGGGCCCGAAGGAGGGCCGGCACCGGCTCAGGAGGGCCAGTAGGTGGTGCGCCAGGCCCCCGGGCCCGGGCGCGGGATGCGGCGGGCCGAGGCCAGGCGGGCCGGGCTGGACCACTCCGGGCGGAGCGCGGCGGGCGGCGCGGCGGCCGCTGCGGCCGCCGCGCGGGCCTGAACCACCGCCAGGGCGGCGGCCAGCTCCTCGGGGGTCGGATTGCCCCGTACGACCTTGATCACGTCAGCGTCCCTTCCTTCGTGACCGGTATGGAGGCGGCTTACAGGGGGATGTTGCCGTGCTTCTTGGGGGGCAGCGCCTCGCGCTTGTCGCGCAGCGCGCGCAGCCCGCGCACGATCTGCCGGCGGGTGTCCGACGGCATGATCACCGCATCGACGTAGCCGTGCTCGGCGGCGACGTACGGATTGAGCAGGGTGTCCTCGTAGTCGGCGATCAACTGGGCGCGCAGGTCCTCCTGCTCCTGCGGGCCGGTCGCGGCCGCGAGGGAACGGCGGTGCAGGATGTTGACCGCGCCCTGGGCGCCCATGACGGCGATCTGCGCGGTGGGCCAGGCGAGGTTGAGATCCGCCCCCAGGTGCTTGGAGCCCATGACGTCGTACGCGCCCCCGTACGCCTTGCGGGTGATCACCGTGATCAGGGGGACCGTGGCCTCGGCGTAGGCGTAGATCAGCTTGGCGCCGCGGCGGATGATGCCGTTGTACTCCTGGTCGGTGCCTGGCAGGAAGCCGGGGACGTCGACGAAGGTGAGCACGGGAATGTTGAAGGCGTCGCAGGTGCGGACGAAGCGCGCGGCCTTCTCGCTGGCGTTGATGTCCAGACAGCCCGCGAACTGCATCGGCTGGTTGGCGACCACGCCCACCGGCCGGCCCTCGACCCGGCCGAAGCCGGTGACGATGTTCGGCGCGAACAGCGCCTGGGTCTCCAGGAACTCCCCGTCGTCGAGCACGTGCTCCATGACGGTGTGCATGTCGTAGGGCTGGTTCGCCGAGTCCGGGATGAGCGTGTCCAGCTCACGGTCGGTGTCCGAGACCTCCAGGTCGGCCTCCTCGGGGAAGGCCGGGGGCTCGGAGAGGTTGTTGGACGGCAGGTACGACAGCAGGGCCTTGAGGTAGTCGACGGCGTCCTTCTCGTCGCCCGCCATATGGTGCGCCACGCCCGAGGTCGTGTTGTGCGTCCGGGCGCCACCCAGCTCCTCGAAGCCCACGTCCTCGCCGGTGACCGTCTTGATGACGTCCGGGCCGGTGATGAACATGTGCGAGGTCTGATCGATCATCACCGTGAAGTCGGTGATCGCGGGGGAGTAGACCGCGCCGCCCGCGCAGGGGCCGACGACCAGGGAGATCTGCGGGATCACACCCGAGGCGTGCGTGTTGCGGCGGAAGATCTCCCCGTACATGCCCAGGGAGGCCACGCCCTCCTGGATGCGCGCGCCGCCCGAGTCGTTGATGCCGATGACCGGGCACCCTGTCTTCAGGGCGAAGTCCATCACCTTGACGATCTTCTGGCCGAAGACCTCGCCGAGTGCGCCGCCGAAGACCGTGAAGTCCTGCGAGAAGACCGCCACCGGACGGCCGTCGACCGTGCCGTAGCCGGTGACGACGCCGTCCCCGTACGGGCGGTTGGCGTCCATGCCGAAGTTGGTCGAGCGGTGCCGTGCGAACTCATCCAGTTCGACGAACGAACCCTCGTCCAGCAGCAGATCGATCCGCTCGCGCGCCGTCAGCTTTCCCTTGGCGTGCTGCTTCTCCACCGCACGCGCGGAGCCGGCGTGCGTCGCCTCCTCGATCCGGCGCTGCAGATCCGCGAGCTTGCCCGCTGTGGTGTGGATGTCGAATCCATTGGCTTCCGGCTCGGACACGGGATACGGCTCCTGCTCGTCCAGAGGTGTGGGCTGAAGAGGTATGGCTGACCGGTGCTACCGGCTCGTAGCGTAGCCGCGCGGATGCGCTGCGGCAGTGCGTCGTTGGCCACACCGATTCGTCCCCGCCTGCCTCCTATGGTGGCTGTTATGACGCCCTCCGACGCCTCCGGCAACCGCTGGTCCGACCTGGACCGGCCCCCCCTGAACGCCGCCGCCCTGCGGCGCGGGCTGCTGCGCCCCGACGCGCTGTGGACCTCCGTCGACGTGGTCCCGCGGACCGGGTCCACCAACAGCGACCTCGTCGCCTCCGGCGGTGCCGAGGGCGCGGTGCTCGTCGCCGAGGAGCAGTCCGCCGGGCGCGGCCGCCTCGACCGGACCTGGTCGGCGCCGCCGCGCTCCGGGCTCTTCTTCTCCGTCCTGCTCACCCCCGGTCCCGGCGTGCCCGCCGAGAGGTGGGGCTGGCTGCCGCTGCTCGCCGGCGTCGCCACCGCCGCCGCGATCTCCCGCGCGGCCGGCATCGACACCGCCCTGAAGTGGCCCAACGACCTGCTGGTGACCGTCGGCGACGAGGAGCGCAAGGCCGGCGGCATCCTCGCCGAGCGCACCGGGGACAGTGTCGTCGTGGGCATCGGCCTCAACGTCTCCCTGCGCGCCGACGAGCTGCCGGTGCCCGGCGCCGGATCGCTGGCGCTCGCCGGGGCGAAGGTGCTCGACCGCGACCCGCTGCTGCGGGCCGTGCTGCGCTCACTGGAGGAGTGGTACGGCGAGTGGCGCCGCGCCGGGGGCGACCCCGTCCTCTGCCGTCTGCAGGAGGCGTACGCCATCGGCTGCGCCACGCTCGGCCGGTCCGTACGGGCCGAACTGCCCGGCGGCCGGGAGCTCGTCGGTGAGGCCGTCGCCGTCGACGGCGACGGACGGCTGGTCCTTGCGACGGCCGCCGGGGTGCAGGAGCCGGTGGGCGCGGGTGACATCGTCCATTTGCGGCCCGCAGGGTCTTAAACGTCGTAAAGAGTGAGCGCCGTGCCGTTGGGAGAGTGAGCTACGGCACACCTGACGTATCGTTGTGCCCGGAACCTAAGCGAGCAGCGATCGGCAGGGCAGTGCGCAGGGATCGGACAGGGGGCGGGCGGTGACCGCCGACGGTGGGGGTACCTCCCGTGCCGTTGAGGGCACGGGGGAGGACGGTGCTGCGCGCGGGGCTGCTTCCCGGGAGGTCGAGGAGGACTTCGACGAGGAGGGCGGCGACCCGCTCGCGCTCCGGCTCGAAGCCCTCATCCTCGGCGCCGAGCGGCGCTACACCCCGTTCCAGGCCGCGCGCGCGGCCGGCGTCTCCATGGACCTCGCCGCCCGGTTCTGGCGCGCCATGGGCTTCGCCGACATCGGGCAGGCGAAGGCGCTCACCGAGGCCGACGTCCTGGCCCTGCGACGGCTCGCGGGCCTGGTGGAGGCCGGGCTGCTGAGCGAGCCCATGGCCGTGCAGGTCGCCCGGTCCACCGGTCAGACCACCGCACGGCTCGCCGACTGGCAGATCGACTCCTTCCTGGAGGGCCTGACCGAGCCTCAGGAGGGCATGTCCCGCACCGAGATCACCTACCCGCTGGTCGAGCTGCTGCTGCCCGAGCTGGAGGAGTTCCTCATCTACGTCTGGCGGCGGCAGCTCGCCGCCGCCACCGGCCGCGTCGTCCAGGCCGCGGACGACGCGGAGATGGTCGACCGTCGGCTGGCCGTCGGCTTCGCCGACCTCGTCGGCTTCACCCGGCTGACCCGGCGCCTGGAGGAGGAGGAGCTCGGCGAGCTGGTCGAGGCCTTCGAGACGACGGCCGCCGACCTGGTGGCCGCACACGGCGGCCGGCTCATCAAGACCCTGGGCGACGAAGTGCTGTACGCGGCCGACGACGCCGGGACCGCCGCCGAGATCGGCCTGCGGCTGATCGAGACCCTGACGAACGACGAGACGATGCCCGAGCTGCGGGTCGGCATCGCCTTCGGCACGGTCACGACCCGGATGGGCGACGTCTTCGGCACGACCGTGAACCTGGCCAGCCGGCTGACCTCGATAGCGCCGAAGGACGCGGTCCTGGTCGACGGTGCCCTGGCCGAGGAGCTCGCGCGCGCCGGTGACGCGCCCAAGTCCGAGGCGGAGGCCGCGGCGGCCGAGCAGGCGGGCGAGGAGCACGCCGCGTACCGGTTCGCACTGCAGCCGATGTGGCAGCGGCCGGTGCGGGGGCTGGGCGTCGTGGAGCCGTGGCTGCTGACGCGCCGGCGTGGCTGACGGGCGCGCCGCGGCCGGCCGGCGCGTGCTGGGCTCCACGGCCCGTCATCGGGCTCGCGCCCGCCGCCCCGCCCCGCCCCAGGTGAAGATCGCCGACAACCCGGGCGTGCGGCTCGCCCACCGGCCGAAGGGGCCGGGGGCGGCCTGCGGCCCGTTGTCGGGTTCGTGCCGCTGCCCCCGCGGGACGATGGCCCACAACGCGGACGGGCGGCTGTTCCCGCACCGGCCGGAGGGGCTGGGGGGCCACGGCCCGTTGTCGGGTTTTGCCGCTGCCTCGCGGGATGATGGCCCGCGACCCGGACTGGCGGCTGCTCGCCCACCGGCCGGAGGGGCTGGAACGGCCTGCGGCCCGTTGTCGGGTCTGTTTCCCCCACCCCGCAGGATGATGGCCACCGCGACCCGGACAGGCGGCTGCTCGCCCACCGGCCGGAGGGGCTGGAACGGCCTGCGGCCCGTTGTCGGGTCTGCTTCCCCCACCCCGCGGGATGATGGCCCGCGACCCGGACTGGCGGCTGCTCGCCCACCGGCCGGAGGGGCCGGGGCGGGACGGGCCCTGGCAGGGGGCGTAAGGGTTATTTGCGGCGACATGCCGGGCTCGCTCGACGTTGAGGGTTGCCGTAAATAATCCAGCCCCCAGAAGGGCGCGTCCCGCCCCGGCCCCGAACCCGACGACGGCGAGCTATGGCCCCGCAGGCCCGCGCCGGGCATGATCAGTGCCCTGGCACGACACTCGGAGACCGGGAGGGCAAAGCGTGAGCGAGCGTCGCTTCGGAGAATGGATCGCGATCCGCAAGCACGAGGGCGGCCACGTGGCCGAGCTGGTGCTGGACCGCCCCAAGGCCATGAACGCCGTCTCCACCGAGCTCGGCCGCGGCGTCGCCGAGGCCACCGCCGCGCTCGCCGCCGACCGCGACGTACGGGCCGTCGTCCTCACCTCCACCCACGAGCGTGCCTTCTGCGTGGGTGCGGACCTCAAGGAGCGCAATTCCTTCACGGACGCGGAGCTGCTGCGCCAGCGTCCCCACGCGCGTGCCTGCTACACGGGCGTCCTCGAGCTGCCCATGCCCGCCATCGCCGCCGTGCACGGCTTCGCCCTGGGCGGCGGCTTCGAGCTGGCGCTGTCGTGCGACCTGATCGTCGCGGACACCACGGCAGTGGTCGGGCTGCCCGAGGTCTCGGTGGGCGTGATCCCCGGCGGTGGCGGTACGCAGCTGCTGCCGCGCCGGGTCGGCGCCGCGCGGGCCGCCGAGCTGATTTTCAGCGCCCGGCGGGTGGAGGCCGCCGAGGCCCGGGAGTTGGGCCTCGTCGACGTGCTGACCGAGGCCGGGCAGGACCGGGCGGAGGCGCTGGCCCTGGCCGCGCGCATCGCGCGCAACTCGCCGGTCGGGGTACGGGCCGCGAAGCGTGCGCTGCGGCTGGGGCAGGGGCTGGACCTGCGGGCCGGCCTGGAGGTGGAGGACGCCGCCTGGCGCACGGTGGCCTTCTCCGGCGACCGTGCCGAGGGCGTGGCGGCCTTCAACGAGAAGCGGACGCCGGACTGGCCGGGGGAGTGAGCGGGCGTCGGGAACTGCCGCTCAACAGCGCATAAAGGCCCTTATAAAGCGGAATGAGCTCAACATTCTTAGGCTGGAGTGCAGGACCTGCGCGCAGTGACGGAATGTGAGGCTCGGGTGGCTGCTGACGGGGAGCGCGACGACCGCCTGCGCGCCGTGGTGGAACTGGCGCAGGCGATGGCGGCCGCGTACACCCCGCTCGAGTCCGTCGAGGCCGCCGCGGAGGGGGCGCGGCGCGCCCTGGGCGGCTCGTTCGCCGCGGTCTCGGTGTGGGAGCGCGAGCACGGACGGCTGCGGGTGCTGGTCAACGTCGGTGAACGGGCGGCGGGGGAAGAACGGTTCCCCGGCGACGAGTCGTACCCCGTGCACGCGTTTCCCGAGATCGCCGAGTTCCTGCACGAGGTGGGGGCACCTCCCAGCGGTAGCTGGGGGAGGGCTGGCGGGCAGCCGCACGCCTGGGTGGAGACGGCGGAGGGCACGGTGGACTCCGGGGGTGCCGGGGGTACCGGGGGTACCCGGGACTTCGGGAGAACCGGGGATGCCGGGAACGCCCGGGGAGCCCGGGGTACCCGGGGTGCCGGGGGAACCGGGGATGCCGGGGACGCCGCGGGCGCCGTGGGTGGTGCGGGGGCCTACCGTCACCAGAGGGTGGCCGCCCTGCGGCGACGGCAGCGCGGATGCTGCGTCGTCGCGCCGATCATGCTGCACGGGCGGGCGTGGGGCGAGCTCTATGTGGCGCGGAGCGTCGGAGCACCGGTGTTCGGGCGCGGGGATGCCGAGTTCGCCACGGTTCTGGCGGCGGTGACCGCGTCCGGGATCGCGCAGACCGAGCGGCTGGAGGAGGTGCGGCGGCTCGCCTTCACCGACCCCCTCACCGGGCTCGCCAACCGGCGAGCCGTCGACGCGCGTCTCGACGAGGCCTTGGAGCGGCACCAGTTGGACGGCGTGGTCGTCAGCCTGGTGGTGTGTGACCTCAACGGTCTCAAGCGGGTCAACGACACGTTGGGGCACGCCGTGGGTGACCGGCTGCTGGAACGTTTTGCCTCAGTGTTGTCGCTGTGCGGGGCGAAGCTGCCGGGGGCGTTGGCGGCGCGGCTGGGCGGTGACGAGTTCTGTCTGCTGACGGTGGGGCCGACGGCGGACGAGGTGGTGCGGATCGCGGACGAGCTGTGCCGGCGGGCCGGGGAGCTGGAGCTGGGCGAGGGGGTCGCGTGCGGGGTGGCCTCCACCGGTGACCCGATCGGGCCGGTGCGGTCCGCTCGACGGCTGTTCCGGCTGGCGGACGCGGCGCAATACCGGGCCAAGGGGGCGCGGTCGGCCGAGCCGGTGGTCGCGGGGCGGGACGGGGGTCGCGAGGACCCGGTGGTGCGGCTGGCGGACCGGCCGCCGGCTCCCGCGGGTGCGGCGGAGCGGCGGCGGTTCCGGGGGCGAGGCCGGGACCGGGGCGGGACGGGCCCTTCTGGGGCATGATGTGCGGCCCGTCCGAACGTCAGGGGCGTCCCCGAAGTCGCCGCGAATCACTCCCCCAGCTACCGCTGGGAGGTGCCCCAAAGGCATCCCCCAGGTCCCTGCTAGGGCCCTTGCCAGGTCCTTGCCCGGGGGCCCGCCAGCCCCCTGCCAGCCCCTTGCCAGGCCCCTGCCAGGTCCCTCCCACCCCCTGCCAGGCCCCTGCCAGGCCCCCGCCAGGGCCCGTCCCGCCCCGCCCCCGGCCCCTCGGGCCGGTTCGGTGGCTGCGTCCCGGTTCGGCGGAAGGGTGGCGGCCCCGTCGGCGTTGTAACTGGCACACGGGCGACTAGTGACAGGTCGCGATTCAGTCTCTAGGGTGCCTGAATATGGATATGCACACTGTGGTGATGGGGACGGCCGGGACGACCGCGGACGATGTGATTGCCGTGGCGCGCGATGGTGCGCGCGTCGTCGTGTCCGAGGAAGCGCTGGCCGCCGTCGCCGCGGCGCGGCGGGTGATCGACGACCTGGCTGCCAAGCCCGACCCCGTCTACGGCGTCTCGACCGGTTTCGGCGCCCTCGCCACCCGCCACATCAGCCCTGAGCTGCGGGCCCGCCTGCAGCGCAACATCGTTCGCTCGCACGCCGCGGGCATGGGTCCGCGCGTCGAGCGTGAGGTCGTGCGGGCGCTGATGTTCCTGCGGCTGAAGACCCTCGCCTCGGGGCACACGGGCGTACGGCCGCTGGTCGTGGAGACCATGGCCGCCGTTCTCAACGCCGGCATCACCCCGGTCGTGCACGAGTACGGGTCGCTGGGGTGCTCCGGCGACCTGGCGCCGCTGTCGCACTGTGCGCTCGCGCTGATGGGAGAGGGCGACGCGGAGGGGCCGGACGGCGTGGTGCGGCCGGCCGCACAGCTGCTGGCCGAGCACCGCATCGAGCCCCTGGAGCTGCGGGAGAAGGAGGGGCTCGCGCTCCTCAACGGCACCGACGGCATGCTGGGCATGCTGGTGATGGCCTGCGCCGACCTCTCCCGCCTGATGACCTCGGCCGACATCACCGCCGCGCTGTCGCTGGAGGCGCTGCTGGGGTCCGAGAAGGTCCTCGCCCCCGAGCTGCACGCCATCCGCCCGCACCCCGGGCAGGGCGTCAGTGCCGCCAACATGGCCGCTGTTCTGGTGGGTTCGGGACTTACCGGACATCACCAGGATGACGCGCCGCGCGTGCAGGACGCGTATTCGATCCGCTGCGCGCCCCAGGTCGCGGGGGCCGGGCGGGACACGCTCGCCCATGCCCGGCTGGTCGCCGACCGCGAGCTGGCCGCGGCTGTCGACAATCCGGTGGTGCTGTCCGACGGGCGTGTGGAGTCCAACGGCAACTTCCATGGCGCACCGGTCGCTTATGTGCTCGACTTCCTCGCCATCGCCGCCGCGGACCTCGGCTCCGTCGCCGAGCGCCGTACCGACCGGCTGCTGGACAAGGACCGCTCGCACGGACTGCCGCCGTTCCTGGCCGGGGACGCGGGCGTCGACTCGGGCCTGATGATTGCCCAGTACACGCAGGCCGCCCTGGTCAGCGAGATGAAGCGGCTCGCCGTGCCGGCGTCCGTGGACTCGATCCCGTCCTCCGCGATGCAGGAGGACCACGTCTCGATGGGCTGGTCGGCGGCGCGCAAGCTGCGTACGGCCGTCGACGCGCTCGGCAAGGTCATCGCCGTCGAGCTCGTCGCGGCGACGCGCGCCATCGAGCTGCGGGACGGCCTGACGCCCGCCCCCGCCACGCAGGCCGTGCTGAAGGCCGTGCGCGCCGCGGGCGTCGAGGGGCCGGGCGAGGACCGTTACCTTGCCCCCGACCTGGCCGCGGCGGAGGCGTTCGTACGGGCCGGACAGCTGGTCGAGGCGGCCGAGTCGGTGACCGGCCCGCTCGGCTGACCTGCGGTTTACCCGGCCGCTGTGGGCGACTTGCGCGCAGCGGTCGTCACCAGCGCGCCGCCCGCGGCGACGAATGCCACGCCGCCGAAGAGGTACGGGGTGGTGTCGACGCCGCCGGTGGCCGCCAGGGCCTGCGGCGCGGTGGCGGCCCTGGCGGCGGTGGCGGCGGTGGGCGGTTCCGCTGCCGGCGCAGGGGCCCGCTGGGCGGTGGTGCCGACGGGGGGCGGCCGCTCGGCGGAGGCGTTGGCGCTCGGTACGAACCACATCGCACACAACAGCGTGCCGGCGGCGACGGCGGTCAGCAGCGGGCGGCGTGCGGTCACGGGATGAATCCCCCTTGGGGCGATGGAGATTGGGGGTCGTGGAGCTCCGGGCGTCCCGACTGACACGATGTTAGTGATACGGATGGCCCGTGGGGAAGGCGCGAGTGCTCCCCGCCTGCCCGGCAGGGCTTCCGGCCTTGTTCAAGACCCCGGTTGCGGCGTCCGCCGCCCGAGGGTCTTCACTGGCGTGGCCTTCCCCACAATTTCCCCAAGTGTGGAACGGGAGAAAGGGTACGGGCGTTGTTTTAAGTAGTAGCCGGGATGCGTGTAACCCTACGAGCCCCATGATCGGCTCGGGGATTCCGGGGTCCAGGAGCAATGGAGAAGCGTGTGATGACGTACAGCAAGCGCCGCAAGGGCCTGGCGGCCGCGGCCGCTGTGCTCGGCGGTGTGCTGACTCTGGCGGCGTGCGGCGGCGACGGTGACGACGCCAAGGGCGGTGACGACGGCAAGGGCAAGTCGCAGGGCCAGGTCGACGCCGCGGCCGCCAAGGATGCCTCCAAGGCGCAGATCAAGATCACGCCTAAGGGTGGCACCGCTAACGCCGGCATCACGACGGACGCCGTTCAGGTCACGGTCGGTGACGGCGAGCTCGTGAGCGTCAAGATGACGACGGACAAGGGCACTCCGGTCGAGGGTTCAATATCTTCGGACAAGAAGACCTGGAAGCCGAACAAGCAGCTTGAGCGTTCGACCAAGTACAAGGTCATCGCCGAGGCCAAGGACGACAAGGGCCGCAAGGCCACCGAGAACTCCGCCTTCTCCACCGTTTCGCCCGACAACAGCTTCATCGGCTCCTTCACGCCGGAGGACGGCTCGACCGTGGGTGCGGGCATGCCCGTGTCCGTCACCTTCGACAAGCCCATCAAGGACCGCAAGGCCGTCCAGTCCCACCTGGAGGTCACCTCCAGTAGCGGCCAGAAGGTCGTCGGTCACTGGTTCAGCTCCCAGCGCCTGGACTTCCGTCCGCAGGAGTACTGGAAGGCCGGCTCGGACGTCACGCTGAAGATGGACCTCGACGGCGTCGAGGGCGCCCCGAACGTCAAGGGCGTCCAGAAGAAGACGATCAAGTTCAAGATCGGTCACGCCCAGGTCTCGACGGTCGACGCCAAGACGCACAAGATGACGGTCGTGCGCGACGGCCAGACCATCAAGACCATCCCGATCTCGGCCGGCAGCCCGTCCAACCCCACGTACAACGGCAAGATGGTCATCTCCGAGAAGTTCGTGGAGACCCGGATGGACGGCTCCACCGTGGGCTTCTCCAAGGCCGACGGCAAGGGCGAGTACGACATCAAGGACGTGCCGCACGCGATGCGCCTGTCCACGTCGGGCACGTTCATCCACGGCAACTACTGGGGCAGCGGCGTCTTCGGCGTCGCCAACACCAGCCACGGCTGCGTCGGCCTGGAGGACAAGCAGGGCGCGAACGACCCGAACACCTCGGGTGCCTGGTTCTTCTCCAACTCGATGGTCGGCGACATCGTCGAGGTCAAGAACTCCGACGACAAGACGATCTCGCCGGAGAACGGCCTCAACGGCTGGAACATGGACTGGGCGAAGTGGGTCGCGGGGAGCGCGACCGGCGCGTGATCCTTGGGTGAGTAGTCCTGGGCCCCGGCGGATGCATCCGCCGGGGCCCAGGTGCTTTGCCGCAGAACGTCGCAGAGCAGCGAAGGTGTCAGCCGTACCAGGTGACGTTGCAGATGTGGACGCAGCGTTGGCGGGGTACGGCAAGGAAGCTGATGAAGCCACGTCCGCTGAGGATGTCGAACTCCCTGAGCCCGCCTTCCCGGTCAACAGGCCTGCCGACCTTCGCCGATCCGTTCCCGAGGGCGGAGAGTTCGGTCGCCAGCCGTTCCACCTCGGCCACAACGCCGGGTGGCAGCTTCCCCGCGACATACTCTTCGCTCGGGTCGTAGTCCCATGTCCAGTCGGTCACAGCCCGGCCTCTGTCTCCGCGGCCTCCCGGATGCGCCGGATCTCGGTCATGGCCTCCGTCGGATCCTCTGTGCCCGCATCCACGATGCGTTCCAGTTCCCGTAGACGGGCAGCACGTTCGGGATGGCGCTCGACAGCGACGAAAACAGCCCATGAGTGGACGAAGGCCCGCAGCGGAGCGAGGCTCTGGGTCTGCTGTGCGTTCGTCGTCGCCTCGAACAGATGCTGTGTGAGGGCCGGGATCCTGCTCGGGGCGATCCGGGCCACGGCGGTCCGCAGGGCGTCGGGGGTGAGCTCCGGCATCGGGATCAACGGTCCGTAGGGGCCATCGGGCTGCGCACTCACAGGGACCTCCGTCGAGGGCGGGTCGGTCCTGGCAACGGTACCCGCCCCGGTTGCCGGGAGAGGTGATCCTTCAGCAGTCCGACGCGGTCACCCGGAATCCTGTGCAAGATGCCGGCCGCTCCGGTAAGGAGCGCAGGTCAGCGCGGGCGCGCGGTGCGGCAGAATCGGGGTCCGCCCCGCACCGGGGCGCCCCCCGCCGCGAAGGACCACCACCGTGCAGACGCCCGTGCCGCCCGAGCCACCGCTGGAGACCGTCGAGGCCGCCCTGCGCGGCCTGCGAGCGGTGAGCGGGGACGCGCTCGACGACGCGGTCTACGCCGCCGCGTCCGCCCTCGCCGCCGCCCCCGCCGGCTGGGACGCCATCAGCGGCGCGGTCCTGCGGATCGCCTCGGCGACCGTACGGCGCTGCTGGGAGTACGGCTGGCAGCCCGCGGACGTCGCCCGGCTGGCCCGGCGGGAGCTGACGCCGGCCGAGACGCGGTTCACCGTCGACGTGATCGCCGCCGAGGCGCGGCGGTACGCCCCGGACACGCTCGGTGCGCGGTGGGCGGCGCAGCTGGCGGAGCTGGACGCGCAGGCCTGGTGGTGGGAGGAGGAGAGCGGGGGCGACAGGGCGTTCCTGGACGGGTTCGCGCGGCGGGAGCGGCTGAGCCGCTTCGAGACGGCCGCATGTGCCCTCGGCGCGCTGCGGCTGCTGGACCGGCTGCCGAGGATCGGCGGCGCCGGGCCGCTGCCGGGCACCGCCCACGGCGGTGCGCGGACCGCGGCCGCCCCGCCCCGCATGCTCGGGCGGATCCGCGCGCTGCTGGCGAAGGCGGAGTCGACGCAGTTCGCGGAGGAGGCGGAGGCGCTCTCGGCGAAGGCACAGGAGCTCATGGCGCGGCACTCCATCGACGAGGCGCTGCTGGCCGCGGGCTCGGCCGGGCCCGCCGAGGGGCCGGGCGCCTGCCGGATCGGCGTCGAGGGCCCGTACGAATCGGCGAAGGCACTGCTCCTGGACGCGGTGGCCGCGGCCAACCACTGCCAGGCGGTCTGGTCCGGGGAGTACGGCTTCTCCACCGTCATCGGCTTCGACGCGGATCTGGAGCTCGTGGAACTGCTGTACACCTCCCTGCTGGTGCAGGCCACCACGGCCATGCACCGCGCCGCCGACGACCACCACGCCCGCGGCCGCTCGCGCCGTACGCGCGACTTCCGGGAGTCCTTCCTGATCGCCTACGCGGGCCGCATCAACGACCGGCTGTCCGCGGCGGTGCAGGACGTGGCGGCGGAGGAGTCCCGGCCGGAGGTACTGCCGGTGCTGGCCGCGCGCGACGTGGCGGTCGGCGAGACGGCCGGGCGCATGTTCCCCGAGACGACCTCGCACCGGCTCAAGGGACGCGACGCCGAGGGCTGGGCGCGAGGCACGGAGGCCGCGGACGCGGCCCGGATCGCGGGCGGCAGGCGCGGGTGACGCGGGGCCGGGGACACCGGTGCGGGGCCGGGCCCGGCGGGGCCCGGGCGGCGGGCGTGAAGTCGGCCTCGGCGGCCTCGGAGAGGATGCAGCCGAGGTCCGGGTGCTCGCCCTCCGCCGCCAGGACGCGCCGCAGCAGCTCGTGGGGGAGCGGGGCGCTCTCCGCCAGGAGCACCGCGTCGTAGAGGTCCTTGGCCTCGGGGCGATGGTCCGTCACCAGCCAGAGGATCTTCCACGCGAGCGACAGCTCCGAGCGCCTCGGCCGCGCGCGCGATGCCGTCGAGCATCGCCTCCGTACGGTCGTCCTCGATCCGCCAGGTGTCCGGTACGACCACGAAGTCCAGGTCGCCGGGCTCGCGGGCCGACTCCCCGAACCACGCCTTCAGCAGCACGCTGCCCCGCAGCACCAGGTGCCCGGCCCACTCGGAGCCCGCGACGGCCGCGAGGGCGTGGTCCAGGGCGTGACGCCGCGACGCGAACCACGCCTCGCCCGTGCTCACCTCGGCGAACTGCGGCTCGCTCAGCCGCATGCCGAGCCTGCGGTGGTTGACCGCCGGGTCGTACGCCGGGCGCTGCAGCACCCCCTCGCCGGGCACCGGCCGCAGGGTCGCCGGCAGGTCCTGCTC
The DNA here is from genome assembly GCF_040638465.1 of Streptomyces sp. NPDC026206. Lineage (NCBI taxonomy): Bacteria > Bacillati > Actinomycetota > Actinomycetes > Kitasatosporales > Streptomycetaceae > Streptomyces > Streptomyces sp. NPDC026206. Next base: position 300,761 of record NZ_JBEZYL010000001.1, read on the forward strand.
CGCCCGCGTCGCCTCGTCCGGCGGCAACTGCGGGACGACGACCGTGTCGTCCCATGGCCCGTAGCAGAACCGCTCCCACGGTGTCGCCGTCATAGGCCCGTACCCTCCTCGACGATCCAGCCCGCATCGAGCGACTCGTCGCTGTCGTGCACGACGAACTCCCGCTCGACGGAGGCCATGTCATACCCGTCCGCCCTTACCGCCGCCACCAGCGCGTCCAGCCGCGCCCCCGCCGTCCGGCGGCCCACCGCATGGCACCGCTGCGTCACGAACCGCTCGGCGCGGCCGTCGGCGCGTACGCGGCGGGCATTGCGGGACAGGTGCGCGCTGTGGCCGGTGGCGAGCCGGGCGAGCGCGGCGACGTCCGCGCCCGATGGGAGCAGCAGCTTGATGTGGTGCTCGAAGTAATACCCCGCCCCGAGGGCCACCGCCGCCTCGTCGCTCTCCGGCACCCCTTCCGCCCAGGGCGCGGCCTCGATCTTCACCCGCACCACCGCGAACCCCGCGTCCCGCACCCCTCGCACGACACCCGCGACCGCCTCCCGCACGGCGGGCAGCGCCCCGGACGACCGCAGGGTGAGCATCGGCTGGCTGGGCGTGCGGCCGCGGTTCAGCACGATGTGGGCGAACTTCACACTGCGTGCGGCCGCATACCGTTCGATCGCGGACACCTCGTCCGGAGCGGTGGCACGGACGGTCACATGGGCCTCGAAGTCGCCGGTGAACGAGGGGGCGGGGGTGGTGGTGCCGACTGTCACCGCCAGATGATCTCAGGCGGAACCGAGGAGGCGGCGGGACCCCCCGGCGGCCGGTGGTCGTCGCGGGGCCCGGCTCCTGGGCCGACGACATCATCCTCAAGGACGAGTGTGTCCCCCGGCGGCAGCGGGCATCCTGTTCCCCATCCACCAGTGGCCCCGACCGACCTTCGCGTCGTGTCCGGCTCGGAGTCTCCACGAGTGCGCGTGGCGGCCCCAGGCCGGACACGGTGTCCGAGCCGGGAAGGGGCAGAGAAATGAAGGGGAACGGATCCAAGGATGGCCATGTCGACGAGCCGGACCGGACCGCCTCTCACTCGGATGTTCCCGAGGAGACCGGCGAAAGGAGTACTCCCGATGAAAACGTAACGCATCAACCACCGGCCGTAGTTCAGGCCGGCGATCCGGCTCCACCCGAGAAGTCCCGCTTCTGGAAGAAACCACTGATCTGGATCTGGGGCGTGCTGACCCTGCTGAACACGGTGGGTGGGATCGACAAGAGCATCCATCCGACGGGTGAGACGTGGATGAGCCGGGGATACGACCTTGTGAAGCATCTCTTTTGATGAGTTGTGCGAGTGATACCTCGCCTCGGAGTCACGTGCTCCGAGGCTTTTTCATTGCCCGGGGCCCCGTCGGACAGGCCTGCGTCGGCTTCGCCGACCGGTGCTTGCCCGATCGGGGTCCTGGTACGACGATGCCCGCAGCGAGCCCCCGCAGAGCGCCGTTCCCGATCACCGTGTGACCCAGGGAGGCACCAGTCGTGATCACGCTGACAGAGACGCTCGCCGTCGACACCGTGGACGAGTTCCTGACGAACGAGGAAGTCGCCCGCCTGTCCCGGGCGATGGACAGCTTCATCCAGAGGACCGGTTGGAAACCCGCCTACGTCGGCGAAGAACTGGTCGTCCTACCCGACGAGGTCCAAGACGCCCTCCAGGCAGCGACCCTGCACCATCTGCCGGAAATCCGCCGTACCTTCCCCTCCGCCATGGGCTGCTCCCCCTGGCAGCTCATCCAGTTCGACGCCGGTGAAGGCGCCGTGCACCACCTCGACGGCATCGGCGCCGACCCGCTCACCGCCCCCCGTCACGTCGCCCGTATCGGCGTCACCATCCAGGACGCGGAAGCCGGCGGTCAGTTCTTCTTCGAGACCACCTCCAGCACTGACCTGTGGGACCCCCGCTTCAGCGAAGGAACGACACCCGGCTACGCCGACGGCATGCGCTTCACCCGCATCGCCCCCCCACGACAAGATCTCCCGGCAGGACCCGGAGACCGACTGGATCCACGAGGTCCGTGGCACCCCCTGGACCACGCCCGCCGGCACGGGCACCGCCATCGTCTACGGCGCCCAGCTCATCCACGGCATCACGCCCGTCACCGAAGGCCGCTGCCGCAAGTTCATCACCGGCCTCATCGCCGGAGACTGAACCACCCTTCCCTCCCCGCCGCTTACCGTCGCCGGCCCGGTCCCGGTGCGTGCAACGCAGATGGGTGAACGCCGTCCGTGCGCGCCGGGGCGTGCATGCCGCAGGGCGTGCGAGGTGACCGCACTGCCGGAGCCGGGTGCGACCCAGTGGTCTCGGTGTTCTCCCGGGGTAGTCACAGAGCCACAGGCTGCTCTGGATGAGCCAGGGCAGGCTGTGGCTTCCCCGGGGAGATGTGGATGCTCGCAAGACGCGGTCTCAGCGTGGCGTTGTGTTCCCCGGCTCTGACCGGCTCGTTCCTGGCTTCGTCCCCGGCGTCCGCCGCCGGAGGCAACAGCGGGACGGCGTTCGTCTGCACCGGGAAGGAGAACGGCTCCAGCACTCCGGGCCTCGGGCTGCTGCCGAGGCCTACCCGACTCGAAGCCGACGCCCGGTACACCTGCTCCGGCGGGCCCGGCCGGACCATCCCGGCCACCGGGCATTTCGTGGGATCGGCGAACGCGTCCTGCGTCGCGGTGAACAGCCCCACCGGACGGGAGAAGATCCGCTACGCGGACGGCCGGAGGTCGGTCATCGACTACACGAGTTCGACCGTCGTCCGCCTCAGCACGGTCACCCTCGTCATTCTCAACGGCACCGTGACCGAAGGCCGCGGCAAGGGCCGGACCGCGCGACGCACCGTCGCGACACTGGCCACCCGGGTGCCGGCGGCGGACTGTCTGCTGCCCGCACCTGTCAACCATGCCGCAGGCGGCGTACAGCTGGACGTCGGCCCGGCGTGACGCCCCACGCGCCGGGCGGTCAGGGCGTCGGGCTCAGGCCGGATATCGACAGTTGGATCAACGGGTTGGCCAGACGCACTGCCGGCCTCAGCGTCTTGCGCCTGGTCGGAGTCGATCGGCTCGTCGCTGAGCGGGAGGGCGTGGACGGTCAGCGGCGGGAGCGGCTGCGGGTGATCAGCCAGGTGCCGCCGACGATGAGCAGGGCGAAGATCGCCAGCCCCGCGCCCAGGGCAGTCAGCAGCCACAGCCGCTCCCGCAGCTTCAGCGTGCCGCTGAGGGTGACCTGGAGAGAGCCGACCGCGAAGGCGATCGCCGAGGTGAACACCGCGACAAGCTCGACAGCCCGTACGGAGGAGCGGTGCATGGCGCGCTCAAGGTCGGCGTTGGCGGCGTCCTGGCGCTGCCAACGGGCCTCATGCTCCGCCTCACGCACGGCCCGCAACCGGGCCTCCTGGATGGCGTCCCGCTTGACGAGGTACTGCTCCAGGAGCAGTTCGCGACTGAAGGCCCCTGATTGGGCGAGCAAGGCCAGAGCGGCGTCGAGGTGGACCAGGGCCTCGTCGTGATCGGCGCACAGGTGGTGGGCGGTGGCCAGGCGAAAGCGGAACATGTGGTTTTTGGGGTCGGTGTCCACTGCCTCCTGGGACAGGCGGCGCAGGAGTTCGCCCCGGCCGTCGAAGGGCACGGAGACCGCCAGCCCGTTCAGGCACACGTCCACCACATGCCGTGAACGACCCGGTGCCGCCCAGGCCCGGTCGAGTAGGTCACGGGCGTGCTCGGCGGTCAGGGAGCGGCTGCCGAACGCCGCGAAGGAGCGCAGCGCCAGGACCACGGCCTCGTTGCGGTGGGGGCCGGCCGCCGTGGCGAGGGCAGAGGCGGTGAGGACGACGTTCAGGTCGTCGAAGGCGAAGTTCGCGCGAAGCTTTCCCGCGTTGTAGAGCAGTACCGTCAGGGCCAGGTCGGCGGCCTCGGGGGTGCCCATGACCGCTCGGGCCGCCTCGTCGAGCTGCTCGTGGGTCTCCAGATGGGACCGGTTGATGAAGCCGTTGCCCAGGGCCCACTGCTCGCGGACGGCGGAGCGGCATCCGGCCGTCGTGTGTGTGGCGATCCAGCGTGCGCAGGCCAAGGCGGTAGCCGAGGACGGACTGTCGGTGAAGCGTTGGCGCCAGTAGCGGTCGGCGCAGACGAAGAACGGGTCGGTCGCGAAGTCCGCGGACCGGACCTCGAAGTCGGGCTCCTGCCCGCTTTCGTGCAGTCGGTGGGCGGCCTCCCCAGCGGTGCGGCCGAGTTCGGCGGTGTCGGAGCCCACCGCCGCCGCCAGTCGGGCACGGGTCTGATCGTGCAGGCGCTCGTGCCCCCGGGCGTGCGCAGCCGACGTGTCCATCGCTTCCCCCCGTGTGATCGTCTTCCCCAGGGGAGAACCTACACGCGCGCGTAACCCCGCCCGCAGCCCCGTCACTCCGCGGCAGCCCCTTGAACGACAGGCTCAGAGCCTGTCCGGTAGGTCCGGCGACAGGCCTGCTGGGCAGTCCTCAGCCGGGGGTGTTCCGGCCGATCGCCCGGATGACGTCGGCAAGCCACACAAGGTGGTAGCCCAGGGCCCGGTCCTGGTGAGCGAGCAAGTCCTCAAGGTGCTGCCATGACTCCGAGAGCTGCCCGATCGTGAGTGTCTCCGGCTCGTTGAGGACGTCGTAGAGCTCATCGCCCGGAACGGACCAGAAGTACTCCTCGTCGAGCGTCACGGTCCGGCCGGCTGACGCTTCCACGTGCTGGAGCACCGCGTCGAAGGCGCGGCGGAGCCGATCTGCCGGGGCGGCGGCGACCGCTGATCGGTCCACGGTCGGACCGAGTGTCGCGCAGCCGTAGTCGCATCCACCCGCCACCAGGGTGTACGGGATCTGGGCGCGCAGAGCACTGCTCACCGGGTCAGTGTTCGGGTAGAGGCTCAGCCATCCGCCTTCGCCACACCGATCGGGCATGAAACCCCCGTCCCCCCGATCCCGCAGTAGCCGGCAGGGTTCTTGTCCAAGTACTGCTGGTGATCAGCCTCCGCGTAGTAGAAGGGGCCCGCCGGGAGGATTTCCGTGGTGATGGGGCCGTAGCCGGAGGCGTGGAGGACGGACTGGTAGGCGTCGCGGGAGAACTCGGCCGCGGTGTGCTGGGCGGGGGAGTGGGTGTGGATCGCGGAGCGGTACTGGGTGCCGCGGTCGTTGCCCTGGCGGAAGCCCTGGGTGGGGTCGTGGGACTCCCAGAAGAGCTTGAGCAGGGCCTCGTACGACGTGCGCGCCGGGTCGAAGACGACGCGGACCGCCTCCGTGTGGCCGGTGAGGCCGCTGCAGACCTCGTCGTAGGTGGGGTGCGGGGTGTGGCCGCCCTGGTAGCCGACGAGGGTGGTCCACACGCCCGGGGCCTGCCAGAACTTGCGCTCCGCGCCCCAGAAGCAGCCCAGGCCGAAGTCGGCCACGGACAGGCCCTCGGGGTAGGGGGCCGCCAGCGGGGTGCCGAGGACGGTGTGGCGCCCGGCGAGGGGGAATTCCGGTTCGGGGCGGCCCTTCAGTGCTTCCTCGGGGGTCGGCAGGGCGTTCTCTCGGCGTCCGAACAGCATCACGGCTCCAGGAGGGCAGGTGGGGCGGCGTCCACCAGTGCAACCGTCATCCGCTACGCGGAATTCCGGCGGGACTCCCAGCCGGCCACGGCCATCGCCCGGTACGCGGTGTACGCCGCCACCGGGTCGTGCTCGTACGTCCACGGCACCGCGCCGATGTGGCCGTCGACCTTGCGCAGCTGCTCCAGGGCCTCGCCGTGGCGCTCGGCGCGCACCAGGAACCACACCAGCAGGTGGCGCACGTGCGGCAGCACGGGGTGGTCCTGCGGGGCGTGGGCCACGGCGAACTGCGCCGCCTCGATGGCCTGCCTGATCACCACGCTCTGGAACAGGCCGCGCACCAGCTGCACGTCGGGCAGGTGGTCGTGGACGGCGAACAGGGGCAGCGCGGGCAGCAGACTGCCCTGGGCCGCACCCGCGGCCGCCCGCCGGGCGAAGGCCTCCGCCTGCTCCTGCGAGCCGTGCCACTTCGCGCTCCAGTACCGCAGCGCGGCCAGGTGCGCCCCCATGTGCTGCGGGGCGCGGGCGACGACCGTCTCCCACACGGACTGGAACTCCGCCTCGCTCGCGCCCAGGCCCCGGGCGACGCCCAGCTCGATGATGTACGGCACCGGGTCGCCCGGCGCCAGCAGGGCCGCCTCGGCACAGACCGTGCGGGCCTCCTCCAGGATCATCCGGAAGTCCTGCGAGGACGGGTCGCGCAGCGCCTGCTGGACCAGGAACTCGGCCTGCACCGCCGCGCCGCCCGGGTCCTTGGGGGCCACCACGCGCCAGTGCCGCAGCCACATCCCGCCCGTACCCGGCGCCTCGGCCAGCTCGCGCACCGCCGACCCGGCGAGGGTCTGCACGCGCTGCCAGCGCAGCTCCGCCGCCCCGGAGGCCGGCGTACGGGCCAGCAGCTCGGCGGCCGGCTTCCAGTCCTGGGTGCGCCACGCCTCCTCGACGGCGGCCAGCAGCTCCGGGTCGGGGCCGGGGAGCCGTACGTCGAGCTCGCCGGACGGTACGAAGCCGTGGGCACCGACCGGGTCGGCGGCCGCCCCGGCACCTCGCAGGGCGTCCTGGCCGGCGCGGCGGCGGCGCAGCGCGGGCATCACCACGACGCCGCAGATCACGACGATGGCGAGCAGGATGAACAGAAACTCCATGAGGTGTCCCATAGCTGAGTAAGAGGATCGACGACGGTACAACGCGACAAAGCGGCGGATCGTTCATCTGCCGGTTACAAGTGAACAGGAGCGTTCAGGGGTACGGGCACTACCCTCGGAGAAATGAGCGACCAGCACAGCTTCGAGACCCTCGCCATCCATGCCGGCCAGGAGGCGGACCCACTGACCGGGGCCGTCGTGCCGCCCATCTACCAAGTCTCCACCTACAAGCAGGACGGCGTCGGCGGCCTGCGCGGCGGCTACGAGTACAGCCGTAGCGCCAACCCCACCCGTACCGCCCTGGAAGAGAACCTGGCGGCCCTCGAGGGCGGCGTCCGCGGTCTGGCCTTCGCCTCGGGCCTGGCGGCCGAGGACTGCCTGCTCCGTTCGCTGCTGGCCCCCGGTGACCACGTGGTGATCCCGAACGACGCCTACGGCGGCACGTTCCGCCTCTTCGCCAAGGTCGTCGGCCGCTGGGGCGTGGAGTGGTCGGTCGCCGACACCTCCGACCCGGACGCGGTGCGCGCCGCCATCCGCCCCGAGACCAAGGTCGTCTGGGTGGAGACCCCCTCCAACCCGCTGCTCGGCATCACCGACATCGCCGCCGTCGCGGGCGTCGCCCGTGAGGCCGGCGCGAAGCTGGTGGTGGACAACACCTTCGCCAGCCCCTACCTGCAGCAGCCGCTGTCGCTGGGCGCGGACGTCGTCGTCCACTCCACCACCAAGTACATGGGCGGCCACTCCGACGTCGTCGGCGGTGCGCTGATCACGGCCGACGCCGGCCTCGGCGAGGAACTGGCCTACCACCAGAACGCGATGGGCGCCGTCGCCGGTCCCTTCGACTCCTGGCTGACGCTGCGCGGCATCAAGACCCTCGCGGTGCGCATGGACCGCCACACCGCCAACGCCGAGCGCGTGGTGGAGATGCTGGTCTCGCACCCGAAGGTCACGCACGTCTACTACCCGGGCCTGCCCGAGCACCCGCTGCACGAGGTCGCGGCCAAGCAGATGCGCGCCTTCGGCGGCATGGTGTCCTTCCGCGTCGCGGGCGGCGAGGAGGCGGCGGTCGAGGTCTGCAACCGCGCGGAGCTGTTCACGCTCGGCGAGTCCCTGGGCGGTGTCGAGTCGCTGATCGAGCACCCGGGCCGCATGACGCACGCCTCGGTGGCGGGCTCCGCGCTGGAGGTCCCGGCGGACCTGGTGCGGGCCTCGGTCGGCATCGAGTCGGCGGACGACCTGCTGGCCGACCTCAAGCAGGCCCTGGGCTAGTCACCCCGCCCCGGGACACGTCCCGGCCCTGGGGCCCCGGGACACGTCCCGGCCCTGGGGCGTGCACTCGGCCCTGCCGGGGCGTGTACTCCGGCCCTCGGGCCGTACGCCCGGCTCCCGGCGGCGGCCGGACCTTGCCCCGTACGCCGCTGCGGGACCGTTTCATCGGATCCCGCTGCGGCGTTCACCGGCCCTCGGGCGTGCACTCCGTCCCGCTGGGGCGTGTACTCCGGCCCTCGGGCCGTACGCCCGGCTCCCGGCGGCGGCCGGACCTTGCCCCGTACGCCGCTGCGGGACCGTTTCACCGGATCCCGCGGCGGCACTCACCGGCCGTCCGCAGCCCCGCGCGTCCGCAGCCCCGCGCGGCCGGGGCCCCCGCGGCCGTGGCCCCCGTAGCCGCCCCGCACCGGCACCCGCCGTCCCCCTCAGGAAGCGGGCGGCACCTGGCCGGGCTGCGTGAAGTGGATGTCGGAGAGGGCCCCGTTGAAGCGGGTGAGCAGGCTGCAGAAGGAGTCGCGCTCGTCCTCCGTCCAGCCCTCCGTCACCAGTGCCATCAGCTCGCGCCGTGAGGCGCGCACCTCCTCCAGGCGGGCCTTGCCGCGCGGCGAGAGCTGCAGGACGACGGCGCGGCCGTCCTCCGGGTGCGACGTGCGCTTGACCAGGCCGGTGTCGACCAGCGGCGCCACCTGGCGGGTGACGGTCGAGGAGTCGATTCCCATGCCCGCGGCGAGCGCCTTGACGCCCATCGGGCCTTCCTGGTCGAGGCGGTTGAGCAGCAGGTAGGCGGCGCGGTCCATGGAGTTGTGGACCCGCCCCACGCCACCGAGCCGGGTCTGCTCGGCACGGCGGGCGAAGACGGCCACCTGGTGCTGGAGGGCGTCGAGGACACCGGGGGCGAGGTCGGTCGTCATGTCCTGATGGGTGGGCATGGCCTGGGGCTCACTTCGTACGGCGGGCAGGGAACGGACTGTGAACTGCTCAGAATGGGGGACAGAGTACGCGGCCCGGCGCGTGCTCGTACCAATGCTTCGCAAACCGGTCGGTATGTATGTATGCGGTGCGTGCGGGACCCCCGGGCGGTGCGGGAAAAAGCGCTGGTGAGAGCGGTGGCGGGCGGGCAGCTGCGGGCGCGGTCCGGGGTGCGGCGCAGGATACTTGCCCCATGGCAGCACGTGCCGTGTCCCTCGATGACGTGCGTCGCGCGCGCGAGACGCTGTCGGGGGTCTCCGTGACCACCGCCCTGGAGAGCAGCCGCCATCTGTCGGGGCTGGCCGGTGTGCCGGTCCACCTCAAGTGCGAGAACCTGCAGCGGACCGGGTCCTTCAAGCTGCGGGGCGCGTACGTGCGGATCGCGGGCCTGTCACCGGAGGAGCGGGCGGCGGGGGTCGTCGCGGCGAGCTCCGGCAACCACGCGCAGGGAGTCGCGCTGGCGGCCTCGCTGCTGGGTGTGCGCTCGACGGTGTTCATGCCGCAGGGCGTACCGCTGCCGAAGGTGGCCGCCACGCGCGGCTACGGCGCCGAAGTCCACTTGACGGGGCAGGTGGTGGACGAGGCGCTGCGGGCCGCGTGCGCTCATGCCGAGCGGACCGGCGCCGTCTTCATCCATCCCTTCGACCACCCGGACGTCGTCGCGGGGCAGGGCACCGTGGGCCTGGAGATCCTGGAGCAGTGCCCCGAGGTGGGTACCGTCGTGGCGGCCGTCGGCGGGGGCGGGCTGGTGGCGGGGATCGCGGTGGCGGTCAAGGCGCTGCGGCCCGAGGCGCGGATCGTGGGCGTGCAGGCGGCCGGCGCCGCCGCGTATCCGCCGTCGCTGGCCGCCGGGCACCCGGTGTCGGTGGCGGCGCCGGTGACGATGGCGGACGGCATCAGGGTGGGGCGGCCGGGTGAGGTGCCGTTCGGGATCGTCGAGGAGCTCGTCGACGAGGTCCGTACCGTCACCGAGGACCAGCTGGCGGCAGCGCTGCTGGTGTGCCTGGAGCGGGCGAAGCTGGTGGTGGAGCCGGCCGGGGCGGGCCCGGTGGCGGCGCTGCTGGCCGGCCCCGGCTCGTTCGACGGGCCGGTCGTGGCCGTCCTGTCCGGCGGCAACGTCGACCCGCTGCTGATGCAGCGCGTGCTGCGGCACGGCATGGCGGCGGCGGGCCGGTACCTTTCGCTGCGGCTGCTGCTGACGGACCGTCCGGGCGTGCTGGCGGCGCTGCTCGGGGTGCTGTCCGCCGCCGACGCCAACGTCGTGGACATCGCCCATGTGCGGACCGACCCGCGGCTGGGCCTGGCAGAGGCCGAGGTGGAGCTGCACCTGGAGACGGCGGGGCCGGAGCACTGCGCGCGGGTGGACGCGGCGCTGCGGGAGGCCGGTTACCTGGTGATGTCCTGACATCCGGTGAATGGTGAGGGGCGAATCCACCGGATTTCGACTGCGCCGGCCGACGATTTTCCCCGTACGTTTCCTGGTCGATTCATTCACGGGGCGGGATGGGCCCGGTGAACGTAAAATCGTGTATTACGTCACCTTTAAAACGGGGAGAACCTCCATGCCAGGCGCGATATACGCCGAAGGCCTGGTCAAGACCTTCGGCGACGTCACGGCTCTGGACGGCGTCGATCTCGACGTCCCGGAAGGAACCGTTCTAGGACTGCTCGGCCCCAATGGCGCGGGCAAGACCACCGCCGTGCGCGTCCTCACCACCCTCATCAAGCCCGACCGCGGCAAGGCCGTGGTCGCGGGCATCGACGTCCTGAAGAAACCCAACGAGGTCCGCCACTCCATCGGCCTGTCCGGCCAGTTCGCCGCCGTCGATGAATATCTGACGGGGCGTGAGAACCTGCGGATGGTCGGCCGGCTCTACCAGATGAGCGCGCGCGACGCGAAGGCCAGGGCCGGGGAGCTGCTGGAGCGCTTCAACCTCGCCGATGCCGCCGACCGGTCCGCCCGGACGTACTCCGGCGGCATGCGCCGCCGCCTCGACCTCGCCGCCGCCCTCGTCGTCAGCCCGCCCGTGATGTTCATGGACGAGCCGACCACGGGCCTGGACCCGCGCAACCGCCAGCAGTTGTGGGAGGTCATCCAGGAACTCGTCGCCGGCGGCACGACCCTGCTGCTCACCACCCAGTACCTGGAGGAGGCCGACCACCTCGCGCACGACATCTGCGTGATCGACCACGGCAGGGTCATCGCCCGGGGCACCTCCGACCAGCTCAAGGCGCGCACCGGAGGGGAGCGCGTCGAGCTCGTCGTGCACGAACGCGAGCACATCGCCCCGGCGCTCGAAGTCATGCGTGCCTTCGGCAAGGGCGGGTCCACCGTCGAGGAGCACACCCGCAAGGTCATCGTCCCGGTCTCCGGCGGCGCCAAGCTGCTCGCCGAGGTCATCCGCGAACTGGACACCCGTGGCATCGAGATCGACGACATCGGCCTGCGCCGCCCGACGCTGGACGACGTCTTCATCTCCCTCACCGGGCACGTCGCCGAGGCCCGCGACGAGAGCCGCGAGCAGGAAGGGGCCACCCCATGAGCGCGGCCCAGGGCATCCTCTCCCGGCGACCGGTCCCCAAGGGGCGCGGCGGCGCGGTCCAGTCCGTCCGTGACTCCCTGGTCGTCGCCCAGCGCAATCTGATCCGCATGATCCGCATCCCCGAAGTGGTGATCTTCGGGCTGATCCAGCCGATCATGTTCGTGGTGCTGTTCAGCTACGTCTTCGGCGGCTCGATCGCCGTGGGCGGCAGCACCGACCCGGACATCTACCGGCAGTTCCTGATGGCGGGCATCTTCGCGCAGACCGTCACCTTCGCCACGGCCGGCGCGGGCGCGGGCATCGCCGACGACATGCACAAGGGCCTGATCGACCGCTTCCGTTCCCTGCCCATGGCACGCGGGGCCGTCCTCACCGGCCGTACGCTCGCCGATCTCGTCCAGACCGCACTCACCCTCGTGGTCCTCGCAGTCGTCGCGGTGATCGTCGGCTGGCGCATCCACAACGGCATCTGGCGGGCACTGGCGGGCTTCGCCCTGCTGCTCCTGCTCGGCTACGCCTTCTCGTGGATCGGCGCCCTGATCGGGCTGTCGGTGCGCACCCCGGAGGCGGCGACGTCGGGCGGCCTCATCTGGCTCTTCCCGCTGACCTTCATCTCCAACGCCTTCGTGCCCTCCGACAACATGCCGGTGGTGCTGCGCAACATCGCGGAGTGGAACCCCTTCAGTGCCACCGTCCAGGCGGCGCGGCAGCTCTTCGGCAATTTTCCCGAGGGCTATCCCGTGCCGGCCGCGTGGCCGATGCAGCACCCGGTGTGGGCGTCGCTGATCTGGTCGGTGGTGATCATCGTGGGCTTCCGGTCACTGGCGGTGCGCAAGTACCGCTCGGCGACGGCCTGAGGCGGGAGGAGGCCTGACGCGGACGCGGGAGGAGGCCTGACGCGGACGCGGACGCGGGAGAGCCCCGGACCCGTACGGGTCCGGGGCTCTCCCGCAGGACGCGCGGTGCGGCAGTCCTCAGGCCTGGTAGGGCTTGGCGTCCAGGATGCGGACCTTGGCCTTGCGGCCGTTCGGCAGCTCGTACTCGGCGTCCTCGCCGATCTTCTTGCCGCTCACGCCCCTGCCCAGCGGGGACTGGGGGGAGTACGTCTCGATGTCCGAGCTGGCGTACTCACGGGAGGCGAGCAGGAAGTCGAGCGTGTCGTCGGGGTCGCCGTCGAAGGCGATGGTGACGACCATGCCCGGCGCCACCGCGCCGTCCGCCGCGGGGGCCTCGCCGACCTTGGCGGCCTCCAGCAGCTGCGTGAGCTGGCGGACGCGGAGCTCCTGCTTGCCCTGCTCCTCCTTGGCCGCGTGGTAACCGCCGTTCTCTCGCAGGTCACCTTCCTCGCGGGCCGCCGCGATCTTTGCGGCGATCTCGGTGCGAGCGGGACCAGACAGGTACTCCAGCTCGGCCCTGAGCTGGTCGTACGCCTCCTGAGTCAGCCAGGTGACGTTGTCGCTGGTCTGGGTCACAGGTGCTCCTCGTCGGTACTGGGGAATGCTTGGGGTACATCGCGATAACAAATGAACGCCCTACTCAGAAGGGTGCACCTTCAAAGCGGGGCGAAACCACGAGCCTAACAATTACGTCCGTAAAGGGGGAAGAAGTAAAGGGGAGAAACCGCACAAGAATCACGTCAACGCAGGTCAGCGGCGGATCGGTCGCTCCGGCTGCGGCGGCGGGTCAGCCGCGGGAGGCGGCCCGGCAGCCCTCGAGCTCCGTGGCGGAGGCCCGGCCCGTCGTACGGACGGTGACCAGCTCCGTGAAGTGACCCTCGCGGCGGTCGAAGGTCACGTCCTTGCGTGCCACCTCGCCCCCGTCCTCGCCCAGCGAGCGCAGCGTGCACACGCCGGTGGCGTCCTTCTCCTTACGGATCTCCAGAACCGCCTGCACCGTGTCGTCCGAGACGGTCTTCGAGCGCACGAGCTGACCGCTGACGTCCGACGTGGTGATGTAGTGCACACCGGCCCAGGCGACGAATCCCGCCAGCGCCGCTCCCAGCACCACGGCGAGGATCTTCAGCTTGCGGTCGGCGCGCTCGTCCGCCGAGCGGCCGTAGCGCCCCTCGGGCAGGGCGGCCCCGCGCTCCGCAGCCATGATCGTTCCTCCTGGTCGGCCCTGCAGGGTCTTGTTCGCGGACGCGGAATGAATCGGCGCCCGCTTCGGTCACTATAGGAGGCGCCCCAGGAGACCGATAAGAGGGGCCATGACCAGTGACTGAGGATCGAGCCTTGACTGAGCAGCTGCGAATGATGGCCGTTCACGCCCACCCCGACGACGAGTCGAGCAAGGGCGCGGCCACGATGGCCAAGTACGTGTCCGAGGGGGTGGACGTGCTGGTCGCCACCTGCACGGGTGGTGAGCGTGGCTCCATCCTCAACCCCAAGCTCCAGGGAGACCCCTATATCGAGGAGCACATCCACGAGGTCCGCGCCAAGGAGATGGCCGAGGCCCGCGACATCCTCGGCGTCAAGCAGGAGTGGCTGGGCTTCGTCGACTCCGGGCTCCCCGAGGGCGACCCGCTGCCCCCGCTTCCGGAGGGCTGCTTCGCGCTCATGGACGTCGACGAGGCGGCCGGGGCACTGGTGAAGCTGATCCGCGAGTTCAAGCCGCACGTGATCACCACGTACGACGAGAACGGCGGCTACCCGCACCCCGACCACATCATGACCCACCAGGTCTCGATGGTGGCCTTCGACGCCGCGGGCGACCCCGAGCGCTATCCCGAGGCCGGCGAGCCCTGGCAGCCGCAGAAGCTCTACTACAACCAGGGCTTCAACCGGCAGCGCACCCAGGCCCTGCACGACGCCCTGCTGGAGCGGGGCATGGAGTCCCCCTACGGCGAGTGGCTGGAGCGCTGGAACGAGATGGGGCGGGTCCGCACGCTGACCACGTTCGTCCCGTGCGCGGACTTCTTCGAGATCCGCGACAAGGCCTTGATCGCCCACGCCACGCAGATCGACCCGGACGGCGGCTGGTTCCGGGTGCCGCTGGACCTCCAGCGCGAGGTCTGGCCCACCGAGGAGTACGAGCTGGCGAAGTCCCTCGTCGACACTTCCCTCCCCGAGAGCGACCTCTTCGCGGGCATCCGCAACAATTGACCCCATGATGAGCGCGACCGCTTCCCTCGCCGCCACCCACCTGGTGCCGCTCGCCAAGGACCTCGACCAGAACAAGGTCACCCCTGGTGTGCTCGGCTTCATTGTCTTCGCCGTCATCGGCGGGGCCGTCTGGCTGTTGATGAAGAGCATGAACAAGCACATGAAGAAGGTGAACTTCGAGGAGGCGCCCGACGCCTCCGGCGAGCAGCCGGCGGGGAAGACGGGCGGGACCACGGCGTAGGTTTCGCGGTCTTCGCTCCGAGGACCGCCGCCGGGGGATCCTCTCCCCGGCCCTGCCCCTTCCCGCCACCGCCGGGCAACCCCAAGGCCCCGGACGGGGCTGACGCATCAGCCGCCCGTCCGGTGCTTGAGGACGCCGCGCGCAGCGCGCTCCGGGGGCCGGGGCGCAGCTCCGCCATGCGGCGGAGCCGCACACCGGGTGCAGCGGGAAGGGATGGGACGGGGGAAGATCCCCCGGACACGGACCGGCGGCGGCGCCCGGATCGCCCCGGGACCGCCCTCGTGGGGAAGGATGGGGCCATGCCCAACCGCCTGGCGCACGAGACGTCTCCCTACCTCCTCCAGCACGCCGACAACCCCGTCGACTGGTGGCCCTGGTCGCCCGAGGCCTTCGCCGAGGCCCGGCGGCGGGGCGTGCCGGTGGTGCTGAGCGTGGGCTACTCGAGCTGTCACTGGTGTCATGTCATGGCACACGAGTCCTTCGAGGACGAGCCGACCGCCGCCTACCTCAACGAGCACTTCGTCTCCGTCAAGGTCGACCGCGAGGAGCGGCCGGACATCGACGCCGTGTACATGGAGGCCGTCCAGGCCGCCACCGGCCAGGGCGGCTGGCCCATGACGGTCTTCCTCACCCCCGACGCCGAGCCCTTCTACTTCGGCACCTACTTCCCGCCCGGGCCCCGGCACGGCATGCCCGGCTTCCGGCAGGTGCTGGAGGGCATCCGCGCCGCGTGGCGCGACCGGCGGGAGGAGGTGGGCGACGTCGCGGGGCGGATCGTGCGCGAGCTGGCCGACCGGACGCTGACGGTCGACACCACGCGGCCCCCCGGCCCCGAGGACGTGCACGCCGCGCTGCTGGCGCTGACCCGGGAGTTCGACGCGGTGCGCGGCGGCTTCGGCGGTGCGCCGAAGTTCCCGCCGTCCATGACGGTGGAGTTCCTGCTGCGGCATCACGTCCGTACGGGCTCGGAGGCGGCCCTGGAGATGGCGGCGGCCACGTGCGAGGCCATGGCCCGGGGCGGCATCTACGACCAGCTCGGCGGCGGCTTCGCGCGCTATTCGGTGGACGCCGGGTGGGTGGTGCCCCACTTCGAGAAGATGCTCTACGACAACGCCCTGCTGTGCCGGGTCTACGCCCATCTGTGGCGGGCCACGGGCTCGGAGCTCGCCCGGCGCGTCGCCCTGGAGACGGCGGACTTCATGGTCCGCGAACTGCGCACGGGCCAGGGCGGCTTCGCCTCGGCGCTCGACGCCGACAGCGACGACGGGAGCGGCCGGCACGTCGAGGGCGCGTACTACGTGTGGACGCCGCGGCAGCTGCGGGAGGTGCTGGGCGAGGCGGACGCGGCCGTGGCGGAGGTCCACTTCGGCGTGACCGAGGAGGGCACCTTCGAGGAGGGCGCCTCCGTGCTGCAGCTGCCCGACACCGAACAGCTGTGGGACGCCGGGAAGACCGCCTCCGTGCGGGACCGGCTGCTGGCCGCACGCGAGCAGCGGCCCCGCCCCGGGCGGGACGACAAGGTCGTGGCGGCCTGGAACGGGCTGGCCGTCGCCGCGCTCGCCGAGACCGGCGCGTACTTCGACCGCCCGGACCTGGTCCAGGCCGCCACGGACGCCGCCGACCTGCTGGTGCGTACCCACATGGACTGGCACGCCCGGCTGTTCCGCACCTCGCTGGACGGCGTCGCGGGTGCTCACGCGGGCGTCCTGGAGGACTACGCGGACGTCGCCGAGGGCTTCCTGGCGCTGTCCGCCGTCACCGGCGAAGGCGTGTGGGTCGACTTCGCGGGGCTGCTCCTGGACACCGTCCTGACCCACTTCACCGGCGTCGACGGGGCGCTCTTCGACACCGCCGACGACGCCGAGGCCCTCATCCGCCGCCCCCAGGACCCCACCGACAACGCCACCCCCTCCGGCTGGACGGCGGCGGCCGGTGCCCTGCTGTCGTACGCCGCGTACACCGGCAGCGCCGCGCACCGGGAGGCGGCGGAGAAGGCACTGGGCGTCGTACGGACGCTCGGCCCGAAGGCGCCGCGGTTCATCAGCTGGGGGCTGGCGACGGCGGAGGCCCTGCTCGACGGGCCGCGCGAGGTCGCGGTCGTCGGCCCGGCCGACCACCCGGTCACCCGCAGGCTGCACCAGACCGCGCTGCTGTCGACGGCCCCCGGGCTGGTGGTCGCGGTCGGCGAGCCGGGCGCGGAGGAGGTTCCGCTCCTGCACGGCCGCACGCTGCTCGACGGGCACCCGGCCGCCTACGTGTGCCGCAACTTCACCTGCGACATGCCGACGACCGACGCGAAGGCGCTGGCGGCGAAGCTGGGCGGCTGAGCCCGCGGGCGCGGGTCCGGCTGGGACGGGGTGCTGCTCGGAGGGGGGCTTTGCCCGGAAGGGATCCGGCTCAGAGGGTGAGGCCGCGGGCCAGTACGCCCAGGGTGCGGTCGATCAGCGCCAGGGGGTCCTCGCTCTGCCCCTGTTCGACCCAGTGCATCATCGCCTCCTGCATCGCCCCGAGGACGGCGGCGACGGCCACCCGCAGCTCCAGGTCGTGCGGTGAGCGGCCCGTGCGCTCGGCCAGGACGCCGCAGAGCATGCGGCCGGACTGCGCCATGCCCTCCGCCGACCGGCCGCGCAGCGCCGGTACTTCGTGCACCAGCCTGCTGCGCTGCCTGAGCTCGGCGATGTCGGTGTCGATGAAGTGGCGCAGGGCGTCCAGGACGCCCTGCCGGATGGACTCCAGCGGCGGCTCGTCCGCGGGGCGGGCCCGGATCGCGGCCTCCATCAGCGGGTCGTAGTCGTCGCTCAGCACGATGTCCTCCTTGGTGGGGAAGTAACGGAAGACGGTGCTGGGGGAGACGTCCGCGGCCTCGGCGATCCGGTCCACGGGCGTGGCGTCGTAGCCCTGGTCCGCGAAGAGGCGGTAGGCGGCGCTGCGGATCGCCCGGCGGGTCTGGATCTTCTTCCGCTCGCGCAGGCCGAGCCTGGGCTCGGGCTGCTCGGTGGGGGAGGTCTGTGCTGAGGCCATGCCCAGCATTCTCGGTCATCCGCCCGGGCCCGGGACCTGCCGGATTCTTGATGCCACACTGACTGTCAGTGCAGTGTGTGACGCTGTGTGCGGGGCAGGGAACGATCAGTGAATGATCGGAGGTAGTCATGAGGGGTGCCGCTGTGAACGCTGTGGCCGTGCTGGTGGCGGGGCTGTGCGTCGGGGGCTATGTGGCGGTCGGGGAAATGGCCGTGCTGGCCGTGGTGCTGGCCGGGGTGGCCACGCTGGCGTGCCGGGTGGCCGCGGCGTCGAGGCCGCGGCCACCGAGGGCGGGGGTGCGGGCGGGGGCGGTGCTCCCGGCGCGAGGGGCGTCAGGCGTGCGAATAGGCCACCAGCGAGATGCCCACGTAGTGCGTGATGAAGGCCGCCAGGGTGAGGGTATGGAAGACCTCGTGGAAGCCGAACCACCGAGGTGAGGGGTTGGGGCGCTTGATCCCGTAGATCACGCCGCCCGCGGAGTACAGCAGGCCGCCGACGATCACCAGGACGAGGACGGCCACGCCGCCCTTGCGCAGGAAGTCGGGCAGGAAGAAGACGGCGGCCCAGCCCATGGCGATGTAGCAGGGGGTGTAGAGCCAGCGCGGCGCGCCGACCCAGAAGACGCGGAAGGCGATGCCCGCGATGGCCGCCGCCCAGACCGCCCACAGCAGCAGCTGCCCTCTGCTGCCGGGGACGAGCAGCATCGTCAGCGGGGTGTAGGTGCCCGCGATGATCAGAAAGATGTTCGCGTGGTCCAGGCGCCGCAACACCGCGGTCGTCCGGGGACTCCAGTCACCGCGGTGGTAGAGCGCGCTGATGCCGAAGAGCAGACAGGCGGTGAGCACGAAGATCGCACAGGCGACCCGACCCCGGGTGCTGTCGGCCAGTGCGGTCAGGAAGACGCCGGCGATGAGCACGGCCGGGAACATTCCGGCGTGCAGCCAGCCGCGCAGCCGCGGCTTGATCGCGGCCGGGACGGGGGAGGAGTTGACGTCGGGAGATGCGGCGGTCGCGGCCGCGGCGGAAGCGGAGGGCGCGATTCGCGCTGCGTCGGGCGCGGGAGTCATGCCCGCAATGCTACCTACGCCACCGTAGGTTACGGGTCGGTATCGCGTGGCGATGGTCACGGGAGCGCCCCCTGGACAGATGGGATGATGAGTCGGATGATCAAATGAGTGCGGGCGGCACCGGATGAGCGGTCACGAAGCGTCTGGGTCGCAGCCCCCAAGGGGCATACATGTGCAGAGGCGGATCCATACCGGGGCATACCCGTTGGATATGGTCCGTTCCACCCTCAATATCTGACGCCGGGCAGCGGGTTCCGGCGGGACGGAGCGATCGTGGCGCGCAGTAGTGCGGCTCCCACCACCCCCACCAACCACCAGGAGCTGATCTCCTGGGTCGACGAGATCGCCGCCCTCACCCAGCCGGACCGCATCGTCTGGTGCGACGGCTCCGAGGGCGAGTACGAGCGCCTGTGCGAGGAGCTCGTCGCCAAGGGCACCTTCCGCAAGCTCGACCCGGTCAAGCGCCCCAACTCGTACTACGCCGCCTCCGACCCCAGCGACGTGGCGCGCGTCGAGGACCGCACCTTCATCTGCTCCGAGAAGGAGGAGGACGCGGGCCCGACCAACCACTGGAAGGCCCCCGCCGAGATGCGGGAGGTCTTTACGGGCAAGGACGGCGACGGGGGTATCTTCCGTGGCTCGATGCGCGGCCGCACCATGTACGTCGTGCCCTTCTGCATGGGCCCGCTCGGCTCCTCGCTGTCCGCGATCGGCGTCGAGATCACCGACTCCGCCTACGTCGCCGTCTCGATGCGCACCATGACCCGCATGGGCCGGGCCGTCCTCGACGAGCTCGGCACCGACGGGTTCTTCGTCAAGGCCGTCCACACCCTCGGTGCCCCGCTGGCCGAGGGCGAGGCCGACGTCCCGTGGCCGTGCAACAGCACCAAGTACATCTCGCACTTCCCCGAGGACCGCGAGATCTGGTCCTACGGCTCCGGCTACGGCGGCAACGCCCTGCTGGGCAAGAAGTGCTACGCCCTGCGCATCGCCTCGGTGATGGCGCGGGACGAGGGCTGGCTCGCCGAGCACATGCTCATCCTCAAGCTCACCCCGCCGCAGGGCGAGCCCAAGTACGTCGCCGCCGCCTTCCCGAGCGCCTGCGGCAAGACCAACCTCGCCATGCTGGAGCCCACGGTCTCCGGCTGGACCGTCGAGACCATCGGCGACGACATCGCCTGGATGCGCTTCGGCGCGGACGGCCGCCTCTACGCCATCAACCCCGAGGCCGGCTTCTTCGGCGTCGCGCCCGGCACCGGCGAGCACACCAACGCCAACGCCATGAAGACGCTGTGGGGCAACGCCGTCTTCACCAACGTCGCCCTCACCGACGACAACGACGTGTGGTGGGAGGGCATGACCGAGGAGACCCCGGCCCACCTCACGGACTGGAAGGGCAACGACTGGACCCCCGCGTCCGGCACCCCGGCCGCCCACCCCAACGCCCGCTTCACCGTCCCGGCCTCGCAGTGCCCGATCGCCGCGCCCGAGTGGGAGGATCCCAGGGGCGTGCCGATCTCGGCCATCCTCTTCGGCGGCCGCCGCGCCTCGGCCGTGCCGCTGGTGACCGAGTCCTTCGACTGGCAGCACGGCGTCTTCCTCGGCGCGAACGTCGCCTCCGAGAAGACCGCGGCCGCCGAGGGCAAGGTCGGCGAGCTGCGCCGCGACCCCTTCGCGATGCTGCCGTTCTGCGGCTACAACATGGGCGACTACATGGCCCACTGGATCAAGGTCGGTCAGAGTGCCGACAAGGACAAGCTGCCGAAGATCTACTACGTCAACTGGTTCCGCAAGAACGACGAGGGCAAGTTCGTCTGGCCGGGCTTCGGCGAGAACAGCCGCGTCCTGAAGTGGATCGTCGAGCGCCTGGACGGCAAGGCCGAGGGCGTCGAGACGCCGATCGGCATCCTGCCGACGCGCGCCGCGCTCGACACCGAGGGGCTCGACCTGCCGGAGAAGGACCTGGAGTTCCTGCTCAAGGTCGACGCCGAGGTCTGGCGCGAGGAGGCGGCGCTGGTGCCGGAGCACCTCAACACCTTCGGTGAGCACACCCCGAAGGAGCTGTGGGACGAGTACCGGGCGCTGGTCGAGCGGCTGGGCTGACGTTGCGTGGGCGGGGCGGGGATTTTGCCCCTGCCCCGCCACCGAGCTTGAGGACCGGGGTCCGGGGCGGAGCCCCGGTTACGGGAAGAGGAAACCCGCGTGGGCGTGCATGCGCTCCGACGCCAGGGCCGCGCCCGCCACGTCGCCGCGTTGCGTCGCGACGACCAGGGCCTGGCCCGCCAGCATGTGGGCGCGCTGGTGCAGAGCGGTGATACGGGCGGGGGTCGCGGCCCCCGTCGTCGGGACGGCCCGCACCGGCGAGTGACCCTGCAGGCGCTCCACCCGCACGGCCAGCCGCGCCGCCGCATCGTCCAGCTCAGCCGACGGCGTCAGCACACGAAGCTCATCCGTCACGGTCAGCAGCGCCGTGAAGTGCCCGGCGAGCCGGATCTCCAGCTCCTCCTGGCGCGAGCGATGTGGGCCGTGTGCGTGGACCGATGTGGTGCGGACCGGTTCGTACATGGATGGCCTCCTGAGTTACCTCTGAAGGCCATCCTAACTTGGACAACGTCTAAAGTTATTGGCCGTAGCCGTCCAGGAAGTTCCCGATCCGGGTCACGGCCTCCGCCAGATCCTTGGCGTTGGGCAGCGTGACCAGGCGGAAGTGATCCGGCTCCGGCCAGTTGAAGCCCGTGCCGTGCACGACCATGATCTTCTCGGCGCGGAGCAGGTCCAGCACCATCTGCCGGTCGTCCTTGATCTTGTAGACCTTCGGGTCGAGCCGCGGGAAGGCGTACAGCGCGCCCTTGGGCTTCACGCACGTCACGCCCGGGATCTGCGTCAGCAGCTCGTGCGCGACGTCGCGCTGCTCCAGCAGCCGGCCGCCCGGCAGCACCAGGTCGTTGATCGTCTGCCGCCCGCCGAGGGCGGTGGCCACCGCGTACTGCGCCGGCATGTTGGCGCACAGGCGCATGTTGGCCAGGATCGTCAGGCCCTCGATGTAGCTGTCGGCGTGGGCCTTCGGCCCGCAGACCGCCAGCCAGCCGCTGCGGTAACCGGCCACGCGGTAGGCCTTGGACAGGCCGTTGAAGGTCAGCGTCAGCAGGTCCGGGGCGATGGCGGCGGTCGGGGTGTGGGTCACGCCATCGTAGAGGATCTTGTCGTAGATCTCGTCGGAGCAGACGATCAGGTTGTGGCGGCGGGCGATCTCGGTCAGCCCGCGCAGCATCTCGTCGTCGTAGACCGCACCCGTGGGGTTGTTCGGGTTGATGATGACGATGGCCTTGGTGCGGTCGGTGACCTTGCGCTCGATGTCGGCCAGGTCCGGCATCCAGTCCGCCTGCTCGTCGCAGCGGTAGTGCACGGCCGTGCCGCCCGCGAGCGATACGGACGCCGTCCACAGCGGATAGTCCGGCGCCGGGACGAGGACCTCGTCGCCGTCGTCGAGCAGTGCCTGCATCGACATCTGGATCAGCTCCGAGACGCCGTTGCCGAGGTAGATGTCCTCGACGGACAGCTCGATGCCCTTGGTCTCGTAGTGCTGCACCACCGCGCGCCGTGCGGACGGCAGCCCCTTGGCGTCGCCGTAGCCGTGCGCGTCGCCGACGTTGCGCAGCATGTCCTCGAGGATCTCCGGCGGGCACTCGAACCCGAAGATCGCGGGGTTGCCCGTGTTCAGCTTGAGGATGCGGTGACCTGCCGCCTCCAGCCGCATGGCCTCCTCGAGCACCGGGCCACGGATTTCGTAGCAGACGTTGGCGAGCTTCGTTGACTGGATCACCTGCATGACGGCCACCATACGGGGACGCTCCTCGCCCCGCGCGCCCTTTGCCGGCCCGCCGGCACCGCCCGCGCGGGGTCGTTCAGGCGACGGGAGTACGCCGGACCGTGCGGCCCGCCAGTACGTCCGTCCGGCGCCCGTCTTCCATCACAAAGCGTCCGGCAATCAGGACATAAGGAATGCCGGTCGGAAGGCGCCGCGGGGCTTCGAAAGTGGCACCGGCGGCCACCGTCCGTGGATCGAAGAGCACGAGGTCGGCGCGGTATCCCTCGCGTACGAGGCCCCGGTCGGGCAGCCGCAACCGGGCCGCGGGACGGGACGTGAGATGCGCCACGCACTCCTCCAGGGAGAACATCCCCAGCTCACGTGCGTACCGCCCCAGGTAGTGCGGAAACGTGCCAAAGGCGCGGGGGTGCGGCTTCGCGCCGTGCAGGATGCCGTCGCTGCCGCCGGTGTGGACGTGATGCCGCATGATCGTGCGGACGTTCTCCTCGTGACCCACGTGCTGGAGGACCGTCGGCCCCAGCCGGTCCCCGATCAGCAGCCGCCGGGCCAGTGCCCACGGCTCCTCGCCGCGCGCCCGGGCACAGCGGGCGACGCTCGTGCCCACGTGGCCCGCGAAGCCGGGACCGGCCACGCCGGAGATCTCGATCGCCTCCCAGTCGACGGGCACGCCGTGGTAGCCGTCCGCGCCCTCCACCTCCATGGCGTAGCGGATCCGCTCGGCAGTCGCGTCGTCCTGCAGCCGCGCCAGCACCGCCTCCGGGCCGCCCTCGCACGCCCACCCCGGCAGCATCGCGACGAGCGTGGTGCAGCCCGGGGTGTAGGGGTAGGTGTCGAGGGAGATGTCGGCGCCGTCCGCGAGCGCGGCGTCCAGCAGCGCCAGCAGCTCGGGGGCGCGCCCGGCGTTGACTGGGAAGTTCATGACGGCGTGCGCCAGGTGCAGGGCGCAGCCCGCCGCGCGCGCCAGACCGATCACCTCCTCGTACGCGGCCAGGGCGCCCGCCCCGTACGAGCGGTGGTGCGGGCAGTAGTAGCCGCCGTGGCGGGCCACGACCCGGCACAGCTCGGTCAGCTCGGCCTCGTCGGCGTACATCCCGGGCGTATAGGTGAGCCCGGAGGACAGCCCCACCGCCCCCTGCTCCAGCCCCTCGGCCACCAGCCGCTTCATCCGCCCCAGCTCGGCGGCCGTGGCCGGGCGGTCCTCCCAGCCGACGGCGAGCATCCGGACCGTCCCCTGGGGGACGAGATAGGCGGCGTTGACCGCGATGCCCTGCCGGTCGAGGCGGTCCAGGTACTCGCCGACGGTGCGCCAGCCGAAGTCGATCCCGTGGCCGTCGCCGTTCCAGCCGGTGATCTGGGTGCGTACCTCGGCCAGGGTGCGGTCGTCGACCGGCGCGTACGACAGGCCGTCCTGACCGATGACCTCCAGCGTCACGCCCTGTGCGGCCTTCGCGGTGTGCGCGGGGTCGGTGAGGAGGGCGAGGTCGCTGTGGGCGTGCATGTCGATGAAACCGGGGGCCAGGGCGAGGCCGTGGGCGTCGAGGGTGCGTCTGCCTGCGGGGCGCCGGCCGTTGCCCGGGCGATGGATCCCGCAGATCCGGCCGCCGGACAAGGCGACGTCGGCGCGGTAGGAGGGGGCGCCGGTGCCGTCGATGACGCGTACGTCGCGTAACACGGTGTCCATGGGTGGGGGTTGTTCCCCTCCCTGCCCCTTCCCGAAACCGGAGGCAGGCCCCCGGGCCCCCGCCGGGCGGGCGGGCTAGAAAAACGTCCGGACGTAGTCCGTGACCGTGCCGTCCGCCGACGCGAGCGGAATCAGCGGCCACTTCTCGAACACCGTGCACGGGTGCGACAGCCCCAGCCCCACCCAGTCCCCGACCTCCAGCTCCGCGTCCGCGTCCCCGGCAAGCGTCACGAACGCGTGCTGGTCGGCGAGCCTGGTCACCGTCAGCCCCGTGGCCGGGCGCAGCGAGCCGTCCCGGGCCGAGCGGACGACCTGCGGCTCGGGCAGACCGAGGTCGTAGGAGACGTCGCGCTTGCCCGCGTTGAGGTACGCCATGCCGGGCTCGGGCCGGGAGACGACCTGCGCCCACAGGCGGAAGGCGGGGTGCAGGGCGCCCTGTTCGGGGAGCCGGTTGAAGGGGGTCTTGCGGCGGTACTGCCCGTCGTCGTGGGTGACGTACGCGCCGGAGCGCAGCAGCTTGAGCACCGGCGCGGACAGGGCGGGAAGCTCTCCGAAGACCTCGGCGACCGCGTCGAACCAGGCGCTGCCGCCCGCGCTGACGACGATCTCCTCCACGCCCGCGAAGCGGCCTTCCTTGTCGAAGGCGACGGCCAGCCCGGTGAGCCGGCGCAGCCAGGCCCGTACGAGCTCGCTGTCGGCGTCCGGGATCTCGGCCTCGTATCCGGCGACTCCGGCCAGGCGGAGGGTGCCGGTCTGCGCGACGGCGTCGGCGACGCGGGCGCACTCGTCCTCCGTACGGACGCCCGTACGGCCGCCGGCCGCGCCGAGTTCGATGACGACGTCGAGCGGGCGGCCGGCGCCGGCATCGCGCAGGGCGGCGTCCATCAGCTCGACGCCGCGCACGGAGTCGACGTAGGTCACGAGCCGGAAGTCCGGGTCGGCGGCCAGCTCGGCCGCGAGCAGGCGCAGGGCGGCGGCGTCGACGACCTCGTTGGCGAGGAAGATCCGCTGGACGCCGAAGGCGCGGTAGACGCGGACCTGGGCGGGCGTGGCCGCGGTGATGCCCCAGGCGCCGTGGGCCAGCTGGCGCTCGAAGAGCTGCGGGGCCATGGAGGTCTTGCCGTGCGGGGCGAAGGCCAGGCCGTGCCCGGCGGAGTAGCGCTCCATCAGGGCGAGGTTGTGGTCGAGCGCCTCGGCCGAGAGGGCGAGTACGGGGGTCGTGAAGCCGCCGGTGAACAGCGAGCGCCGCTCGGCCGCCAGCTCGCCGACGGTCCGGCCCTCCGCGTCCGGGGGCAGGCCCTTGAAGCGGTGGTCGACGCGCTCCTCGGCGAGGCGGGCGACGGCGTCGTCGGCGATGGCGGCCATGGGGCCTCCCCCTGAAAGTCGTGTCGCATCACCTGCGACGTCCAGTGCGTGGAGCTGGAGCGGATGGGAACGTGCGTGCTGTCTAACATCGCGCCGAGTGCCGGGTCAAAGCCTCAAGCGCCGGACGGGCCGTCCGGCGCTTGAGGTCGGAGCGTCCGGCGCTTGAAGCCGGAGCGTGTGGATCAGCGGCAGTACTGCCCCTCCTTACCGATGGACCGGTACATGCAGTCCGCGTTCTCCAGCAGCTGCAGCACCGCGTCGCGGTTGCGCGCCGTCTCCCGGTCGATGACCTCGTCCGGCGGGTAGAAGCCGCCACCGGCGCCGCTCGAGTCCGGATACATCTCGAACGTGTAGGCGAAGATCTTCTGGTTGCCCCACAGCCAGTCGTCGATCGTTCCGTCGGTGATGTAGAGGTCGCTCGACTGCTCGGGCGTGTAGCCGTTGCTGGCCGCCATGGACTTGCCGATGGTGGCGAACGCGTCGTGGTCGTCCTTGGTCATCCCCGGGGCGGTGTCGTCGTACGTCCAGCCGAACGGCCAGAGCACCAGCTCGCTGTAGGTGTGGAAGTCGATGGCGGCCTTGATCTGCTGCTTGCCGCCCACGATCCGGCTGCGGACGAAGTCGGCGACGACCTTCACCTCCGGCGCGGACTGGGGGGCGGAGCCGCGGTAGGTCTCGGAGCCGGTGCTGCCCGAGGAGCCCCCGCAGCAGCCCCACTTGTAGTCCCAGTTGCGGTTGAGGTCGGTGCCGCGTGCGGACGAGCCGGTGTTGGGCTGGCGGTTCTTGCGCCAGCTGCGGTAGGTGCCGGTGGCGATGTCGTACTCGCCGCCGTCGGGGTTGACGTCGGGCACGACCCAGATCACCCGGCTGTCGACCATCTTGGTGACGCGCGGGTCGGTGCCGTACTTCGAGCCGAACTCCTTGAGCAGGTAGAGGGCCATCTCCACGGTCAGGTGCTCGCGGGCGTGCTGGTGGTGGGTGAAGAGCACCTCGGGCTTGGCCGCCGCCGCACCGCCGGCCGCCTTCGCGCCGTTGGTGATCTTTACGGCGACGATGTCCCGGCCCTCGTAGGACTTGCCGATGACCTGCTTGCTCATCAGCGAGGGGTACTTGGCCACGTCCGCGTCGATCTCCGCCATGGCCTCGTTGTAGTTGTGGTACTTCGCGTCCGCGGGCGGGAAGTCGAACGGCTTGGCCTTGCGGCCGTCGCTGCGGTCCGGCGGTCCGGGCAGGACCCGGAGCCTGTAGCCCATGCGGCGGATGCGCTCGGCCTGCGCGGCGTCCGCCGTGACCACTACCGAGTGGTCGCGGACGGCGTCGACGGATGCTCCGGTCGCGGCGACGGCGCTGCGCTGGGCCGCGGTCCTGGGCCCGGTGACCTCGTACGCGCGGGGGCGTTCCTCGCTGCGCGAGGACGCCGGCGCGGCCATGGCCAGGGTGAGCAGGACGGCGGTGGCGGCTGTCGCCACTCTGCCGTGCAGCCTGCGGGACAGGGGGGTTCGGGGTCGCATGCGGCCTCCTGAGGGGTCCGTTCGTGCGACGAATGAGGGGGGTGAGCCTCCCCAGTGTTCGAGCTGTGACATGAGCAGGTCAAGCGTCGCCGTGCGGGTGAATCAGGCCAACTTCCGCTTCACCTTAGACCGGCCGATTGCCTGCCGGTCCCACCGACACCAACAATGCACACGTCAAAACCGAATGCGCTTTGTGATCGGAGAGGACCACCCCCCATGAGACGACCTCTCGTCGGTGCACTCACCACACTGCTGCTCGCGGGCGGCGCCACCGTGGCCGGAGCCGGCTCCGCCGACGCCACGGCGGCCCCGCGGACGGAGGCGAGGACCAAGCCCAAGGCCGTCGACTTCGCCGGCACCGTCGCACTCAGCAACTGCTCCGGTTCGCTGGTCCGGATGCCGGGCTCCGCCGACAACGACCCGGCCCTCGTACTGACCAACGGCCACTGTCTGGAATCCGGCATGCCCGCCGCCGGCGAGGTCATCACCGACCGGCCCTCCAGCCGCACCTTCAGCCTTCTCAACTCCACCGCGGGCAAGGTCGCCACGCTGCGCGCCGTCAAGGTCTCCTACGCCACGATGACCGACACCGACGTGACGCTGTACGAGCTGAACACCACCTACGCGAAGATCAAGCAGCAGTACGGCATCAACGCGCTCGGCGTCTCGGGCGACCACCCCACCACCGGCACGCCGATAAAGGTCGTCTCCGGCTACTGGAAGCGGATCTACTCCTGCAACGTCGACGGCTTCGTCCACCTGCTCCGTGAGGCCGACTGGACGTGGAAGGACTCGCTTCGCTACACCCCGTCGTGCAACACGATCGGGGGCACCTCCGGTTCGCCCGTGGTCGACGTCAACAGCGGCAAGGTCGTCGCCGTCAACAACACCGGTAACGAGAGCGGCGAGCGCTGCACCATGAACAACCCGTGCGAGGTCGACGAGAACGGCCAGGTCACGGTCCGCCAGGGCATCAACTACGCCCAGCAGACGTACGGCATCACCAAGTGCTTCGGCACCGGCAACAAGCTCGACCTCGGGCTGCCGGGGTGCGAGCTGCCGAAGCCGGGCGAGGACGAGGAAGAAGACGTGATGGTGCACTGAGCCGTCCGCTTCCCCGCCGCCGGGCGGGCCGGGTCCTCCGGCCCGCCCGGCGGCGGGGGCGATCCCTACGGCAGCGCGTGCACGTGCGGCCCCACCCCGTTCGACCAGGCGTTGCCCGCACCGGCGTCCCAGTTCGTGGACCACGTCATCGCACCCCGGATTCCCGGGTACGTCTTCGCCGGCTTGAACGTCCCGCACCCCGTTCCCCTGGCCAGGCAGTCCAGGGCGTTGTTGACCACGGAGGGCGCGACGTAGCCGCTGCCCGCGCCGCGGGGCGAGGCCGGCAGACCGAGGCCGACCTGCGAGGGGGCGAGGCCGCCCTCCAGCTGGATGCAGGCCAGCGCGGTGAGGAAGTCCACCGAGCCCTGGGAGTAGACCTTCCCGTCGCATCCGTTCATCGAACCACTATTGTAGTACTGCATGTTGACGACGGTCAGGATGTCCTTGATGTTGAGCGCGGTCCGGAAGTAGCCGGCCGAAGTCGACTGCATGTCGATGGTCTGCGGGGCCATGGTGATGACGAGCCCGCTGCCCGCCTTCGCCGACAGGGCGCGCAGCGCCTGCGTCATGTAGGTCGGATCAAGTCCGTTCTCCAGGTCGATGTCGACGCCGTCGAAGCCGTACTTCTGCATCAGCGCGTAGACGCTGTCGGCGAAGTTGGCGGCGGAGGACGCGTCGTTGACGGTCACCGTGCCCTTCTCGCCGCCGATGGAGATGATGACCGACTTGCCTGCTGCCTGTTTGGCGGCGATGTCGGCTTTAAACGCGGCTTCGGTGTAGTGGAGCGCCGGGTCGAGGCGAAAGGTGACCGCGCCCGGTGTGGTCGTCGCGTCCGCGAAGGCGACGGCGATGATGTCGTACTGGCTCTGCACGTCGCTGATCTTCTGCACGGTGGCGCCGTTGTCGAAGTTCTGCCAGTAGCCGGTGACCGCGTGCTTGGGCACGTGCGGCGTGCCGCCGCTGCCGGCGGCCGTGGTCGCGGTGACCGCGGCCGACTTCCCCGACTCGCCGGCCGCGTTGGCGGCCGTCACCTGGAAGCGGTACGAGGTGCCCGGAGCCAGGTCCGTGACGGTGGCCGAGGTGCCGCCGACCGCCTGCACCCTGGTGCCGTCCTGATAGACGTTGTAGCCGGTCGCACCGGCGACGGCGTTCCACGACAGGGCTACGGACGACGACGTCGCGGCGCCGGCGGCCAGCCCGCCGGGCGCGCCCGGCACCGGTTCACCCGGTTCGCCGCCGCCGGGGCCGGTGAGGGTGATGTCGTCGGCGAGGTAGGCAGGCTGCCCGTACCAGCCGTGGGTGTGGACGGTGACCGAGGTGGTGTTCGCCCCCGTCGTGAAGGTGGCGGTGAGCTGCTGCCAGTCGCCCGCGTCCGGCGTCCACACCGACACGTCCGTGGTGCCGGTGCCGCTCGCGCCGAGGTACACGTACGAGCCCTTGACCCACGCGCTCAGCGTGTACGAGGAGTTGGGCCGGACGGCGACGGTCTGTGAGCACCTGGCGTTGTCCGGGCCGGCGGGGGTGGCCTTGAGTGCGGCCGAACCGGAGTGGACGGGCGAGGAGACGGTGCTGCCGCTGTCGCTCGAACAGGTCCAGTCGGCCAGCCCGGATTCGAAGCCGGGGTTCCGGGCGAGGTTGGCGTCGGCGGCCGCCGCGGCGCCGGCCCCGGCACCGCTCAGCGCGGCGAGTCCGGCCGCCGCGAGGGCGAGAGAGGTGAGGGCGCCGCCGAAGCGTCTTCCCGCATGGCTGAAAGCTCTATGACGTGCGCGTTCCACTACTGCCTCCGGTGGGAAGGAAGTTGGAGCGGTGATGGGGGGTGTGGACGGTGAGTGTCGAAGGGGAACGGTGGCCGCCGTGTTGGCGTAAAGGTGGTCCATACCAATGCATCCGTCAAGGGTTGAGGGACGGGCCCGCCGGCCCGTGGGGCAAACCTCGAAGAACGGTTCTCAGCCGCTCCATTCGTGGATAAAGTGCGGAGGCACCAGCACCGGGCAGTATCGATCTGCGACCGCCGGAGCCCCCGCGGCCGGAGTGAACGGGGAAGCCGACGTGCCGATTGCGATAGCGGTCACCAGCTCCGATCTGGTGCTCCCGCCGCCCGGTGGGCCCGCACCGGCCGCTGCCGTACTCCAGCCGCCCGAGGCGCAGCCGCTGGAGACGGCGGTCACCCAGGCGGCGCTCCTGCTCGACCAGTGCGGACATCTCGTCGTCCTCTACCCCGACACCCTGCCCTCCGCGTATGTGCGGCGTCTGCACGCCGTGCGGTCCCTGCTGGAGAGCGACCGCGTGGCCCTGCTGCCGGTAGCGCTTCCTCCGCTCGCGGTGGCCGTACTGGCGCGGCAGTTACGGCAGTTGTCGGTGTCCGATCTGAGTCCCGGCGTGCTCGCGTCCGCCGCGCGACTGCTGGCGCACTACATCTACGCGGGCGCGCAGGTGGCCTCCGTCTCCCGGCTCGACCACGTGGAGGTCGGGCTCGGCGCGCACGTCGCCTCCCTGCTTCCCGGCGCCCACTTCGGCGTCCTCGTCAATCCGGCGCGGCAGCTCGTGCGCACGGGCGCGGGGGAGGTGCCCGACGGGCCCGGCTTCGCCACCCGGATGACCGTCGCCCGGGGCAGGCCCCGCAAGGGCGAGGACTGGGTCACGGACACCGTCGCGCCGGGCTGGCAGGTCCAGGGCGTCCAGGAGGTCCTGCCGCTGCCCGCCGAGTCCAAGCGCTGGTGGGGCACCCACCGGGCTGTCGAGTTCGCCGCCGCCATCCCCGACCCGTCCGTGCTGTACCAGCTCGTCGCCTCCGTACGGCGCGAGGAGTGCCACTGGTGCGGCCTCGAACTCATCGGTGACCGCTGCGGGTTCTGCTCCGCGCCCGTACCGCGCGCGGGCGGCACCCACGCGCTCGACCCGCCACCGGGCACGGACCGCGGGGCCGCGGTCACGGCGGCCCCGGCGGCCGCGGCGCGTCCGGCCACCACCACGACGCCCCACCGCTGACCCCGCCGCCACACCACCAGCCGGTCACCCCCTGCCGAGGCCCCGAACGAGGTTCGCCGTCCCATGAATTCACGCCAGCGCCGCGGGATCGTCCTGCTGCTCCTGTCGGCCCTCTGTGCCGTCGGTGCGTTCGCCGGAGTGTTCTCGGTCATCCACGACGCCGAGTCGAAGGTCGGCCCCGAGACGACCGCCTACCGGCTGAAGTCCGACGTCCCCGCCTACCAGGACCTGGAGCGGGAGCAGGCCGCGTTCGAGAAGATCTCGATGCCCAGGCGCTGGCTCCCCGCCACCGCGGTCACCGACCTCTCCACCGTACGCGGCAAGATCGCCGTCACGCCGCTGCGCAAGGGCTCGCTGCTCCAGAACGACATGATCGTCTCCAGGCCCGCGCTGGAGGCCGGCAAGCAGGAGATCGCCATCATGATCGACGCGGCGACGGGCGTGGCGGGCAAGATCCGGCCCGGTTCGAAGGTCAACATCTACGCGACCTTCGACACCAAGGAGCAGGGCGCCAAGCCCGTCTCGAAGGTCATCGTCACCGCGGCCCAGGTCATCGACGTCGGCAGGCTCACCCCCTTCAAGCGCGACGGCGAGAGCCGGAGCGGCGGCGGCACCACGACGCGGCAGGCCGGGGAGGCGGTGCCGATCACCTTCGCCCTGGACACCAGGGACGCCCAGCGCGTCGCGTACGCCGAGTCGTTCGCCTCCCACGTCCGGCTCGCCCTCATCGCTCCCGGCAGCGACGGGGCGGTCAGCGGCGGCGACCGCACGTACACCCTCGACGGCGACAAGTAGACCGGGAAGCAGCCCAGCGGATGTTGTGGATGGAGGCAGGGCCACGGTGACGATCAGAATCCTCCCGGCAGTCGGCGACCCGGATGCCGCCCGCGCCGTCAGCGGGCTGCTGGCCCAGCTCCCGGGCGTCGAACCCCTGCGGACCGCCGGCGACTCGACGCTGCTGCTGGACACGCTCGCCGTACTGGCCGCGACCTCGGTCGACGACCTGCCGGAGGTCGTCCTCGTCCACGAACGGGTCGGGCCCGTGCCCGCCCTCGAACTCATCCGTGAAATCGCCCTCCGCTTCCCGGCCACCGGCTCCATCCTGCTCAGCGCCGAGGCGGGCCCCGCGCTCTACGCCGCCGCCATGGACTGCGGCGCCCGCGGCCTCGCGGCGCTGCCGCTGTCCTACGAGGAGCTGGGCACCCGCGTCCGGGCCGCCGCGCACTGGGCCACGGGCGTCCGCCGCCACCTGGGGGCCGGCGAGCACGCCGAGGGCCGCCCGGGAGCGGGGAGCGGCGGCGGGCCGGGCGGAAAGCTGGTCGCCGTCGTCGGCGCCAAGGGCGGCGTCGGCACGACCGTCACCGCCGTGCAGCTGGCCCTCGCCGCCTGCGCGGCCGGGCGCAGCGTCGCGCTCGCGGACCTGGACCTGCAGTCGGGCGACGTGGCCTCGTACCTCGATGTGCAGTTCCGGCGGTCGATCGCCGACCTGGCGGGCATCAACGACATCTCGCCGCGGGTGCTGCAGGACGCCGTCTTCCCCCACCCCACCGGCCTCGGGCTGCTGCTGGCCCCCGCGGAGGGCGAGCGCGGCGAGGAGGTCGGCGACCTCGCGGCCCGGCAGATCGTCGCCGCCCTGCGCGGCCGCTACGACCTCGTCGTCGTCGACTGCGGCACGCAGATCACGGCCGCCGGTGCGGCGGCGATCGAGACGGCGGACGTGGCCTTACTGGTCACGACGCCGGACGTGGTGTCCGTGAGGGCGGCCAAGCGCATGGTCCGGCTCTGGGAACGGCTACAGATCCGCAAGCCCGAGGAGACGACGACCGTGGTCAACCGCCACACCCGCAACGCCGAGATCCAGCCGCCCCTCGTCGCCCGCACGACCGGCACCCGGACCGCCCGTACGACCATCCCCGCCGGTTACAAGGAGCTGCAGGGCGCCGTCGACTCCGGCCGTATGCAGGACCTGGACGCCCGGTCCGGCGTGCGCCAGGCCCTGTGGACCCTCGCCGGCGAACTGGGCCTGGCCGCCCCCGCGCCCCCCGGCGGCCGCGCGCTGCACGCCGGCCCCACCGACCGCTCGATCACCGGCGGCCTGCGGCGCCGCCGTGCCATAGGGGCCGGCGGCACGGGCCCGGACCAGCTCGCTCCCGTCCCGGCGTCCCGCTTCCGCCGGCGCGGCGGCGGTGACCGGGGCCAGATCGCGGTCGAGTTCGCGGGCCTGCTGCCCCTGATCCTCGTCGCGTTGGCGGTCGTCTGGCAGTGCGTCCTGGTCGGCTACACCTACTCCCTGGCCGGCCACGCCGCCGACAAGGGCGCCCGAGCCGGAGCAGTGGGCCGCGACTGCCCGGCCGCGGCCCTCTCGGACCTGCCGGGCGCCTGGAAGAGCGAGCAGCACTGCGGCCCGGAGGACGGCGTCTACCGCGCGAGCGTCCGCCTCCAGGTGCCGGTCCTGTTCCCGGGCTCGGTCGACTGGCCCTGGCCGGTGGAGAGCACGGCCGGCGTGGCACGGGAGGACTGAGGAGATGGCGTTACGACGTCACGACCGCCGACCGGCCCGAGCCGGGGGGAATCCGGCCGGTCCGGGCCACAACTCAACGGGTCCGGGGTGCAATCCAGCGGGTCAGGGTCACAACTCGACGGGCCCGGGGTGCAAACCAGCGGGTCAGGTTCACAACTCAACAGGTCCGGGTCACCATCCAGCCCGTCCGGCGCGCAATCCAGCGGGCCCGGGCCATAATCCAGCCCGTCCGGCGTTTGAGGACCGGGGGTCCGGGGGCGGAGCCCCCGAAGACGGTCACCACTCAGCCCGTCCGGCGCTTGAGGACCGGGGCCCGGGGCGGAGCCCCGCCACGCGGCGGAGCCGCACATCGATGCAGCGGGAAGGGGCGGGACGGGGAACCCCCCTCCGGCCGCGCCCCCGCGACAGCGGATCGGCCTCCGTCGAATTCCTCGGCTTCCTCCCGCTCCTCCTCCTCGTCGCCCTCGCCGCCCTCTACCTCGGCCTGGCCGCATTCGCCGCCCAGCAAGCCGGCACCGGCGCCCGCGCAGCGGCCCGCACGGCCACTCTCGACGTCCCCCGGGCCGCCCCCGCGGCAGCCGGCCAGGCGGCGATGACGACCTGGGTGGCGGCCCGGGCCACCGTGGACGCGCCACCCTGCGCCACCACCACCGAACGGATCACTGCCACGGTGACCGTCGACATGCCGGCGATCATCCCCGGCACCGCCTTCACCGTCACCCGGCAGGCGACGATGTCCTGCCCCCCGGCTCCGGTCCCGGTCCCGGTCCCGGCTCCGGCCCCCGCCTCGGCCCCCGTCCCCGCCTCCGCCCCCGCGAGGGCGGTGGGCATGCCATGAGCCTGCGAGCGCGCATCGTCGCCCCGGACACCCCGCCCGACGGCCGTGAGTCGGACCACCTCGTGCCCGTCTACCGCGGGAAGCTGCTCGAAGAGATCGACCTCGCCGAGATGTCCGCGCTCGCCGCCGCCGAGCGGCGCTCCCGCCTGGAACGCGTCCTGGGCCACATCATCAGCCGGGAGGGCCCGGTCCTCTCCACGGCGGAGCGCGACCGCCTCATCAGGCGGGTCGTGGACGAGGCGCTGGGGCTGGGCGTGCTGGAGCCCCTCCTGGAGGACCCCTCCGTCACCGAGATCATGGTCAACGGCCCCGACCAGGTCTTCGTGGAACGGGCCGGCCGCGTGGAGCTCGTACCCGTACGGTTCGCCTCCAACGAACAGCTGATGCAGACCATCGAGCGCATCGTCTCCACCGTCAACCGCCGTGTGGACGAGTCGAATCCGATGGTCGACGCCCGCCTGCCGAGCGGCGAGCGCGTGAACGTGATTATTCCGCCCCTCGCACTGAACGGTGCGACCCTCACCATCCGGCGCTTCCCCCGCGCCTACACCCTGCGCGAGCTCATCGGCATGGGGACCCTGGACGAGCACATGCTGATGCTGCTTGCGGCACTCGTACGGGCGAAGTTCAACGTCGTCGTCTCCGGTGCCACCGGCGCGGGCAAGACAACGCTGCTGAACGCCCTGTCGGGGCTGATCCCGGACGGCGAGCGCATCATCACCGTCGAGGACGCGGCGGAGCTGCAGTTGCAGCAGTCGCACGTCATCCGGCTCGAGTCCCGCCCGTCGAACGTCGAAGGGAAGGGCCGGATCACCATCCGCGACCTCGTACGCAACTCCCTTCGCATGCGACCCGACCGCATCATCGTGGGTGAGGTGCGCGGCGGCGAGACCCTCGACATGCTGCAGGCCATGTCCACCGGTCACGACGGATCGCTGGCGACCGTGCACGCCAACAGTGCCGAGGACGCGCTGATGCGGCTGCGGACGCTGGCGTCGATGTCGGAGGTCAGAATCCCCTACGAGGCGTTGCGCGACCAGATCAACAGCGCGGTGGACTGCCTGGTGCAGCTCGCGCGCAGCGCGGACGGCTCGCGCCGTGTCGTGGAGGTCGCGCTGCTGGACTCCCCGGACGGCGGCGGCTGGGGCGAGGGCTCCCGCCTCGTGACCGTCTGCCACTTCGACGCCGAGCCGATGGGCGCGGACCGCACCGTGCGGGGGACGTTCGCGCACTTCCCCCTCCCGGCGCGGGCGGCGGAGCGGCTCCGGCTCGCGAACGAGTCCGTGCCGCCGGCCTTCGGCGTCGCCGCGTACCCCGGCGAGCTCAACGCCCGAGAGGCCGGGCAGGGGTAGCCGGACATGAACGATGACGAGCCGACACATGGGTGATATGAGCACTATGGGCAACCTCGCTCTGCTGACCGCGGGCGCCACCCTGCTCTGCGGAGCGCTGGCCGTCGCGGGCGTACGGGCGTACGTCACCGGCCGGGACCGCCACCAGGCGCTGGTCGACCGCCTCTCCGACGCCCCCGCCCCGCCCCCGGCCGGCCGGGCGCGGTACTTCAGGCGTACGGACCGGTGGCTGCGCGCCACGCGCTTCGGCGGGCGGCTGGAGCTGCGGATCGCGTCGACGGGGCTGGACGTCACGGTGGGCGAGTTCGTGGCTTGCGTGGTGGGCGCGGCGGCGGGCCTGTGGCTGACGGCCTCCGCCGCTCTCGCGCCGTTCTTCGGCCCGCTGGCGGGGATCGTCGCCATCTGGTCGGCCCACGCCTTCCTGACCTGGCAGCGGCGCAAGCGGATCGAGAGGTTCATCAACCAGCTGCCGGAGCTGTCGCGCATCCTGGCCAACGCCACGCAAGCCGGCCTCGCCCTGCGCACCGCCCTGGGCATGGCGGCCGAGGAGATGGAGGCCCCGGCGGGCGAGGAGCTCGCCAAGGTCGCCGACAAACTCGCGGTCGGCCACTCCGTCGACGAGGCCCTGGGCGAGCTCGCCGAGCGGCTGCCCTCGCGGGAACTGGTGGTGCTGGTGACGACCCTGGTGCTCTCCAACCGCGCGGGCGGCACCGTCGTCAGCTCGCTGCGGAACCTCACGGCGACGCTGGAGGAGCGCAAGGAGACGCGGCGGGAGGTGCGTACACAGCTGTCCCAGGTGACGGTGACGGCTTACGTCGTGCCGCTGATGGGCATCGGCACACTGCTGCTGATGGACCGCATCGCGCCCGGCTCGATCGACCGGATGACGGGGGACTGGCTCGGGCAGGTGGCGGTCGTGGCGGCCTTCGGCCTGTACGGACTGGGCTTCTTCCTCATCCGCCGGATGTCGAAGATCGACGTGTGAGATCGACGTGTGAGGGGGTGAAGGGGTGGCGACGGTGGGCATCATCGGGCTGGTGACGGCACTGCTGGCGGGGGCGGCCGCCGTGGGCGCCTGCTACGGCATCGCGCTCTTCCGCAGCGAGGCCAAGTTACCGCCGGACCTGGCCCTCGCCCTGGAGGTCGGCTCCACCCGCACGACGGCCGTCGGCTCGGCCGTCGACCGGCTCGGCATGCGCTACGCGCCGCTGGTGCTGCGCATGATGGGCGACAAGCGCGTGGCGAAGGTACGGCGGCGCATCGACCGGGCGGGCAACCCGGGCGGCCTGACAGTGGACCGGTACGCGGCCCGGCGCGCCGTCTACGGCGCCCTCGGCTTCGGCGGCGCGCTGGTCGCGCTCGCGAAGGGCCGGCCGCTGCTCGCGCTGCTGCTCGTCGCCTTCGGCCTGTTCTGGATCGAGGTCGGCATCTGGGCGGCCGTCCGCGAGCGCCGCGACGCGATCGAACGGACCCTGCCGGACTTCCTGGACGTCCTCGCGGTCGTCGTGAGCGCGGGCCTGGGCTTCCGGCAGGCACTGGACCGGGTGTCCGAGCGGTACGAGGGCCCGTGGGCGGACGAGCTGCGGATCACGCTGCGCCAGATGGACATGGGCGTCAGCCGCCGGCAGGCCTTCGGCGAACTGCGCAAGCGCAACGACTCCGAGCAAGTCGCCCAGCTCGTCACCGCGTTGCAGCAGGGCGAGGAGCTCGGCGCCCCGATCGTCGATACGCTCATCGAGATCGCGACGGACATGCGCCGCACGGACGCCCAGCTCGCCCGTCGCCGGGCGGCGCGGACGGTGCCGAAGGCGACGATGGTCATCACGACGTTCATGGTCCCGGGAACGGTCATCCTGCTGATTGCGGGATTCTTTCTGGGATCAGGTACGGATTTCGGCTCCATCACGGGGGATTGAGGTGCATCGATGCGCGGACGCATGGATGCGCGGATTCATGGACGTGCCGCCGTCCATGACATGGCCTGTGAGAGGAGACCCAGCCATGCCGAATGCTTCCCAGCACATATCGCCGCACCACGCCGCGCCCTGCTCGGCGTCCGCGGCGACCCCGGCCCGTGCGCCCGGGCCGGTCGAAATGCGTAAAGACCGTGAAGGACCTTCGCGCCTGCAATCGGATGTGGGACATTCGACGTCCGAGGGCGTGGCCGAGCGGGGGTGAGACCCATGGTGTCCCAACTGCCTTGTGGGGGAAGGGAATGGAGTCGTACTCACGCAGTGACTCGTCCGCCGGGACGGACCGACCTGGCGGCCACCGCCCATGGAGGGCAAGATGATGCGGAATCCGATGCAGAAGCGCCTGTGGGAAGACGGTGGACGCCGTGGACGCCGTGGGGACGATCGCGGCCAGACCTCGATCGAGTACTTGGGCATCATCGCCGTGGTCGTGGCGATCATCCTGGTGCTGATGACGACGGACTTCGGCACGATGATCGCCACCGCCATCACCAACAAGATCTCGCAGATCACCGGCTGATACCCGGGCCGGAGCGCCGACTGGGCCACCGGCCGGGGCGCCGACTGGGCGACCGGCCGGGAGCGGGTGCCGCAGGCGGGTTGGGCGGGGGCGATGCGGGGCAGGCCTTCCCCCTGTACATCATGGCGGTGGCCGCCCTGCTCTTCCTGGCTCTCGCCTTCTTCGCCGTAGGACAGGCCGGGGCGAGAAAGAACGGTACGCAGACCGCTGCCGACGCGGCGGCGCTGGCAGCGGCCCAGGACTACCGCGAGCAGTTGCGAACGGGCCTCCTGACGGCTCTCGGCTCGGGGGACGGCGGCTGGGCGGAGTGGCTCTCGGGCCGGGGCGCGGAGCCCGGCAGGGCCTGCGAGGCCGCGGCTTCGTACGCGGAGCTGAACGGGGCCGGGCCGGCCATCACGTGCGGTCAGGGCGGGGTGCCGGGGGAGTTCACGGTGACGGTCACGTCGGCGGAGACGGTGGGGCAGTCGGTCGTACCCGGCACTGAGAGCAGGCACGCCACGGCGACGGCGAAGGCGGAGGTCGCGCCGCGCTGCACGGCGGAGCCGGTGAAGGAGGAGCCCCCGAAGGGCGGACCGGCCGGCGGATCGACTGGGGGACCGGCGGCCGGGCCGACGGCCGGGCCGACGGACGACCTGACGGACAGGCAGAAGGAGACGCCGAAGAACGGGCCGGAGGAGTCTCCCGCCCGGCCCGACGGCGCGAAGCCCACGCCCCCCGCCGCCATCGGCCTCCATCTCACCTGCGGCGACAAGGTGCTGGTCATCGGCCCCGAGCGCCCGGACGCGGTGGTGAAGGCCACGGACCTCTACGCCGTGCACCTCGCCGACTGACCAGCAAAGGAACGGACCGATGAGCTTGAGGATGGCCAGGGCCGGAGCAGTGCTCGCGGTCGTCAT
This sequence comes from Streptomyces sp. NPDC026206, assembly GCF_040638465.1. Taxonomy (NCBI): domain Bacteria; kingdom Bacillati; phylum Actinomycetota; class Actinomycetes; order Kitasatosporales; family Streptomycetaceae; genus Streptomyces; species Streptomyces sp. NPDC026206. The sequence continues at coordinate 340,267 of NZ_JBEZYL010000001.1, forward strand.
AGCCCTCGCGGTGGCCGGCTGCGGGGGCGAGGGCGACGACGGAGAGAAGAAGACCGGCCTCGATGCGGCGAAGGGCACCGCGGCCCCCCGCACCGGTGGCACGGACAAGCCCGTCCCTCAGCCGACGGAGACGATCGGCGAGCTCAAGGGCCCGGAGGGGATCGTCGTCACTCTCCATTCCGCGGTACGCGACAAGGGCGGCTTCGTCACGGTCAACGGAACGGTCTCGAACAAGGGCACCAAGCCCTACACCCCGCTGACCTGGCGCTCGAAGGAGACGGAGCTGAAGTCCCAGTCGTCGGTGTCCGGCGCCTCCCTCATCGACCAGGCCGGCAAGAAGCGCTATCTCGTCCTCCGCGACACGGACGGCGAGTGCCTGTGCACCACGGGCCTCGTCAACATCCGCCCCAGCGAGAGCCGGTCGGTCTTCGCCCAGTTCCCGGCACCACCCGACGACGTCAAGGAGGTCGACTTCCAGCTGCCGGCCATGCCTTCCGTCCGCATCAAGATTTCGGGGTGAAATCCGATGCCGTCGATCACCCGGGCCGTCTGTGGCACGGCCCTGGCCGCCGTCGTCCTCCTCGCCTCGGCCCCCGCGCACGCTGACGGCGGACCCGGCAGCCCCGCGAACACGACACCGCCGGTGAAGACCGACGCGAGCGCGGACGGACTCAGGCTGCGGCCGGGCGCCAAGCTGGCACCCGGCCGCGTCCTCGACATCAAGTCCGTCGTCGAGACGGACGGCGGCGACGAGCGCCGTGAGGACACCAACGTCAACGTCACCTTCGCCTTGCAGGCCGAGGTCCTCTTCGACAAGGACAGCGCCGAGCTGAGCGACGCGGCCAGCGCCCGCATCGGCGTCATTGCCGCGGAAGTACGCAAGCAGCACGCCACGGCCCTGCGCATCTTCGGCTTCACGGACAACCTCGGCTCGGCCGATCATGGCGTCGCGCTGTCGAAGCAGCGCGCCAACGCGGTGCAGCGGCAGCTGGCCAAGGACCTGGGCTCGGCCTCGGTCCGCTACGAGATCCGCGGCTACGGCGAGCAGTACCCGATCTCCGACAACGCGACGGAGGACGGCCGCCGCAAGAACCGCCGCGTGGAGGTCGGTTTCCCGCGGCGGTAGGGAGCGCGGTGCCCGCGGGGGCCGGGGCGAGTCGGCGCTCGTACCGTGCTCCGGGCCCGTCGTGCGAGGCCCCGGAGCGTGGTACGCCGGGATGCCGCCACCGGCCCTGCCCAGGGGCTGTCCGGTGGATCACGCCGGGCTTGCGGCCCCCTGCTTGCGGTACCGACCAGGTGCCACCCCGTATTCCCGCTTGAAGGCCTTGGCGAAGGCGAACTCCGATGTGTACCCAGCCTGTTCGGCGACAGTCCGCAGCGGGGCATCGCTCCCGCGCAGCAGCCGACCCGCCGTCGTCATGCGCCACCAGGTCAGATAAGTCAGTGGTGGCTGGCCGACGAGCGCGGTGAACTGGCGGGCGAACGCGGCGCGGGACAGCGCCGCCTGTGCGCCGAGTTCCTCGACCGTCCAGGGCCTCGCCGGTTCGCCGTGTATGGCGTGCAGCGCGGCCGTGACGGCGGGGTCGCTCAGGGCGGCCGCCCACCCGGTCGGTCCCTCCGGGCGGTCGGTCAGCCACCAGGTGCGCAGCAGATACAGCAGCAAGGTGTCGAGGAGCGCGGGCACGATGGCGTCGGAGCCGGGCTGGGGGTCGGCCAGTTCGGCTCCGAGCAGATCAACAGCGGAGCGCAGTCTGTCGTGGGCGCCGACGCGGGCCGGAAGATGGATGAAGGGCGGCAGATCGGTGAGGAGTGGATGGGCCCGCGACCTGTTCAACTGGTAGGCGCCGCACAGGATGAGTGTGTCATCGCCGTTGACGGGCCCGCGGTGGCGGAGTGTGGGCCAGGAGCCGTCCGGCTCCAGCTGGGCTTCCACCAGCGGGGTTTCGGGCCGGTCGGCGAGGCCGTGACCGTATCCGTGGGCCAGGAAGACGACATCGCCGGGGCCGAGACGGACGGGGTCGGCGTCCTCGGGCGGCAGCAGCCAGGCCGAGCCCTGGAGCACCACGTGGAATCCGGCGCCATCGGAGGTGGGAAAACGCACGCCCCAGGGCGCGTGCTTGACCGTGCGCGAGGAGTGGGGGCGCCCGGTGCGCATGGCGGCGATCGCATCGCTCAGTACGTCCATGACCGCACCCTACTGGCAGCAGAAAAAGACGATGGGACATAAGAGTAAGGGTTTGAGATATGGATCGTCTCCTGTCCGATCCGTACGGTCCTCCTCATGTCAACTTACTCTGCGACCACGGCGGTCACCGACAAGGCAGTCACCAAGGCAGTCACCAAGGCAGTCACCAAGGCGGTCCTCTTCCATGAGATCGGAGGGCCAGAGGTCCTGAAGATCGAGGATGTGCCTCTGGCGCAGCCCGGGCCCGGCGAGGTCCTCTTCCGCGTCGAGGCGATCGGCCTCAACCGGGCCGAGGCCCTGTTCCGTGCGGGCGCCTACTACTACCAGCCGACGCTGCCCGGGTCCCGGCTCGGCTATGAGGCGGCCGGGGTGGTCGAGGCGGTCGGCGAGGGCGTGACCGCGTTCGCCCCCGGCGACGCGGTGATGTCAGCGGCCAACTTCGACTTCGGCGTCCACGGGGTGTACGGCGAACGGGTCGTCCTTTCCGAGGGGTTCGTGGTGCGCAGGCCCGACGGCATGGACGCGGTGACCTCCGCGGCGATGTGGCTGACGTACTCGACGGTTTACGGGGGCTTGGTCGAGACGGGCGGGCTGGCCCCCGGCGATCACGTGGTGATCACGGGCGCGTCCAGCGGTGTCGGTACGGCCGCGGTCCAGACGGCCCTGCGGATGGGTGCGGTCCCGATCGCCACCACGCGCGGCGAGGCCAAACGGCAGCGGTTGCTGGAACTCGGTGCGGCCCATGTGGTCAGCACGGACTCCGAGGACCTGGTGAAGGAGGTCAAGCGGATCACGGGCGGTCACGGCGCCCGGCTTGCCTTCGACGCAGTGGGCGGCCCCGGCTTCGCGGCCCTCGGTGACGCGCTCACACCCGGTGGCACGGCGGTACTCTACGGCTGGCTGGACCCACGCCCCATCCAGCTGTCGATGAACTGGCCGCTCACCGTGCACACTTACGCTAATGGGGTCCTCGCCCGCGAGGAAGACTTCCGCCGCCGCGCCGCCGCCTTCATCGGCTCGGGCCTGACGAGCGGCACGCTGGCACCCGTGATCGCTGAGGCCTTCGATGGCCTGGAGCGCATCACCGACGCGCACCGCCTGATGGAGTCCAACGCCCACACCGGCAAGATCGTGGTGAAGGTGTGAAGTGTCCGGCTAGGTGCTGACGGTCAGGTCGGCCGCCGGCTCGCCGATCCCGGGGTTTCCGTCCACGCCATCGCCGAGCGGTGCAGATTCCGAAGCGCGGCAGGGTTCAGCCGGGCCTTCCGCAGCGAGTACGGGATGACCGCCACGGACTTCCGCGGCATGACGGGTTCGCCCGTCGCGCAGCCGTGAGATGCCGCGCGGGGGAGGCACTCGGCGCGCCGAGTGCCTCCCCCGCCGTTAGCGACGGGCTCGCTCAGCGACGATCCTGGTCTCACCTTCCGAGCGATGGGGCCGACCGGTCCCCCTTCGATGCCCCGGCCGTCGGGCTGGCCATCACCTTGCTGGATGAGGTTGGCTTCGGTCGTTGGCGAGGAGTGCGGGCTTTCTTTGCAACGAGTGCAACAGATAGCGATGTTGTGGCATCCGGAAAGGGAGCGGTGCGAGTGGATACGCGAGTGGATACCGGCATGGAAGGCAGCAAGGCTAGCGAGGGGACGTGGGGTGTGCCCCTGCTCGCCCTCGTGCCGGTCCCGTTGATCAGGTTCCTGACCGGCCTCTCCACGCCGTGGTTGGTCGCGGCCTGGTCCGTGCTGGCACTTGTGGCGGTACTGACGGTCGTGGGGTGGATGAGCGTGGTCCGCGGTGGCGTCCGCGGTGCCAAGGGATGGGGCGCGTGCGTGCTGCTCCATGCCGGGATCGCGCTGCAGGTGGTGGCCCTCGTGTCGCGCTGAGCCCCCGGTTGGTCCTGGGGGCGGCCCGGCTGTCTCCCGACAGAAGGCTCGGCGTGTCGTCATGGAAGCCTCGCCCCGGGCAGGTGCGGGGCGCCAGGCGTTTGATGTGGCCGGAGTCCGGACCGGCAGGGAATCGGCTGTACATGCATGGGTCATGCGCTACATTAGAAACGAGACGCAACGTTGCGTCTAGATGTGATGTGTCGCGGCTACGAAAGGGACACCATGGAGCACTTCGTCGAGGCAGCACCCGGCATACGCCTGTGGGCGGAAGAGCGCGGCGCCGCCGATGCCTCGCCGCTGCTGCTGATCATGGGCGCGCAGGCATCCGGCATGGGCTGGCCGGACGACCTGGTGAACGCGCTCGCCTCCCGGCACCGCGTGATCCGCTACGACCACCGTGACACCGGCCGTTCCCCCTGGGCCTTCGACCAGCGGCCCTACTCCGTCACCGACCTCGCCGAGGACGCGATCGCGGTCCTGGACGGCCTCGGTGTCGAGCGTGCCCACGTCGTGGGCCTGTCCCTGGGCGGCATGCTGGCCCAGCTCCTGATCGCCGACCACCCCGACCGGTTGCTCAGCGCGACGTTGATGGGGACCTGTGCGCTCAGCACCGCCCCCTACCTCCATGCGGACGGGACCAGGACGCCGCCGGCAGAACTCCCGGCCATCGCCCCCCACGTGCTGGAGATGTGGGCCCGCCCCGTCGAGGACCGGGGCCTGGAGGCCGAGCTGGACCGGCGGGTCGAACACTGGCGGGTACTGGGCGGCGATCGGCTGCCCTTCGACGCCGAATACTTCCGCACCCTGGAGCGGAAGGTCATCGAACACACCGGGCACCACGCCACCAACACCGCACACGGCCGTGCCGACTACTCCGGCATGGACCGCACCGAACACCTCGCGAGGACCGAGGTGCCCACCCTCGTCGTCTCCGCCCCCGCCGAACCGGTCTTCCCGCCCCCGCATCCCCAGCACACCGCCCAGGTGATCCGCGGCGCGCGCGTCGTCGAGGTCCCCGGCATGGGCCACGCGCTTCCCCGGGAGGTCCTTGCCCCGCTCACCACCGCCATCCTGAACCACACCGCCGGGTCCTGACATCCGGCGACCGGCGGCGCCCATCAGTCGATCAGGGCGTTGAAGAACGCCACCGCCACCCCGAATGCGGCCGCCCCCGCCAGGAAGCCCTCAGCTGGGTTGGCTCCGCCGAGCCAGGTGAGCACCCCGGCCCCGATGCCGGCGAGCGTCCCCAGCAGCAGGATGAACGCCGCCCGTAACGTCAACAGGGGACCCCCGCCGGTGCCGGTTCCGTTGCCGCCGCCGTTGCCATTGCCGTTCATTCCGGCTCCCTTCTCCACCACCACTCTGGTGGGGCGGGCCGGTGTTGCGTAACGGAAACGTCTGGTGTTTCCGCAGGTGGCAACACATACAGCGCGGTAGGCGCAGCGCGTTCGGCAACATTCCGACACTGTGGACACGTACGGGAGTCGGCCGGGGAGCGACCGCAAGGAGGACGGGGTTGAACGGGGACCGCGGCAACGGAGACATTCCCTTCGAAGGGGCAGGCGACGTCAAGGGGCTCTCTGCGCTCCGGACCGATCTTCAGCCCGAGACCCGCGAGTTCGTCACCGCCATGCGCCGTCTGTTCGCGCAGACCGGAAAGTCGGTACGGGGGTTCGCCGCGTACCACCACTTCAGCGCGGCATCCGTCTCGCGCTACCTCAGCGGCGGGCGGCTGCCGGACAAGGTTTTCGTCGACGCTCTGCTGAAGTCGGCCTGCCAGGCGCGCCGAGTGCAGCTTGTCCCGGAGATGCAGGAGTACGCCTACCGGCTCCACCGCGAGGCGCTCTTCACCGAGCAGCCGGCTCGCTACCGGCTCCAAATGGAGAGCGACAAGCTCGAAGAGGCCCTCCTCGCGGCGGAGCAGGCGGAACTCGCGATCGGCGAGCTGAAGTCCAGTGTTTCCGACCAGAAACACGAGCTGGAACGCCTCGAACAGCAGAAACGTGAGCTCACGCGCGCTGCCGCCAGGGAACGGGAACACAGCTCGGCACAGATCGCGCGCTACCGGGGCCGCGAGCGGGACCTTGAGGAGCAGTGCGGCGAGCTGCGCGAGGAGATCGACCGTCTGGAAGCAGCACTGTCGCAGGCGGAGTACGAGCGCGACGAGGCCGAGGCAAGGTGCCGGGAACTGGAGGATAAGCTGTCGCTCGTCGAGGAGGACGCCGAGCGGGAGGAACTCCAGGCCCAGGTCGACGAGGTCCGCGAAGAGATCTCCGCCGCCGAGGCCCAGGCGGCGGCACGCCTGGACGACCTCAAACGCGCGGAGTCGGACGCGGAAGCGATTCGTCGTCGGGCCGAGGCGGATGCCCTTGCCAAGCGGGAGGAGGCGAACAGCCTCTTCGAGGAGACCCGCGCCAAGGCCGCCCAGGCGGCCGCCGACTTCGAGACGAACCTCGCCAAGCGGCGCGAACAGTCCGAGCGCGACCTCGCGGCACGCCAGGCGAAGGCGGAGGAGCGGCTCAGCGAGATCGAGAGCCGCGCGGAGCAGCTGGGGGTGAGCCTCGCGTCACTGCAGCCGCGTGACGATGCGGAGCCGGTGGTTCGAGACGCCGCGACGTTTCCGCGGCAGCCCGAAGCCACAGTCCACGAAGCCCAGGGGAAGGCCATCGAACCGTTCTGGTTCGCCGTACCCGAGGCCCGCTGGGCCAGGCCCAGCGAGGGCCAGCCCTTCCTGCTGGCCCCGGGCACGTGGTACCTGGCGGTGGGGTGGCGGGGCAAACAGCTGATCGCGGAGGACAGGGCCACGGGTGCGCGTGGCGTTCTGACGGAGACGGAAGGAATCCAGCGCGCGTCCTACTGATCGAGCAGGTGGTCGGCCTTACCGGCTTTGATGTCGCGGATGAGGGTGCGCAGGGCTTCGCGGGTGTCGGTGAGGTAGTGGTGTTCGGCGCCGTTGACGGCGATGTAGGCGTTGCCGACGTCGTCGGTGCCTATTCGGAAGCAGTTGTTGCCTTCTCCGCAGAAGGCCTCTTCCCAAACGATGTGGTTCATAGGTGCCTTCCTCAAAGGTCTCGCGCGACGGCGTGAATGAAATCTCGCGACTGGTCGGGGTCTAGAGCGGCTGTTTCCATCCAGTCCAGGTGCACACGGCACTTGGCGAGCTGTGTTTCCGCGTGCAAGAACTCTGGTCCATGTGCGGAGTCAAGCTGAACCGTGTCGAGTTGGGCCACAGGCCCCTCGGCGTACAGCGAGGCATGCCCAGCGCCCGGGAACGCTCCTGTGTCGACAGGAAGTACACGCAGTACGGTGCCGTCGCGTTCGGACACCGTCAGGAGGTAGTGCAACTGCTCCTTGGTCACCTTCTTGCCGCCGAACTGCATGCGCAACGCTGCCTCGTGGACGTATCCCACGTAGGCGAGCGGATCGGCTCGCTCAAAGACTTGCTGTCGTTGCATCCGGTGAGCCACCCGGAGCTCTACCTCCAGTCTGGGCAGGCGTGGAAGCACCGCATCGAAGATCGCGCGGGCATACTCCTCGGTCTGGAGTAGCCCAGGGAGATGCATTACCTGTGAGGTTCGTACCCGCACCGCGTGCCACTCCAACTCCGCGATGTCCAGCAGTCCGGCGGGCAGCGTGCCACGAAACTGCTCCCACCAGCCACGCCCGCGGTCTGTGGCCATGGCCTCAAGAGCGGCGATGTACGCCTCGTCCGTGCACGCGTAGTTGCAGGCGAGGGTTCGTAGTCGGTCGGGGGTAATGACGCGCACGCCCGATTCGATGTTGGAGATCTTCGCACGGTCAATGCCGAGCAGCCCGGCGGAGTAGTCAGTCGAAAGGCCCGCAGCCAGCCGCATCTTGCGCAGCTCGACCCCTAGCCGCTTCTGTCGTTCGGTGGGCGTTTTCCTGGGAGGCATGGCTCATTACTACAGCGGTCCAGGTTGCGGCCTGTGAGCAGTGAGCCAAGCTTCACTCGATCGAGTCGTGAGCCACCAAGGTTGTGGCACTGGTGCCACGCCGTCGTTAGTTTCGGTAGCGCACCGCAAAAACGCACGGCGTCAGCCGGAAGCGCATCGCGCGAGCGTGCCCGCATCCTCCTGCCCTGGGAGAGGCGTGCTCGCGTCAGGGAGACAGGCCACCGGCGTCAGCCGAGGCGCGTGCGAACCCCACACCCCACCCCACTCGGGAGCTGCCGCATGTCCGTATCCGTCAGCCTCTGCCCCATGGTCACCCCGGCCGCGTACGAACCGGCCGACCACCTCCGCCACACCCCCACCCTGCGGGAACCGTCATCGCTCGCGTACAGCTACGCCATCCCCGGCGAACCGCACGCCGCGTCCGTGGCGCGCGGCAACGTCCACAACGCCCTACGGGCGCACGGCCTCAGCGAGCTGGAAGCCTCCGCTCTGCAGGCGGCAGGCGAACTCGTCGCGTGTGCGGCGCTGTTCGAGCCGGGAAAGATTCTGTATCTGTCCCTCGGCTGGCTGGGGGACGGCGTGCGGATCGTGCTGTGGGATCCGCACACGAATCATGCCGATCCGCAGTTCACAGCTCAGTGCACCGCACGCCGGAACAAGATGCTGTACCTGCTGGCGTGCGTGGTGCACGAGTGCGGCGGCAGCTGGGGCATCGACAAGCCCGCACCGATGCGCGAGGGCACCAGGGTGTGGGTGAACCTGCCACGTGCCGGTGCGGCCTCCTTCGCGAAGGCTCGCTGCTGAAGGAGGCCGCACCGGGAGAAGGAGAGGGATCAGCCGAGCTTCTTCACCTGGGCGTCGATGACGCCCTTCGGCTGCTCCGCCTTGCCCGCGAGGCTCTGGGCGTGGAAGGTGGCGAGCGTGCCGCCCTTGCGGACCACCACCAGGTGGGCCGTGCCGGGCGTGCCGTCGAGGTCCGCGGTGAGGGTGAAGGCGACGGACTCGTCGCCCGCGGTGTAGGTGGCGGGCTCGACCTTGGTGAACTTCGTCGTGTCGCCGCCGGCGATCAGGGCGAAGCCGCCGGCGCAGTCCGCGCCTGCCTTCTTCAGCGCGGCGAAGGCGTCGACGGCGGCCTTGCCGTCGTAGGAACCGAGCGTGTCGGCCGTGGCCGTCGCGCCGAGAGCGCCGAGACCGGCCTTCATCTTCTCCTCGGCCGAGGCGTCCGCAGCAGGCGCCTGGGGGATCGCCACGATCTTGCGGGTCGCGGTCGCGGCGGGGGTGCCGGTGCCGCGCAGCGCCATGACGTCGACGAGCGGCTTGCACGCGGCCTTGTCGGTGGTGACGGTCTTGGCGGCGGCGAGGTCCGCCGGGGTGGCCCCGGCGATCTTGTGGTTCTTGAGGTCGGCCTCGGTCAGCATGAGCTTGTCCAGCTCGGCCTGCGAGAGGGCCTTCGCGTTCGGGGCGGCGGCCGGCGCGCTGGACGACCCCTTGTCCTTCGGCTCGTCCTTCGCGGCGGACTCCTTCGAGCCGCAGGCGCCGACGAGCAGGGCCAGGGAGAACGCGGACGCGGCGACGGCGGTACGGCGGACAGTGGTGCGACGCATGAAACAGCTTCCTTTGGGTCGGTGAACAACGCTCCCCCGCGCGGAGTTCACCCACCAGTGATCACGCGGAATCGTCTTTGCGGCGCAAATCTACGTCCCGTACTGATCGAAAGATCAACATATTTTGACCGTGCTTCAATCGTGACGGCGGCGCAATCACACGTGTATCCGATCGAGACGCTTACGTGACGGTGCGATCCATCAGTGGTCGCATTTCACTCGTCGGTGCGCTCGCCCCTCACTCGCCCCTCAACGGGTGCTGTGCGCGGAACGCCACTCGGGTGCGAGCACCGACCAGATTTCGGTGTCCTGCCGTACGCCCCGGTAGAGGTCGTTCTCGCGCAGGACTCCGTCGCGGCTCATGCCGAGCCGTTTGGCCACGTTGATGCTCGGAGTGTTCCCGGAGGCCACGTGCCACTCCACACGGTGCATTCCGCGCTCCTGGATCGCCCAGTCGATGATCAGGCGTACGGCGCGGGTGACCAGGCCCCGTCCGGCGGCGGCCGGTTCCAGCCAGCAGCCGGCTTCGCAGTTGCCCGAAGCCGCGTCGAAGACCCTGAAGAGGACGCCGCCGACGAGGAGCCCGTCGAGCCGGATTGCGTAGAGCCGTCCGGTGTCGGCGGCGGTCTTGTCCGCGTACGACTGGAGCCAGCTCCGCGCGGAGTCGAGGTCGGCTGCGACGTCGGGAAGCCCGACGTACCGGCCTATGTATTCGCGGCCGCGGTCCATGTGGGCGAGGAACTCCTCGGCCTGCCAGGGTTCCAGCGGCCGCAGCTCGGCTCCGTCACCCAGGGAAATCGCGAACATTTTTCTCGTCCTCCACGGTGGTCGTGCACGGTCTCTGGATCTTCGCACGGCCACCTGCGCGTACCGGTGGCGTCCAAGGGCCGGGACGACCGAACCCTGCCTGCCGTGCCCCGGCGTGCTGGAGGCGCTGCGTGCGCAGCTGGGCACCCTCGCTGCGGCGACCCGGGCCAGCGGTCGGCCGGGGTCGCCGCGGCGCGGGAGGTCCTGCGGCGGACCGTCGCCGTGAGCGAGGCTGCGGCAACCGCCGTGCGCTGAGCGGCCGGAGACGGTCGCGCACCCCCCATGTACCAGGGCAGGATGGGCCGCCCGGAGGGGTGGGGGAGTGGTGAGGGAGGCGGGACATGAGGGGCGGGCTCGTCGCGATGGCGGCGGCGTTCGGCGTGTTCGTGGGGGGAGCCGGTCAGGCGGTGGCCGTCGAGTGGGCCGTCGAGGGGGCCGAGGGCCTGACGGCCTACCGGATGGCCCCGGGCGCGATTGCGGTGCGAGGGGCGGGCGGCAGCGCGGACGGGCCGCTGCTCAAGGCGGGCGCCAGTACGTATACGGACAGCATCGGGCCCCGTGAGAAGAAGTACTACACCGTCGAGCTGGACGGACAGTCCAGTGCCTACGTCTCCGCCGTCGCCGTGCCGGCGCCCGGCGCGACGATGGGGCTGCGGGACGGCATCGACGTCTCCTTACAGGCGGCGGACGGCACCTCGTGCGGTCCCGGGCGGCACCGTTCGTTCCTGTCGGCCGGGGGCGCGTACCCCGTCGCCGACTACGCCGAGCGCATCGTGAAGGCGGGCGGGGCGTGCGGGGCTGCCGGGGTGTACCGGTTCGTCGTCGAGCGCGGTGACGCGGATGGCGGTGACGGTTCGCCGGTGCCGGTGGAGCTGAAGTATGTGGCCGAACCGGCGCAGAAGGGGGACAGCGACGGCCCGACCGCCCCGGGGGCCTGGAGTTCGCAGGCGCCGTCGAAGCCGCCGCAGGGGGAAGGTGAGCACATCACGGGCGGCACCGGGTTCAACGATGCCGCCGAGGTGCGAGCGGGGTTATGGAAGGACGAGCTCCGGCCCGGTGAGACCCGGTTCTACCGGGTCTCGGTGGACGCGGGCGAACAGCTCTTCGCGGACGCGGAGTTCGGGCAGTCGCCCGGTGCCGGGCCGTTCGTGGTAAGTGGCGTGCGGGTGGGACTCAGCAACGCCGCCCGGGGGTACGTCATGAACAGGACGGGCCCCTACCAGGGCAAACCGGCCACCGTCTCCCTGGCCACGCCCCCGGCGGCGTACGGCAGCGGCGGCGGCGGTGAGGCCGCCCGCGGCATGCGCTTCGCGGGCTGGTACTACCTGCAGGTCAGCCTGAACCCGAAGGTGCGGCAGGGCACGCGGGGCGGCGGCGTGCCCGTCACTCTGCACGTCGACGTCGCGGGCGCGCGCAAGGCCGATCAGGGGCGCGGAAAGGCGCAGGACGGCGGGGCCGGGAGCGAGCTCGTCGCGGCGACGGGCGGGCGGCGCGACGAGTGGATGAGGATCATCGGCTATGCGGGCATAGGGACCGGATCGGCGCTGCTGGCGGGACTCGGGGCCTGGATGCTGATCGCGCGCCGCCGGGACGGCTGATTCACCTTGTTCCCCTGTTTCCCCTGTTCCCCTTGTTCACCTCGTTCACCTTGTTCACGCGGTTTGTCCGGGGTTCCCCTGATTCATCGGTGGACGCCGACGCGCAGGCCCGGGCGCAGGCCCCACCGCGTCATCGCGCCCGCTTCCGCTTCCAGGACGTGGCGTGCTCGTGGGCGTGGCGCGCCGAGTCTGCCGGGGCGCATGGTGCGTACGGACAGCACGGTGAAGTCGCGGGAGAGGTAGGCCACATCGATGGGGAAGCGCATGCGGAAGGTGTGGACGCTGCTCGCGGGGGTGAGCAGCAGGGCGCCTTCCACGGCGTCGCGGCCGAGGAGGCCGCGGGTGCGGGCGCGGTAGGAGGCGGCGATCTCCAGGGGGATCAGTGGGCCGCCCGGGATGCGGAGCCGGGCGAATCCGTCCTGCGAGTCGGCCATGCCGCCAGGTTATCCACAGGCATCGGCGGGAGGCGGCGATCGTACGTAACCTCGGGGCATGTACTGGCTGTTGATCGCGGTCGGCGTGCTGTACGGCGCCGTCGCAGGGGGTTTGGTGCCGCGCGCCCGGTACCGGCTGGCTGTGGAGCCGGAGGAGGAGTGGCGTTCGGTGGGGGCGTGCGGCCACCGGATCGAGGGCTGGGCGGGGGCGGCCGCCTGCGGTGTGTGCGGGGGGAGGTACGGGCCGGGGGCGCTGTGGCCGTCGGCTGTGGTCGCGGTGGTGTGCGGCGCTCTCGCGGCGGCAGTGGGGGCGCGGCCCGAGCTGGCGGTGTGGTGGGTGGCGGCGCCGGTGGGTGTGTTGCTGGCGGTGGTGGACTGGTCGGTGCGGCGGCTGCCGGACGTACTGACGGTGCCGCTGGCCCTGGGGGCGGCCGGGCTGCTGGGCCTGGCGGCGCTCATACCCGGGGCGGCGGGGTCGTGGCCGAGGGCACTGCTGGGCGCGGCGGCGTTGGGGGGTGCCTACCTCCTGCTGTTCCTGCTGCGGCCGAGCGGGATGGGCTTCGGGGATGTGAAGCTCGCGGTGGGAGTGGGGTGCGTGCTGGGGTGGTACGGGTGGTGGGTGCTGGCCCTGGGGGCGTTCGCCGGGCTGCTGCTCGGTTCGCTGTACGGGGCGGTGCTCATGGTCACGCGGCGGGCGGAGACGATGCCGCTGGGGCCGTTCATGATCGCGGGGGCGTGGCTGGGGCTGCTGGGAGGAGGGTTTTGGACTGGTTGATCCAAACGAGGGCTGGCTGATCCAAACGGGGGTCGTCTCCTGGTCGGCGGAGAGCTCCCCTGTGGCGAGGGCGAACGAGTGAAATATCCGGCGAAAGCAGGCAGAAGCGGATGAGTCCGGCGTGATCGGTGACGCGCTGCTCACCCGTGTGGCGTCAATGACGCCGGGAACCACGTCAAGCCGGTGATGAATTCGCAAGAGATTTTCTGAGGGTGCGGAGAGCGGGAATCCAGTCGATACCGAATGGCTGGTTCTGTGCGTCAGCCCAGCGCTGATGGGCTCGACGGACCTCGAAGCCCCCTTGTGCGCCGCCGCGTTCAAGATCAATTGGGTGGCTCCAAGTCAGCGCGCCACGCATTGTCACCCCCGTCGATGCGTGAAGGACGGCCTCGGACCGGTTATGGTGGAAACCCCCCCTCGGGCCGGTCCGTATCCCCCCCACGGACCGGCCCGTTTTTTGTCCCCCCTGGTCACTCTCCGTGTCCAAGCGTGCGGAGCTCGCGAGCCGATCGTGAAGACACGCCCGGCCGGCCCCGTGTCGGGCTTGAGTTGATCTAGGAATCTCCGCGGCGGGCCCAGATGTTGACGCCCTCGGTGCTGACCGCCAGGGCATCGATTTCGGCCAGCTCCGCCTTCTCCAGCGGCGCCGCCCGCAGCGCGGCGATGTTCGCCTCCAGCTGGCCCACGCCGGACGCCCCGATCAGTGCCGAGGTCATGCGCTCGTCCCGCAGTACCCAGTTCAGCGCGAGCTGCGCCAGCGACTGCCCCCGCCGCCCGGCGATCTCGTTCAGGCCGCGCAGCCGCCGTACGACCTCGTCGGTCAGCAGCCCCGGGTCCAGCGACTTGCCCTGGGCGGCACGCGAGCCCTCCGGGATGCCGGAGAGGTACTTGTCGGTGAGCAGGCCCTGGGCGAGCGGCGCGAAGGCGATGCAGCCCATGCCCTCGTCCTCCAGGGTGTCCAGCAGCGCGTCGTCCTCCGTCCAGCGGTTGATCATCGAGTAGGACGGCTGGTGGATCAGGGCCGGTACACCCATCTCGCGCAGCAGCCGGGCGGCTTCACGGGTCTGCTCCGCGCTGTACGACGACACGCCCGCGTAGAGCGCCTTGCCCTGCCGGACGGCGGACGCGAGGGCGCCCATCGTCTCCTCCAGCGGTGTATGCGGGTCGAACCGGTGCGAGTAGAAGATGTCGACGTAATCGACACCCATCCGGGCCAGTGACGCGTCCAGCGACGACAGCAGGTACTTCCGCGAGCCCCATTCCCCGTACGGGCCGGGATGCATCAGATAGCCGGCCTTCGTCGAAAGGATGAGCTCGTCCCGGTAGGGGCGGAAATCCTGGGCAAACACCTTGCCGAAGTTCATTTCGGCGGAACCGGGCGGCGGCCCGTAGTTGTTGGCCAGGTCGAAGTGGGTGACGCCCAGGTCGAAGGCGCGGCGCAGAATGGCCCGCTGCGAGTCGAGGGTGCGGTCGTCGCCGAAGTTGTGCCACAGTCCCAAGGAGATGGCGGGCAGCTTGAGCCCGCTGCGGCCCGTGCGCCGGTACTCCATGGAGTCGTAGCGTGCTCCGGCCGCGCGGTAGAGCGAGGGATCGGTCATGTGCATCTGACTATCACGGTCCTGTGACAGGCCGAGTTGGGTCCGCGCGACACGCTGGCAGTAGTGTGGCGCCCTCGGGGCGACCGCCGTGGCATGGAGGGGCAGGAAGAGTGAAGTTGCGCGACCTGGTGTACAGGCTCTACGCACGCCGGGTGGAAGGCCGCCTCGACCACGACCAGGTGCCCAAGCACATCGGCGTCATCCTCGACGGCAACCGCCGCTGGGCCCGTGCGGACGGCCGCACGCTCGAGCAGGGGCACCAGGCCGGCGCCGACAAGATCTCCGAGCTGCTCGGCTGGTGCGCGGAGACCGACGTCGAGGTCGTCACGCTCTGGATGCTCTCGACGGACAACCTCGACCGCCCGGCCGACCAGCTGGGCCCGCTGCTGAACATCATCGAGAACACGGTGCGCGGCCTGGCCGCCGACGGCCGCTGGCGCGTGCACCACGTCGGCACCCTCGACCTCCTGCCGGACCGCACCCAGTCCGTGCTGAAGGAGGCCGAGCAGAACACCGACCGCGTCGACGGGATACTGGTCAACGTCGCCGTCGGCTACGGCGGCCGCCAGGAGATCGTGGACGCGGTCCGCTCCCTGGTCCTGGAGGCCGCGGACCACGGCTCCTCGTTCGAGGAGCTGGCCGAGAAGGTGGATGTCGAGCACATCACCAAGCACCTGTACACGCGCGGCCAGCCCGACCCGGACCTCATCATCCGCACCAGCGGCGAGCAGCGGCTGTCGGGCTTCATGCTCTGGCAGAGCGCGCACTCCGAGTACTACTTCTGTGAAGTCTTCTGGCCGGCCTTCCGCAAGGTCGACTTCCTGCGCGCCCTGCGGGACTACGCCGCGCGGCACCGGCGGTACGGGAACTGACGGAACGCCGTTCCGAACAAGGGTGGCACGGCAGTACGAGTAGTGGTGGACAAATCGTTCACCTGCTCGTCGCATATGCCGTTGCATGGGCAAGCGGTCCAGCGGGAATATCCCCTGCAGGACGACGGCCGGAACTGGGACCGTCGCTCTGCCAGCGGGTGGCATGGGGCCGCCCGCCCGGGAGGCCCTTTGCACCAGGACGACGACCGTACGGACCGAGCGGAGCCCGGAGCCCGCGCGGCCGACGCGGCGGGCCGGTCGCCGGCCACCTGGAAGGGCATGGACCCGGCCCATTCCCCGCGCCCCCGTTCTTCACGACGGCGGTGCGCCCTTACCTCTGCACGAGGGGGTTCGTCCACCCGTGGTGACCAGCAAGAAGCGCCGTGAAAGCGACCGGCGCACCTACGTCCTCGACACCAGCGTCCTGCTGGCCGATCCAGGCGCCATGTCCCGCTTCGAGGAGCACGAGGTCGTGCTGCCCGTGGTGGTGGTCACGGAGTTGGAGGCCAAGAGGCACCACCCCGAGCTCGGGTACTTCGCCCGCAAGGCCCTGCGCCTGCTGGACGAGTACCGTGTGCAGTTCGGCCGGCTCGATTCACCGATCCCGATCGGCGAGCTGGGCGGCACGCTCCGCGTGGAACTCAACCACTCGGACCCGGGCATACTGCCGGCCGGCTTCCGCCTCGGTGACAACGACTCGCGCATCCTCGCGGTCGCCCGCAACCTCCAGGCCGAGGGGTACGACGTCACCGTCGTCTCCAAGGACCTGCCGCTGCGGATCAAGGCGTCGTCCGTCGGACTGCTGGCCGAGGAGTACCGCGCCGAGCTGGCGATCACCGACTCCGGCTGGACCGGCATGGCGGAGCTCGCCATCACCGCCGGTCAGGTGGACGAGCTGTACGCCGACGAGCGCGTGCACATCCCCGAGGCCGCCGAACTCCCGGTGCACACCGGTCTGGTGCTGCAGTCCGAGCGCGGCAAGGCGCTGGGCCGGGTGACGGCGGACGGCTCGGTGCGGCTGGTGCGGGGCGACCGCGAGGCGTTCGGGATCCATGGGCGCAGCGCCGAGCAGCGCGTGGCGCTGGACCTGCTGCTGGACCCCGACATCGGGATCGTCTCCATGGGCGGCAGGGCCGGTACGGGCAAGTCGGCGCTGGCGCTGTGCGCCGGGCTGGAGGCCGTCCTGGAGCGCCGCCAGCACCGGAAGGTGATGGTTTTCCGGCCGCTGTACGCGGTGGGCGGGCAGGAGTTGGGCTACCTGCCGGGCAGCGAGGCCGAGAAGATGAGCCCGTGGGCCCAGGCGGTCTTCGACACGCTCTCGGCGGTGACGAGCGCCGAGGTCATCGAGGAGGTCGTGGGGCGCGGCATGCTGGAGGTCCTGCCGCTCACCCACATCCGCGGCCGGTCGCTGCACGACGCGTTCGTCATCGTCGACGAGGCGCAGTCGCTGGAGCGGAACGTCCTGCTGACCGTGCTGTCGCGGATCGGCGCCAACTCGCGGGTGGTGCTCACCCATGACGTGGCGCAGCGCGACAACCTCCGCGTGGGGCGGTACGACGGTGTGGTCGCCGTGGTCGAGAAGCTCAAGGGACACCCCCTCTTCTCGCACGTCACGCTCACGCGCTCGGAGCGTTCGCCGATTGCGGCGCTGGTGACCGAAATGCTGGAGGACGGCCGAATCTGAGGTGACTTGGGCGGTAAGAACAGCGGCAGCGCGCGGCAAAGTCATTGAGTTTAGCCGCGCGTTGTCATG
This sequence comes from Streptomyces sp. NPDC026206, assembly GCF_040638465.1. Classification (NCBI taxonomy): domain Bacteria; kingdom Bacillati; phylum Actinomycetota; class Actinomycetes; order Kitasatosporales; family Streptomycetaceae; genus Streptomyces; species Streptomyces sp. NPDC026206. Next base: position 357,687 of record NZ_JBEZYL010000001.1, read on the forward strand.
CCGTGCCGATGTTTCCGTGAAAGCCCAGGAGTAAACGAGGTGTGAGCTTTCCCACGTGACCGGGAATTGCCTCGGAGCGGACCGTTCAGGCAGAGTCTGGGTCCTGTCAGGCCCCGCATACGGCACTTGAGCCCCTCTGGGGGCAGTGCGGAACAAGCACAGAACTGAACAGCGTTGCCGTATGCCGCCCGAGCACATGCGGACCTCCTTCGCGGGAGGGCCCACCGGGTCCGTGCCTCCAGTGACCGGCCGGTCCCGTCCGCGGGCCCGGTGCAATCGGAGGCCAGTGCCAGGGGCACGATCGCGTCCGCGAGGTCACCTATGCGGGCGATGCTGGAAGGAAAACGTGTGAGCCGGATTTCTGTCCGGGGATTCGCCGTGGCTTCTGCCACCGCGGTCACCACCGTAGGCGCCGTCGTGGGTGTCGCCGCGGGCAACGAGCAGGGCGCGACCGACCGGGTCGAGGCCACCGCTGCCGACGCGACGCTCCTCGCGGACATCCCCGCAGGACAGAACGTCCAGGCCCAGACCGCTTCCCTCACGCAGCAGGCGGACACGCAGGCCGAGGCCGCCGACACCGCCGCGAAGAAGGACGCCGAGGAGGCCGCGCGCAAGCAGGCCGCCGAGGACGCCACCGCGAAGAAGGAAGCCGCGGCGGAGTCGGCGAAGAAGAAGGAGGCCGAGGAGAAGGCCAAGGAGCGCGAGAAGGAAGAGGTCAGCAGCCGTTCGGCAGCGCGTGACGCTTCTTCTTTCGCGGTCAAGGGCTCCTACTCGGTCGCCGAGGTCCAGGCGATGGCCCGGCAGATGATCCCCTCCGACCAGTTCCAGTGCTTCAGCAACATCGTGAACAACGAGAGCACCTGGGACTACACGGCCACCAACGCCTCCTCCGGCGCCTACGGCCTCGTCCAGGCGCTGCCCGGCACCAAGATGGCCTCGGCGGGCGCCGACTGGCGGACCAACCCGGCCACTCAGATCAAGTGGGGCCTGAGCTACATGAACGAGCGCTACGGCAGCCCCTGTGGCGCCTGGTCGTTCTGGCAGGCCAACCAGTGGTACTAGGCGTCACCGCCGTACCTCTCCTTGCTCCGTATTGCTGTCGAAGCCCCCGGCCCGAACCGGCCGGGGGCTTCGTCGTGTCCCGGTAGGGGTAACGTCGACGCCGATGGTCGCGGGGGAGTGGGGGTAGAGGAAGAAGTATGTCCAGATTGCCACGATGGGTCGGAAGCTTCGGGGCGGGGCTGATACGGCTTGCCGAGCGGCTCGACGCCCGGAAGGCGGGTACGGTGCCCGAAGGCGCACCCAGACCCGCACCCAGACCCGCGCCCAGGGCCGTGCCCGTACGCCCGTCAGCTCTCGACCCCGACCCGGATCCGGCCGTCATGCCCGTACCAGAGCACGTACCCGCGCCGCCTCCCGCCGCGCCCGCCGCGACCCCGCGGCCCGACCCGGTCGCCGCCGTCCCGTGGGGCGTGCGCGTCGCGGCCGAGGTCAGCTGGCGGCTGCTGGTGCTGGCCGGAACGCTGTTCGTGCTGATGCGGGTGATCAGTGCGGTGCGGCTGGTGGTGCTGGCCTTCGTCGCGGCTCTGCTGATCACGGCGCTGCTGCAGCCCACCGTCGCCCTGCTCAAGCGGCACGGCGTGCCGCGCGGCCTGGCCACGGCCATGACCTTCGTCTCCGGCTTCGTCGTCATGGGGCTGGTCGGCTGGTTCGTGGTGTGGCAGGTGACGGAGAACCTCGACGACCTGTCCAAGCAGGTCCAGCACGGCATCTCCGAGCTGAAGCGCTGGCTGCTCAACAGCCCGTTCCACGTCACCGAGGACCAGATCAACAACATCGCCGACAAGCTCAGCGAGGCGATCGGCACCAATACCAAGGACATCACCTCGGCCGGCATAGAGGGCGTCCAGGTCATCATCGAGGTGCTGACGGGCATTCTGCTCGCGATGTTCAGCACGCTCTTCCTGCTCTACGACGGCCCCCGCATCTGGCAGTGGCTGCTCAAGCTGGTGCCGGGCGCGGCCCGCGACGGCGTCGCGGGCGCGGGCCCGCGCGCGTGGGCCACGCTGACGGCCTATGTGCGCGGCACGGTGATAGTGGCCCTGATCGACGCGATCTTCATCGGCATGGGGCTGTTCTTCCTCGACGTGCCCATGGCCGTGCCGCTGGCCGTCTTCATCTTCCTCTTCGCCTTCGTCCCGCTCGTCGGTGCCGTCGTCTCCGGCGCGCTGGCGGTCGTCGTGGCGCTGGTGACGCGTGATGTGTTCACAGCGGCGATGGTGCTGATCGTGGTGCTCGCGGTGCAGCAGATCGAGGGGCATGTGCTGCAGCCCTTCATCCTGGGCCGCGCCGTGCGCGTCCACCCGCTGGCGGTGGTCCTGTCGGTGGCGGCCGGTTCCATGGTCGCCGGCATCGGCGGCGCGGTCGTCGCGGTGCCGCTCGTGGCGGTGACCAACACGGTCGTCGGCTATCTGCGGGCGTACGCGAAGGAGAACGCGGCCCGGGAGCGGCTGGAGGTCTCCTCCGAGGAGGCGGCAGCGGTGGCGGCCCCACCGCCGTCACCCCCGCCCTCCGCATGACGAAGCGGGCCCCGACCGTAGAGGTCGGGGCCCGCTTCGCAGGTCGAGCCGGATCGATCGAGCCGGATCAGTCGGCCAGCACGGCCTCGGCGTCCAGAGTGGCGCCGACGGCCTGGAGGACCGCGGCGATCTTGAACGCTTCCTGGATCGTCTCGCGCGAGACGTCCGCCTTGCGGAGGACCTGCTCGTGCGAGTCGAGGCACAGGCCGCAGCCGTTGATGGCCGAGACGGCCAGCGACCACAGCTCGAAGTCGACCTTCTCCACGCCCGGGTTACCGATGACGTTCATCCGCAGGCCCGCGCGCAGGTTGCCGTACTCCGGGTCCGACAGCAGGTGCCGGGTGCGGTAGTAGACGTTGTTCATCGCCATGATGGCGGCGGCGGACTTGGCGGCCTTGTACGCCTCGGGGGAGAGGTTGGCCTTGGCCTCCGGCTCCAGCTCGCGCAGCACGATCGGCGAACGGGTCGCGATCGCGCAGGCGAGGACGGTGCCCCACAGCTGCTGCTGCGGAAGGTCGGAGTTGCCGATGACCGAACCGAGGTTCAGCTTCAGGTCCTTGGCGTAGTCCGGTATGGCGGACTTCAGTTCATCGAGGGCCATGGGGTATCAGCTCACTCGCCCGCGAGGAGCTTGACCGCGTCGAGGGTGTCCTCGCCCTTGGACCAGTTGCAGGGGCACAGCTCGTCCGTCTGCAGCGCGTCGAGGACCCGCAGGACCTCCTTGGGGTTACGGCCGACGGAACCGGCGGTCACCATGACGAACTGGATCTCGTTGTTCGGGTCCACGATGAAGACGGCGCGCTGGGCGTAGCCGTCCTCGCCCTCGACGCCGCAGGCGGCCATGAGCTCGTGCTTGGCGTCGGCCAGCATCGGGAAGGGCAGGTCACGCAGGTCGGCGTGGTCCTTGCGCCAGGCGTGGTGGACGAACTCCGAGTCACCGGAAACGCCGAGGATCTGGGCGTCGCGGTCGGCGAACTCGTCGTTCAGCTTGCCGAACGCCGCGATCTCGGTCGGGCACACGAAGGTGAAGTCCTTGGGCCAGAAGAAGACGACCTTCCACTTGCCCTCGTAGGTCTTGTGGTCGATCTGTGCGAAGGCCTTGTCCGCGTCGAGGTCCACACAGGCGGTCAGGTCGAACTCGGGGAACTTGTCACCGACAGTGAGCACGCGCTCTCCTTGCAACGAGGAATCCCGGTTTGCTGGGATTCCTGCGGGTTGGACGAGAACCACAGTGCCACAGGAGGCATTGATAGTGGAAATAGCTAAACTGGGTCGTGTTGATCGGAGGTGGTTATCAATGACGTCGTCCATAGCCCAGGCCGTACCGCCGGCCAGGCCCCGCCAGCCCAGCCTCGCGCAGCTCCGCGCGTTCGCCGCCGTGGCCGAGCACCTGCACTTCCGGGATGCGGCGAGCGCCATCGGCATGAGCCAGCCCGCCCTGTCGGGGGCCGTCTCGGCGCTGGAGGAGCTGCTCGGGATTCAGCTCCTCGAGCGTACGACGAGAAAGGTACTGCTCTCTCCCGCGGGTGAGCGGCTGGCCTCCCGGGCCCGTACGGTCCTGGACGCGGTCGGCGACTTCATGGAGGAGGCCGACGCGGCCCGCGCGCCCTTCACGGGCGTCCTGCGGCTCGGCGTCATCCCGACCGTGGCGCCCTACCTGCTGCCCATCGTCCTGCGCCTGGTCCACGACTCCTACCCGGACCTCGACCTCCAGGTCCACGAGGAGCAGACCTCCTCACTGCTGGACGGCCTCACCCAGGGGCGGCTGGACCTGCTGCTGCTCGCCGTGCCGCTCGGCGCGCCCGGAGTCACCGAAATCCCCCTGTTCGAGGAGGACTTCGTCCTCGTCACGCCGTGCGACCACTGGCTGGCCGGGCGCGGTGACATCCCGCGCGACGCACTGCGCGAGCTGGACCTGCTGCTGCTCGACGAAGGACACTGCCTGCGCGACCAGGCCCTCGACATCTGCCGCGAGGTGGGGCGCACGGAGGGGGCCCCGGCGACGACGAGCGCCGCGGGGCTGTCCACGCTGGTGCAGCTCGTCGGCGGCGGTCTCGGGGTCACTCTGCTGCCGCGCACGGCCCTGCGCGTGGAGACCGGGCGCAGCGACCGGCTCGCCACCGGGTACTTCGCCGAGCCGGCGCCCTCCCGGCGGATCGCGCTGGCGATGAGGTCGGGGGCCGCGCGGCAGGGGGAGTTCGAGGCGTTCGCGGACGCGCTGCGGGGCGAGCTGCGGCGGCTGCCGGTACGGATCGTCGGCTGACCTGTCACGTCATACGAGTAAGGGGCGTCGCCCATGGACGACGGCCCTTACTCTCGCCGGACGGCCTGGAAAACGTTCTCAATCGCCGGACGGGCTGGAAATCCCAGCCCGTCCGGCGATTGAGAACAAGCAATCAGGGGCTCTCTTCCGCCTTCGGCGGGCGGCCGCGGCGGCGGATGGCGCCGACGTCGCCCGGCAGGCGGCCCGCGTCGGACAGGGCCTTGCGGAGGAGGAACTCGATCTGCGCGTTCGCGCTGCGCAGCTCGTCGTTCGCCCAGCGGCTCAGCGCGTCGTGGACGAGCGGGTCGAGCCGCAGCAGCACCTGTTTGCGCTGCTGCGGTCGCCGGGGCCGGTCCTCCGTCACTGGTAGAGGCTGCCGGTGTTCAGTACGGGCTGGGCGGCCCGGTCACCGCACAGCACCACCATCAGATTGCTCACCATGGCCGCCTTCCGTTCCTCGTCCAGTTCCACGATGCCCTGCTCGCTGATCCGCTCCAGCGCCTGCTCGACCATGCCGACCGCACCCTCGACGATCAGCTTGCGGGCGGCCACGACCGCGCCTGCCTGCTGGCGCTGCAGCATGGCCGAGGCGATCTCGGGAGCGTAGGCGAGGTGCGTGAAGCGCGACTCGATGATCCGGACGCCGGCCGCCTCGACCCGTGCGTGGAGCTCGACGGCGAGCTTCTCGGTGATCTCCTCGGCGTTGCCGCGCAGGGACAGGGCGTCCTCGTCGTGCGCGTCATAGGGGTACTCGATGGCGATGTGCCGCACGGCCGCCTCGGTCTGGGTGGAGACGAACTCCTGGAAGTCCTCCACCTCGAACATCGCCTGCGCCGTGTCCTCCACCCGCCACACGATGACGGCCGCCAGCTCGATGGGGTTGCCGTACGCGTCGTTGACCTTCATGACGGCGGTCTCGTGGTTGCGCGCCCGCGTCGAGAGCTTCTCGCGGCTGGTGAACGGGTTCACCCAGCGCAGTCCCTCGGTGCGGATCGTGCCGCGGTAGCGGCCGAAGAGCTGGACGACCTGGGCCTGGCCCGGGGCGACGGTGTTCAGCCCGCACAAGCCGATGATCGAGGCGATGCCTATGAGGATGCCGACGGGAACGAGGGCGACGGACACGGGCTTGCCCAGCACGGCCCCGGCGACGATGGCGCCGGCCCCGGCGAACAGGCCCACGAGGCCGAGCAGGAGGGCGAGACCGCCGCCGATGTCATTGGCGGGCAGCTCGCGGACCGGCGGCCTCGACGGGGCGTCCGGCGTGGTGCCGGGAGTGGTCTCGGACATGGGAAGTCCCCCTGGTTCGTGCTGGGTGCGCGGCGGGCGGTGCACGCCCGACGCCGTCTATCAAAGTGATAGCACATTATCGCCCTGTACGGTTTCCCGCACTACTCCGTACCGGGTTCCCGCCGCCCGGGGTGCTGTATGTCACGTCCGTTATTGCCGTGATCGATGGGCGTTTGGCGCAGGATGCGGTGTTAGCTTCGTGAGCTGGGTTGGGGGCGGACGGACTGGAGCTACGGGAGAGATGGGCCGAGCGGAAGCGCGACGAGCGCAGAAGAAGGGCAGTCGCCCAGCAGACGGCGGCAAGAAGCCCAAGAAGACCGGCATACGCCGCTTCTTCACCTGGAAGATGCTGCTGGCCTACTTCGTGGCCGTGATCGCCCTGGGGGTGGGCTCGTTCTACGCGCTCTACCTGTACGTGGACGTGCCGGGTAAGGGCAACGACGCCGCGAAGGCGCAGAGCAACGTCTACAAGAACCAGAAGGGCGAAGTGATCGCCCGCCTCGGCGAGGTCAACCGCGAGGAAGTCCCGCTGGCGAAGGTCCCCCAGGACGTCCAGCGCGCGGTCGTCGCCGCCGAGAACAAGAACTTCTGGACCGACCCCGGTGTCGACCTGAAGGGCACCGCGCGCGGCATCATCAACACCGTCATGGGCCGCGGCAAGCAGGGCGGCTCGACGATCACTCAGCAGTACGTCAAGAACTACTACCTGGACCAGCGGCAGACCGTCACCCGCAAGGTGAAGGAACTGATCATCTCGCTGAAGGTCCAGGACAAGAAGCCGAAGGAAGAAATTCTCGCCGGCTACCTGAACACCAGCTACTTCGGCCGCAACGCCTCCGGCATCCAGGCGGCGGCCCGCGCGTACTACGGCAAGGACATCGACAAGGTCACCCTCGAAGAGGGCGCCTACCTCGCCGCGTTGCTCCAGGCCCCCAGTCAGTACGACTGGCAGGCGGCCAGCGACGCGGGCAAGAAGAACGTCGAGGCCCGCTGGAACTACGTCCTCGACAAGATGGTCGAGAAGAAGTGGCTCGACCCGGGCAAGCGGCAGTCGATGAAGTTCCAGCCCCCCGGTCAGCCGAAGCCCCCGGAGGGCCTCACCGGCCAGAACGGCTACCTGGTCCAGGCGGCCCGGCAGGAGATGATCCGGGACCTCAAGCGGCAGGGCCGCCCGGAGGGCGACTTCGCCGCCGGCGGCTGGACGATCACCCTCAGCATCGACCCGAAGAAGCAGGCCGCGCTGGAGAAGGCGGTCAAGAAGCAACTGATCGACGACCTGGACCCGAAGGCCCGTGAGGTCGACGGCCATGTCCAGGCCGGTGCCGCGTCCGTGGACGTGAAGACCGGTCAGGTCGTGGCGATGTACGGCGGCCAGGACTTCATCAAGCACCAGACCAGCAACGCCACCCGCGGGGACTACCAGCCGGCCTCCACCTTCAAGCCGCTGATCCTCGCCTCCGCGCTGCAGAACGGCTCGAAGACCCAGGGCCGGAAGCCGATCACGTCCTCCAGCCTGTACGACGGCACCGACAAGCGGCCGGTGGTCGACAAGGGCGCCCCCGTCGGCTTCGCCCCGGAGAACGAGGACGGCTACTCGGAGAACCCGGTCACCGTCCAGAAGGCGATGAACAAGTCGATCAACTCCGTCTTCGCGCAGATGGCCGTCGACGTCGGCCTCGACAAGGTCAAGAAGACCGCTGTCGAGCTGGGCATGAAGGGCGACTTCGAGGAAGTTCCCTCCATGTCGCTGGGCTCCATGGGCGCGAGCCCGCTGGAGATGGCCGGCGTCTACGCCACCCTCGACAACCACGGCAAGAAGATCAACCCCAGCATCATCAAGTCCGTGTCCTGGAAGGGCGAGGCCTACAAGCTCCCCAACCCGGTCACCGACGAGCGCGTGGTCTCCCGCAACACCGCCGACGGCGTCACCGGCGTCATGACCGGTGTGGTCGAGGACGGTGACGGTACGGCGAACGTCGTCAGCAGCGGCCAGTACCAGGTGGCCGGCAAGACCGGTACGTCCGACGACAACAAGTCGGCCTGGTTCACCGGCTACACCCCCGGTCTCGCCACCTCCGTCGGCATCTTCGGTGAAGGCCCCGGCGGAAAGCAGGTCACCCTGCAGGGCACCGGTGGCGAGGGCCGTGTCAACGGTGGCAAGCAGCCGGCCAAGATCTGGGCCGCGTACACCTCCTCCGTGTTCGACGACGACGAGGACAAGTCCAAGTTCGACCTGGACACCGAGGACGGCTTCGTGCCGCCGCAGGCCCCGGCCGGGACCCCGTCGGCGGCAGCCAGCGCGGGCGCGAGCCGCACCCCGTCCGCCACGCCCTCGACGCGCAGCCAGTCGCCGTCGTCGACGCCCTCGCGGCAGACCCCGTCGGGCAGGCCCTCGTCGCCGACCGGCAGGCCGACCCAGCCGACGCCGCCCATCCCGCCGTCGCCGGGCCCCACGGGTTCCTCCGGCGTCACCGGCGACATCGGCGGCGGCACCCGGCCCAACGGCGGTACGAAGCCCTGAGCCGACGGCCGCCGCATCGGCGAAGGACCGGCCGCCCTCCCCGCACGGGGAGGGCGGCCGATCCTTTGTGCGCGTTCATGAGCTCGCGGGCGCCGGACTCAGCCGCCGTTGACCTTCGTGGCGATCCGGTCGCCCACGTTCTTGTCGATGTTGCGCCAGTACTGCAGCGCCCGGTCCAGGACGGGCCTGCTCACGCCCGCCCGCAGGTGGCCGCTGACGTTGGAGACCAGCCGCTCGCGCGCGGCGTCGTCGAGAACCTGGCGGACCATCGTGCCGGCCTGGCCCCAGTCGTCGTCCTCGCGGTGCAGCCGGTACGCCTCGCGCACCATCTCGCCCGACGCCGCCCACCCCGCGATGTCGCCGAAGCGCCCGGTGTCCGCCGCCGGGCCGCCGTAGGAGTTGGGCGCGTACGGCCGGGCGACGTTCGCGGGCTCGTAGCGCATGGGGCCGTCCTTGGCGTAGGAGGCCAGGGCAGAGTGCGGCCGGTTGGGCGGCAGCTGCGTGTAGTTCGGGCCGACGCGGTAGCGGTGGGCGTCGGGGTACGAGAAGAGCCGCCCCAGCAGCATCTTGTCCGGGGACGGGCCGATGCCGGGGACGAGGTTGGACGGCTCGAAGGCCGCCTGCTCGATGTGGACGTGGAAGTCGTCCGGATTCCTGTCGAGCGTCATGCGCCCGACCTCGATCAGCGGGTAGTCGCCGTGCGGCCACACCTTGGTGAGGTCGAAGGGGTTGAAGCGGTAGTCCGCCGCTTCCTCGAACGGCATGACCTGCACATGCATGGTCCACGAGGGGGCGTCGCCGCCCTCGATGGCTTCGAACAGATCGCGCCGGTGCTTGTCGGCGTCGTGCCCCGCCAGCTCGTCGGCCTCCTCCTGCGTGAGGAACTCGATGCCCTGGTCGGTCTTGATGTGGTACTTGACCCAGAACTTCCGGCCGCCGCCGTTGACCCACATGAACGTGTGCGAGCTGTAGCCGTTCATGTGGCGCCAGGTCCTCGGGACGCCGCGGTCGCCCATCAGCCACGTGACCATGTGCGCGGTCTCCGGGGACAGCGTCCAGAAGTCCCACTGCATGTCGTTGTTGCGCAGGCCGGTGCGCGGGTGGCGCTTCTGGCTGCGGATGAAGTCCTGGAACTTCTGCGGATCGCGGACGAAGAAGACCGGGGTGTTGTTGCCGACGAGGTCGTAATTGCCGTGCGCCGTATAGAACTTGAGAGCAAACCCACGGGGGTCGCGCCAGGTGTCCGGCGACCCCTGCTCGCCGGCCACGGTGGAGAAGCGGGCCAGCATCTCCGTCCGCCTGCCCGGCTGGAAGAGGTCTGCCTTGGTGAACTCGCTGACGTCATGGGTCACCTGGAAGGTGCCGTAGGCGCCGCCGCCCTTGGCGTGGACCACCCGTTCGGGCACCCGCTCACGGTTGAACTGGGCCATCTTTTCGATCAGGTAGTGGTCCTGGAGCAGGATGGGACCGGAGTCGCCGATGGTGAGCGAGTGTTCATCACTCTCCACCGGGATGCCGGAGTTGCTCGTGGTGTACGGGGTGTTCGGGGTGTTCGGGGTGTACGGGCTGTTCGGGCTGTTCGGGGTGTACGGGGTGTTCTGCGCCGAGTCGGTCATGAGACGCCTCCCGGTACGGAGAATGTGAGGGCGCGCAGCTGCCGCCCTCCGCCCGAGCCAGTGAACTCCTGCCGACAGCGTGTCGGCAACAGGGGTTCGGACACTGTCCAGAACTTCACCCCGTACGGGCCGGCCGACCGCGACGCCTCAGCGCCCGTGCGTCGGCAGGGCCAGCTCGAACCACACCACCTTCCCCGTGCTCAGGCGGGTGGCGCCCCACCGCCTGGCCAGCTTGTTCACCAGGTACAGGCCCCGGCCGCCCTCGTCGGACGGCCGGGCCTGGCGCAGCCGCGGCAACTGCGGCACGTCGTCGCCGACCTCGCAGCGCAGCACGTCCGTACGCAGCAGCCGCAGGGTTATCGGGCGTTCCGCGTACCGCACGGCGTTGGTGATCACCTCGCTGACCAGCAGTTCCACCCCGTCCGACAGCTCCTCCAGGCCCCAGCGCGTCAGCGCGCGCCGGGCCAGCCGGCGGGCCTGCCGGGCGGTCTGGGGTCGTGGGTCGAGGAACCAGTACGCGACGTCGCTCGGGGCGATGCCCTCGAAGCGGGCCGCGAGCAGAGCGATGTCGTCGTCCCGGTCACCGGGGCCGAGCATGCCGAGCACCTCGTCGCACAGCGGCTCCAGCGGCGGCGGGTTGGGGCCGGTCAGCCGGGCGGTTTCGATGAGCCGCTCGCGCAGCTGCTCTATGCCGGTCCACACGTCCCGTATCCGGGACTCGACGAGGCCGTCCGTGTACAGCAGCAGCGTGGCCCCGGCCGGTGCGTCCAGCTCCACAGCCTCGAAGTCAACCCCGCCCACGCCGATCGGCGCGCCCGGCGGGACGCGCAGCACCTCGGCGCGGCCGCCGCGGTGCAGCAGTATGGGCGGCGGATGGCCCGCGTTGGCGATCACGATGCGGTGGGCGACCGGGTCGTACACCGCGTACAGGCAGGTGGCCATGCGGTCGCTGCCCAGGCGCTGGGCCTGCTCGTCGAGGTGGTGCAGCACCTCCTGCGGCGGCAGGTCCAGGCCCGCGAGGGTCTGCGCGGTGGTCCGCAGCTGGCCCATGATCGCGGCGGAGGTCATGGAGTGGCCCATGACGTCGCCGACGACCAGCGCCACCCGGTTGCCCGGCAGCGGGATCGCGTCGTACCAGTCACCGCCGACGCGGGCGGTCTCGGCGGCCGGGAGGTAGCGGCTGGCCAGCCGCACGCCGGTCGGCTGGGGAAGGGAGTCGGGAAGCATGGTGCGCTGCAGCTCGTCCGCGATGTAGACCTCGCGGCCGTAGAGCACGGCCTTGTCCACGCCGAGGGCGGTGTGCGTGGCCAGCTGCGCGGCGACGAGCAGGTCGTCGCCCTCGAAGGCGGGCCGGTCCAGGCGGCGGATGAACACCGCCGCGCCGATCACCCGCCGCCGGCCGCGCAGCGGCGCCAGGATCGTGCGGTGCCGTTCCGGTACGTGCCGGCCTTCGCCGAGCAGCTCCGGCAGGGCCGCCCGCGCGGCTGAGGAGTCCCCGAAGACGGGTCGGACACCCCGCAGCACCTCCGCGAGCGGCCCGCCTATGCGTACCTCGCAACGCTCCGCGGCCTCGACGGCCAGCTCGGGCCCCGGGTCGGGGCGCTCCGGCGGGCCGTCGGCGTCGTCGAGACCACGTACGTACTCGGGCAGCCGGTCCGTGCGGCGCAGCCGCAGCACAACCGGCCCCACGGGCCGTTCGTCGCCCACAGGCAGGGGGTCGCGCAGATAGACGAGGATCGCGTCGGCGAACGTCGGCACGGTCGCCCGGCACAGCCCCAGCACGATCTCGTCGAGGTCGATCCCCCGGGCGATGCGCCGTGTCGCGGCCCCGACGAAGCGCAGCCGCTCACCACCGCCGGAAGTGCCCGTGGCGGCTCGCCCCGCACCGGCGGTCCCGGTCCCGCCGCTGCCGGTGCCGTCGTGGAGCGGCACGGCGTGAGCGGGCTCGCCCGCCCCGGACGCGTCGCCGCGCCGCCGCGGCCCGTCGATGGCACCGTCGGACCCGGCCGACGCGTGAGCCTCACCGTCCACGCCCCGCGCCTTCGCCCGGGAACCACGCCCATGCCCGGCCCCCCGCCGGCCCGCCCGGCGGGCCCCGCGCCCGCCCGGCTTGGCCCCGGGGACGCTGCTCCCCACCGCAGCGCCGACCACGTCTGCGTCAGCCGCGAGCGGTCCACTGCCCGTGGACGCGGCGTCGGTGGGGGCGTGTGTCGCGTGGGCTTCGGCGGTGTCACCGGTGGCGCCGGGCGCGTGGGGCCCGACGCCTGGGGCCCTGCCGGGCGTGGGCGGTCCGCTGTCTGCGGTCGTGGGGTTGGCGGGGGCGTGTGCCGCGTGGATTCCGGACGCGTTGCCGGGGCCGCCGGTGGTGAGCGGTCCGCCGCTCGTCGTTGTGGCGTCGGCGGGCTCCTGTGCCGCGCTGGTTCCGGACGCGTTGCCGGGGCCGCCGTCGGGCGTCGTGCCGGCACGAGGAACGCGGGCAGCACCGGGTGCGGCGGCGTTGCCGGCGGTGTCGGGTGCGTGCGTCGCGCCTTCCGTCGTGTCGCCGGGCCCGGCCGGCGCGTGCGTGGGTTCGCTCTCGGCCGGGCCGGCCGGTTCGGGGTGGGCGTCGCCGCGGGCCGGGGTGGGGCAGGCCTCGGCCCGGCCGCGCGGCTGCGCGTCGGGGCGGTCCGTGCCGTCCGCCTGCCGGGGCAGCCGCGCGCCGACGCCGGGCGCGTCCGCGCCCGTGCGCGGCGCGGCGGCGGTGCGCTGTCTTCCGTGGGAGTTGGGATGCTCCGTCACGCGTGGGGTTCCATCCGTCGGGGCCGTGCGCACGCGCACGGTCAGGCGCGGCGCAGGTTGAGGAAGAGCTGGATCTCGGGTGGTACGTCCGTACTCGCCGGGGCGTACGCCAGCGAGCTCTCCCCGGCGATGTCGAATCCCGCGTCACGCACGACCTGGCGCAATTCGTCCCGCAGGTAACCGGATACCCGGATCGTGCTGCCCAGGAACGGGATCGCGTAGTCGTCCACGTCGGCCTCGACCATCGAGAGCGCCAGCAGCCCCCCGGGTCTCAGAAGATCCCGCAGCATGCGCAGCGCATGCGGGATCTCGGGGCGAGGCAGCATCAGCAGGGTGAAGAACGCGGCGATGCCGTCGAACGCGCCCATGCGCCCGTCGCGCAGATCGGCGAGGTCGCCCAAGTGGAAGCTGGCCTCCGGCACATGGCCGCGGGCGAGGTCGAGCATGCCGGGGGAGATGTCGGTGCCGACGACCTCGTGGCCGGCCGCCACGAGCTGGCGGGCGGTCGGCAGGCCCGTGCCGCAGCCGACGTCGAGGACGCGGGAGCCGGCCGGCAGCGAGGCGGCCAGCCAGGCGCCGGCCGTGAGCTGGCCCTCCTTGTGCGGGAAGGCCTCGTCGTAGCGGTCGCCGATGGCGTCGAACGCCTCGGCCTGGCCGCTGCGGTCCAGGCCTAACCGGGCGTAGCCGTCGTAGTCCCGCTGGTCGTCACCGCTCACGGCTCCGCCCTTCCTGTGACTGTGACTGTCTTTCATCGTGCCGTGCTGTGCAGTATCGCGGAGGCCGATCCTACGGTTGTTCCGCGGGGGATCGGCAAGCGGTTCACGCCCCGGTTCACGCCCCGATGCGCGCCGGAGTGCGGTCCCAGTCGTCGGGGAGGGCCGGTACCGGCCAGGCCGGGTCGGGCCGCCAGCTCTCCCACCCGGCGGTGAACGGCGGGCCCCAGGACTCGATCAGCCCGACCGCCGAGCGGCCGGCCGCCCGTACCTTCTCGGCCTGGGCGGCGGACATCAGGCCCGCCCGCTGCGCCTGCGCGAACTCGTCCTCGTCCTTCCACTCCCAACTGCGGTCGGGGTAGACGGCGATGTCCAGGAAGTGGTCCTCGGAGTCGACGCCGCCCTCCCAGCGCGCGAGCGGTTCCTCGAGATTCACGTACCAGTTCCGGAAGCGCCAGTCGAGGTCCCAGAAGAGCCAGACCGACCAGGGCTCGCCGGGCCGGGCGAGCTTGAGCACGCCCGGGCCGAACCAGCGGGTGACCGCGGTGGTGCGCGGCTTGGTGTAGCGCGTGGCCAGGGGCTCGCGGTGGACGGGGGTGCCGTCGGCGAGCAGCGGCTTGACGCAGTCGGTGCCGGGAGCCATCCAGACGGCGAGCAGCTCGTCGGTGTCCTGGACGACGGTGACGGGACGACAGATGTGGAAGCTGCCGGTGGCGTTCCCGCGGTAGCGCCAGAGAATGTGATCCCCGGGTGCCCAGTGGGCGCCGCCTGCCGTCCCCGTCGTATCCGTCGTCTCCTCTGCCATGCGCAGATCTTAGGTGCCCGTGCCACGAATGCGCCGTGATGTGCGCCGCAAAGGTATGGTCCAGAGGCGCGCGCCCGGGGCTCGCGGGGGCTCGCGGGGGGTTACGGGCGCGTCATGCGCAGGACGTCCAGGGCCTCGTCGAGCTGCTCCCTCGTCAGCAGCCCACGGTCCACATAACCCGATTCGAGGACGACCTCGCGGATGGTCTTCCGTTCGGCAAGGGACTTCTTGGCCACCTTCGCGGCCTCCTCGTAGCCGATGTACCGGTTGAGTGGAGTGACGACGGAGGGGGAGGACTCGGCGTACTCGCGGGCCCGCTCGACGTTGGCGGTGATGCCGTCGACCGTGCGGTCGGCCAGCAGCCGGGAGGCGTTGGCGAGCAGCCGTACGGACTCCAGCAGGTTCTTCGCCATCACCGGGAGCATCACATTGAGCTCGAAGTTGCCGGCGGCCCCGGCCGTGGCGACGGTCGCGTCATTGCCGGTGACCTGGGCGGCGACCATCAGGACGGCCTCGCAGATGACCGGGTTGACCTTGCCCGGCATGATCGAGGAGCCCGGCTGGAGGTCGGGCAGGTTGATCTCGCCGAGGCCGGTGCGCGGGCCGGAGCCCATCCAGCGCAGATCGTTTGCGATCTTGGTGAGGCCGACGGCGACGGTGCGCAGCTGGCCGCTGGTCTCCACCAGGCCGTCGCGCGCGCCCTGCGCCTCGAAGTGGTCGCGGGCCTCGGTCAGCGGCAGCCCGGTGGTCCGGGCGATCTCGGCGATGACGGCGCCCGAGAAACCGGGCGGGGTGTTGATGCCCGTGCCCACGGCCGTACCGCCCAGGGGGAGTTCGGCGAGCCGGGGCAGCGAGGAGCGCAGCCGCTCGGTGCCGTAGCGGACCTGGGCGGCGTAACCGCCGAATTCCTGGCCGAGGGTGACGGGCGTGGCGTCCATCAGGTGCGTGCGGCCGGACTTCACGACCGTCGCGAACTCCTCGGCCTTGCGCTCCAGGGCGGCGGCGAGGTGGTCGAGCGCCGGGATGAGGTCACCGGTGACGGCGGCGGTGGCCGCGATGTGGATGGAGGAGGGGAAGACGTCGTTCGACGACTGGCTGGCGTTGACGTGGTCGTTGGGGTGGACCGGCCGGCCGAGCCGCTCGGTGGCGAGGGTCGCGATGACCTCGTTGGCGTTCATGTTCGAGGACGTGCCGGAGCCGGTCTGGAAGACGTCGATGGGGAAGTGCTCGTCCCAGCGGCCTTCGACGACCTCGTGGGCGGCGGCGCCGATGGCGGCCGCGACGTCCTCGTCGATCACGCCCAGGCCGGCGTTGACCTTCGCCGCGGCGGCCTTGATCCGGCCCAGCGCCTCGATGTGCGCGCGCTCCAGGCCCTGCCCGCTGATGGGGAAGTTCTCCACGGCGCGCTGGGTCTGGGCCCGCCACTTCGCGTGGGAGGGCACCCGCACCTCTCCCATCGAGTCGTGTTCGATCCGGTACTGCCCACTGTCGGTCATCGTCTTCTACCTCCTGACAAACACAGCGTTTGTCTCGTTCCCCCTGTTCCCAAAAGCCGCTACCGACTAGTAAATACCGCGAGTAACAACTGAACTCGTGGAGGCTTCATGACACGCAGACCCACCCTGCGCTGTTCCCTCGCCGCCCTCGCGGCCTTCGCCGCCGCACTGGGCACAGCGGCCACCACCGGCCCCGCCGCCCACGCCGCGCCCCGCGCCACGGCCGCCACCGTCACCCCCCTGTCCCCCGAGCTGGAGAGAATTCGCGCCACCGAGGCGGCCGGGCTCTACGGCGACAGCGCCCAGCGCCCGCTCCAGGAGCGCAAGACCTCGCTGGTCTCCCTGGGCGACAGCGAAATATCCGGCGAGGGCGTCGGCCGTTACGAACCGGGCACGAACGGCCCCACCAACTGGTGCCACCGCTCGCCCGACGCCGCCATCCACCGCACCACCATCCCCGCCGACGTGACGTACAACGTCGCCTGCTCCGGCGCCGCCACCGGCAACATCCGCATCGGCGGCAGCAAGCAGTACGCGGACGAGCTCGTCCAGAGCGACAACCTCGCCGTCAAGGCCCGCAACACGCGCGTCAAGATGGTGCTGCTGGTCGCCGGAGCCAACGACGACCTCCAGTTCGGCCCCGTCATGACCGACTGCGTCACCCGCTACCTGACGCTCCAGGGGCCCTGCGAGCCGAAGTACGCCCCGGGCTGGCAGTCCCGCGTCGACGCCCTGGTGCCCAAGGTCGAACAGACCGTACGGGACCTGCGCAAGGTCATGACGGACGCGGGCTACGCCGACGGCGACTACAAGCTCGTCATCATGGGCTACCCGAGCCCCATCGGCCCCGACTTCGAGGACAACCCCGCCTTCCCCGGCAAGATCCCCGGCGGCTGCGTGGGCCACACCTCGGACTCCGCCTGGGGCCGCAACACCGCCGTCCCCGCCTTCGAGCGCGGCATGGCCCGGGTGGCGCGCAGCACCGGCGCCCACTTCCTCGACAACTCCCGCCTCTTCCACGGTCACGAGGTGTGCATGGAGGACGCCTGGGCCCGGGGCCTCTACATCGACCTGACCAATCCCATCCCGCCGAACGAGAACTCCGTACGGCAGTCCTTCCACCCCAACGCCCGCGGCCACGCCGCCTTCGCGTCCTGCCTCACCCAGCTCTACGGGTCCGGCTACCGCGAGGCCGGCTGCGCCGACCCGGCGAGCACCGGGCAGCCGGTGCTGTACCAGGGCGGCTGGGACGAGGCGTACCGGCCGCTGAAGAGCGAGGCGACCGGGACGTGCGTCGACGCGTACGGGGCGGCCTCCGCCAATGGGACGCAGGTGGGGGGCTGGCCGTGCGGCGGGAGCCGCAACCAGCAGTGGTGGTACGACGCAGGGCGGAAGTCCCTGCACAGTGCGCTGACGCATGACCGGTGCGTGGACGTGCCGGGGGGCGCGTATCGCGCGGGCACGGCGGTCGCGCTGTGGAACTGCCACGGTGGCGCGAATCAGCAGTTCGTGCGGAGCGGTGCCGGCCTCCGGCCGGCGGCGGCGCAGGACCTGTGCCTGACGCTGGCGTCGGCGAAGGACCCGCTGCGCCTGCAGAAGTGCGACGGCTCGGCGGGTCAGCGCTTCGCGTCCTAGCCCCGGGGCTCCGCCCCGGACCCCGGTCCTCAAACGCCGGACGGGCTGAAATTCGCGCCGGTCCGGGCAAAAGCAAGCCCGTCCGGCGTTTGAGGACAAAGGGGGTCTGGGGCGGAGCCCCGGTTTCGGGAAGGGGCGGGGAGGGGAAAGCCCCGCAGGGCTACTGCTGCCGCACCGGAATGCTCATGAACGTCGGCGCCGGCGCCGGGTCGACGAAGAAGTCGTTGCCCTTGTCGTCCACGACGATGAACGCCGGGAAATCCTCGACCTCGATCTTCCAGACCGCCTCCATGCCGAGCTCCTCGTACTCGACGACCTCGACCTTCTTGATGCAATCCTGCGCGAGGCGGGCCGCCGGGCCACCGATCGAGCCGAGGTAGAAGCCGCCGTGCGTGTCACAGGCGTCCGTGACCTGCTTGCTGCGGTTGCCCTTGGCGAGCATGACCTTGGAGCCGCCCGCGGCCTGGAACTGCTCGACGTAGGAGTCCATGCGGCCGGCCGTCGTCGGGCCGAAGGAGCCCGAGGCGTAGCCCTCGGGGGTCTTGGCCGGGCCGGCGTAGTAGACCGGGTGGTCCTTGAGGTACTGCGGCATCTCCTCGCCCGCGTCCAGCCGCTCCTTGATCTTCGCGTGTGCGATGTCGCGGGCGACGACGAGCGGGCCGGTCAGGGAGAGTCGGGTCTTGACCGGGTACTTGGTCAGCTCGGCGAGGATGTCGTCCATGGGACGGTTGAGGTCGATCCGCACCACGCCCTCGTCGGACAGGTGCTCGTCGGTGGTCTCCGGCAGGAAGCGCGCCGGGTCCGTCTCCAGCTGCTCCAGGAAGACGCCCTCAGCGGTGATCTTCGCGACGGCCTGGCGGTCGGCCGAGCAGGACACGGCGATGGCGACGGGCAGCGACGCGCCGTGGCGCGGCAGGCGGACGACGCGGACGTCGTGGCAGAAGTACTTGCCGCCGAACTGGGCGCCGATGCCGATCTTCTGCGTCAGCTCGAAGACCTTCTCCTCCAGGTCCTTGTCCCGGAAGCCGTGCCCGAGCGGGGAGCCCTCCTCGGGCAGCTCGTCGAGGTAGTGCGCGGAGGCGTACTTGGCGGTCTTCAGGGCGAACTCCGCGCTCGTACCGCCGACGACGATCGCCAGGTGGTACGGCGGGCACGCGGCGGTGCCCAGCGAACGGATCTTCTCCTCCAGGAACTTCATCATGGAGGCCTCGTTGAGGACTGCCTTCGTCTCCTGGTAGAGGAAGGACTTGTTGGCCGAGCCGCCGCCCTTGGCCATGAAGAGGAACTTGTACGCGCCGCCGTCGGCCGCGTAGAGCTCGATCTGCGCGGGCAGGTTGGAGCCGGTGTTCTTCTCGTCCCACATGGTCAGCGGGGCCATCTGCGAGTAGCGCAGGTTCAGCTCGGTGTACGCGTCGAAGATGCCGTGCGAGAGGGCCTTCTCGTCGCCGCCCTCGGTCAGCACGTTCTGGCCGCGCTTGCCCATGACGATCGCCGTGCCGGTGTCCTGGCACATCGGCAGCACGCCGGCGGCGGCGATGTTGGCGTTCTTCAGCAGGTCCAGGGCGACGAAGCGGTCGTTGGCGGAGGCCTCGGGGTCGTCGAGGATCTTGCGCAGCTGGGCGAGGTGCGCCGGGCGCAGGTAGTGAGAGATGTCGTGCATCGCCTCGGCGGCCAGCTTCCGCAGCGCCTCGGGCTCCACCTTCAGGAAGGTGCGGCCGTCGGCCTCGAAGGTGGACACGCCCTCGGAGGTGACCAGACGGTACGGAGTGTCGTCCTCGCCCAGGGGCAGGAGGTCCGTGTAGGCGAACTCTGAGCGGGCGGACTGGGCAGACATCGCGGCGTTTCCCTCACTCTGCGGATGGTGTTGCCGGCTTCCTCGGCGGCGTCAACCAGGGTAGGCCGCCCGGCGGCCGGTGAGTTTGTGAGGTAAGGCTCAGTACGTGACGCGATGCGGCCCGCTATCGCGATCTATCGCGTTTGGCTACGCTGCTCGGTGTGGACGCTGTGGACAAGTCATCACGCGAAGAACGAGTGTCGATGGAACGAGTGTCGCTGGAACGAGTGTCGATGGAACGAGTGTCGCTGACCAAGAGCCCGGACCCGGGCGCCGGGCCCGCGCTGCGCGCCTCGGACGCCGACCGCGACCGGACCGCCGAGATCCTGCGCGAGGCGCTGGCGGAGGGGCGGCTCACCGCCGAGGAGCACGCCGAGCGGGTCGGGGCGGCCTACGAGGCCAGGACGCACGGCGAGCTGGAGCCGCTGGTGCGCGATCTGCCCACGGGACGCCCCGGGACGGCCGGTTCCGCCTCTGTGCGCCCGTACGACGCTTCCGTGCGCCCCGCCGTGAGCGAGGCCGAGAACCTGATCGCCGTCTTCGGCGGCGCGGCCCGCAAGGGCCGCTGGCGAGTGCGGCCGCGCACCAACGCGTTCGCGCTGTTCGGCGGGGTGGAGATCGACCTCACCGAAGCCGTCTTCGAGCAGCGGGAGATCGTCATCAACGCCTTCGCCGCCTTCGGAGGCGTCGACATCAAGGTCCCGGAGAACATCTCCGTGCGCTGCACGGGCACCGGCGTCTTCGGTGGCTTCGACGTCAAGACGCGCGAGGCCGGGGACCCGGAGGCGCCTGTTGTCGTGGTCACGGGCTTCGCCGTCTTCGGCGGCGTCGAGGCGCGGACGAAGCGGGGCAAGCGGCTGAAGAACCTCCGCGCGGCCAACTGACCGCAGCGCCACGGAAACCGACGGCATTCCGCTCATGGCAACGGTGTGAATAAGCTCGCGCACAGCGGGTAAAGCTTGGTGCATCGTCTCTCGTACGGCTGCGGGTGCGAATGGCCGTGCATGTCGAGGCGGGCAAAGGTGACTCAATCGGCCAAGCAAAGCCGTCGTCAGGAGTGGACCGTGCTGCTACCGCATCAGCCCCTGCAGGAAGCCGCCGTACCGTCCCAGCGGATTTCCGCTCGGGAACAGGCCGGCCCCTGGCATTCGGAGGCGGTGTGCCGCCGGGATGAAGCCGGGCTCTTCTTCGCACCATCAAAGGAACCCACGGCCGCCCGGCTTTCGCGTGAGGAGGCCGCCAAGCGCGTCTGCGCCCGTTGTCCGGTCATGGTCGAGTGCCGGGAGCACGCGCTGCTCCAGCCGGAGCCGTACGGCGTCTGGGGCGGGCTCACCGCTGCCGAGCGCCGGGTCGTGCTCGCCCGCCGCCGGCGGCGCGAGGCGGAGCTGCAACGCGCCACGCGTATCGCCGCGGCGGGCTGAGTCCGCTGCGGTTTGCCGGGCTTGTCTGTCCTGTGTCTTGTCAGGCTTGTCGATCACGATCGCTGCCACCACGATGGCTGCCACCACGATCGTTGCCACACGATCGCTACCAATGGGCCGGGCCCCGCCGTGAGACGGCGGGGCCCGGCCCATTGCTGTGTGCTGTGAGTGGTGTGCTGTGGTGCCTGATATGCCGTGCGCCGGTGCGCCGGCCGGGGTGCGTCAGCTGGGGCCGGCCGGGGTGCGTCAGCTGGGGCGCTCGAAGTCGACCGAGCTGTAGGCGCGCAGCTTCGACAGCCGGTGCTCGGAGTCGATCAGGCGGATCGTGCCCGACTTGGACCGCATGACCAGCGACTGCGTGGTGGCGGTCTCACCCCGGTAGCGCACGCCGCGCAACAGCTCGCCGTCGGTGATGCCGGTCGCCACGAAGAACACGTTCTCGCCGCTGACCAGGTCCTCGGTGTGCAGGACGCGGCCCAGTTCGTGGCCGGCGTCGAGGGCGCGCTGCCGCTCCTCGTCGTCCTTCGGCCACAGCTTGGCCTGAATGGTGCCGCCGAGGCACTTCATCGCGCAGGCCGCGATGATGCCCTCCGGCGTGCCGCCGATACCCAGCAGCAGATCCACGCCGGTGCCCTCGCGGGCAGCCATGATCGCGCCCGCCACGTCGCCGTCGGAGATGAACTTGATGCGGGCGCCCGCCTCGCGGATGTCCTTGACGAGGCCGTCGTGACGGGGGCGGTCCAGGACGACCACCGTAACGTCCTCGGGGGAGGAACGCTTCGCCTTGGCGATGCGGCGGATGTTGACGCCGACGGGAGCGTCGATGTCGACGAAGTCGGCGGCCTCGGGACCGGTGACGAGCTTGTCCATGTAGAAGACCGCGGACGGGTCGAACATGGTGCCGCGCTCGGCGACGGCCATCACGGACACGGCGTTGGCCATGCCCTTGGCGGTCAGCGTGGTGCCGTCCACGGGGTCCACGGCGACGTCACACTCCGCGCCGGTGCCGTCGCCCACGCGCTCACCGTTGTAGAGCATGGGGGCGTTGTCCTTCTCGCCCTCGCCGATGACGACGACACCGTTCATCGACACGGTGTGGATCAGCGCGCGCATGGCCCGCACGGCCGCGCCGTCCGCGCCGTTCTTGTCGCCGCGGCCCACCCAGCGGCCCGACGCCATGGCGCCCGCCTCGGTGACCCGGACGAGCTCGAGCGCCAGGTTGCGGTCGGGTGCCTCCGGGCTGACCTCGAGCTGGGACGGCAAGTGATGGTCGCTCATCGGGGGGCACCTTTCTGTACGGCAACGGCCGTGGGGCCCCTCCTTCCCCGAGTGGGCCAGGAGGGTGAGGGTGCTCATGACTTTATCGGTTCATTGCCAGAGTGAGCAGGGCGCCCCACGCATGAGCGGCGTGCAGGTCGGTGCGGAGGTGGCAGGCAGGGGCGCAGGTAGGGGCGCAGGTAGGGGTGCACGTGGGGGCGTTTCGCCTGCGTGAAGGTCGGCGTCAAGATCCATCAGGGCATGGGGGACGATGGGGGCGTGGCAGGTAGGAACGGCAAGACGCAGACGATTCGGAACATGCTGCTGTCGATGGCGGTGATCGTCCCCGTTGCGGGGCTCAGTTACCTCTTCATCCCGCACGACGAGAGCAAGGACCCGATCCGGACGGTGAACTACCGGGTGGAGCTGGACACGGCCCGGCGCGCGGCGCCGTACGCCGTGGCCGCCCCCGAGGGCCTGGGCGGCGACTGGCGGGCGACCTCGGTCTCGTACAAGGCGCACGGCAGGGAGGGCTCGGAGTGGCACCTGGGCTTCCTCGACCCGCAGACGCAGTACGTGGCCGTGGAGCAGAGCGACGGCCCGGCCCGGTCCTTCATCGACAACGTCAGCCGGCGTGCGGAGAAGACCGGGAAGGCGGAGCAGGTGGCCGGCGCCACCTGGCAGCGCTACGAGGGACCGAAGTACAACGCCCTGGTGCGTGAGGAGAGCGGCGTGACGACCGTGGTCACGGGGACCGCGTCGTACGAGCGGCTGACGGAAATGGCCGCCGCGCTCAAGGCCCGGAAGGCGGACGCCGGAAAGGCGGACACCTCGGGCTGAGCACGGCGGCCGGGGCCTGTCCGCCGGGGGGAGGGCGGACAGGCGGGTCTGCCGCCCCGGGGGGGTAGGGCAGCAGACGGTCGTGAGCGTCGTGACTGACGTGACGTGACGTTCGTGTCGTGACTGTCGTGACGGCTTGGTTGATCAGACGGTCGTGACGGCCTGGTCGTAGGACAGGCGCGGCGAGCGCGGGTAGAAGGCGTCCTCGGCCGGCTTGCCGATGTTGACGACCATCAGCGGGGTGTGGTCGCCGTCCAGGAACTCCTTCTGGACGCCCGCGAAGTCGAAGCCGGTCATCGGGCCGGCGGCCAGGCCGGCGGCGCGGATGCCGAGGATGAAGTAGCCGGCCTGCAGCGTCGCGTTCGTCGCGGCGGCCTGCTCACGAACCGGGCGCTCGCTGAAGAAGAGCTCCTTGGCCTGCGGGAAGTGCGGGAGCAGCGACGGCAGCTCCTCGTGGAACTCGTTGTCCGCAGCGAGGATCGCGACCAGCGGCGCGGTGCGCGTCTTGGCCTGGTTGCCCTCGGCCATGTGCGCGACCAGGCGCTCGCGGGCCTCCGCGGAGCGGACCAGCACGATGCGCAGCGGCGACTGGTTGAACGCGGTGGGGGCGAGCTTGATCAGCTCGTAGATCGCCTGGACCTGCTCGTCGGAGACGGGCTCGTCGGTGAAGGCGTTGGCCGTGTGGGCCTCACGGAAGAGAAGGTCCTGGGCGGCGGTGTCAAGGGCGAGAGTCATGGCACCACTGTAGGGACGAGGTGTATGAATTTTCAACTAAATTGGGGGCGTGGGAGACGTACCTCACAAGGGTGGGTGCTTTGTGAGTGTGGTGTGTGGTGTGTGTGGGGAGGGGGGCGGCCTGAGCGTGATGCCGGTGGCGCGGTGGCGCGGTGAGCCCGTCTTTACTGGCTTCCGCCGGAGTCCCGGTCTTCCGCGCCCTCTTCCTCCGCCAACGCTGCGTCCAGCCTGGCCCGGGCTCCGTCCAGCCAGCGGCGGCACACCTTCGCCAGATCCTCGCCGCGCTCCCACAGGGCCAGCGACTCCTCAAGCGTCGTACCACCGGCCTCCAGCCGGCGCACCACGTCGATCAGCTCGTCCCGCGCCTGCTCGTAGCCCGGCGCATCCGCCGCATCCGCGTCCATTGTCGTCGCCATGGCCCACAGCCTAGGCGGGCGGTGTGACAACGGCCCGCACCGCGAACTCGCCCTCCGCCACCCGTGCCCGCAGCTCCTCCTCCGCCGTGACCTCGTCCGCCGCCCGCACCACGGACCCGTCCGCGTGCTGCAGTACGGCGTAACCGCGGCGCAGCGTCGCCGCCGGGGACAGCGCGACCACGCGCGCGTGGGTGTGCGACAGCTCGGAGACGGCCCGGTCCAGCAGGTGCCCCAGCGTGCGGCGGCTGCGCGCCGTGAGGGCGGCGATCTGCTCCTCGCGCTCGTCCACCATCCGCTGCGGCCGCTCCATGCAGGGCCGTGCCCGCGCCGCCGCCAGGCCGCGCTCCTCGCGCTCCAGATGCGCGGTGACGCAGCGCAGGGCCCGGTCGCGCAGATGCCGTACGCGCGTCAGCTCCTCGCCGACGTCCGGTACGACCCGCTTCGCGGCGTCGGTGGGTGTGGAGGCGCGCAGGTCGGCGACCAGATCGAGCAGCGGGGTGTCCGGCTCGTGCCCGATCGCGGACACGACGGGTGTCCGGCAGTCGGCCACCGTGCGGATGAGTTGTTCGTCGGAGAACGGCAGCAGGTCCTCCACGCTGCCGCCGCCGCGCGCCACGATGATCACATCCACGTCGGGGTGGTCGTCGAGCTCCTTGACGGCCTCCACGACGGACGGCACCGCGTGCACGCCCTGGACGGGGACATTGCGGACCTCGAAGCGGACGGCGGGCCAGCGGTGGCGGGCGTTCTCCAGTACGTCGCGCTCGGCGGCGGAGGCGCGGCCGCAGACCAGGCCGATGAGCTGGGGCAGAAACGGCAGGGCACGCTTGCGCCCGTCGGCGAACAGGCCCTCGGCCGCCAGGGCCTTCTTCAGCTGCTCCAGGCGCGCCAGCAGCTCGCCGACGCCGACCGGCCGGATCTCGGTGGCCCGCAGCGACAGCTGGCCGCGCGGGGCGTACCACTCGGGTTTGGCGAGGACGACGACGCGGGCGCCCTCGGAGACGACGTCGGCGACGCGGTCGAAGACGGTGCGGTAGCAGGTGACCGAGAGCGAGATGTCGTGTGAGGGGTCGCGCAGGGTCAGGAAGACGACTCCGGCACCAGGGCGACGGGAGAGCTGGGTGATCTGCCCCTCGACCCAGATCGCGCCGAGCCGGTCGATCCAGCCGCCGATGAGGCGGGAGACCTGGCCGACGGGGAGGGGGGCGTCGGGGGAGGTGTTGGCGGCCATGGGGGCGAGCCTAGTGGTGGGCGCTGACACCCGTGGTGGGGCGGGGCCGGGGTGGGGTGGGCCCTTCTGGGGCTGGATTATTTACGGCCGAGCCCAACGCAGGAGTTGCCCGGAAAGCCGCCGCAAATAACCCTGACGCCCCTGCCAGGGCCCACCCCACCCCGGCCCCTCCGGCCGGTCCACCGCCGACGGGCGAGCGGTCCGGATCACCCGCCGCGGGCCGGTCCCCCGCCGACGGGCGGGCGGGATCCCGCGCCGCGGAGCGGCTGCCCGCTGCCCGCGTCCGCGGTTCCGGTAGCGGGTGGGCTGCCTGCCTGCCTGCGGGCCGGTTTGCTGTCGGTGGTGCGTGCGTGGCATGGGTGGCGGTTCTGTCCGCGGTTCCAGTAACGGGCGGGCTGTCCGTCCGCGGGCCGGTTCGCTGTTGATGGTGCGTGCGTGGCATCGGTGGCTGTTCTGTCCGCGGTTCCGGTAACGGGCGGGCTGCCTGCCCACGGCCGGTTCGCCGCCGATGGCGCGTACGTGGCACCGGTGACGGTTCCGTCCGCCGTTCCAGTAACGGGCGGGCGGGTGGGATCGACCCGCCGCGGAGCGGCGGGCCGCCCACGGCCCCGCGGGCCGCCGATGGGCGCTGACCCGGCACGGGTGACGGTTCCGCCCAAGGGCCTGGGCCGCCGACGGTGCGTACGTGGCACGGGTGACCGTTCCGTCCACGGTTCCGGTGGGATCGACCCGCAGCGGCGCGCGGCACGGCAGGTCAGCCCGGCCCGCGCGGCAGCCGCAGCCGCAGCCGCCGCCGCAGGCACTGCGCGGCCAGGACCGTCAGGCCGGCGGCCAGCCACACCGCACCGACCAGCTGTGCCGTCCACGACGCCTCGACGATCACCGCGATCACCACCGCCAGCCCCAGCACTGGCACCAGCACGTGCCGGACGACGCCCACGCGCTCCGCGCGCTCGCGGACCCCGAACCACCCGATCACCGAAAGATGCAGCAGGCTGAAGGCGCAGAGGGCCCCCACGTCGACCACCGAGACCAGCCGGTCCAGGCCGTCGTCGCGGCGCGCCGCCCATACCGCCGCCACCAGCGTGACCGTCGCCGCCCCCAGGAGTGCGGGGCGCGGCGCGCCGGAGCCCGGGTCCACCTTCGCGAGAAGGACGGGCAGCCGGCGGTCGCGGGCCATCGCGAAGAGGAGCCGGCCCGCTGCCGCCTGTCCGGCCAGGGCCGCGAAGGCCGCGCCGATCGCCTTGCCGGCCGCCACCAGGTCGTGCAGCCACGTGCCGGTCGCCGAGTCGACCGTGTCGTAGAAGGCCGGGCCCTGGCCCGCCGGCTTCGCCGCCAGTTCCGCCGGGGACATCGGTGCCAGCAGCGCGGCCAGGTACGTCTGGAGGACGAACAGCACGCCTGCCACGGCCAGGCATGCGATGACCGCCCGGGCCACCTTCCCGGAGCCGCCCGCCGACTCCTCCGCGAAGGCGGCGATCGCGTCGAAGCCCAGGTACGACAGCACCGCCACGGACACCGCCCCCATGACTGCCGCCAGGTCGAAGCCGCCCTCCCCGGTCAGCGGCGACAGCCACCCGCGCCGGGCCCCGTTCCCGGTGAGTGCGACGGCCGCCGCGACGACGAAGACCAGCAGGACGGCGATCTCCAGGGCCAGTACCAGGAAGCCGGCCAGTGCGGCGGCCCGGACGCCCCACAGGTTCAGACCGGTGGTCGCGACCACCGCGATCGCCGTCCACACCCATGGGGAGACGGCCGGTACCAGCGCGTGCATCGCGATGCCGGAGAAGAGGTACGCGACCGCCGGGATCAGCAGGTAGTCGAGCATCGCCATCCACCCGGCGATGAAGCCCGCCCCGTCGCCCAGCCCCACCCGCGCGTAGGTGTAGACCGAGCCGGCCTGCGGAGCGACCCGCACCATCTGCGCGTACGAGCAGGCAGTGAAGGCCATCGCGGCCGTCGCCACGACGTAGACCAGCGCGACCGCCCCGTGCGACTTCGCGTCGAGCGTGCCGAAGACGCCGACCGGTGCCATGGGGGCGATGAACAGCAGGCCGTAGACGACCAGGTCACGGAAGGAGAGCGCGCGGCGCAGGGAACCGTCGCCGCCTGTGGGGGCCGGTGCCGTCATGCGGCCAGTATTCGGCCGCCGCACCGGGCGGCGGCCGGGCCACGCCGGTGGGGCGGGGCCCTTACGATGGACGGCATGACTGCTACGCCCGCCCGTAAAGTCCTCCTCGCTGCCCCTCGTGGTTATTGCGCGGGCGTGGACCGTGCCGTGATCGCCGTCGAGAAGGCGCTCGAGCAGTACGGTGCCCCCGTCTACGTACGGCACGAGATCGTCCACAACAAGTACGTGGTCAAGACGCTGGAGAAGAAGGGCGCGATCTTCGTCGACGAGACGGAGGAGGTGCCGGAGGGCAACATCGTCATCTTCTCCGCGCACGGCGTCGCCCCGGTCGTGCACGAGGAGGCCGCGCGCGGCAAGCTCGCCACCATCGACGCCACGTGCCCGCTGGTCACCAAGGTCCACAAGGAAGCCGTCCGCTTCGCCAACGAGGACTACGACATCCTCCTCATCGGTCATGAGGGCCATGAGGAGGTCGTCGGCACCAGCGGTGAGGCGCCCGAGCACATCACGATCGTCGACGGGCCGGACGACGTGGCCGACGTCGAGGTGCGCGACCCGGACAAGGTCGTGTGGCTGTCGCAGACCACCCTGTCGGTGGACGAGACGATGGAGACGGTCGACGCCCTCAAGGGCCGCTTCCCCAACCTGATGTCCCCGCCCAGCGACGACATCTGCTACGCCACGCAGAACCGCCAGATCGCCGTCAAGCAGATGGGCGCCGAGGCCGACCTCGTCATCGTCGTCGGCTCCAAGAACTCCTCGAACTCCGTCCGCCTGGTCGAGGTGGCCCTGGGCGCCGGTGCGCGCGCCTCCTACCTCGTCGACTACGCCGAGGAGCTCGACGAGGCCTGGCTGGAGGGCGTCTCCACGGTCGGTGTGACCTCGGGCGCCTCGGTGCCGGAGATCCTCGTCCAGGGCGTGCTGGAGTGGCTCGCGCAGCGTGGCTACGAGGACGTCGAGGTGGTCACGGCCGCCGAGGAGTCCATCACCTTCTCGCTGCCCAAGGAGCTGCGCCGCGACCTGCGTGCGGAAGCCGCCGGACTGGTTGCCCCTTCCGAGGGGTGACGGCCACGGCCACCCCGTAGCGTGGCGGTATGAACGTATTCGGCGTGGACATCGGCGGATCGGGCATCAAGGGCGCTCCGGTGGACCTGGAGCGCGGCGAGATCGCGGAGGAGCGCTTCAAGGTGCTCACTCCGCATCCGGCCACCCCGGATGCGGTCGCCGACTGCGTCCGTCAGGTGGTCGCGCACTTCGGCCGGCCGTCCGGGCCGGTCGGGGCGACGTTCCCCGGCGTGGTCGTCGGCAACCGGATCCGTACGGCCGCCAATGTCGACAAGGACTGGATCGGCCGGGACGCCGCCGAGCTGCTCGGCGGACTGATCGGTGCGCCGGTGACCCTGCTGAACGACGCGGACGCGGCCGGGCTGGCCGAGGTGACGTTCGGGGCCGGCCGGGGCCGCACGGGGACGGTCGTCGTGCTGACCTTCGGCACGGGCATCGGCAGCGCGGTCTTCACCGGCGGCAGGCTGGTGCCCAACACCGAGCTGGGCCATCTGGAGCTGCACGGCCACGACGCGGAGACCCGCGCCTCGACCCGGGCCAAGGAAGCCGAGGACCTCAGCTGGGGCCGCTGGGCCAAGCGGGTCGGGCGGTACCTGGCTCATGTGGAGATGCTCTTCTCGCCCGAGCTGTTTGTGATCGGCGGCGGCGTCAGCCGCAAGGCGGAGAAGTTCCTGCCGCTGATCGAGGGCGTCAGCGCCGAAATCGTCCCCGCTCAGCTGGAGAACAACGCGGGGATCGTGGGGGCCGCGATGGCTGCTTCCGCAGCTGGATCCGCGCTCGTCTGCGCGTCCTGATCAGCATGATCCTTCGCACCAGCGCGATCAGTGCGGCGAGCAGTGTGCCCGCGTAGAGCCATCCGGCGTTCAGCGACAGCAGCGTGACCAGGCTCATCACCCGGCCGCCGAAGCCGTTCGTGCCGTCGCTGAGAGGCACCGCCCCCACGGCGAAGGCGATCGGCACGCTCACGGGCGCGGTCATCAGATCCGCCGGCCGCACCCACAGGGCGCAGGCCGCACTGGCGAGCACGAAGAACACCCCGTACACCTGGGCGTTGCCGCCCAGCAGCGCGGAGTCCCCGGCGCCGATCGAGAGCATGGCCAGCGATGTGAGGAGCCCGCTGCCCAGCCCGGTCAGGCGCAGGGCCGGCAGGCGGCCGGCAGGCGGGCCGGAGCGGCCGGGGCGCGCCCGCCGGAAGGCGCCCCCCTCGCGTTGCCCGACGGGCGCGGCGGGACGGGGCACGGGGGACCCGCGGCGGACCTTGCGCTGGGGGATACGCGTGCTGGGTTGCTCCACCCGACCAAACTAGGCGGGCGGGGAGCAGGAATCCGGCGTTGGACACGCCGTTTGAGCCACCTTGGCCATGTGTTCGAGGAATCGTCCGTCCGGGGCCGGTGTGCGGGCGGGACCCGTAGACTGGATGACCGGGCGCGTCACGGGGCGCGGAACCCTCGCTACTACGGGAACAACGGGAAGTCGCCACGTGTCGCTCACGATCGGAATCGTCGGCCTGCCGAATGTCGGCAAGTCGACCCTGTTCAACGCCCTGACCAAGAACGACGTGCTGGCGGCCAACTACCCGTTCGCCACGATCGAGCCCAACGTGGGCGTCGTCGGCGTCCCGGACCCCCGCCTGGCCAGGCTCGCGGAGATCTTCGGCTCGCAGAAGATCCTCCCCGCCACGGTCGACTTCGTCGACATCGCCGGCATCGTGCGGGGCGCCTCCGAGGGTGAGGGCCTGGGCAACAAGTTCCTCGCGAACATCCGCGAGTCGGACGCCATCTGCCAGGTCATCCGCGCGTTCAGGGACGAGAACGTCGTCCACGTCGACGGCAAGGTCTCGCCCAAGGACGACATCGAGACCATCAACACCGAGCTGATCCTCGCGGACCTGCAGTCGGTGGAGAAGGCGGTCCCGCGCCTGACCAAGGAGTCGCGCCTGCAGAAGGAGAAGGTCGCCGTCCTCGCAGCCGTCGAGGAGGCCAAGGGCATCCTGGAGTCCGGCCAGACGCTGTTCTCGGCGGGCATCACCAAGGGCACCGAGCGCGGTGACCTCCTGCACGAGCTGCACCTGCTCACCACCAAGCCCTTCCTCTACGTCTTCAACGTGGACGAGGACGAGCTGGTCGACGAGGACTTCAAGAACGAGCAGCGTGCGCTGGTCGCCCCGGCCGAGGCCATCTTCCTCAACGCCAAGATCGAGTCCGAGCTCATCGAGCTGGACGACGACGAGGCGCTGGAGCTGCTGCAGTCCATGGGCCAGGACGAGCCCGGCCTGGCCACCCTGGGCCGCGTCGGCTTCGCCACCCTGGGCCTGCAGACCTACCTCACGGCCGGTCCCAAGGAGACGCGCGCCTGGACCATCAAGAAGGGCGCCACGGCCCCCGAGGCGGCCGGTGTGATCCACACCGACTTCCAGAAGGGCTTCATCAAGGCCGAGGTCATCTCCTTCGAGGACCTGGTCGCCACCGGCTCCGTCGCCGAGGCCCGTGCCGCCGGCAAGGCGCGCATGGAGGGCAAGGACTACGTGATGGCGGACGGCGACGTCGTGGAGTTCCGCTTCAACGTGTAGTCGTCCCGTTACCGCATGTTCACGTGCAGGTCAGAAGGGGTTGGACCCTGACGAGTCCGACCCCCTTCTGCATTTCTGTGCCGACTTGGTGCTGACTTTTCAGCTCCTTCGGGGCGGCGTGAGCTTGTCGAGGTCCAGGCTGACTTCGAAAGGCACCGGGCGCTGGAGCGTGCCCCGGAAGATCCCGGCGGGCGCGTATGCGCCAGTGGGTTCGTCGAGCTCGTAGACGTGGACGACGGGTGCCCCGTCCTCGTCCTCGATGCACCAGTAGTGCGGGATGCCGGCCTCTGCGTACTTGTGCACGCGCGGCGGGCGCATCCAGTCGGGCAGTGCGGTCATGGCTTCACGGTAGCGGCCCGCAGCTCAAGCTGGAGAGCCAATGATCCCGGCCGGAGGTTTTCGGCAACTTACCGCGCCGTCACAGGCCACCCACCTAGCATCCGGCCATGAGCGACTGATCGGTCCAGATCACCACGGTGGCCATCTCCTTGGCGGCTCTCGCCTTCTCAAGGCGAGCAGGCGGATTCTCAAGGCGAGCAGGCGGAGCCGTACGTCATCGTCGACATCAGGCCTCGTATCCCTGGCTCATCGCTGCTCGTGGTGAGCTTGTCGGGATGGAGGGGCCGGTGCATAGTTGCGGGTTTGCCGCCGGTGAGTGCTTGGCGCATGTGCCGATGGATCTCAACTACGCGGTCCTGAGCTGCGATTCACCACATCCAGTGATTCCTTGGCCTAGAGTTGCGGATCGCAACCTACGGTTGCCAAGCTGTTGCGGACTGTCAACCCCTTGGGAGTGGACGTGGCCTTCGGTGACCAGCCCGCATACCTTCGCGTCGCCGGCGATCTCCGCCAGAAAATCGTCGCCGGCGAGCTGCCGCCGCACACCCGGCTCCCCTCCCAGGCGCGCATCCGGGAGCAGTACGGCGTCTCCGACACCGTGGCCCTGGAGGCCCGCAAGGTCCTGATGGCCGAGGGGCTCGTCGAGGGCCGCTCCGGGTCCGGGACGTACGTGCGGGAGCAGCCCGTGCCGCGCGCCGTGGTGCGTACGGGGTACCGGGCTGTGGGCGAATCCACGCCCTTCCGGCAGGAGCAGGCCGACGACCGGGTCAAGGGCACCTGGGAGTCCCGCAGCGAGCAGAGCGTGGCCGACGCCGCCACCGCCCGGCGGCTGCGCATCGCGCGCGGCGACCGGGTGATGCGCACCGACTACCTCTTCCGGTCCGCGGGCGAGCCCTGCATGCTCTCCACCTCCTGGGAGCCCCTGGCGCTCACGGGCCGTACGCCCGTGATGCTGCCGGAGGAGGGGCCGCTGGCCGGGCGCGGCGTGGTCGAGCGGATGGCCGCCATCGACCTGATCGTCGACAACGTCACCGAGGAGGTCGGCGCGCGCCCCGGGCTGGCCGAGGAGACCCTCGCCCTCGGCGGGGTGCCCGGTCACTGCGTGGTGGTGGTCTCCCGGACGTACTGCGCGGGCGGCTGTCCGGTCGAGACGGCCGACGTGGTCATGCTCGCCGAGCGCTACCGGGTCGCTTACCACCTGCCGGTGAAGTAGCCGTGAGCCGCACATGAACTGACCCGGAAGTCAGTTCTGCGCCGCCCGGAACCCCCACCCGCTGGTCCGTACCAGCGGGTAGAAACTGTGCGCTTTGCCCCGCTACGCCCAGTTATCAAGTGGGCGACTTCGATGTTGCAAACCTCACATAGGCCCTGGTCAGAGGCTTTTGGCGGAACCAACTCGTCCAAATCGCTCGTACGATGGCGCGGTTTGTATTCCGCCCGTGAGGGAGCAGAGAGAAAAGGAGATCCGGGGTTTGAGCACCGAACAGGGTTCCCACTCGAATTACCGCCGGACCCTCGGCACGACGGCTCTGACCGCCGTCGGGCTCGGGTCGATCATCGGCTCCGGCTGGCTGTTCGGTGCTGAGCGTGCCGCCGTGCTGGCCGGTCCGGCCGCCATCTTTTCCTGGGTCATCGGCGCCGTCGTCGCGCTGACCATCGCCCTCACCTACACCGAGCTCGGCTCGATGTTCCCGAAGGCCGGCGGCATGGTCCGGTTCGGGCAGTTCTCGCACGGCTCGCTGGCCGGTTACATGGCCGCCTGGGCCAACTGGATCGCGATCGTCTCCGTCATTCCCGGTGAGGCGACCGCTTCCATCCAGTACATGAGCTCCTGGAAGTTCGACTGGGCCGAGCGCCTGTTCGACGGCAAGGAGCTCACGGGCACCGGTCTCGCCGCCGCCAGCGTGCTGGTGGTCTTCTACTTCTTCCTGAACTGGTTCGCGATCACCCTGTTCGCCAAGACGAACAACGCGATCACCGTGTTCAAGGTCGTCGTGCCGGTGCTGACCGCGGGCGCGCTGATCTTCGCGCACTTCGACACCAGCAACGTCACCGACCACGGCGGTTTCGCGCCCAACGGCTGGAGCGCCGTCTTCAGCGCCGTCGCCGTCGCCGGCATCGTCTGGGCCTTCAACGGCTTCCAGTCGCCGCTGAACATGGCCGCCGAGGCCCGTAACCCCGGCAAGTCGCTGCCGAAGGCCGTCATCGGCTCGATCCTGATCGCGCTGGTCATCTACATCGCCCTGCAGATCGCCTTCCTGATGGCCGTCCCGGCGGCGGACCTGTCCGGCGGCTGGAACGCGCTGGCCTACAAGTCCCCGCTCGCGGACCTCTCCGTCGCCTGGGGCCTGAACTGGCTCGCGCTGCTGCTCTACGCGGACGCCTTCGTCTCCCCGTCCGGCACCGGCATGATCTACGCGGCCACCACCTCGCGCATGATCCACGGCGTTCAGGAGAACGGCCACCTGCCGAAGATCTTCGGCAAGGTCGACCCGAAGACCGGTGTGCCGAAGCCGGCCCTGCTGCTCAACCTGGCGATCTCCTTCATCTTCCTGGCCGTCTTCCGCGGCTGGGGCTCGATCGCCGAGATCGTCGGTGTCGCCACCGTCATCTCGTACATCACCGGCCCGGTCGCCGTGATGTCGCTGCGCCGCATCGCGCCCGACATGAAGCGCCCGGTCAAGCTGAAGGCCATGCCGGTTATCGCCCCCATCGCGATGATCTTCGGCTCCCTGGTCATGTACTGGGCCCGCTGGCCGCTGACGGGCAAGGTCATCTTCATCATGGCCATCGGCCTGCCCATCTGGGCCTGGTACGAGCTGCGCAAGCCGTGGGCCGAGCTGAAGCCGCACCTGCAGGCCGGTGCCTGGATGGTGACCTACCTTCTGGTCATGGCGTTCGTCTCGTGGGCCGGCGGCACCGAGTTCGGCGGCAAGGGCTACCTCGCCCAGGGCTGGGACATCGTCGTCGTTGTCCTGATCGCACTCGCCTTCTACATGTGGGGTGTGCGCAGCGCGTGGCGCAACCCGACGCTTGTTCAGGTCGAGAAGGAAATGACGGAGGCGCACGCGGCCGAGGAGTCCCAGGAAGCGGAGCTCGCGCAGGCCAAGTAACCCTCACGGGTGGCCGAATGCGTACCTCTTCGTGAAAAACCGTATCCGCTGCGTAAAGGTCGGGCGTACGCTCGGGCATATGCGGACTGCGGTTTCTTCGGAGGTCACCGAAGGGCGTGCGCCGGTGCGCGCGGCGACGGCGGAAGGGCAGGAACGATGACTGACACCGGACCGGTCCTGCCCTGGCTGGTGATCCGCCAGGACGAGAACGGCAACCGCTACCGCGTCGGGCGCTACGCCACGAGAACGGAAGCCGAGCGCGTGGCCGACCGGCTGGACGCCCACGGGCACCAGCAGCTCTACACGGTCGAGAGGGTCGGCCGCACCGTCTCCTAGCCGCTTCCCGGGGAGGCCGGCGCGCGAAGGCGCACCGCATCCCCGGGTGTGTGCCCCGGGCGCCGCCCACCCGGGCCCGGTGCCGTCCCGGGCCGGTGCCGTCCCGGGCCGGTGCCGTCCCGGGCCGGTGCCGTCCTGGGTCCGCCGCGCTCCGGCCGGGCCGTAGGCTTGCCCCTCATGACGACGGTGCGTGTGGTGGTGGGCGGAGCGGTGTTCCACCAGGGTCGGCTGCTGGCCGCGCGGCGCAGCGCCCCGCCCGAGCTGGCAGGGCGCTGGGAGCTGCCCGGCGGCAAGATGGAGCCCGGTGAGTCGCCCCGGGAGGCGCTCGTGCGGGAGCTGCGCGAGGAGCTCGGCATCGAGGCCGAGCCGCTGGAGCGGATCGACGGTGAGTGGCCCCTGAAGCCCCCGTACGTCCTCCAGGTCTGGACGGCGCGGCTGCTGGCGGGCGAGGCCCGCCCCCTCGAGGACCACGACGAACTGCGCTGGCTCACCCCCGACCGCGTCGGCGAGGTCGACTGGCTCGAGCAGGACCGCCCCGCCGTGGCGGTGGCCGCCCGGCTGCTCGCCGAGGCCGGCTCCGCGCCCCCTCGCACCCGCTGACCTGCGGCTCATGCGCCTGGAGCGCACATCGCCTACGCCGAATGCGGCATCCGTGACGGACAGGGCCGCAGGCGGGAGATAGGCCGACCCCTATACCGGGTATGTGCTGATTATTATCCCCAAAGCCGGACATGCCGGAGTGGGGCCGACAGCGGTCTGGGAAGTGGTCGGCGTGAGCGACAGCGCAGGGACCTTGGCATGGACGCCCGGCTTCGCCGAGTGGAGCTTTCCCGCCGAGGCCGGCGCCGTACGGACCGCCCGGACCCTCGTCCGCGACACCTTGCGCCAGTGGGGCCTGGAAGCCGTCACCGATGTGACGGTGCTGCTGGTCAGCGAGCTCGTCACCAACTCCCTGCGGTACGCCAGCGGACCCATCGGCGTCCGGATGTACTCCCACGCCGGTCCCACCCTTCTGGTGGAGGTCTCCGACCCGCTGCCCGACCCGCCCCGTGAGCGCGTCGCCGACGCCGACGACGAGGGCGGACGCGGGCTGCAGCTGGTGGCTTTGGCCTCCAGGCGCTGGGGAACCCGTCCGGGCAACACCGGCAAGACGGTGTGGTTCGAGCTGAGCCTGCCCGGTTAGTAACCGGGGAGGAGACATAGCGGGATGAGACCGTGCTGTGATCGTGAAGTCCGTGTTCCGAAGGGCCCCTGTGCTGGATACTCGGCCTTCTGATGCCGGTGCGAGCACATGAGCCGGAGGGGACGGGCACGTGAGCGAAAAGCCAGCGGGTACTGCGGGCAGGTCAGAGGGTAAGGACGCCACCTCGCTGTGGCAGAACAGCCCGCCCGGCTCCCTCTACGACTACATTCGCGTGGCATCTTTCTCCCTGGGTTCGGACGGCCGGATCGAGCAGTGGAGCGAGCGGGCGACCGAGCTGTTCGGAATAGCGGCCCGGAAGGCCGTGGGCAGGGACCCCATGGAGGTGTTCGCGCCCGTCGACGCCCACCAGGGGCCATGGCGCCCCACCGCGCCCTTTCTCGCCGAGGGCGGTCTCGACGGCCGGGCGTGGACCGGACTCGTCCCGTACCAGCGGGACGACCGCCAACCCGGCCTCGCCGAGATCTATGTGATGCCCAGTGAGAACAGCGACGGCGACCGTGCCGCGCTCTGCGTCGCCGTCGATGTCCGGGCGCTGCGCGGAATAGAGACGGACATCGCCGCTTCGGAAGCCGTTTTCGGCCAATCTCCCCTCGGCTTCTTCTTCTTCGGCACCGACTTGACCCTGTTGCGCGTCAACGAGAGTTTCGCCCAGACTTTCGGACGCCCCGCAGCCTGGCACCGCGGGCGTACGCCGCACGACTTCCTGCCGCGCACGGAGGCCGAGCGGCTGACCGCCGCCCTGCGCCAAGTCCTCGACAGCGGAAAGCCGGTGGCCGACATTCAGCTCGTCGGGCCGGTGCCCGGGCACAGCGAACGGCGGCGCTGGTCGGTATCGCTCTACCGGCTGCACAGCGGCAGCGGCCGGCCGATCGGGGTGGCCGCCATCGCCACCGACGTCACCGGCCGCCGGCGCGCCGAGCGGGAGGCCGCGGGCGTACGCCGCAACCTGGCGCTGCTCAACGAGGCGGGCGCGCGCATCGGCAACTCCCTCGACCTGGAGACCACCGCGCGCGAGCTGCTCGACGTGGCCGTCCCGCAGTTCTGCGACCTGGCCTCCGTCGACCTCTACCAGGGCCTGCTCGTGGGCGACGAGGCACCGCCCGGCCTGGCCGACGGCAGCGCCGAGCTGCGCCGCGTCGCGTACTCCAGTGCCGTCTCCGGGGCGCCGGTCGACCCCGACGACAAGCCCATCCAGGTCGGCGAGGTGCACCGCTACGCCTTCCACTCGCCGTGCGCCCAGGCCCTGCGGACGGCCCATGTGCAGGTCCTCCCCGGCCGCGAGAGCGAAGAGGGCGGCTCCGAGCTGGGCGCGGTCGTGCAGTCCACCCTCGCCGTGCCGATGGTGGCGCGGGACACGGTCGTGGGGCTCGCGCAGTTCTCCCGGACCAAGGGCAGCGAGCCGTTCGGCGAGCGGGACACCGCTCTCGCCGTCGAGCTGGCGGCGCGGGCCGCCGTCTGCATCGACAACGCCCGCCTCTACCGCCGCGAGCACGAGCGCGCCCTGATACTGCAGCGCAGCCTGCTGCCCCCCGGCGACCCGGAGGCCGCCGGCGTCGACATCGCCTGCCGCTACCTGCCCGGCAACGCCGCCACCGAGGTGGGCGGCGACTGGTTCGACGTCATCGAGCTGCCCGGGCACCGCACGGCGCTCGTCGTCGGCGACGTCATGGGCCGCGGGCTGCGGGCCGCCGTCGCCATGGGCGAGCTGCGCACCGCCGTGCGCACCCTGGCCATGCTCGACCTGGAGCCCGCCGAGGTGCTCTCCGCGCTCGACGAGATCGCCCACGGCCTGGGCCGGCCCGGCGGCAAGCAGTCCGCCTCACGCGGCGTGCGCGGCAGCGTACGCCCCGCCGACCTCTCCGAGGTCTACCTCGCCACCTGCGTCTACGCCGTCTACGACCCCGTCACGCGGCGCTGCACGGTCGCCAACGCCGGCCACCTGCCGCCGGTGCTGGTCGAGGCGGGCGAGCCCGCGATGCTCCTGGACGTGCCGCCCGGCATGCCGCTGGGCGTCGGCGGCGAGCCCTTCGAGGAGACCGAGGTCGAGCTGCCGGACGGTGCGCTGCTGGCCCTCTACACGGACGGTCTGGTCGAGTCCCGCGACCATCCCCTGGACGAGGGCCTGCAGGCCTTCCGCGACGCCCTCACCGACCCCGACCGGCCGCTGGAGGACGTCTGCGACCACGTCCTGAGCGCCCTGGACACCCACCACGGCGAGGACGACATCGCCCTCCTCATGGCCCGCCTGCGGGGCCTGAAGCCCGGCTGCGCCGGCGACTGGACGCTACCGCCCGAGCCGCGCTCGGTGGCCCGGGCCCGCGAACTGGCCCGCGACCAGCTGGAGGCCTGGGACCTGACCGACCTGGTCGACACCACCGAGCTGCTGGTCAGCGAGCTCGTCACCAACGCCCTGCGCTACGGCGAGGGCGAGATCCGCCTGCGTCTGCTGCTGGACCGCACCCTCGTCTGCGAGGTCTGGGACGGCGGCCACGTCCAGCCGCGGCGGCGGCGGGCCCGCGACACGGACGAGGGCGGGCGGGGGCTTCAGCTCGTGGGCCTGCTGAGCGCGGCGTGGGGCAGCCGTCGCACGCCGCACGGCAAGACGGTCTGGTTCGAACTCGGCCTGCCGGAGGAGGGCTCGCCGGCTCCGGACGCGGTGGAGGCCCTGCTGAGCCTGTACTGAGGCCTCAATCTCCCCCGGCTACCGCTGGGAGGTGCCCCCGGACGGGCTCACAGTGGGCCCGTCCGGCGATTGAGGACACAAGCACAGCAGCGGGTACGGGAAATCACCCCGCCAGCCGCCCCCGCGTCCCCCCTCCGCCGAACGTCGCCGGCAGCAGCCCCGCCAAAATGATGCCCCCCAGCAGGGCCCCGCCCAGGATCCGCGTGGGATGCGGAGCGGTCGGCGCGGCGTACGCGATGACGTCGTCCTCGGCCAGTTCGCGGGCCTCGCGCGCGAGCTCGGTGGCGCGTACGGCCTCCTCGACGGCGGACGCGTCCGTGGCCAGCGACAGGCGGCGCTCCGCCTCGGACAGCCGGGTGCGGGCGCGGCAGCCGATCGCCCCCCGGTGGGTGGTGATGTAGTCGCGTGCCGCTGCCACCTCGCCGCGGGCGCCGAGCACCGTCCGCCCGGCCCGGGCCGCGGGGCCCGTCCGGGCGGGCTCGGTCATGGTCAGGCCGTGGGCGTGGCGCAGTACGGCCGAGGTGAGGATGCGGGCCTGGGAGAGGGCGGCTTCGGCGGCGCGCAGGGAGACCGCGGCGTGGTCGGTGTCGCCCGTGGTGAGCGCGGCGTGCGCCTCGGCGAGGGCGGTGTCGGCGAAGGCGAGCCGGTCGCGGGCCTCGCCGGGGTGCGCGGCGACGGGGGCCAGCGCGCTGTCCGCCCGGTACGGCGCGAGCGCGGCCAGGGCGGCCTCGGCGGTGGCGACGCGCGGCGTGAGGGTCCGGGCCGTCGCCTCGGCCTGGGCGAGGATGAGCGTGCCGTTGGCCTTGAGGTCGCGCAGCCGGTCGAAGGCCTCGGACTCGGCGTCCAGGCGCCGGTTGGCGCTGGTGCACCGGGAGCAGATCTCGTCCAGCACGTGCCGTCGTATGCCCTCGTCCTGGTACGGCGCGTCGTCGAGCCGCTGCTGCAGCCGGAAGGCGTCGGCCAGCTCGCCCCGGGCCCAGTCCACGGCCTCCGCGAAGGGCCGGGTGGCGGCCTCGCCCAGCTGGCCGGTGGCGAAGACGAGTTCCTCGGCGCTGGTGCGGACGGCGTCGTCGGTGCAGACGAGGCTCACCGCCGCCTCCGCGGCCAGATCGGGCAGCGGAGTCAGCGGTTGCGCCATCCGGGCGAGCCCGGGCCGGGTGGTCGTGGGGACGAGGGCCGGGCGGTCCCGTGCCGGGCCCCGCAGCCGCCGGGCGGCCCGGGTGCGCCGGGAACACACGTACAGCCCGGTCAGGCAGAGCGCGGCAGCCCCGGCGACGGGCAGCCAGACGCCCCGTTTGCCCGGGACGAGGCCGTCGCCGCCGGGGTCGCTGCTGCCGGGGTGGATGACGGGCGTGCGCACCGGCTCGCCCTGGAGCACGGCCCGGTAGCCGTCGGCGGCGCCGACGGCGGCCCCCGCCCAGTCGTGCTGCTTGAGGGCGGGCTCGATGGCCGTGGTGGCGACCTGTTTGAGCTGGCCCTTGTGGAAGCCGGACTCCTTGTCGGCGGAGACGGCGTACTGGCGCGGGTAGGTGGCGATGGCCAGCAGCACGTCCTGCGGGCCGAGGCCGTTGCGGTCGGCGGTGGCGTCGGCCCAGCCGCGGCCGGGGCGGCCGGAGAAGTCGCGCACGTAGGTGACGTACAGCTGGATGTGGTGGGAGGCGTGCAGCCGTTCGAGCGCGGCCTCGACCTGGCCGCGGCGGCGGCCGAGGGCGCCGACCGTGTCGGTGATCCGGCCGGAGGCGTCCAGGTCGAGGGGCGTGTCGGCGCGCGCGGCGGGTGTCGTGGGGAGCAGGAAGGCGCCCAGCGCGAGGAGGGCGCAGATCATGGCCCAGCTCGGCGCCCTCGGCCCCCACCACCACGAAAGCCGCGTCACATTTTGGAGAATATGACCGGATTGGCCGATCCGCTACCGGGAGGGAGCGACCTTCTACGGAGCGTGTTCACACCTGTTCCGGGGATCCCGGAGGCCACTCCCACCGGGGGTTATGCACCCCGGGCGCTGCGCTCCCCGGGTTTCGCGCCCCCTCTCGCGCCCTTGGCTCACACTCCCCGGCGGCGGATCTTGCTGCCCAGCCAGACCAGCGGATCGTAGGAGCGGTCGACCACCCGTTCCTTCAGGGGGATCAGCGCATTGTCGGTGATCTTGATGTGTTCGGGGCAGACCTCCGTGCAGCACTTGGTGATGTTGCAGTACCCCAGCCCGTGGTCCTCGCGCGCCCCGCGCCGGCGGTCGACGCCGGCCTCGGCGGCCGCGTCCAGCGGGTGCATGTCCAGCTCGGCGACGCGCATCAGGAAGCGCGGACCGGCGAAGGCGCCCTTGTTCTCCTCGTGGTCCCGCACCACATGGCAGGTGTCCTGGCACAGGAAGCACTCGATGCACTTGCGGAACTCCTGCACCCGGCCCACGTCCTCCTGGTGCATCCGGTACTGCCCGGGCCCCAGCTCGGCGGGCGGGGCGAACGCCGGGACCTCGCGCGCCTTGGCGTAGTTGTACGACACGTCCGTCACCAGGTCCCGCACGACCGGGAACGCCCGCATCGGGGTGACCGTGATCGTCTCGGCGGGGTCGAACACCGACATCCGGGTCATGCACATCAGCCGCGGCCGCCCGTTGATCTCGGCGCTGCACGAGCCGCACTTGCCGGCCTTGCAGTTCCAGCGCACGGCCAGATCGGGCGCGGTGGTGGCCTGCAGGCGGTGGATGATGTCGAGGACGACCTCGCCCTCGTTGACGGCCACCTCGTAGCCGGCGAGGGAGCCGCCGTCCGCATCACCCCGCCACACCTTGAAGCGGGCCTGATAACTCATGACGTGAGCTCCTCGTCCGTCAGGTACTTCGTCAGCTCTTCCTTCTCGAAGAGCGCCAGCAGATCGGGCCGGATCGGCGGCGTCTCGCACCGCTCCAGCCGCACCAGGCCCAGCGCGGAGTCGCTCACGGCGGGCTGCGCGGACTCGTCCGCCAGCCGGCACACCAGATGCACCCGCCGCCACCGCCGGTCCATCGCCGGGTGGTCGTCGCGCGTGTGCCCGCCCCGGCTCTCCGTGCGCTCCAGGGCCGCCCGCGCCACGCACTCGCTGACCAGCAGCATGTTGCGCAGGTCCAGGGCCAGGTGCCAGCCGGGGTTGAACTGCCGGTGCCCCTCCACGCCCGCCCGCCGGGCCCGGGCGCGCAGCCCGGCCAGGCGGTGCAGCGCCTCCTCGATCTCGCCGGCCCGGCGGATGATGCCCACCAGGTCGCTCATGGCCTGCTGCAGCTCCTGGTGCAGGGTGTACGGGTTCTCGGGAGCGCTCTCCGGCCCGCCCGCCGCACCGCCCTCCGCCCCGAACGGGCGCAGCGCCTCCGCCTCCGCCAGCTCGATGTCGGCATCCGAGACCGCAGGCACGGCACCGGTGGCGAAGCCGGCCGCGTAGCGGGCCGCGTGCAGCCCGGCGCGACGGCCGAAGACCAGCAGGTCGGACAGGGAGTTGCCGCCGAGCCGGTTCGAGCCGTGCATGCCGCCCGCGACCTCGCCCGCCGCGAAGAGCCCGGGCACCCCGGCCGCGGCGGCGGTGTCCGGGTCGACCTCGATGCCGCCCATCACGTAATGGCAGGTGGGGCCGACCTCCATCGGCTCCGCGGTGATGTCCACGTCCGCCAGCTCCTTGAACTGGTGGTGCATGGACGGCAGCTTCCGCTTGATCAGCTCGGCGGGCATCCGGGTGGAGACGTCCAGGAAGACGCCGCCGTGCGGGGAGCCGCGCCCGGCCTTCACCTCGGAGTTGATGGCGCGGGCCACCTCGTCGCGGGGCAGCAGCTCGGGCGGGCGGCGGTTGTGGTCGGGGTCGGTGTACCAGCGGTCGCCCTCGGCCTCGGACTCGGCGTACTTCTCCTTGAAGACGTCCGGGACGTAGTCGAACATGAACCGCTTGCCCTCGCTGTTGCGCAGCACCCCGCCGTCACCGCGCACCGACTCGGTGACCAGGATGCCCTTGACGGACGGCGGCCAGACCATGCCCGTGGGGTGGAACTGCACGAACTCCATGTTCACCAGGCGCGCCCCGGCCAGCAGCGCCAGGGCGTGGCCGTCCCCGGTGTACTCCCAGGAGTTGGACGTCACCTTGAAGGACTTGCCGATGCCGCCCGTGGCGAGCACGACGGCCGGGGCCTCGATGACGAAGAAGCGCCCCGATTCGCGTTCATAGCCGAAGACGCCGGACACGCGCCCCCCGAGCCTCCGGCCGGGGGAGACCCCCGTCTCGCTCCGCTCGTCCTCCTTCAGCACGCGCGTGACGGTGTACTCCTGAAAGACCTTCAGCCGGGCCTCGTAGTCGCCGTACTCGCGGTGGTCCTCCTGCTGGAGGGCGACGATCTTCTGCTGGAGCGTGCGGATCAGCTCCAGGCCCGTACGGTCGCCCACGTGCGCCAGGCGCGGGTACTCATGGCCGCCGAAGTTGCGCTGCGAGATCCGCCCGTCGGGCGTACGGTCGAAGACCGCGCCCCAGGTCTCCAGCTCCCAGACCCGGTCCGGGGCCTCCTGGGCGTGCAGCTCGGCCATCCGCCAGTTGTTGAGGAACTTGCCGCCGCGCATGGTGTCGCGGAAGTGCACCTGCCAGTTGTCGTTGTGATTGACGTTGCCCATGGAGGCGGCGATGCCGCCCTCCGCCATGACGGTGTGGGCCTTGCCGAACAGCGACTTGCAGATGACCGCGCAGCGCAGCCCCTGTTCGCGCGCCTCGATGGCGGCGCGCAGCCCGGCGCCCCCGGCGCCCACCACGACCACGTCCCAGGACTGCCGGTCCACCCGTGTCATCGAAAAAGGTCCCTCTCCTAGAAGAAGCGCGGGTCGTCGAAGGCGCCACTGGCGACCAGGTACACGTAGAAGTCGGCCACCGCCACGCTCACCAGAGAGGCCCACGCCAGCAGCATGTGGCGGGCGTTGAGCGCGCTCACCCAGCCCCACATGCGGTAGCGGACCGGGTGCTTGGAGAAATTGCGCAGCCGCCCGCCGACGATGTGCCGGCAGGAGTGGCAGGAGAGGGTGTACGCCCAGATCAGCGCGATGTTGGCCAGCAGCACGAGCGTGCCGAGGCCCATGTGGCCCCACGCGCCGTCATCGTCGCGGAAGCCCAGGACCGCGTCGTAGGTCAGGATGCCCGCGACGAGCACCGCGAAGTAGAAGAAGTAGCGGTGGACGTTCTGCAGGACCAGCGGGAAGCGGCTCTCGCCGGTGTACTTCGCGTGCGGCTCGGGGACCGCGCAGGCCGGGGGCGACGCCCAGAAGCCCCGGTAGTAGGCCTTGCGGTAGTAGTAGCAGGTCAGCCGGAAGCCCAGCGGGAAGATCAGCACCAGCAGCGCGGGCGACAGCGCCCACCACGAGCCGACGATCTCCCAGTCCGCCCCGGCCGGCATCTCCGCGCAGTTCTCCGCGAGGCAGGGCGAGTAGAACGGCGAGACGTAGGGGGCGGCGTAATA
Source organism: Streptomyces sp. NPDC026206 (assembly GCF_040638465.1). Taxonomy (NCBI): domain Bacteria; kingdom Bacillati; phylum Actinomycetota; class Actinomycetes; order Kitasatosporales; family Streptomycetaceae; genus Streptomyces; species Streptomyces sp. NPDC026206. Next base: position 402,006 of record NZ_JBEZYL010000001.1, read on the forward strand.
GTCGTCACCGGCGAACGCGCGCCAGGTGGAGTACACGATGAACGCCAGCAGCCCGGCGGCCGTGGCGGCGGGCTGCAGCCACCAGCGGTCGGCCCGCAGATGACGGGCCGGGATCGCGGCGCGCGTGGCGTGGTGGACGCCGCGCGCGGGCGGATCCCCCGCGTCGGCGGCGGATACTTCGGGGTCGGTACCAGTGGCCAAGGGGGACTCCGGTCAGGAGTGGGACGGGGGGATCGCCGCTGCCGGGGTGGTCAGGGCGCACGCCGGTCCCGGCACCCGAGCCCCTCGTCGTCCGCGTCCTGCCACAGCGAGGCGTCGTAGGGGGCGTCGGGGATCGGCACCATCTGCTGCAGGCCGGGCCGGCCGGCGTGCGGCGGGTCCGCGGGTCCGCCGCGGCCCGCCCGCAGCAGGGCGACGCTCTCGCGCAGATGACCGGCGTCCGTGCGGATCCGGCGCACGTCGAGCACGCCCTTGCCCAGGTGCTGCTCCAGCCGCCCGATCGCGCGGTCGAGGTCGTCGAGGCACCGCTGAACAGCGGTCAGTTCGTCTTTGACGGACATGATGTGGCCTTCCGCGTCGGGGGTTGCGGGTGGCGCCCGGTCATGCGACTGAGAGTGTCGCGCGTCACACCCCTCGAGGGGAAGATAGCCGCCGCGATCCCACCTTTACGGGAGCGCATTCACTGGCCGCCCCCTTTTGGCCTCCTCCTCGTTCGTCCGTGCGGGTGGCGTGCGCGGCGGCAGCGTCGTGTCGGCGCATTTTCGTACAAGTCGTCGCTTTCAGTTGACGCCGTCTGTGCACGATCCCGGACCGGCCCGGCGGAGGTAGCCCCCATGTCGTCCCAGCGCACGCGGTCCCGTACCCACCGCTCCGCCGTCCTGTTCACCGTCGGCCTGCTGCTCCCCCTGCCGGTCCTGGCCGGCTGCGCGGGCGTGGGCGGCGACGAGGCCGACGGCCCGGCCGCCCCGCAGGACATCGGCACGGCCCCCCGCGCCAAGGTCGCCGACAAGGGCACCTTGACCTGGGCCGTCAACACGCTGCCCGCCACCTTCAACACCTTCCAGGCCGACGCCGACGAAGCCGCCCAGCGGGTCGCCGGCGCCGTCCTGCCCACCCTCTTCACCCTCGACGGCCGCGGCCGCCCGCAGCGCAACCCCGACTATCTGGCCTCCGCCGCCGTCAGCCGGCGCGAGCCGCGCCAGGTCGTGGTCTACAAGCTCAACCCCAAGGCCGTGTGGAACGACGGCAGCGCGATCACCGCCGCCGACTTCGAGGCCCAGTGGAAGGCGCTGCGCGGCAAGGACAGCACCTTCTGGACGGCCCGCAACGCCGGCTACGAGCGGATCGACCGGGTCGAGCGGGGTGCGAACGCCCAGGAGGTCAAGGTCACCTTCGCGAAGAGCTACGCCGACTGGGCCTCGCTCTTCGCCCCGCTGTACCCGAAGTCGGTCATGGGCAGCGGCAGCGCCTTCAACGACTCCGCCCGCAAGGAGCTGAAGGTCGCCGCCGGGCCCTTCAAGGTCGGCGCGACCGACAGGAAGCAGGGCACGCTGACGCTCGTCCGCAACCCCAAGTGGTGGGGCGAGCCGGCCAAGCTCGACCGGCTCGTCCTGCGGGCCGTGCCGCCCGAGCAGCGGGTCGAGGCGCTGGCGAGCGGAAAGCTGGACCTCGCCGAGATCACCCCTGGTGCGGCCGAGCGCATCACCAAGGCGAACACGCCGTCGAAGAAGGACAAGTCCGACAAGGGCCGCGCGGGCGCCGGCACCGGCGCCAGCGCCAGGCCGGAGGGCGCCCGGGCGGCCCAGAGCCGGCTGGACGGCGCGAACAAGCCCGTCGCGGCCGATGTGACGGCCCTGCGCGGCCTGGTCGTCCGCCGCTCCCTGGAGCCCGCCTACACCCAGCTCGCCCTCAACGGCTCCTCCGGCCCGCTCGCCGACGAGCGCGTGCGGCGCGCGATCGCCCGGGCCATCGACCGCAAGGCCATCGCCGAGTACGTGCTGGCGCCGCTCGGGCTGCCCGCCGAGCCGCTCGGCAGCCACGTCCTGGTGGCCGGCCAGCGGGGATACGAGGACACCAGCGCCGCCATCGGCCCGGTGGACCCCAAGGCGGCCCAGGCACTGCTCGCGGACGCCGGCTGGAAGGAGGGCCACGGCGCCGCGCCGCAGAAGAAGGCGGCGGACGTGGGATCCCCGGTCAGGGAGCAGGACCTGCCGGCCGAGGAGGACCCGCAGGCCGGGCCCGACGGCAGCGAGCAGGAAGGCGCGCCGGGGGAGGAGCGGGAGAGCGGCGCGGAAGGCGACGGCAAGGGCTCCCTCGACACCGGCGACAAGGCCGGCGCCTCACCCGCCCGCTACAAGGACGGCAAGAAGCTGATTCTCCGCTTCGTTCTGCCGAAGGGCGCCGGAGCCGAGCCGCTGCGCGCCGTGGGGGAGCGCATCGCACGCCGGCTGGACGCGATCGGCATCCGCACGGAGATCATCAAGGTCGACGACGCCTCCTATTTCAAGGACCACATCGCCTCCGGCGACTTCGACCTCGCCCTCTACGGCTGGCCCACCGGGGCCTTCCCGGCCACCGACGCCCGGCCGATCTTCGCCAAGCCGCAGCCCGCCCCCGACGGCTCGCTGATCGTGGAGCAGAACTACACCCGGGTCGGCACGGACCAGATCGACCGCCTCTTCGACCAGGCCTCCACCGAGCTGGACGCGGACGCCTCCCACGACCTGGTCACCCGGGCCGACGCCCGCATCTGGGCGGCGGCCGGCTCGATCCCGCTGTACCAGCGCCCGGAGCTGGTGGGCACGCGGAGGACCGTCGTCAACGCCGGGGCCTTCGGTCTGGCGACGCCCCGGTACCAGGACATCGGCTTCCTGCGCTGAGCGGACTGATTTTCAGCCCGTCCGGGGGCACCTCCCAGCGGTGGCTGGGGGAGTTCGAGGACCGGGTCCGGGGCGGAGCCCCGGGGTATCAGTGCAGGTCAGAGCCGCTACCAGCGGCCTGGGGCGGCCAAACGGGGCAGCGCCCCGTACCATGGAGAGTGGCCGCGGCGTGATCTGCCCGGCGGGCGCGCGTACCGGACCGTACGCGACGCCATCCTCAACCCGGGAGAAGCGCCGCAAGTTATGCCCACCCGCCACGACATTCGTAACGTCGCCATCGTCGCCCACGTCGACCACGGCAAGACGACCATCGTCGACGCCATGCTCAAGCAGGCCGGTGCCTTCGCCGCGCACGCCGCCGAGTCCCTCGACGACCGCATGATGGACAGCAACGACCTGGAGCGTGAGAAGGGCATCACGATCCTGGCCAAGAACACCGCGGTCAAGTACCACCCGAAGGACGGTGGCGACCCGATCACGATCAACATCATCGACACCCCCGGCCACGCCGACTTCGGTGGCGAGGTCGAGCGCGGTCTGTCGATGGTGGACGCGGTCGTGCTGCTCGTCGACGCCTCCGAGGGTCCGCTGCCGCAGACCCGCTTCGTGCTGCGCAAGGCGCTCGCCAAGCGGCTGCCGGTCATCCTGTGCATCAACAAGACGGACCGTCCGGACTCCCGCATCGACGAGGTCGTCAACGAGACGTACGACCTCTTCCTCGACCTGGACGCCGACGAGGACCAGATCGAGTTCCCGATCGTCTACGCCTGTGGCCGTGACGGCGTCGCCTCGCTGACCAAGCCGGAGGACGGCACCGTCCCCGCGGACAGCACCAACCTGGAGCCGTTCTTCTCCACCATCCTGGAGCACGTCCCGGCCCCGACGTTCGAGGAGGACGCGCCGCTCCAGGCCCACGTCACCAACCTCGACGCCGACAACTTCCTCGGCCGTATCGCGCTGCTCCGCGTCGAGCAGGGCGAGCTGCGCAAGGGCCAGACCGTCGCGTGGATCAAGCGTGACGGCACGGTCTCCAGCGTCCGCATCACCGAGCTGATGATGACCGAGGCCCTCACCCGCAAGCCCGCCGAGGTGGCCGGCCCGGGTGACATCTGCGCCGTCGCCGGTATCCCCGACATCATGATCGGCGAGACCCTGGCCGACCCGGAGAACCCGATCGCGCTGCCGCTGATCACGGTCGACGAGCCCGCGATCTCCATGACCATCGGCACCAACACCTCGCCGCTGGTCGGCCGCGGTGGCACGGGCAAGGGCGCGGAGGCCAAGTCCGCGGTCAAGGACCGCAAGGTCACCGCCCGCCAGGTCAAGGACCGCCTCGACCGCGAGCTGATCGGTAACGTCTCGCTGCGCGTCCTGGACACCGAGCGCCCCGACGCCTGGGAGGTGCAGGGCCGCGGTGAGCTGGCGCTGGCCATCCTGGTCGAGCAGATGCGCCGCGAGGGCTTCGAGATGACCATCGGCAAGCCGCAGGTCGTCACCAAGCAGGTCGACGGCAAGACCTACGAGCCGGTCGAGCGCCTCACGGTCGACGTGCCCGAGGAGCACATGGGCGCGGTCACCCAGCTCATGGGCACCCGCAAGGGCCGTATGGACAACATGTCCAACCACGGCTCCGGCTGGGTCCGCATGGAGTTCGTCGTCCCGTCCCGTGGCCTGATCGGCTTCCGTACGGAGTTCCTGACGAACACCCGCGGTACCGGTATCGCCCACTCCATCCACGAGGGCCACGAGCCGTGGTTCGGCGAGCTGAAGACCCGTAACAACGGCTCCCTGGTCGCCGACCGCGCCGGTGCCGTCACCGCCTTCGCGATGACGAACCTCCAGGAGCGTGGCGTGCTGTTCACCGACCCGGGCACCGAGGTGTACGAGGGCATGATCGTCGGCGAGAACTCGCGCGCCGACGACATGGACGTCAACATCACCAAGGAGAAGAAGCTCACCAACATGCGCTCCTCCTCCGCCGACTCCTTCGAGGCGATCGTCCCGCCGCGCAAGCTGTCGCTGGAGCAGTCCCTGGAGTTCTGCCGCGACGACGAGTGCGTCGAGGTGACCCCGGAGTCGGTCCGCATCCGCAAGGTCGTCCTGGACCAGAAGGAGCGCGGCCGCACCGCGTCGCGCGCCAAGCGCTGACGCTTCGTCGCCTTCATGGAGGCCCGGCACCGGATATCCGGTGCCGGGCCTCCGGCGTATCTGTCCGGATACCGGTCCCCACGCTCCGGATGTCGTGTTAACAGTCCGTTTCGGGGGTGTCTGTCTGCACTGTCTTTGTCCGCATTTCGGACGAGACGCGATGATCGATGTGACCAAAGCGAGACCCTATAAGAGTGGTTTAAAGGGCGGTGTTACTTAATAGTTGGGTTCACTGAGCTCGGGTCAATGGGTCACGCGCTGTGGGGAGCGCCGACTCACGAGCACACTGAAGGTGCCGGTTCCGTCTCCGCTGTCAGGGGTGTCAGCGTGGGGCCGGTGCCTCTCTTGTAGCGATTAGTGGACTCTTGAGGAGGCATACCCATGCGCGGTGCCAAGAGCGCCAAGTGGGTCGCGGGCGCGATAGTCGTAGCGCTGGCCGCGACCGCTTGCAACGGCGGCGACGGTAAGAGCAGTTCTGGTTCGGGCAAGCCCGAGGGATACGTGTCCGTCGATGTCGGCGAGCCGCAGAACCCGCTCTACCCGACGGACACCAACGAGACGTTGGGCCACAACGTCATCACCGCCATCTACTCACCGCTCGTGAAGTTCGACGACAAGGGCAAGATCGTCAACGTCGCCGCGGAGTCCATCACCACCGAGGACTCCAAGACGTGGACCATCAAGCTCAAGGCGGGCTGGACTTTCCACAACGGCGAGAAGGTCACCGCACAGTCGTATGTCGACGCCTGGAACTGGGGCGCCAACATCAAGAACAACCAGAAGAACGGCCTCTGGTTCAACGACATCAAGGGCTACGAGGACGTCCACCCGGAGAAGGGTGACCCCAAGTCCGACAAGATGTCGGGTCTGACGGCCAAGGACGAGCTCACGCTGAGCGTCGAACTCAACCACCCCGTCCCGTACTTCCAGTACAAGCTCGGCTACGTGCCCTTCATGCCGCAGCCGCAGGCCTTCTTCAAGGACCCGAAGGGCTTCGGTCAGAAGCCGGTCGGCCAGGGCCCGTACAAGTTCGAGAAGTGGGACCACAAGAAGCTCATCCAGGTCGCCGCGTACGACGGCTACAAGGGTGACGACAAGCCCAAGAACAAGGGCATCCAGTTCAAGCAGTACTCCACGGTCGAGGCGGCTTACCAGGAGCTCCGGTCGGGCAACCTGGACATGATTCGCCAGATCGGCCCGAAGGACCTGCCCAAGTACAAGTCCGACCTGGGCGACCGGGCGATCGACCAGCCGTACGCGGCCGTGCAGTCCATCGTCCCGGCCTTCTACAGCGAGCCGTTCAAGAACGTCGACCCCAAGGTCATCCAGGGCCTGTCGATGGCGATCGACCGCGAGACCATCACCAAGACGGTCCTCAACGGCACCCGCACGCCGGCCACCAGCTTCACCCCGCCCGGCGTCGAGGGCAACCAGAACGACCTGGGCGTCGACGTCTTCAAGTTCAACCCGCAGAAGGCCAAGGACCTCATCAAGGAGGGCGGCGGCGTTCCGGGCAACAAGATCTGGATCCAGTTCAACGGCGACGGCGGCCACAAGGAGTGGGTCACGGCCGTCTGCGAGAACATCCGCCAGAACACCGGCGTCGAGTGCCTCGCCGACCCCAAGCCCGACTTCCAGGCCGACCTGGACCTGCGTGACCAGAACAAGGTCAAGGCGATGTACCGCGGCGGCTGGGTCGCCGACTACCCGCTGAACGTCAACTTCATGCGTGAGCTGTACCGTTCGGGCGCCGAGGCCAACAGCGGCCGCTTCTCCGACAAGAGCATCGACGAGCTCTTCGACAAGGGCGACAACGCCAAGACGCTGGACGAGTCGGTCAAGCTGTACCAGGAGGCCGAGAAGGCCATGGCGCAGAAGATGCCGTCCATCCCGCTGTGGAACTACCGGATCAACGGTGGCCACTCCAAGAACGTCGACAACGTGAAGGCCGACTTCCGTGGGGACTACGTCCTCACCGACGTCACGCCCAAGTAGTCCGTCCGCGGAGTAATCCCGCATCCGGTTCCCCCGCATCCCCCGCAACCCGGTAAGGGCGGGAAGGTACCGGGGACCGCTCCTCCCGCAGTGTTCGCACTGTGCGCGAGCGGTCCCCGGTGCCGTCGTATCCACATGGAGGCACCATGGGGCGCTATGTCGCACGGCGACTGCTCCAGATGATCCCGGTGTTCATCGGGTCAACCTTGCTGATCTTCCTCATGATGTACGCGCTGCCCGGTGATCCGGTGCGGGCGATGTGGGGAGAACAGGCCATCGACGAGGCGCAGATCGCCGCGGTGAAGCACGATCTCGGCCTCGACCTGCCGTTGTGGCACCAGTACTGGAACTACCTCAGCGGCTTGTTCCAGGGTGACTTCGGCACCCAGATCGCCAGCCAGAGGCCCGTCGCCGACGTCATCGCGGACGCGATTCCGGTGACCCTGCGACTGGCGCTGTTCGCCTTCACCTTCACCGTCGTCGTGGGCGTCAGCCTCGGCGTTCTCGCCGGCCTGAAGGCCGACCGGTGGCTGGACAAGGGCGTTCTGTTCCTCACCCTGCTGCTGGTCTCGGTGCCGTCCTTCGTGCTCGGCTACCTCTTCCAGTTCATCTTCGCCATGCAGCTGGACTGGCTGACCCCCACCGTGCAGAACTCCGAGGACTTCGGGCAGTTGTTCATGCCGGCCGTAGTGCTGGGTTCGCTGTCGCTGGCGTACGTCACCCGGCTGACCCGCACGTCCATCGCCGAGAACTCCCGCGCCGACTACATCCGCACCGCCGTCGCCAAGGGCCTGCCCCGTCGCCGCGTCATCGGCGTCCACCTGCTGCGCAACTCCATGATCCCCGTGGTCACCTTCCTCGGTACGGACCTCGGCGCCCTGCTGGGCGGCGCGGTCGTCACCGAGGGAATCTTCAACGTCCAGGGCATCGGCCGGGAAATCTACGAGGCCCTCAACCGACACGAGGGTTCCACCGTCGTCGGCATCGTCTCGCTGCTCGTCATCGTCTATCTCTGTGCCAGTCTGATCGTCGACCTGCTTTACGCGGTCCTGGACCCGAGGATCCGTTATGCCTGAGGCAATCGAGGGCTCCTTCGTGGACCCGGCGACCATCGCCGAGAAGGTCGAGAGCCGGAACTCCGAGGGCGGGAAGGACACGGCGAAGGCCGCCGGCCCCGGCAGCGGTGGTTCGGTCGGCAAGCCGCGCAGCCTGTGGAGCGACGCCTGGCGCGACCTGCGCCGCAACCCGCTGTTCGTGGCGTCCACGGTCCTGATCGTGCTGCTGCTGACGATGACCTGCTTCCCCGGCCTGTTCACCAGCGCCTCGCCGCGCAACGGCAACCTGACCGGTGCCTTCCTCAAGGAGCCCGAGTTCGGGAAGGTCTTCTCGGCCGAATGGCTCGGCTACGACGGCCAGGGCCGCAGCATCTGGGCCCGTCTCGTCTACGGTGCCCGCGCCTCCGTGATCGTGGGCGTCGTGGTCACAGCCACCGTCACCCTCTTCGGGGGCCTCGTGGGCATGCTGGCCGGATACTTCGGCGGCTGGATCGACAGCCTGCTCTCCCGCCTCACCGACGTCTTCGCGGGTATCCCGTTCCTCCTGGGTGCCATGGTCGTCCTCACCTCATTCGAGGTGCGCACGGTGTGGGTGGTCTCGGGGGCTCTGATCGTCCTGGGCTGGACCCAGATCGCCCGTGTCATGCGCGGCTCGGTGATCTCCATCAAGCAGCAGGACTACGTCATGGCCGCCAAGGCGCTGGGCGCCGGCACCGGCCGGATCCTGATCCGCCACATCCTGCCGAACGCTGTCGCACCGGTCATCATCGTCGCGACCACCGCGCTCGGCGGTTACATCTCCGCCGAGGCCACGCTGTCGTACCTGGGTATCGGTCTGGCCGACCCGGCCATTTCCTGGGGCATCGACGTCTCGGCGGGCAAGGACCAGTTGCGCAACGCACCGCACGTGCTGCTGCTCCCCTCCCTGATGGTTTCGATCACCGTCCTTGCCTTCATCATGCTCGGCGATGCGGTGCGCAACGCCCTCGACCCCAAGCTGCGCTGAGGGAGGCGTACGTGACCACCATGGAGAAGACCGCGAAGGTTCCCGAGCCCCGGCCGTCCGACGCCGCGGGCACCCCCCTGCTCGAAGTCCGCGACCTGCACGTGGAGTTCCACACCCGCGACGGCGTCGCCAAGGCCGTCAACGGCGTCAACTACACCGTCAACGCGGGCGAGACCCTCGCCGTGCTCGGCGAGTCCGGGTCCGGCAAGTCCGTGACCGCGCAGGCCGTCATGGGCATCCTCGACATGCCGCCGGGAAAGATCCCGCAGGGTGAGATCCTCTTCCGCGGCAAGGACATGCTGAAGATGTCCGCCGAGGAGCGCCGCAAGATCCGCGGCAGCAAGATCGCCATGATCTTCCAGGACGCGCTGTCCTCCCTGAACCCCGTGCTGAGCGTGGGCTACCAGCTCGGCGAGATGTTCCGGGTGCACCAGGGGCTGTCCAAGAAGGCCGCCAAGGCCAAGTCCATCGAGCTGATGGACCGCGTCCGTATCCCGGCCGCCAAGGAGCGCGTCAGCGACTATCCGCACCAGTTCTCGGGCGGTATGCGCCAGCGCATCATGATCGCGATGGCGCTGGCCCTGGAGCCGGACCTGATCATCGCGGACGAGCCGACGACGGCCCTGGACGTGACCGTTCAGGCCCAGGTGATGGACCTGCTCGCCGAGCTGCAGCGCGAGTTCAACATGGGCCTGATCCTCATCACCCACGACCTGGGCGTGGTCGCGGACGTCGCCGACAAGATCGCGGTGATGTACGCCGGCCGGATCGTCGAGACCGCCCCCGTCCACGAGCTGTACAAGCGCCCGGCCCACCCCTACACCAAGGGCCTGCTGGACTCGATCCCGCGCCTGGACCAGAAGGGCCAGGAGCTCTACGCGATCAAGGGCCTGCCGCCCAACCTGCTGCACATCCCGCCGGGCTGCGCCTTCAACCCGCGCTGCCCCCTGGCGCAGGACATCTGCCGCACGGACGTGCCCGTCCTGCACCAGGTGGCCGAGCGGGACGGCGCGGAGCTCGACGGCCGCGGCAGCGCGTGCCACTTCTGGAAGGAGACGATCCATGGCTGAGACCGGCAAGAAGGACGAGGCCATGGCCGAGGCGACGCCCAACGTCACCGACGTGGAGGTCAGCGACGCGAGCACGACCGCCGAGGTCGAGGCCGTCCTGGACGCCCCCGTCGAGCGCGGCGAGCCGATCCTGCAGGTCCGCAACCTCGTCAAGCACTTCCCGCTGACCCAGGGCATCCTCTTCAAGCGGCAGGTCGGCGCCGTCAAGGCGGTCGACGGGGTCTCCTTCGACCTCTACCAGGGCGAGACGCTGGGCATCGTCGGCGAGTCCGGCTGCGGCAAGTCCACGGTCGCCAAGCTGCTGATGACCCTGGAGACGGCCACCTCCGGCGAGGTCTTCTACAAGGGCCAGGACATCACCAAGCTGTCCGGGCGCGCGCTGAAGGCCGTACGCCGCAACATCCAGATGGTCTTCCAGGACCCGTACACCTCGCTGAACCCGCGCATGACGGTCGGCGACATCATCGGCGAGACCTTCGAGATCCACCCTGAGGTGGCCCCGAAGGGCGACCGGCGGCGCAAGGTCCAGGAACTCCTGGACGTCGTGGGCCTCAACCCCGAGTACATCAACCGCTACCCGCACCAGTTCTCGGGCGGTCAGCGGCAGCGCATCGGCATCGCGCGCGGCCTGGCGCTCAACCCGGAGATCATCATCTGCGACGAGCCGGTCTCCGCGCTCGACGTCTCCGTCCAGGCGCAGGTCGTCAACCTGATGGAGAAGCTGCAGGACGAGTTCAACCTCTCCTACATCTTCATCGCCCACGACCTGTCCATCGTGCGCCACATCTCCGACCGCGTCGGCGTGATGTACCTGGGCAAGATGGCCGAGATCGGCACGGACGTGCAGATCTACGACCACCCGACCCACCCCTACACCCAGGCACTGCTCTCCGCCGTCCCCGTCCCGGACCCGGACGCGCGCGAGCGCCGCGAGCGCATCATCCTGACCGGCGACGTCCCGTCCCCGGCGAACCCGCCGTCCGGCTGCCGCTTCCGCACGCGCTGCTGGAAGGCGCAGGACAAGTGCGCCGAGGAGATCCCGCTGCTGGCGGTGCCGGAGGTCTTCGCCGGCCGCGACACCCCGGCGGCGCACGAGTCGGCGTGCCACTTCGCCGAGGAGAAGGACGTGGTGGGGGCGGCGTAGGGGCTGCTTCCGCTGTGTTGTGCGGGTTGGGGGCTGTTGGGGGCTCTCCTGGCGAATGCCGGGGGAGCCCCCGCTCTCGTGTGGTGGGCCGGTGCCGCGCGGCCTGACTCAGGAGGAGCGCCTCGGCCGCCTCGGCGTCAGGAGAAGGTCCGGCCCCCTGCGCCCGAGGAGACCGACCACACTTCGGTGATGCGCCCGCCGATGAAGGTGAGAATGTCGGTCCCACTGCGGGACACGGTCTGCCCGCTCTCATTGAGGAAGCTCGCGAGATAGGGCCGGGCCACGCTTCCCTGTGGCGCCGCTCCGTCGGGCATCGCTATGTCGACAACCGCGGGCCCTTCGGCGGTGAATCGCAGCCCGGGGCGTTGGCGATGCCAGCCCGCGATGGCGGCGCTGAGCTGCGCGGGATGCCGGATGTCATCGAACGCCTCGGTGCCCGCCTGTGCATAACGCAGGCGGAACTCCGGCGCCATGATCTCCGCGGCAAGCCCCGTGTCCCCGTTCCACAGGGCAGTCCACCGGTCGTACAGCTCAACTCCGAATTGGCGCATGCGAATCTCTCCCCCGTCGGTCCTGCCCCGTCAGCGATCCGGACTACTGGAACGGACTGTAGTGGGAGGGTCTGACAACACCTGTCCGGTGCGGGTGGAGCCGCCTCCACCGGAGGGTCCGGGTGGCTCGGATGGCGGGTGTGGCGGGAGTCACCTACGGTTGTCTGGGATGTTCGAAATTTCGAACACATGAGCCTTTCATGGAGGTCACCATGAACTGCCTTCGAACCCTCGCCCTGACGGCCGCGCCCGCCGCGATGCTGATAGGCCTGGCGGCTCCCGCGATGGCCGCAGATGATCCCGCACCGAAACCGCCGGCAACCGTGAGCACCAGCCCCGTGCAGGCCCAGGTCAAAACGTGGCACTGGATGGGCAACTACGGATCGGTCTACGACGTGGCCAATGCCGCGAACGGCTTCGGAGCCGGGGCCGGGGAACTCATCACCCAGAACATCGGCGGCGCGTACGCGACATTCATGTACTACTGAGCCAAGGCGGCTCGGTAGTCCCGGCACCATCACCCAAGAAGCGCGCAGTGCCCGTCCGTGGCCGCACGCCACGGGCGGGCACCTGCGCGGCTTCTGGCTTCTGGCTCCGGGCGTGAGCGGCCGGCAATCGGCTCATGGACGTCGCCGACGTCGCCGAGCTGCTCGAATCCGTTTTCTTGCGGCTCTGCCGGGGCGTGGGGGTGCGGCGCCCTACGGGTGGTAGAGGGCCCGGGCGCGGGCGGAGTCGATCGGCTGGCCCTCGGGTATGTCCAGGAAGTACGTCAGCTGCCAGGTCTGCGAGCTGCGGGCCTGACGGTTGGGCGTCGTCACCCAGGGCGGGTAGACGCGGAACCCGCGCTTTCCGCCGGAACCGTTCCTCGATATGACGCCCCGCTCGCAGAGCACGTCCCGGGGAAACACGAACTGCCCGAAGTGGCCACCGTCGCGGGTGCTGATGACGAAGAGGTCGACAGGGTCGTCGGCGTCGAACGGCTGGATGGGCCCGCCGCCCTCGGCCCGCTTCCACACCGTCACGAACTGGCCGACCTTCGTCGGCGTCGTCTTCGCGGCCCGGAACCTGACGGACAGGCCGTCCAGCCTGAACTCGTACGCCCCGTACTCGGCGCTCTCCGCCTCCGGCGTCGGCTGGGAGCAGGCGAATCCGCACGGGTCGAACACCAGCGACTTCGCCGCGAGGAGGTCGCCGTGGACCGGTTTCGAAGATTCCCCGCGTTGCGTCGTCATTCCGTCATCCTGTCATTGCGGTCTGTCGACTGCGCTGACTGCCCGGTCCCCCTCGGCCTGGGTAGTCGTCAGGCTCGCGCGTGCTCTCTTCAAGTCGGCACCGCAGAGCGGGGGATCATAAGCGATGGACCGTTTACCGTGCCGGGTGGCCGGGAAACAAGGTCGGCCACGTCAAGGACATGACCGACATCAAGAAAGCCGGTGGCGCGGCGCTGCTCCTACTGGACGGAGTCCCGGCCCGGAACCGGTGTAGGACACGCCGTCGAGGAAGACCATGGAGTCGCGCATGGCGATCTCTTTGGCCAGGCGTTCGACCTCAGCAGTCGCTTCAGGAGGAAGGCCGTCGAGGAGGTCGTCCGGATTGTGCTCCCAGTGCCAGTCAGCCACCCTCGACCTCACGACGTGCGGCGCGGACGATCTCACCGATCTCTCGGATCGCCTGTTCTCTCGTGTCCGTGTCATCGCTGTCCATCGATCGTTCCGCGTCGTGCAGACGTCGCGCGGTCACCGGGTGGCGTTCGATCTCGACGACCACGCCCCAGCGCCGGTAGAACATCCGGATCGGGACGACGCTGCCTTCCTCACCGGCCTGGACGAAGGCGTTCTGCATGTCCTCGAAGAACTCGGACAGGCGCGATGGTGCCACGGCGGCGAGGGCCTGACGCAGGGCGGGCAGGGTGAGGGCGGGCTTGGGGACGATCGGGCCGTCGTGCTCGGCGTGCTCTGCGGTCATGCGCCGTCCCTCTCCATTGCGGAATTCCCTGGCAGCCGGCGGTCAGGACAGCGCTTACGGCTGGGGCGGCAGGCCGGGCTGTCCTGGCTTGAGCGATGGTTCCGCGATCGGGACACCCCGGGACCACAGCTCCTCGGCGTGCTCCACGAAGCGGGAGAACATCCCTCGGTCGCCGCGCCGCCGGAGATGTAGCAGGGGAGAATCATGGCCTACCAGCCGTGCCAGGTGCGGGGTGACGAGCACTTCGTCGTCGAAGCGGAAGACTGACAGGGAGACGTGATTCGTGGCGTCGGCAGGGGCGGAGAAACGGGCCTCCAGCCCCTCGACCTCGCCCATCCGGGCCAACTGCTCCATCGTCGTCCTGATGCGCGTGGACACCGTCATGGCCACGTCTTCGATCTCTTCCCGCTGGCGGGTGACCGAACTGTTCGGATCCCCGAGCAGGAAGCGGACGCGGCAGCCGTTCGCCGCCTTCTGCCGGAGCAGTTCCGGCAGGGCGGGCACGTGGGTCCAGAGGAAGTAGGACGTGTACCCGCCGAAGAACAGGTCGCGGGTGGCGTCAGCGATGAGGTCACCCCACACCGTGGACGGGCACGCCGACCGGTACGCGTAGCTCTGGACGATCTCCTGGTCGCCGCCAGCCCTGGGCCAGCTGCCCCGGACGGCCTTCAGCCATGACTTCACGTCAGCCCTCCCGCTTATGGCGGTCAGTCGACTTGCGCGTCCTTCGAGACGTAGGACCCCATGCCGGGCTCGGTGTAGATGAGGCCCTCGGCGCGCAGGGAGCGGTGCACCTTATGGGCCGTCATGGTGGCGATGCCGAACTCTTCCATGAGTTGGACGATGGACGGTACACGCGATCGAGGTGGGTACGTGCCGTCCTTTATGCGCTGCCGAATCACATCGGCGACTTGACGCCAGCGCGGAATATCAGGAGCAAATTCGATCACATCAGCACGCTACGTGCACTAAGCGTTTCGTGCAATGGATAGCTTTGCTCGTTTTGTCGATGCTCTAAGTGCTCTATAGAGCTACTCTGCTAGGGTCTCGATCCACTGGAAACCCCGGCGGCCGCTGACACGGCCCCGGGGCATGGCCAACGCTGCCCAAGGAGCGCCGACATGGCGAAGCTTAACGTCCGATGGTTCGGCTGGACGAGAGCTCTGCTCGCGTTCACGAAACTCAACCGCACCGCCCGTTCTTGTGCCGCAGCCCCCACGGTGCGGCCGCCTGCGACGCCGCCGCAGCCGGACTTCACCGTTCGCGTGTCCGTACACGGCATCGACTTCATCCCCCGCCCGGAGGTGGCCCGATGACCGAGGCCCAGTCGGCACGCACTGGCGACGCGCTACGCGCGAAGGTCGCCGACGCCAACGAGCGGAGTCGGCGGGGGAGAGGGCACCCCGGGGCGGCGGTGCCCCCACTACCGCGGTGCCAGACCTGCTGGGACATCAAACGCCGGCGCTACCGGGCCCTCGACGCCGGTGATCGGCAGGAAGCCGCCCGTATGGCGGAGGTCATGGGCCTTCACCAGCGGGAGGCGCACTCGGAGTGACTGACGGAGGGGCGCTGTCCGGGGGCGGCGCCCCTCGCTCAGCTCGCCGGGTCCACCTTGAGGTGGGCGGCGAGTTGCTGGAGGACCGTCCACGCCTGGGCGTCGGTCCCGTCGCCGAGGGCGTAGTGAAGGGCGGGCGCGGCCTCCGGCCCGAGTGGTACCGGCCGGAGGTCGAGCGGTGGGCGGCGCGCGTGGTCGAGGCCGACGCTGCGGACGTCGGTCGCGCCGAGGGTGAACGAGAGGGGGATGGGCGGCGCCTCGAAGTGCGCGGGCACGGTGAGGTCCCGGCGGCCCCGGCGCAGGGAGGCCAGCATGGAGACGAGACCGTGCTCGGTGACGAGGGCGCGGGCGAGGGGCTCGACTGCGTCCAGCGGCGGAGTCTCGTCCTCGCCGTAGCCGAGGGTGAGGGTGATGTCCTCGGCGACGCCGTTCTCGGTGCGAGTGATGCGGTGGGTCGCGAGGGCAGGGCGGCCGGGATCGCCGACGGCGAGCAGGTGGGTCGGCTCGGGGGAGCGCTCGCGCGCGAGGTCGGTCAACTGGGACGTTGACCAACGGAGGTTGATGGGCTCGGCGGTGCCCCACCCGGCGGGAGCGGCGCCGGTCAGAGCCGTCCAGGCGGCCTCGAGGGCCCGGCCGAGAACGAGACTGTCACTGGGCTCGTGCAGGACGCGGTACGCGACGACGAGCTGCCGTTCCTCGGCGAGCGCGGCCCCGGTGAAGGCCTCGGCCACGGGCGTCTCCCCGGCCTCGTCACGCGCGGGGGCGAAGGTGCCGTTCTGCCAGCGCAGGACGGCACCGGAGAGCCCGTCGTAGTAACCGCAGCCGGGGTCCTGGACGACCCACCGGTTGGGCGCACCGGCCAGTGCCGCGCGCAGCGGCAGGCTCAGGCGTACGTGGGGCGGGGTGACGATCTGCAGGGCGAGGCCGCCAGCGGTGACCGTGCGCAGGACCTCGGACAGCCAGGCGTTGAGGGCGACGACGGGCCGGTCGGCCAGGACGACGGCCGTGCTGTCGGTGAGGACGTCCACGGCGAGCTGCGCGTCGTCGGACGCCGCGCTCGCGGTGACGTCCCCCTCGGCGGACGTCTCGACCACGTCGGTCGTGGCCGCCCCGGGAGGCCACACCGTGCCGCCGAGCAGCGCGGTCAGACGCCCGGCGACGGACCCGGCGAGCGGCGCCGCCTCGGGAACGGCGGTAGAGGCCCGCACCTCGGTCCACCAGTACGGCACCTGAGGCGCGGAAACGCCGCTGCCGAGCAGACGCTCCGCCTCGCCGGGCACGTGGACGAGCAGCGGCGCTTCGAGGGAGACGAGCGGACGGCCGTCCCGGCCGAACAACTGCACCACGGCACCGTCGTGAACGCTGCCGACGTCGAGATCGGGCCCGCCCGCGTACAGCCCGGCCACGACCGACCAGGAGTCGGGCATCTTCGGGGTGAGGGCTATGACGTCTTTCATGGGGCGTCCTATCGGGCGGGGCGGGCGTTACGGGTTTCTAGGCTGCCAGGCATGAGCGATCTGTATGAACTCCAGCTGGCGTGGGAGCTGGACGACACCTTGCCGGGCGAGGTCCTTGACGAACTCCGGTGGCACTTGGGGCTCCGGCCCCCTGCTGGCAGTGACCTTGACCGGGAACCACTACTGGCGCTGCAGGGAGGGGCGTTGCGTATCGGCGGAATCTTGGGCAGTGAGTTCCAGCCCGGTGAACGCGGCTGGTATCTCGCCGCCAGGCAGGAACTGCACGCCCAGGAACTCCCGGACCTGTACGAGCTCTTGAGCAGCGTTGCTCCCTATGCCGTCACGACTGACCCGGTGGGTCAACTGAGGCACTACGAGGACGACATCGCGGATCTCTTGCTGGTCCATGGCGGCACGGTCGTCCGCCAACCGCAACATCCCGCTGACGCGCAGCCCGCGCCCTCCCTCAACGCCTGACCCGACAGCGCGCCGCATCCGGTACGCCGCCCGTCGCCGCAGAGCCATCCGGCTCCGCTTCCATTGGCGACGGGCGCGGCCCGTTCTGCCGACTCAGTCGGAACCGCGGAGTCAGCCCGCTTGAGCGTCCACCGCGTCGAGAGCGGACCGGTCGAGCGAAATGATTGGCTCCGCTGCGACGTTTGCTCTGAAGGCTCCAACTCTCTGTATTCAGTCATGGCCATTCCCTAAGCCGCTCTCACTGCGCCCCACGACTGGATCAGATGGGCGATGAGGCAAGATCAGTCGCTTCGCTCCGTCTTTGTGCTTTCTGCTTCAGCCTCTTGGCGAATCTGGGCGTAGATTGCATCCATTCCTGCCTCGTATTCATCCTGCTGCTCGGGACTGGCCTCGTCCGGATAGTCGACGCTGTACTTCTCGCAGAATTCGTAGAACCATTCGGATGTCAGCCGGTGTCGCTTGGTCACCAGGAAGTGCACCGGATCCGATGGTCCGAGCCTGCCGCGCTCCGTCACAACCAGTTCCTCAGCTTTTCCACTCCGCGTGGCCATAGGTCGGCACCGGGCGCAGCCCGCCCTGACTGCGCCCAAACAACCCAGTTCAGCAACCAGGTGAGTTGGATCAGTCGCCCTGCTTCGCCATTTCGGCGTCATACTCTTCGCGGATTTTGGCATAGATTGCTTCCATGCCTGCGTCGTATTCATCTTGCTGTTCAGGAGTCGCCTCGTCCGGCTCGTCCACGCCGTACTTGGCGCAGAACTCGTAGAACCATTCCGACGAAAGCCGGTCTCGCTTGGCCAACAAGGGGTGGACCGGATCTGACGGCCCCAGCTTGCCGCGCTGTGTCACAACTGCTTCCTACCTTCCCAATTCTGTTTCACGAGAACGCGCTTCCCGAAGAAGTCATCCCGACCCGTTCCTCGCCCTATTCTCGAAATTTCAATGGGGGCAGGGTAGTTGGGGCTTCCGAAGGGGTTGGTTCTCGCGCGGTTCACTATATCCTGAGCAGCCTCAAACTCCTCCTTGGTGAGCGACCACTCGGCGTCCCTCATCTTCACATTGATGCGGTTTATGATTTTCTTGGCCGATTTCTCATCGGCCCAGCTGTAGCCTCGCCGTGCCCACGTGTAGGCACCGTTCTCCTTGCCCGCCGTGAGCCGGATCTCCGAGACGCCGGACTGGCGGTACCAGTTCTCCAGTTCTCGACTGATGGCCGTTCCGACTCCCTTCCCGCGGAAGGCCGGATCGTCGATCTTCATAATCATGTGTTTTACGGCCAGCGTACCGTCTTCTTTTCGGATGAAGTCGCGCTCCATTCTTCCGACAGAGTGCCCGGCCTCGTCGACCAAGCTTGCACTCCAGCCCAGGACGTTGTCCGAGGGGTACACGCCCTCAATCTTGATCCGAAGTCCCCCGTAGTTCCCGTCAAGGGCCTTCTGCAGCTGTTCCTGGAGCTGCTCCGGGGTCAGCTGCGTGCCCTTGCCGCCCGGAATGAGATCACCGACAGGTTGGCGGGGCGGGCCCGGGGCGTGCGGCGGCGGGGTGGCGTCACCCGGGACGTGAGCGTCGCCGGGGGCGGAGTGGTTCGGCCCGCCGGTCTCGGGCGTGTGGGCGCCGTCGCCGTTGTGCGTGTTGCCCGAGGGAGCGTCGTGGCCGTTGCCGTGGCTGCCGTCGTGGGGCGGACGCGCGTCGTCCGCCGGGCGGGGCGCCTCGTGGTCATGCGGGCCCGACGGGGAGTCGTGTCCGCCGTGGCTTCCACCGTTGTGGCCACTCGTGCCGGATCCCGGGGTGTCGTGGGCGGGATGGGTGGGCGTGCCGTGGCCACCGCTTCCACCACTCCCGCTCGGGGTCTCGTGACCGGCCCGGGGCGGCAGGTTCTCGCCGGAGTGGGCGCTGCCCCCAGGGGTGTGGTGGGCGGAGCCACCCGGCGCGTGGCTCGCCGCGCCGCCCGGCGTATGGTCCGCCGACCCACGTGGCATGTGGTCCGCCGACCCGCCCGGCGCATGGCCACCCGCCCCACCCGCCCCGTGCGCGGGCACGTGCTCGCCGCCGTGCCCCACCGACGCCCGTACGTCGCCGCCGGAGCGCGCGCCCGCGCCCACCAGCAATGGGTCCCGCTGCGTCCGGACCTCCGGCTGCTTCGCCGCGGCGGAACGTTCCTCCGCTGACAGTTCCTTCTTGACGTCCTTGGCGGGCTGGAACTCCTTGCCGTGCTCGTCGTACAGCGCGCCGGTCTTCTTGTCCATGTAGACCGGCTTGTCGTTGTGGTCGAGGAACGTGGACACGTCCTCCGGCAGGTTTGCCGGTCGCTTCGGCAGGGCGGGGGTGGCGGCATCACCCGGAACCCTGAACGCCTCGTCCGCGATGTGGACGGTCGTGCCGACCCGCAGGTTCTTCAGTCCCGACAGCAGATCGCCGACCTTGACGTAGCCGAACTTGGCGGCCTTGCCGACGTATGTGATCGGGTCGACGATGCGGCCGGCCTTGCCCAGGACCGAGACGGTCTTGGCGATCGCGCCGCCCTTCGCCGCGGTGCCCGAGCCGCCCGTGAAGACGGTGGTGAGGACGTTGAAGGTGACGCCACCGGCGGCGCGGGCCGGGTTCTTGCCCCACTGGTCGTAGGCGACGAGGGCCTTGCCGGTCTCCTTGACCGCGGTGCGGGAGTCGCGCACCCAGCGGGGCAGTTTGTCGTCCGGGAGCAGCCAGTACGCGGCCCCCAGGGGACTGGACGAGATGACCAGGCCCGTGGCCAGCTTGCCCAGGCCCGTCCAGGCCTGGCCCGCCTTGTCCCAGCCGTCGGTGCCGACGAGGGTGCCCAGGCCCGTGATGGTGCCCCAGACGCCGTCGACGATGAAGCCGTCCCAGACGAAGCTCTTGACCTGATGGCCCAGCCAGGCGAGGCCCGTGTACTCGCGCTCGGCCATCGAGCCCCAGGGCGTCTTCTCCGCGTGGTCGAGGTCGCTCGCCTTGTAGCCGTACATGTTCGGCTTGTGCGAGCCGTCGTCGGGTATGAGCGGAGTGCCGCCCTTGACCAGCGCGACGATCTTGTCGTGGCAGGCGCGCTCGGCGTCGTGGAAGGCGGCCACGGTGGCGTTGACGCTGTGCCACAACGTGTTGTTGTGCTCGACCTTCTTCTTGTCCCTGCGCCAGTGGTCGTCGCCCTCGACGCTGCTGACGAACGCCACGGCCTCCTCCTTGAGGCTGCCGAGCCTGTCCGCCAGGGGCCGCACCGTGGACGCGTAGGAGCTCAGCGCGGAGGAGACCTTCTCCAGGTCGTCCGCGAACGCGTCCGACTTCGTGGCCACCGGCGCGGTGGTGGCGAACAGCTTGTCCGCCTCCGGCGCCTTGTAGCAGGCCGAGAGCCCCTGGAACGTGGAGTGCACCGACGCACCCGAGTCCCGGAAGAGCTTGGCGTCGGCGGTCAGGGCCTTGGTGTCGGTCTCCAGGGTGCCCAGGTTGCCGATGAACTGCGGGATGCCCGACGGGATGATGAGTTCTTTGTCGCTCACTTCTTCCCCTCCCCGGGCATGTCTATCTTGGGCTCGGCCAGCGCCTCGTGCTGTGCGTTCGCGGCCAGCTCAAGGTCGCCCTCGACGTACTTCCTGGTGGCCTCGGCGGCCCCGTTCAGTGACGCGGCGGTACGTTTCGCCACGTACTGAAGATCCGCCCCCCACTTGTTGGCGAACTCGGCCAGCGCCGCCCCGACGGGGCCGCTCGGGGCCGGTCCGCAGTACATGCCGCTGATCGTGCCGGCCGCGCCCGCGGCGCTCGGCAGGGTCTTCTGTACACCCTGGCCGGCCTTCGACAGGCCCTCGGCCGCCGTCGCCGCCTTGCTGAGGACGCCGCTCACCTCGGATGGCCTGATGTCCCAGGACGTCATGAAACTCCCCCCGATCCTGATCCCTGATCCCTGACTGATCCCTGATCCCGATCCCCGGTCCCCGTTCCCCTGGCGTGCGCCCTCGTCACACATGGCTGCACCCCGGAGGGCTCTCATGTCTATCGAATGTATGTAGCAGCTGCAATGTGATTATGGATCAATTGCCCTCATCTGCACCCTGGTGGGGCTCTTCTCCGCTCACACCTCCAGACGCACTCACGCATACGGGCGGTTTCTCGCCCCATGCGCACCGGGAGCACCACTTCGAGTCACTTCATAAGGTGTTATTTGGGCCTGAGTGAGACTTCGCACGACTTGGGACCCGAGGAGGCACTCCATGCGTGGACGCATGCGCGCCACAGCCGCCCTGGCCGCCTGTGCGGCCGGGGTCGCGCTGGCGGCCACCGGATGCGGCGGCGGAGGCGGCAGCAGCGGGGCAGGGTGGGTGCGGGCCTCGTGGGGGGACCCGCAGGGGCCGCTCGAACCGGCCAATACCAATGAGGTGCAGGGCGGCAAGGTTCTCTCGTTGATCTTCCGGGGGCTGAAGGAGTACGACCCCAAGACCGGCGAGGCCAAGAACGTGCTCGCCGAGAAGATCGACAGCACCGACCAGCAGACGTTCACCATCACGGTCAAGGACGGCTGGACGTTCAGCAACGGAGAGAAGATCACCGCGAAGTCCTTCGTCGACGCCTGGAACTATGCGTCGCTGGTCGAGAACAAGCAGAAGAACGCCTCCTTCTTCCAGGACATCGAGGGCTACGACAGGGTCCACCCGGCCAGCGGCTCCGGCAGCGCCAAGACCCTCTCCGGCCTCGTGGTGAAGGACGAGCGCACCTTCACCGTCAAGCTGCGCACCAAGTTCTCCACATGGCCGGACACCCTGGGCTACGCCGCCTACGCGCCGCTGCCCCGGGCGTTCTACGACGACCACGCGAACTGGCTGAAGAAGCCCGTCGGCAACGGCCCGTACATGATCGACTCGTACACCAAGGGCTCGTCGATGAGGCTCAGCCGGTGGCAGGGGTACCCCGGGGAGGACAAGGCGCAGAACAGCGGGGTGGAGCTGCGCGTCTATACGGACAACAACACCGCCTACACCGACCTGCAGGCCGGCAACATCGACCTCGTCGACGACATCCCCAGCGCACAGCTGAAGAACGTCAAGAACGACCTCGGCGACCGTTACATCAACCAGCCCGCCGGCATCATCCAGACCGTCGTCTTCCCCATGTACGACGCGAACTGGTCCACGGCCGGGATGGAGAAGGTCCGCCGGGGGCTGTCCATGGCCATCAACCGTGACCAGATCACCGAGCAGATCTACCAGAAGACCCGGACCCCGGCCACGGACTGGACCTCTCCGGTACTGGGCGACAAGGGCGGCTACAAGGCGGGCCTGTGCGGCGACGTCTGCACGTACGACCCCGGCCGGGCGAAGAAGCTGATCCAGGAGGCCGGCGGCCTGCCGGGCGGCAAGGTCACCATCACCTCGAACGTCGACACCGGCTCCCACCGGGTGTGGATGGACGCCGTCTGCAACAGCATCAACAACGCCCTGGGCAACGACCAGGCGTGCACGGTCAACCCCGTCGGCACCTTCGCGGACTTCCGCAACCAGGTCTCCGAACAGCGGATGACCGGCATGTTCCGCTCCGGCTGGCAGATGGACTACCCGCTCGCCCAGAACTTCCTGCAGCCGCTCTACTACACCAACGCCTCCTCCAACTACGGCAAGTTCAGCGACGCCCAGTTCGACAAGCTGGTCGACGAGGCCAACGCCGAGTCCGACACGGTCAAGGCTGTCGGCAAGTTCCAGGACGCGGAGAAGATCCTCGCCGAGCAGATGCCGGCCATTCCGCTCTGGTACCAGAACGGCAGCGCCGGCTACTCCCAGAGCATCGGCGACGTGGAGCTGAACTCCTTCAGCGTGCCCGTCTACGAGCGGATCACCGTCAAGTAAGCGGAGATCGCCGTCGAGTAAGCGGAGATCGCCGTCAAGCAAGCGGAGATCACCGTCAAGTAGCCCGTACGGACGGGCGGTCCGGCCCGCGCCCCGCACCGGACCCGTCCGCTCCAGAAACCCCCGGAGTGAGTCCTCATGGGACGGTATGTGATCCGGCGGCTGCTCCAGATGATCCCCGTGTTCATCGGCAGCACGTTCCTGATCTTCTTCATGGTCTACGCCCTGGGCGACCCCATCGCCGCGCTCTTCGGCGACAAGGCCCCCGACCCCGCGACCGCCGCGCGCATCCGCAAGGACCTCTACCTCGACGCGCCGCTCTGGAAGCAGTACCTCCACTACATGCGGCAGATCCTCACCGGGAACTTCGGCACCGCCTTCAACGGCCAGGACGTCACCGAGCTGATGGCCGACGCCTTCCCGGTGACCCTGCGCCTGACGATCGTCGCCGTCCTCTTCGAGATCGTCGTCGGCATCACCCTCGGCCTCCTCAGCGGGCTGCGGCGCGGCCGTTCCGTGGACACCTCCGTCCTGCTGGTCACCCTGATCGTGGTGTCCATCCCGACCTTCGTCAGCGGCTATGTGCTGCAGTACCTCTTCGGAGTGAAGTGGGGGACCGTCTCACCGTCCGTATCGCCCGCCGCGCCGTTCGACGAACTGCTGCTGCCGGGTGTCGTGCTCGCCCTGACCTCGCTGGCCTACGTGACCCGGCTGACCCGCACGTCCATCGCCGAGAACTCCCGCGCCGACTACCTCCGTACAGCCGTCGCCAAGGGCCTGCCGCGCCACCGCGTCATCACCCGGCACCTGCTGCGCAACTCCCTCATTCCCGTCGTCACCTTCATCGGCACGGACATCGGCGCCCTGATGGGCGGGGCCATCGTCACCGAGCGGATCTTCAACATCCACGGTGTCGGCTACCAGCTCTACCAGGGCATCCTGCGGCAGAACTCGCCGACCGTCGTCGGCTTCGTGACCATCCTCGTCATCGTCTTCCTGGGCGCGAACCTGCTCGTCGACCTCCTCTACGCCGTGCTCGACCCGAGGATCCGCTATGCCTGAGCTCGATCCTTCCGAGCCGAACGCAGCCATCACCCCCGCGGGCGGCGGCGCGATGTCCCTGGCCACCAGCGACGCCGAGACCCTCGAAGGCGGGCCGATCCCCGGTGGCACCGCCAGCGGCAAGGCCCGCAGCCTGTGGTCGGACGCCTGGCACGACCTGCGGCGCAACCCCGTCTTCGTCCTCTCCGCGCTGGTCATCGTCTTCCTGGTGGTCATCGCTCTCTGGCCCGGGCTCATCGCGAGCGGCAACCCGCTGAAGTGCGACCTGTCCAAGGCCCAGCAGGGCTCCCAGCCCGGCCACCCCTTCGGCTTCGACGGCCAGGGCTGCGACGTCTACACCCGTACGGTCCACGGGGCGCGGGCCTCCATCGCCGTCGGCGTCTGCGCCACGACCGGGGCCGCGCTGCTGGGCAGCGTGCTGGGCGGGCTCGCCGGGTTCTTCGGCGGCTGGTGGGACGCGCTGCTCTCGCGGCTCGCCGACATCTTCTTCGGCATCCCGATCATCCTGGGCGGGCTGGTCTTCCTGTCCGTCGTCACCAGCGGCTCCCTCTGGCCGGTGGTCGGCTTCATCGTGCTGCTGGGCTGGCCGCAGATCTCCCGCATCGCGCGCGGCTCCGTCGTCGGCGCCAAACAGCACGACTACGTCCAGGCCGCCCGCGCGCTGGGCGCCGGCAACCGCCGGCTGCTGCTGCGGCACATCGCCCCCAACGCGGTGGCGCCCGTCATCGTCGTCGCCACCATCGCCCTCGGCACGTACATCGCCCTGGAGGCGACGCTGTCGTTCGTCGGCGTCGGCCTCAAACCGCCCACCGTCTCCTGGGGGATCGACATCTCCAACGCCTCGAACCAGATCCGCAACGCCCCGCACATGCTGCTGTGGCCCGCGGGCGCGCTGAGCATCACGGTGCTCGCGTTCATCATGCTCGGCGACGCGGTGCGCGACGCCCTCGACCCCAAGCTGCGCTGAGGAGCCCGCTGCCGTGACCACGTTGCTCGACGTGCGCGACCTGCACGTGGAATTCCGCACCCGCGACGGGGTGGCCAAGGCCGTCAACGGCGTCAGCTATACCGTCGCCGCCGGGCAGACGCTGGCCGTGCTCGGCGAGTCCGGTTCCGGCAAGTCCGTGACCGCGCAGGCCGTCATGGGCATCCTCGACACACCGCCCGGTTTCGTCACCGGCGGCGAGGTCCTCTTCCGCGGCGAGGATCTGCTCACCATGGGCGAGGAGCACCGCCGGCGGGTGCGCGGCGCCAAGCTGGCCATGATCTTCCAGGACGCGCTGTCCTCGCTCAACCCCGTGATGACCGTGGGCGCGCAGCTCGGTGAGATGTACGAGGTCCATCAGGGCATGACGCGCAAGGACGCCCGCGCCCGGGCCGTCCAGCTGATGGACCGCGTCCGTATCCCGGCCGCCAAGGAGCGCGTCAGCGACTATCCGCACCAGTTCTCGGGCGGTATGCGCCAGCGCATCATGATCGCGATGGCGCTGGCCCTGGAGCCGGACCTGATCATCGCGGACGAGCCGACGACGGCCCTGGACGTTACCGTCCAGGCCCAGGTGATGGACCTGCTGGCCGAGCTGCAGCGCGAGTTCAACATGGGCCTGATCCTCATCACCCACGACCTGGGCGTGGTCGCGGACGTCGCCGACAAGATCGCGGTGATGTACGCCGGCCGGATCGTCGAGACCGCCCCCGTCCACGAGCTGTACGCGGCGCCCGCGCACCCGTACACCAAGGGCCTGCTGGACTCGATCCCGCGCCTGGACCAGAAGGGCCAGGCGCTCTACGCGATCAAGGGCCTGCCGCCCAACCTCACCGCCATCCCGCCCGGCTGCCCCTTCAACCCCCGCTGCCCCATGGCCCAGGACATCTGCCGCACCGACCGGCCCCCGCTCTTCCCCGTGGCCGCGGGACGTGCCAGCGCCTGCCACTTCTGGAAGGAGACCCTCGATGAGAGCTGACGGCGAGGCGATCCTGGAGGTACGGGACCTGGTCAAGCACTACCCGCTGACCCAGGGCGTGCTGTTCAGGAAGCAGGTCGGCGCTGTCCACGCCGTCGACGGGATCTCCTTCGACCTCCGCCGCGGCGAGACCCTCGGCATCGTGGGGGAGTCCGGCTGCGGCAAGTCCACGGTCGCCAGGATGCTGGTCAACCTCGAACGGCCGACCGCCGGGGAGATCCGCTACAAGGGCGAGGACATCACCACCCTGTCCGGCCGGGCCCTGAAGGCTGTACGCCGCAACATCCAGATGGTCTTCCAGGACCCGTACACCTCGCTCAACCCGCGCATGACCGTTGGCGACATCATCGGCGAGCCCTACGAGATCCACCCCGAGGCCGCACCCAAAGGCAGCCGCCGCCAGAAGGTGCGGGAGCTGCTGGACGTCGTCGGCCTCAACCCCGAGTACATCAACCGCTACCCGCACCAGTTCTCCGGCGGCCAGCGGCAGCGCATCGGCATCGCCCGCGGGCTGGCGCTGCGCCCGGAGGTGATCGTCGCCGACGAGCCGGTCTCCGCGCTGGACGTGTCGGTGCAGGCGCAGGTGGTGAACCTGCTGGAGCGGCTCCAGAACGAGTTCGAGCTGTCGTACATCTTCATCGCGCACGACCTGTCCGTGGTGCGGCACATCTCGGACCGGGTCGCCGTGATGTACCTCGGTAAGCTGGCCGAGGCCGGCACCGGCACCCAGATCTACGAGCACCCCACGCACCCCTACACCCAGGCCCTGCTCTCCGCCGTCCCGGTGCCCGATCCCGCGGCGCGGGACCGGCGCGAACGGATCCTGCTGACCGGCGACGTGCCCTCGCCGGCACACCCGCCGAGCGGGTGCCGCTTCCGGACGCGGTGCTGGAAGGCGCAGGAGAAGTGCGCGCGGGTAGTGCCGCCGCTGGAGGTACCGGAGTGGTTCCGCGACGGCGGGGGGCCGGCGGCGCACGTCTCGGCCTGCCACTTCGCGGAGGAACGGCGGGTGGTACCGACGGAACCCGGCGATTCCGGGGAGGCGGAGGGCTAGCGTTGCGTTCCGGTGTCCTCAATCGCCGGACGGGCTGGATTTCCAGCCTGTTACGGGAAGGGGCGGGGCTGGGGAAAGTGACACGCGGACAAGTGCCCCTCGGCGCTGCCCTCCGCACGCGTCAACGCCGGCTCCTCCGTCGCGCAGCGGTCGCGGGCCTTCCAGCAGCGGGTGCGGAAGCGGCAGCCGCTCGGCGGGTGGATCGGGGACGGTACGTCGCCGGCGAGGCGGATGCTCCCCCGGCTACCGCCGGGAGGTGCCCCCACGCGGCCCGTGCCGTCGTGACCGTCGTGACCGTCGAGGTCCGACGTCTCCGGCACCGCGGACAGCAGCGCGTGCGTGTACGGGTGGCGCGGGCGCTCGTAGATGTCGTCGCGCTCGCCCACCTCCACGATCTTGCCGAGGTACATCACGGCGACGCGCTGCGAGAAGTGCCGGACGACCGCGAGGTCGTGCGCGATGAAGAGGAACGCGATGCCCAGCTCGCGCCGCAGCCGCTGCAGCAGATTGACCACCTGCGCCTGGATGGAGACGTCGAGCGCGGAGACCGGTTCGTCGGCGATGATGACCTTGGGGTCGAGCGCGAGCGCCCGGGCGATGCCGATGCGCTGCCGCTGGCCGCCGGAGAATTCGTGCGGAAAGCGGTTGTAGTGCTCCGGGTTGAGGCCGACGGTCTCCAGCAGCTCGCGTACGCGCGTCTCACGCCCGGCCGCCGGAAGGATGCCGTTGATCTCCATCGGGCCGGAGATGATCTTCCCGACCGTCTGCCGGGGATTGAGTGACGAGTACGGGTCCTGGAAGATCATCTGGATCTCGGAGCGGATCGGGGCGAGCTGCCTGCGGCCGGCGTGGGTGATGTCCTCGCCCTGGTAGAGGATCCGCCCGGCCGTCGGCTCCAGGAGCCGGGTCAGCAGCCGTCCGGTGGTGGACTTGCCGCAGCCCGACTCGCCGACCAGGCCGAAGCTCTCGCCGGCCCGTACGGTCAGGTCCACGCCGTCCACGGCCTGCACGGCGCCGACCTTCCGCTTGACCGGAAAGCCGCCCATGATCGGGAAGTGCTTGGTCAGCCCCTCGGCGACCAGGATGTCGGTCATGGCTCTCGCTTCCGCTCGTCAGCCCAGCCGGGGCTTGATCTGCTCGGTGAAGACGGTCCGTTTGCGTTCCGCGCTCAGGTGACAGGCGGCGCCGCGCCCCTCCGGCAGCTCCGGGCGCTCGGTCCGGCAGCGGTCCCCGCCCACTTCGGCGACGAAGGCGCAGCGGGGGTGGAAGGGGCAGCCGGGCGGCGGTGCCAGCAGGCTGGGCGGCGTGCCCGGGATGGGGATGAGCGGCTCCCCGACGTCCGAGGTGAGGCGGGGCATGGAGCCCAGCAGGCCCCAGGTGTAGGGGTGCTGCGGCTCGCGCAGCACCTCGCGGACCGTGCCGCGCTCGACGGCCCGGCCGGCGTACATCACCAGCAGCTCGTCCACGGTGTTGGCGACGACGCCGAGGTCGTGCGTGATGAGGATGATCGCCGAACCGGTCTGCTGCTGCAGGTCCTTGAGCAGGTCGAGGATCTGGGCCTGGACGGTGACGTCCAGCGCGGTCGTCGGCTCGTCGGCGATCAGCAGCTCGGGGTCGCAGACCAGCGCCATGGCGATCATCGCGCGCTGGCGCATGCCGCCGGAGAACTGGTGCGGGTAGTCGTCCACCCGCAGTGCCGCGTTGGGGATGCCGACCTTCTCCAGCATCTCGACCGCCCGCAGCCGGGCGTCCCGCTTCGAGGCGCCGGTGTGCTTGCGGAACGGCTCGGCGATCTGCCGGCCGACGGTGTAGTACGGGGAGAGCGCGGTGAGAGAGTCCTGGAAGATCATCGCCATCTTGTCGCCGCGCAGCTTCTCCAGCACCGCCTCCGGGGCCCCGGTCAGCTCCTGTCCGTCGAGCAGGATCTCGCCCCGGATCCCGGCCTGGCGCGGATCGTGCAGGCCGAGCACGGCCAGGCTGGTGACGGACTTGCCCGACCCGGACTCGCCGACGATGCCGAGCGTGCGGCCGCGCTCCAGGCCGAAGGAGAGGCCGTCGACGGCCCGTACGGTCCCGTCCTCGGTGGCGAAGCGTACGTACAGGTCCTGGACGGAGAGGAAATCCCGGGAACGATCCGGGGAATGAGCCGGGGAATGATCCGGGGAACGATGGGTCACGGTCGCGGTCTCCTGACGGCTAGGCGAGCCGCACGCGCGGGTCGATGAAGGCGTAGGCGGCGTCGACGACGATGTTGGCGACGACGATCGCCGTGCAGCCGACGAGCATCACGGCCATCAGCGTGGGCAGGTCCGTCTCGCTCACCGAGGAGACCGCGAGCCTGCCGAGCCCGTGCAGGCTGAAGGTGAACTCGGTGATGATCGCCCCGCCGAAGAGCGAGCCGAGGTCGATGCCGAAGATGGTCACGATCGGGGCCAGCGCGCCCCGCCAGGCGTAGCGGAAGAAGACCGTACGCCTGGAGAGGCCCTTGGCGCGGGCGGTGCGCACATGGTCCTCGGTGAGCTGCTCGATCATCTGCGAGCGGGTCATCCTGCTGTAGTTGGCGATGAAGATGATGGAGAGCACCAGCCAGGGGATGAGCATGCCCGTGAACCACTTCGCGGGGTTCTCGGTGATCGGGTGGTAGGCGGGGTTGTCCATCCAGTGCAGGCCGCTGACGAGGACGGCCAGCGCGACGACGCCGACGAAGTAGATCTGCAGGGCGCTGCCGATGAGCGACAGGGAGCTGAAGAACTTGTCGATCCACGTGCCCCGGAAGGCGGCGGCCGTCATGCCGATGCCCACGCCGACGACCAGGAAGACGACGGCCCCGCCGAGGGTGATGGACAAGGTGGTCGGGAAGCGGTCGACGATGGTGCCCCAGACCGGCTGCTGATTGGAGAAGGAGTAGCCGAAGCAGGGCGCCGGGCAGTGGCCGACGGTGAAGTCGCGGCCGGTGAAGATGCCGGTCATGTAGTGCCAGTACTGGACGGGGACCGGCTGGTCCAGGCCCAGGTTCTTGTTGATGACCGCGATGGCGTCCGGCGTGCAGTTCTTGCCGCAGGACATCAGGGCGGGCTCGGAAGGCAGCGCGAAGAAGAGGAAGAACGTGATCGCGCTGATCAGCAGGATGATGACGATCGCGCCGAGGGAGCGGCGGGCGAGGAATCTCAGCATGGTTCTTCCGGGGGTGACGGATGAGCCGGCCGGGCCCGGGCAGGTCCGGCCGGGACGGCTACTTCACGAACACACCGGTCGGGTCGGCGGTCCCGTAGACCGGGTGGTACTTGACCCCGCCGAGGTTCGAACCCCACAGCGAGAACTGCCGGTTGTAGAAGACCGGCACGCCCGGCACGTCCTCGGTGAGAATGCGGTCGGCGAGCTTCTGCCACTCGGGCGCCGCCTTCTTCACATCGGGGATGGCGTTGATGCGGTCGACGTCCTCGTTGACCTTGGGGTTGTTGAGGTGGCCGTAGTTCTGGGCGCCGTCGGCGATCTGCCGGCCGTCGAAGAGCGGCGGTACGACCGTGGAGGAGACGGGCCAGTCCGCGCCCCAGGAGGAGCGGTAGATGTCGAACTTGTTCTTCACCTCGGCGATCGCGGTCCGCCAGGTGTTGGAGTCGACCTCTTTCTTCTGCACCTTGAACCCCGCCCGCTCCAGGGCCTGGGTGACCACGACCGCCACCTTCTGCTGGACGTCGGTGTTGGCGTAGGCGTAGACGATCTCCTGGCCGGTCTTGCCGGCCTCCTGCAGCAGCTGCTTGGCCTTGTCCGCGTCACCGGCGGGCTTGGCCTTCTTGCCGAACGGGTCGGTGGGCTGGAAGCCGTCCATCGCGGGGGAGAGGTAGTTCGTGGCCAGCAGGGCCGCCGTCGCCCCGCCCATCTGCTGGACGATCTGCCCGTTGGGCATGGCGTAGGCGAGGGCCTTGCGGACCTTGACGTCCCGCAGCCGGTCGGTGTTGAAGCTGATGTAGTCGACGTACGGCTGGATCTCCACGAAGCGGCGCGCCTTGGTGTCGGCCTGGCCCAGGACCTTCTCGGTCATCTCCGGGGCGGCGGCGTTGGAGAACGACAGGGCGTTCTTGTCGTCGCCCTGGTCGGCGAGGAAGCGCCGGGTCGAGTCGGCGAACTGGTGGCCGAAGCTGATCTCGAATCTGTCGGCGTACTGGTGGCGGACGGGATCCGTCTTCGCGTTCCAGTGCTCGTTGCGCACGAGCGTCAGCGACTTGCCGACCTTGTAGTCGCCGACCTTGTACGGACCGGAGGCGAAGGGCGCGTTGTCGTACTTCTGTTTGGTGTCCTTCTCGGCCTTGACCGGGCCGACGTTCGGCATGGCCGTCGCGAAGGGGGTGTCCGCGTGCGGCTTGAGGAAGTGGAAGATCACCGTCTTGTCGTCCGGGGTGTCCAGCACCGACGACGGCAGGTGCTTGCCGTCGTACGGTCCCTCCGGCAGCGCCTTGCGGAAGTCGTTGCCGTCCCCCGAGAGCCACTGGGGGATGTAGAGCGGGCCGTCGGTCTCGAAGGGGGCGTAGAGCCGCTCGATGCCCCACCGGATGTCCTTGGCGGTGATCGGCGAGCCGTCCTCGAACTTCAGTCCGTCCTTGAGGGTGAACTTCCAGGTCTTCCCGCCGTCGGAGGAGGTGCCGGCGTCGGTGGCGAGGTCGCCGACGACCTTGACCTTGCTCTTGT
Organism: Streptomyces sp. NPDC026206; assembly: GCF_040638465.1. Lineage (NCBI taxonomy): Bacteria > Bacillati > Actinomycetota > Actinomycetes > Kitasatosporales > Streptomycetaceae > Streptomyces > Streptomyces sp. NPDC026206. The sequence goes on from NZ_JBEZYL010000001.1 coordinate 433,917, forward strand.
CGTCCACCTTGTAGGAGGTGAGGGTGCGGTTGTAGAGCATCTGGTTGGTCAGGACGTCGGAGTAGTAGATCTGGCCCGGGTCGAGGTGGTTGAAGGCGTCGCGCTGCAGGACGCCGACGGTGCCGCCCTTCTTCGCGCCCGGGACCTCGGGGGCGGGGCCGGCGGAGTCGGCCTTGGTGCCGATGGAGTAGTTCGCGGACCCGGTCTTGTCCTCGCCCGGCCCCTGGCTCTCCTTGTCCCCGCCTCCGCCGCCACCCCCTCCGCTGCTGCACGCGGAGAGCATCAGAGCGCCTGCTGCCAGGGCCACGGCGGAGAGCCGGGCTCTGCGCCCGGGGAACATCGTCGGAGTCATGGATGCACCTGCCTGTCGGTTGCCTGTCGGCTGCCGGTCATGGACGACGTGCGAGGGAGCTGTCAGCGCCCGGTCCGGGGGTCGAACGCGTCCCGGACCGAGTCCCCGAGGAGGTTGAAGGCGACCACGAAAGCGATCATCGCCAGCCCGGGGAAGAAGATGTAGGTGATGTCGCTCTCGTAGTAGTGGGCACCGTTGGCGAACATCCGGCCCCAGTCGGGCGTGGGTTCCAGGATGCCGACGCCGATGAAGGACAGCCCCGCCTCGATGGTCACGATCGACGGGAGCATCAGCGTGGACTGCACGAGGATCGGCGTCCACAGGTTGGGCAGCAGCTCCCTGGTGATGATCCGCCACGGCGAGGCGCCGGTCACCTTCGCCGCCTCGATGAACTCCCTTTCCCGCAGGCTGAGCACCTGCCCGCGCAGCAGCCGCGCCAGACCCATCCAGCCCAGCACCCACAGCACCAGGATCAGGGTCAGCACCCGCAGGTACGTCGGTGTCTCCTTCTCGGGGCTCACGAAGAGCGAGTAGACGACCGGGGTGAAGGCGATGAACGACAGCTGGCTGGGGAAGGCCAGCAGAAGGTCGATGAAGCGGCCCAGGAAGTAGTCGGTCCTGCCGCCCGCATAGCCGGCCGTCACCCCGATCACGACACCGGTCAGTACGCACAGCACGGTGGCGGCGGCAGCGATCAGCAGCGAGGTGCGGATGCCGTAGACGAGCTGGGTGAGGACGTCACGGCCCAGGGTCGGCTCGACGCCGAACCAGAAGTCGCCGGAGATACCTCCGTTGGGCTTGACCGGGTAGCCGAATTCGTTCAGCAGGCCCGGCTCGTCGAGCCCGTAGGTGGTGGTCGGATCCTTGCCGTAGACCTTCGAGAGCAGGGGTGCGGCAAGGGCGACGACGAAGAAGAAGACCACCACGAAGGCGGAGACCACCCCCGGCCGGTCGCGCTTGAACCGCCGCCACATCAGCTGTCCGGGCGAGCGGCCCACGAGCTCGGCGGGCAGCCCGGCCGGCGCGGCCCCGGAGGGGACCGGGGCAGGTACCTGGGAAGGTGTCTGGGAAGGACTCGTCATCGCGCAGATCCCCCGCACTGTGGTCTCGTCGGCCCGTCGCGTCCATCGCGGACGCGGGTGGGGCTCAGCGGACTTTCGCAACGGACGTACAGCACCGTCAAGGGGGCTGTCGTGGACGATGCGCTCTTCCCCGGCATCTTGAGCGAAGGTTGTGCAGATCGAGGTGGCGGCGTGCTTGACAGTCCGTCAAGCACGCCGCGTCCCCGACCACTCCAACGGGGGCGCTCAGGCGGTCACTTCATGCCCAAGGACCTCTTGAGGAAGTCGACTTGCAGCAGCAGAAGGTTCTCCGCGACCTCCTCCTGCGGGGTCATGTGGGTGACCCCCGACAGCGGCAGCACCTCGTGCGGACGGCCCGCCGCCAGCAGCGCCGAGGAGAGCCGCAGGGTGTGGGCGGCGACCACGTTGTCGTCCGCGAGCCCGTGGACGATCATCAGCGGACGGGTTTGTTCCGCGGGCGACGACAGACCGTCGTCGGTGACGAGGGAGTTGTGGGCGTACACCTGCGGACGCTCCTGCGGCATGCCCAGATAGCGCTCGGTGTAGTGGGTGTCGTACAGCCGCCAGTCGGTGACCGGGGCGCCCGCGATGCCCGCGTGGAAGACGTCGGGCCGGCGCAGCACGGCCAGTGCCGCCAGATAGCCGCCGTACGACCAGCCGCGGATGCCGACCCGGCCCAGGTCCAGCGGGTGGTCCGCGGCCAGCGCCCGCAGCGCCTCGACCTGGTCGTCGAGGGTGACGCCCGCGAAGTCCTCGTGGACGGCCTTCTCCCACTCGGGAGAGGTGTGCGGGGTGCCCCGGCCGTCGGCGACGACCACGGCGAAGCCCTGGTCGGCGAACCACTGCGACGTCAGATGGGCGTTGTGCGCCGCGGCCACGCGCTGCCCGTGCGGGCCGCCGTAGGGGTCCATGAGCACCGGCAGCGGCCCGTCGCCCTCGCGGTAGCCGGACGGCAGCAGCACCGCGCACGGGATGCCACGCGCGCCGGCCCGGGTCAACCGGGCGCGGGCGGCCAGCACCGGCGTCTCGGCGTACGAGGGCACGGTGGCGATCTGCTTGCCGTCGCGCAGCACCCGCACCTCCGCGCCGGGGCGGTCCAGGGACGCCGACGCCGTCACCGTCACCGCGCCCGAACGCACCGCCGAATGGCGTCCGGGCGTCTGCGAGAGCCGCTCCACGCCCAGCTCGTCGACGCGGTACACATGGGCCTCACCGGTCTCCGGGTCCGCAGCCTCGGGCCCCGCCGCGGCGGCGATCAGTACATCGCCCTCGGCGATGTCCAGCACCGACAGCACGTGCAGCTGCGGGCCCGTCAGCGCCCGGTCACCGACGACCAGCACCCGGGCCCCGCCCTCGTCCGCGATGCGCACGAGCCTGCCGTCGGGGGTCCAGGCGGGCACACCGTCGAAAAGTTCAAGCCACTTGGGGTCCTCGTCCGCGTGCAGCACGCGGGTGGCCCCGGTCGTGGTGTCGACGCCCAGGTATGCCTGCGACCGCTGGTCGCGGGACTGCACCAGCAGCAGCGGCGGCCCGTCCGCCGACCAGTGCACGCGCGCGAGATAGGGGTAGCGCTCGTGGTCCCACTCGATGTCGGTCCGCGAACCGTCCAGGCGCAGCAGGGACAGGGACACCACGGCGTTGGGCGTGCCGGCCGCCGGGTAGGCGACCTCGGCCGGCTCGCTGCCGGGGTTGGCGGGGTCGGCGATCCACCAGCGGTGCACGGGTGCGTCGTCCGCGCGGGCGGCCAGCAGCGCGTCGCTCCCGGGCGACCACCAGAAGCCGCGCAGCCGGTGCATCTCCTCGGCGGCGATGAACTCCGCCAGGCCCCAGGTGGTGGTGGCGCTCTCCGGCCCGGCCAGCGCCCGGTCGCCGCCGCCGTCGGCTCCCACGACGCGCACGGCGCCACCCGCGACGTACGCCACGTGGCGCCCGTCGGGCGAGGGCCGGGGGTCGGCCACCGGGCCCGGCACGGGAAGTTCGCGGGCCGTGCCGCCACGCAGCTCGGCCACCCACAGGCGCCCGGAGAGCGCGAAGGCGGCCAACTCCACGGCCCCGTCCACCGCGTAGCCGACGACGCCCGCCGACCCCTCCCGGCTGCGCTCACGGCGCGCCCGTTCCTCGGCGGACAGCTCCTCGCCGGCACCGCCCAGCAGGGTCACCGGGTCCGCGGCCGGGTACTCCCGGCCCGTGTCGAGGTCGAGCACCCACAACACGTTCGCCCGGTCGGTGCCGGAGCGCGAGCGCAGGAAGGTGACGCGTGAGCCGTCGGGCGACACGCCGAAGGAACGCGGGGCACCAAAGGAGAAACGCTGGGTGCGGGCGTGCTGCCGAGGGAACGAGAGCTGTCCGGTCATGCCGGGAGCCTACGGGCCTTACCACCGGGTTCACCCAAGACGGCGAGAACTCACCGTGCGCCCCGTGTTTGCCCCCGTGCACCGAGTCATGCGCACGCACGGAAAGTTATGATCGCTCGCGCATAGTGGGTATGACTCCCTGGCGTCGTATGCCCACACCGGGCATTCGTATGCCGTCCTTCCGACCGCACGTTCCTGGAGGTGAGCCGCTGTGGCACTTTCGATTTCGGCGGTGGTGCTGCTGGCGATCATCGTCTTCCTGCTGGTCCGGAAGTCCGGGTTGAAGGCCGGTCACGCCGCTGTGTGCGTGCTGCTGGGCTTCTACCTTGCGAGCTCGTCCATCGCCCCGACCCTCAACCAGCTGACCACCAGCGTCACGGGCATGATCAGCAACATCAAGTTCTGACGGACCACGTCGTCGCGGCGAAGGGGCGCGGCCGCCCGGGCGGCACCCGGTGGGCCGGTACGACTCGTAGGCTGTTCTCATGACCGACCGTTCCCTCCTGCCCGGCCGCCGGCTGCTCCTGGTGCACGCGCACCCGGACGACGAATCGATCAACAACGGCGCGACCATGGCCAAGTACGCCGCCGAGGGTGCCCACGTCACGCTCGTGACCTGCACCCTGGGCGAGGAGGGCGAGGTGATCCCGCCCGGCCTGGCGCATCTGGCCGCGGACCGGGACAACACCCTCGGCGCCCACCGCCTCGGCGAACTGGCGGCCGCCATGGAGGAGCTGGGCGTCACCGACCACCGCTTCCTCGGCGGCCCCGGGCGCTACCGGGACTCCGGCATGATGGGCGCCCCGCAGAACGACCGCCCCGAGTGCTTCTGGCAGGCCGACGTCGACGAGGCCGCCGCGTCCCTCGTTGAGGTGATCCGTGAAGTGCGGCCACAGGTCCTGGTCACCTACGACCCGGAGGGCGGCTACGGCCACCCCGACCACATCCAGGCCCACCGCGTCGCCATGCGTGCCGTGGAGCTGGCCGCCGAGCCGGCGTTCCGCCGCGACCTCGGCGACGCGCACGACGTCGCGAAGGTCTACTGGAACTGCGTCCCGCGTTCGGTGCTCGAAGAGAGCTTCGCGCGGCTGCGCGAGGCCGGCCGGGAAGGTGCGGCCTTCCCGGGCATCGCCTCGCCCGACGACGTGCCCGGCGTGGTGCCCGACGAAGAGGTCACCGCGGCGCTCGACACCGCCGCCTACGCGCCGGTGAAGGCAGCGGCGATGCGGGCCCATGCCACGCAGATCGCCGTGGACGGCCCGTTCTTCGCACTCTCCAACGATCTGGGGCAACCCCTGTTCCCCACCGAGTACTACAAGCTCGTCCGCGGCCGCGCCGGTGCCGGCCGCGAGGACGACCTCTTCGCGGGGGTGGACGCGTGAACGGCGGTCCGAGCGGCATGAGCGACGGCCTGCTGAAGCTGCCCGGCGCCGGGCGCCTGTGCGGGTACGCCGGCCTGGCCGTGCTCGGCTTCCTGACCGGCGTCGCCGGATCGCTCGTGCAAGGCGGCTGGTTCCCCGGCGGGTTGCTGCTGGCCCTGCTGGGCCTCGCCGGGCTCTGCTACGGCGCCGTCGTGGCGACGCGCCGCAGAGCCGGTGGCGCGGCCACCGGTGTGGGGTGGCTGATCGCGGCGCTGTTCCTGGCCGCGAACCGGCCGGAAGGCGACTTTCTCTTTCAGGCCGGAATCGGGTCATATGCCTTCCTGCTGGGCGGGATGGCCGTGGCTGTGATGTGCGCCACGGTTCCGAAACTGCCGCAACCGGACGGGCCGGAGGCCCGACTTGGCAAGTGACGTGGCGATTTTTACCTGACTGCTCTCCACCGGCCAGGGGAGTCGACCAGCGGTCGTCGAGTACGGGCCCGTGGTGCCCAGTATGGTGGTGCGCGCCGCCGAGCCTCCCCTGGCCTCCGGCGATGGGCGACCCGAAGCGAGGTCAAACGAGGGCGGCGAAGAGTAACCGGGAGAACCTGCTTTGAGCCGTGCATCTGACAGTTCGTCCTCCGGGCCCCAGGGTCGCGGCGGTGCCGCCTACCCTTCGGGCACCCCGCCGTACGGAACCCCCTCCGGCGAGGAACCGGCCACCGGAGCCGCCGCTTCCGCGGCGCCGCCCGCCAAGCCGGGTGAGCCCAAGACCGAGACCACGATGACGACGCGGATCCGCATCAACATCCCGGGCTCGCGGCCGATCCCACCGGTCGTCCTGCGGACGCCCGTCGGTGACGAGGCGCCGGCCGCCGACGCGGCCCCTGCGCCCGCCGCGGGCCGTGACGCCGCGGAGCGCAGGGAGAGCCTTCCGACGCGGCCCAAGTCCGACCGGACGTCCGCCGCCCCGGCGGGGTCGGCCGGCGCCGCGCCGTCGGCCGACCCCGACCGCCCGGAGAAGGCCAGCGACTGGTTCGCGCCGCGCAAGTCGGGCCCGGCCGCACCGCCCGCACCGGCGCGCCGTCAGCCCAAGTCCGCTCCGGCGGCGGCCCGCGGCAAGCAGCCGCCGCTGCCGCGCCGCGGCGCCGCGGACCCGGCCCCCGACCAGCGGCCGCCGGTGCGGGGCGCTTCGGCGGGCGCGGCCGCCAACCCCTGGCCGGGCGACGCCTCGACGACGGGTGCCGTCCCGCAGGTCCCCGCGTCCGGTGGCGCCGCCGCCGACGGCACGCCCCCCTGGCCGGGCGGCGACCCGTCCACCACGGCCGCGACGCCCTGGCCGAACGGTTCCCCGGCCGGTGCCATGCAGCACCCGGCGCCGGGTGTCCCCGGCGCGGGCGGCGGCGCGCCGTGGCCGGGCGACGCGCAGAGCAGGGGCACGAACCCCTGGCCGGGCGACCCCTCGACGACGGGTGCCGTCCCGCAGGCCTCCGCCCCCGGCGGCGGCGCCGCGAACGGCGCGGCTCCCTGGCCGGGCGGTTCCCCGGCCGCGAGTGCCGACGACTGGCCCGGCGGCGCCTCCACCACCGGTGCCGCACCGTGGCCGGGCGGCAGGCAGGCCGCCGGCGCCACGCCGGGTCAGTCCGACACCCCGCCCTGGCCGGGCGGCCAGGCCGTCCCCGGTGCCGCACCGGGGGCTCAGGCACCCTCGACCACGCAGCAGTTCCCCGCGCCCACCGTCGGGGCCACCATCGGCGGCGTCCCCGCCGGTGGCGCCGCCTACGCGACCGGGCGTACGGACACCCCGCTCGAAGGCTTCCCGGCCGTCGGCACCCCCCAGCCGGGCTCCGGCAACCCGGCGGCGCAGGGCCAGGCACCGGCCAAGGGCAAGAAGAAGCGCGGCCCGAAGGCACCCGCTCCCGTCGGCAACCAGCCCGGCGAGACGCTGGTCAGCGGCGTACCGCCGGTGTCCCCGGCAGCGGGGCAGGGCACGAAGGGCCCCGTGGACAGCGGCGCGCCCCGCGTGCCCGTGCCGAAGCCCAAGCCGGCCGCGGCCGCCGGTCAGCCCGCGCCGGCCGTCCCCAAGCCCCCGGCGAAGAGCGCCCCCAAGAGCGCGGCGAAGCGCGCGCCCAAGAAGAAGGGCCGCTCCAAGCTCGTACTCCTGGGCGGCGGGCTCGTCGCGCTGGTCGGTCTCGCGTACGGCGCCGGGCTGCTGCTCGACCACGCCGACGTGCCGAACGGCACCACCGTGCTCGGCATCGACATCGGCGGCAAGTCCAAGGACCAGGCCGTACAGACGCTCGACTCCGCGCTCGGCAAGCGCACCGGCGCCCCGCTGAAGGTCTCCATCGGCGGCAAGTCGGCCGACCTCAAGCCGTCCGTGGCGGGGCTGTCGATCGACACCCAGGCCACCGTGCGCGCTGCCGCCGGACGGGACTACAACCCCGTCACCGTCCTCAGCTCGCTCATCGGCGGCAGCCGTACGGCCGAGCCCACCGTGATCGCCGACGAGGAGAAGATCGCCGCCGCGCTCAAGACGCTGGCCGGCGAGACCGGAACGGCCAAGGAGGGCACGATCAAGTTCGAGCCCGGCAAGGCCGTGCCCGTCTACGGACAGCCGTACCAGGGCGTGGACGTGGACGCCTCGGTCGAGGCGGTCTCCAAGGCCTTCCGCGACCGCGCGGCCACCGGCCAGGACAAGCCCATCGTGCTGGCGACGTCCGGCCAGCAGCCGAAGGTGGCCAACGCCGAGGTCGACCGGATGATGAAGGACTTCGGGGCGCCCGCGATGTCCGGCCTGGTGACCATCCAGACCGACCCGGCGCACAAGATCCAGTTCGGTCCGGACCGCTCGCTGCCGAAGATCCTCTCCGTCAAGGAGGTCAACGGCAAGCTCGTCGAGAGCTACGACCTGGAAGCGCTCAAGGAGCTGTACGGGAACGCCTTCAACGGCGTCCTCATCGCCCGCGGCAACGGCAGCAAGACGCCCGTCCAGCCGACGGATGTCGCGGGCGCCCTCGGCAAGGCGCTGCGCGGCAAGGCACCCGCCGAGCGGATCGGCACGATTCCGCTGAGCTGAGCCGAGCCGAGCCGAACGACAGCGGGTGAGCCCCCGTGCCGCACCCGGCACGGGGGCTCACCCATGTCAGGGCACCCATGACATCTGTCATCACCTGTTCACGACGGCTGACACTGCCCCGCGCCGCGCCGGCCCGCGATGATTTTCCCCATGACCACCACTGCAACCGCGTTCACGGGGGACGGGCGTCGCACCGGCGCACCCGTGGTCAGCTTCGAGAACGTCAGCAAGAACTACGGCACCGTGCGGGCCGTGGCAGATCTGGACCTCACCCTCCACCCGGGCGAGACCGTCGCCCTTCTCGGCCCGAACGGAGCGGGCAAGTCCTCGGCCCTCGACCTGCTGCTGGGGCTGCGCAACCCCGACGCCGGCCGCGTCGAGGTCTTCGGCATGACCCCGGGCCAGGCCATCGCACGGGGCAGGGTCGGCGCGATGCTGCAGTCCGGCGGCCTGATGGAGGATGTGAAGGTCCGTGAACTGGTGAAGGTCGCCTGCGACCTGCACCCCCGGGCGTTCCCGATCGAGCAGGTGCTGGCGGCCGCGGATCTCACCGACATCGCCGACCGCATGGTCAACAAGCTCTCCGGCGGCCAGGAGCAGCGGGTGCGCTTCGCCCTCGCGACGGCCGGCGCCAACGACCTCATCGTCCTGGACGAGCCGACCACCGGCATGGACGTCTCGGCGCGGCAGGCGTTCTGGGGCGTGATGCGCGAGCAGACCCGCCAGGGACGTACGGTCCTGTTCGCCACTCACTACCTCGAAGAGGCCGACGCGATCGCCGACCGGGTGATCGTGCTGCGCCAGGGCCGCGTCCTGGCCGACGGCTCGGCCGCCGAGATCAAGGCGAGGGCCGGCGGCCGCCGGATCGTCTTCGACCTCGACCAGCCGATCGGCGAGGCCGCGCTGCGGGAGCTGCCGTTCCTCTCCTCGCTGGAGATGTCCGGCCGCACGGTCCGCATCCAGTCCCAGGACGCCGACGCGACCGTCCACGCCGTCTACGGGCTCGGCCTCTACCCGCGCAACCTCGAGGTCGCGGGCCTCGGCCTGGAGCAGGCATTCCTCGCCATCAACGACGCAGCGACCGCCGAGGAGGCGGCCCGATGAAGACTCTGGTCAAGCTCGAGATCACGCGCACCCTGCGCAACAAGAAGTTCGTGTTCTTCTCCGTGCTCTACCCCGTGGTGCTCTACGTGCTGATCGCGGGTGGCGCGAGCGAGGACGAGCTGGTCAAGGGCACGAAGCTGACGCTGCCGCTGCTGATGATGGTCTCCATGGCCTCCTTCGGCGCCATCACCGCCGTCCTCGTCGGCAACAGCGAGAAGATAGCCAAGGAGCGCGAGAAGGGCTGGGTGCGCCAGCTGCGCCTCACCGCCCTGCCGGGCCGCGGCTACGTGACGGCCAAGGTCGCCTCCGCCGCCGTCGTCTCCCTCCCCTCGATCCTCGCCGTCTTCGCCGTCGCCGCCGGCGTGAAGCACGTCCGCCTCGACGCCTGGCAGTGGGGCGCGCTCACGGGCTCGATCTGGGCCGGCAGCATCGTCTTCGCCGCGCTCGGCGTGGCCATCGGCTATCTCGCCACGGGCGACGCCGTACGGCCCATCACGTTCATCATCTACTTCGCCCTGGCCATCCTGGGCGGCCTGTGGATGCCGACGACGACCTTCCCGCAGTGGCTGCAGGACATCGCCGCCTGGACCCCCACCCACGCCTACGCCGCGCTCGGCCAGGCCATCGAGGTGGGCGACGCGCCCCACCTGAAGGACGTGTCGCTGCTGGTCGCCTATCTTGTGCTGTTCGCCGGCGGGGCAGCGTGGCTGTACCGCAAGGACACCCGCAAGGCCTGAGACGGCCGTGCGGGGCGGTGACGAAGAGACGCGGAAGACTGGAGACGGGCGATGGCCGGACGTGAGCGGCGCTGGAATCCATGGCGCGCCGCCATGGAGATCGAGGACGACCCGTCGCACTTCAGCGGCATCGGGGGCCGTCCCGTGGGCCGCCGCCAGGTAGTGATCAAGCTGATGTGGACCTCCATCTGGTTCGCCTACCTGGCGGCCCCGGCGGAGGACGTCCTCGGCGACCACCACACCACCGTCGCCGACATCCTCGGCGGGGCGGGCCTGACCGCCTTCGTGACCTCCTACCTCGTCCTGGTCTTCCGGCACACGTCCCGGTCGCTGGAGCGGGACCGGGTGCTCGCCTGGCTCGGTGTCCTCATGGCGCTCGCCGTCGTGCTGTCGCTGACGCTCGGGGCCGCCTGGCTGGTGCTCTTCGTCTTCGTGAGCATCGCCTCCGGCGCGGTCCTGCCCACCAAGCTCGCACGCATCGTGATTCCACTGGTTACGGGGGTACTGGTGGCCATCGGTGCGAACCTGCGGGGCTCGGCGGCGGAGTTCCTGGCGGCCCTCATCATCCCGGCGCTGCTCGGCGGCTTCGCGATGATGGGGGTGCGGCAGATGGCCCTGACGACCCGTGCGCTGCGTGAGGCACGGGCGACGGTGGCTCACCTCGCCGCCAACGAGGAAAGGTTGCGGCTCGCCCGTGACCTGCACGATCTGCTCGGCCACTCGCTCTCGCTGATCACGCTCAAGAGCGAGCTGGCCGGGCGGATGCTGCCGGACAAGCCCGAGGACGCGGCCCGCCAGGTCGCCGACATCGAACAGGTCAGCCGCCAGGCCCTGGTGGACGTCCGGGAGGCGGTGAGCGGCTTCCGCCGCCCCACGCTGGAGGCCGAACTCGCCGGGGCCCGTACCGCCCTGGACGCCGCCGGCATCGCCCTCGACCTCTCCGGGGCCACCACCGGAAGCCATGCCGACCTGCCGCCCGACGAGGAGGGCGCGCTGGCGTGGGCGCTGCGGGAGGCGGTGACCAACGTGGTGCGGCACAGCGGGGCGCGCCGCTGCGAGGTAACGCTCGCGGAGTCGGGGCACGAGATGTGCCTGACCGTCACCGACACCGGCAGCGGCCCGGGCGGTTCGCCCGGCAACGGACTGACCGGTCTCGCCGAGCGGCTGGCCCTGGCCGACGGCCGGCTGGAGACCGGGGCGGGCCCGCGCGGCGGCTTCCGGCTGCGGGCGTACGTGCCGCTGTCGCGACCGGTGGCGGCACCGGTCACGGTGGTCCAGCGGCAGACGTGAGCTGCGCGGCGCCGGCGCCGCCTACGCTGTCGCTGTGACTGCAGACCGGCCCGCGACGCCCCATGACGCCCACGACCGCCCGGCCATCCGGGTCCTCCTCGCCGAGGACCAGTCGATGGTCCGCGAAGCACTGGCCGCGCTCCTGGGCCTGGAGGGGGACATCGAGGTCGTCGTCCAGGTGGCCCGGGGAGACGAGGTCGTGGACGCCGCCCGCCGGACACCGGTCGATGTGGCGCTGCTGGACATCGAGATGCCCGGGATGACCGGGCTCGACGCGGCGGCGCTGCTGCGCCGCGAGCTGCCGCAGCTCAAGATCGTCATCCTGACGACCTTCGGGCGGCCGGGCTATCTGCGCCGGGCCATGGAGTCGGGCGCGGACGCCTTCCTGGTCAAGGATGCCCCCGCCGCGCGCCTGGCTGAGGCGCTGCGCCGTGTGCTGCGCGGCGAGCGCGTCATCGACCCGACGCTCGCCGCGGCCGCGCTCGCGGAGGGGGCGAACCCCCTCACCGACCGCGAGCGCGCCGTCCTGACCGCCTCCGCCGACGGCTCGACCAACGCCGAACTGGCCGCGGCCCTCCACCTCTCGCACGGCACGGTCCGCAACTACCTCTCCACGGCCATCCAGAAGGCGGGCGCCCGCAACCGCACCGAGGCGGTCCGCATCGCCCGCGACAAGGGCTGGCTCTGAGGGCCGGGCCCGCTCAGTTCAGCATGGCCCGGGCGGCGAGCGCCTGGTGGCGCACGGATTCCGCCGCCGTCGGCTCCAGCGGGGCGATCACCTCCGCGTACTCCTCCAGCTCCCGCGCGCCGCGGGCGAAGTCGCCGCGCTCCACCAGGAGCTCGGCGCGCTCGTAGCGCAGGCGGGCCGGGTGGGCGGGCAGCAGCAGCGAGAGCTCCACCGCCCACAGCTGGACGTCGCTGCGCTCGGGCCGGGCGGCGGCCCAGGCGCGGATGTTGTTCAGGACGCGCAGCACGATCTCCAGCGGCTCGGCCGGGGAGAACATCGACGGCGCCAGCGGAGCACCGGTCGCGCCCGCGACCAGCAGGCCCGCGTCCTCCTCGGACAGGGGCCGGCCCCCGTCGAAGGGGTCGGCCAGCACATGGCGCCCGAACGGGTCGCCGAAGCCCACGACGAAGTGCCCGGGCAGTGCCACCCCGTACACGGGCGCCCCCGCCCGGCGGGCCACCTCCATCCAGACCACGGACAACAGGATCGGCAGCCCGCGCCGCCGCTTGAGCACCTCGTCCAGCAGCGAGGACTCCAGCCGCCGGTAGTCCGCCGGTGAGCCGTGGAACCCGCAGCGCTCGCCGAGGAGCTCCGCGAGGGCCTCCGCCCAGCGCCGCGGCTCCGCCCCCCGGCCCAGCGCCGGCAGCAGCCCGGCCAGCCGGTCCAGCTCCATCTGCGCGGCGTCGATCGCCTCCTCGCCCAACCCCGCCCCTGCCTCGGCAGAGACCAGCAGACACAGCAGCGCCAGGTCGGGCCGGTCGTCCCGGGCCGTCTCCGCGAACCGCCGCCGTCGGTCAGTGGTGTCGTCGTACATGCGTGCCTCGTACCCCTCGAGGCGGTGGCGCAGCCACCGCCACTGTCCATGGTGCGACCCCGCGGCTACCGCAGCGGCTCACGGCGGTAGTGGTAGGCGTGGTGCGTGGTGAAGCCGAGCTCGTCGTAGAGCGCGGCCGCCGCGCCGTTGCCCGTCTCCACCTGCAGGTATGCCGCCGAGGCGCCCTCGCGCAGCGCTTCCTGGGCCAGCCGGGCCATCACCAGCGTGCCCAGCCCCTGCCGCCGCCGGTCCGGGCTCACGTCCAGCGCGGCGAAGCCCGCCCACCGGCCGTCGATCACGCACCGCGCTATGGCCGCCGGCCGGCCCTCCGGCTCCTCTCCCGGCCCGTCCTCCTCCGCCACGGCCGCGAACCAGACCGACGGGCCCGCGGCCAGCACGGCCACCGCGTCGTCCCGGCCGGCGCCGGTACGCCCGTATGCCGCCAGCCACGCCTCGTCCGGCTCCCGGGACAGCACCACCCGCGCCGCGTCCACCTCCCGGTCGGCGACCGGGGCCAGCGCGGCCGTCCGCATCAGGGCGTGGCGCTCGGCCGTCCAGCCGCGCTCCGCGAGCTCCGCGTCGAGCCGCTCGTCCGCCGCCGGGTCCTCCGTGGTGACCTGCACCAGCGCGGGCAGCCCGCGCTCGGCGTACCAGGCGGTCACCCGGTCCAGCGCCGCCGGCAGCGGCATCCCGCAATCGCCCAGGGGGAGGGCCGAGTTGGCGCGGGCGGTGAAACCGCCCGCCGCACGCAGCGTCCAGCCGCCCAGCCGCTCCGTCTCGCGGGCGGGCCAGCCGCGGGCCGCGACCTCCTGCAGTTCGCGGCGGCTCGCCACGGGACCGCGCCGCCGGGCCGGGGCTGCCGGGACGACCTTGCCGGCCACCAGAGAGGTCTCCGTGACATCGACCGTTTCACCGTTCCGGCGTGTGATCCGCAGCACACCGCCCGTCCAGGAAGTGAGGACACCGACGGTGTCGGTGAAACGCTCCGGCGAACTCCCGGAGTCGTTCAGGCGCCGCAAGGAGACCCTTTTTCCCACATCTGCCGCGGTGATCCGTACTGCCGGCCCTCCGCCCGTGGTGAATTCCACAGCTCTGCCCGCCCCTCTTGTTCGTCATGTGCCCGGGGAGGGAGATACTAGGTGTGGGCATCGACGACGCCGCGCTCCCGCGCGAGATGAGCCCTACCGAGGAGGAACGACAGCGTGACCTACGTCATCGCGCAGCCTTGTGTCGACGTGAAGGACAAGGCGTGCATCGAGGAGTGCCCCGTCGACTGCATCTACGAGGGCTCCCGGTCCTTGTACATCCACCCGGACGAATGCGTTGACTGTGGTGCCTGTGAGCCGGTCTGCCCGGTCGAGGCGATCTTCTACGAGGACGACACTCCGGAAGAGTGGAAGGACTACTACAAGGCGAACGTCGAGTTCTTCGACGAGCTCGGTTCGCCCGGTGGAGCCTCCAAGCTCGGCCTGATCGAGCGGGACCACCCCTTCATCGCCGCGCTGCCGCAGAACCCCAACGGCTGAGCAGCGCTGCCGCGGCCCCGTACGGCCTACGCCGTACGGGGCCGCGGCGTTCTTGCCCCCACGCACCCCCCAACGCACCCGCACGAAGCAAGAGAGCGAGCAGCGAACACCGTGAGCGCAGTCTCTTCCCGCCTCCCCGTCTTCCCCTGGGACCGCCTCGAGCCCTACAAGGCCACCGCGGCGGCCCACCCCGACGGCATCGTCGACCTCTCGGTGGGCACCCCCGTGGACCCGGTGCCGGCCCTGATCCAGCGGGCCCTGGCCGGTGCCGCCGACAGCCCGGGCTATCCCACGGTATGGGGCACGGCCGCGCTGCGGGACGCGCTGACGGGCTGGGCCGAGCGCCGCCTGGGCGCCCGGGGGCTGGACCACACCCACGTGCTGCCGGTCGTCGGCTCCAAGGAACTGGTGGCCTGGCTGCCGACCCAGCTGGGCCTGGGCGCCGGCGACAAGGTCGCCTACCCCCGGCTGGCCTACCCGACGTACGAGGTGGGCGCGCGGCTCGCGGGCGCGGAGCCGGTCGTCTACGACGACCCGACGGAGCTGGACCCCGCCGGCCTCAAGCTGCTCTGGCTGAACTCGCCGTCCAACCCGACCGGCCGGGTGCTGTCCAAGGAGGAGCTGCGCCGCGCGGTCGCCTGGGCGCGCGAGCACGGCGTGCTGCTCTTCAGCGACGAGTGCTACCTGGAGCTGGGCTGGGAGGCCGAGCCGGTCTCGGTGCTGCACCCGGATGTGTGCGGCGGCTCCTACGAGGGCATCGTCGCCGTGCACTCCCTCTCCAAGCGCTCGAACCTGGCCGGCTACCGTGCCGCCTTCATCGCCGGTGACCCGGCCGTACTCGGCGAGCTGCTGCAGATCCGCAAGCATGGCGGAATGATGGTCTCCGCCCCTGTTCAGGCCGCCACCGTCGCGGCCCTGGGCGACACGGCGCACGTCACCGAGCAGCGGGCCCGCTACGCCGCCCGCCGGAGCGCGCTGCGTACCGCCTTCGAGGGCGCGGGCTTCCGGATCGAGCACAGCGAGGCTTCGCTGTACCTGTGGGCAACGCGTGACGAACCGTGCTGGGACACGGTCGGCGAGCTGTCCAAGCGCGGCATCCTCGTCGCACCGGGCGATTTCTACGGCACCGCGGGCGGGCGTTTCGTCCGGGTCGCCTTCACCGCCACGGACGAGCGCGTCGAGGCCGCGGTCCGGCGTCTGGCCGAGTAGCTCCTACGCCCGTGCGTACACGCACAGGGGGCCCGGGACGACACGTCCCGGGCCCCCTGCGCGTGCTCCATGGCGTGGCTCAGCCGAGGGGCAGGCCCTTGGCCGACAGCGCCTGGGTGGGCAGGCCGCCCTTGGTGAGGCCCTGCGTGGTGTTGCCCAGCGCCTGGCCGGCGCCCGCCACCTGGCCGACGGCCTTCTGCGCGGCCGGGACCTGCTCCTTGCTGGCCTTGCCCACGGTGCTCGTGGTGGTACCGACGGCCTTGTCGCCGACGCCGGTCGTCGTGCTCCCGGCCTGCTGGGTGGCCGCGTCGACGCTGGGGCCCAGGCTCGCGCTGTCCACCGCGCTCAGGCCGCCGAGGTCGGGGGCCTTGACCGGCTCGGCGGCGCTCGCGGCGCCGGCCGCGGCGCCGACGAGGGGGGCGGCCGCCGCGACGAGCAGGGCGGCCCGGGCGATGCGACGCGTGAGGGGGAGGGACATGTTGCTCCTTTGACGGAGTGGGAGTTCGGTTGCTGTCCGGCGAGCGGACGCTGTGACTACCGCGTGAGCCCGGCGAAGGTTGCGGTGAACCAAGGTAAAGAGTAAGTAATGCGTCGCATTATCAGCTCTGTTGAAACCCCGGCAAACCGGGCAGGTTGTCCATCAATGCCGAAGGCTTAAAAGCCTTTAGTCACAAGGTCGCCAGGGGTGTTCGGGAACGCGTGCGGATGCCGGTGAAGGCGGCAACTCCCGTATGCGGCAGGTACCCCCGTGGAGGGGCCTCTCGCACTACTGAGCGGTCGTGATTCTTACCGCCGCCGGGCTGTCCCCGGCCGCCCCGCTCCCCGATTTCCGCCAGCCGTCCGCGGAATTCTCCGCCGTCCACACCCGGTCGCCGAAGGAAACGCGCTCCACGCGCAGTTCCGCCGCGTGCGCCACCGCCCAGGACGCCAGCTCCCAGCCGCGCCGCCCCGGCATGTCCTGCGCCGACGCCGCGGCGGGCTGCACCGGCACCGTCAGCGTGCGGGAGGCCCCCGGACCGCCGGAGGCCCCCGAACCGCCGGAGCCGCCGGTCCTGCCGTCCCCGGCCGGTCCACCGGTCACCACCGGCAGCACGCCGGGGCCGAAGTCGCGCGTCAGCCTGGCCCGCACCGCCGACGCGTCGCCGGGCTTGCCGTCGCCCGGGCTCCTGGTGCAGCTGAACGCGCCCTCCGCGCGGCCGGTGAGCGCCGACGACAGCAGCGAGGCGTCCGGCTCGTGCTTGGCGTACGCCTGCGGGAAGCCGCTGCGTTGCACCTTCTGCGCCGCCACCGTCAGCGGCAGCCGGGAGTAGCCCGGCACCTGCACCAGGTGGTCGTAGAACTTCCCCGCCGCGTAGACCGGGTCCGTGATCTGCCCGGCCGTGCCCCAGCCCTGGGTCGGCCGCTGCTGGAACAGCCCCAGCGAATCCCGGTCTCCGTGGTGGATGTTGCGCAGCCCCGACTCCTGCATCGCCGTGGCCAGGGCGATCGTCACCGCCCGCTCCGGCAGCCCGCGCGCCGACCCCACGGCCGAGATCGTCGCCGCGTTCACGGCCTGCTCGGGAGAGAGGGAATACGACTGCCCGTTCGCCCGCACCGTGCAGCGCGGCGCCCCCGGGCCGCCCGTCACCAGCTGAGCGATCCCGTACCCGATCAGCGCCAGCAGCACGGCGCAGGCGGCCACGGTACGCAGCAGTCGGCCACGGCGGGTGACGGTGATGCGGGACATGCGGCTCACGTTACTTGAGGGAGTGCCCACCGGCGGCGCTGGACCTCACCGGCGGTCGCGTTAGGCTCGCGGCATGGATCACGCCGCACTGGACCTGTCCCTCGACGCAGCCGCCCTCACCGCCCGGCTCCTCGACTTCCGCTCCGAGAGCGGTGACGAGAAGGCCCTCGCCGATGCCATCGAGCGGGAGCTGCGCGCCCTGCCGCACCTGACCGTCGACCGGCACGGCAACAACGTCGTGGCGCGCACGGACCTCGGACGCCCCGAGCGGATCATCCTGGCCGGCCACATCGACACGGTGCCCATCGCGGACAACGTGCCCTCCCGGCTCGACGAGGACGGCGTGCTGTGGGGCTGCGGCGCCAGCGACATGAAGTCCGGCGTCGCCGTGCAGCTGCGCATCGCCGCGACCGTCCCCGAGCCCAACCGCGACCTGACGTTCGTCTTCTACGACAACGAGGAGGTCGCCGCGCACCTCAACGGCCTCGGACACATCGCCGCGGCTCACCCGGAGTGGCTGCAGGGCGACTTCGCGATCCTGCTGGAGCCCTCCGACGCCCAGGTCGAGGGCGGCTGCCAGGGCACCCTGCGGGTGCTGCTGCGCACCCAGGGGGAGCGGGCCCACTCCGCGCGCGGCTGGATGGGGTCCAACGCCGTCCACGCCGCCGCCCCGATCCTCGCCCGCCTCGCCGCGTACGAGCCGCGCCGCCGGGTCGTCGACGGACTCGAGTACCGCGAGGGCCTCAACGCCGTACGGATCTCCGGCGGCGTCGCGAACAACGTCATCCCCGACGAGTGCACCGTGACGGTGAACTTCCGCTACGCCCCCGACCGCACCGAGGAGGAGGCGCTCGCGCACGTCCGCGAGGTCTTCGACGGGTGCGGCGTCGCGGAGTTCGTGGTCGACGACCACAGCGGCGGCGCCCGGCCGGGGCTCTCGCACCCGGCCGCCGCGGCCTTCATGAAGGCCGTGGGCGGCACGGCGCAGCCCAAGTTCGGCTGGACGGACGTCTCGCGCTTCAGCGCGCTGGGCGTGCCTGCCGTCAACTACGGTCCCGGCGACCCGCTGTACGCGCACAAGCGGGACGAGCACGTGGCGACCGCGAAGATCACGCACTGCGAGGAGCGGCTGCGCGCCTGGCTCACCGGCTGAGAGTCCGGTGGCCGGGGCGGTTCCGTCCTACGCTGAGGCGCAACGAATCCGACGATCTGCGGTTTTCGACGAACCGCAGCGGAGGGAGCACGGTATGGGCAATCCCGAGGCGTCGCGCACGCGAGGGGAGCAGCGCCGGGGACCGGTCGTGCGCCGGCTCGGCCAGATGCTGGCGGGCACCACCGACCAGCACCTGCTCGACACCAGAGGAACGGCCGACTGGGTCCACGAGGACCCGTTCCGGGTCCTGCGCATCCAGTCCGAGTTCGTCGAGGGCTTCGGAGCGCTCGCCGAACTGCCACCGGCGATCAGCGTGTTCGGCTCGGCCCGTACGAGGCCGGGCACGCCGGAGTACGAGTCCGGGGTGGCCATCGGGCGCGGCCTGGTCGAGGCGGGCTTCGCGGTCATCACCGGCGGCGGCCCCGGCGCGATGGAGGCGGCCAACAGGGGCGCCATGGAGGCAGGCGGCGTGTCCGTCGGCCTCGGCATCGAACTGCCCTTCGAGCAGGGGATCAACCGCTATGTGAACCTCGGGGTCGACTTCCGGTACTTCTTCGTCCGCAAGACGATGTTCGTGAAGTACGCGAGCGGGTTCGTCGTGCTCCCGGGCGGACTCGGCACGCTGGACGAGCTGTTCGAGGCGCTCACGCTCGTCCAGACGAAGAAGGTCACCCGCTTCCCCATCGTCCTGTTCGGGACCGACTACTGGCAGGGCCTGCTCGACTGGCTCAAGGACACACTCGTCGCCGAGGGCAAGGCGGGCCCGGCGGACCTGCAGCTCTTCCATGTCACGGACGACGTGGAAGAGGCGATCGGGGTCGTCACGAAGGAAGCGGGTACGTGACGTCCGCCGCCGGGACGAGCCCGTCCGGCACCCTTGGACACGGCGCCTAGGCGAGTCCCCGCCGGGCCACCGCAGGGGCGCGGTGGCCCGCGATGGACGCCACCATGTCCAGTACCTGCCGGGTCTCCTCGACCTCGTGGACCCGGTAGACCTGCGCGCCCAGCCACGCCGAGACGGCCGTCGTCGCGAGCGTGCCCAGCACCCGCTCCTTGACCGGCTTGTCGAGCGTCTCGCCCACGAAGTCCTTGTTGGACAGCGAGACGAGCACGGGCCAGCCCGTCTCCGTCATCTCGCCCAGCCGGCGGGTGGCCTCCAGCGAGTGACGGGTGTTCTTCCCGAAGTCGTGCCCCGGATCGATCATCACGGCGTCGCGGCGGACCCCCAGCTCCACCGCCCGCTCCGCCAGGCCCACCGTCACGCGCAGGATGTCGGCCATCACATCCTCGTACGCGATCCGGTGCGGGCGCGTGCGCGGCTCCACGCCGCCCGCGTGCGTGCACACCAGGCCCGCACCGTAACGGGCCGCGACCACCGCCAGTCGGGGATCCACGCCGCCCCACGCGTCGTTCAGCACATCGGCGCCCGCTTCGCAGACGGCCTCGCCGACCTCGTGCCGCCAGGTGTCGACGCTGATGACCACGTCGGGATGGCGCCGCCGTACCTCGGCCACGAAGCCGACCGTGCGGCGGGCCTCCTCCTCGGCACTCACCTCCGCGCCGGGACCCGCCTTGACCCCGCCGATGTCGATGATGGCGGCGCCCTCGGCGATCGCCTGCTCCACCCGGGCCAGCGCCGGCTCGTCGTGGAAGGTCGCCCCCTGGTCGTAGAAGGAGTCGGGCGTCCGGTTCACGATCGCCATGATCACCGGCTCGTGAGCGTCGAACTCGCGTCGTCCCAGCCGCAGCATCTTCCGTACTCCCTCTCCGTGGTCCGCCAGCGACCTTAACTGTCAGTGCGGCATGGCACGATCGGGGTGGACGGTTTGGATGATGAAGGACGACGGGGAGACGGCCGTGTTCTGGTTCTTGCTCATCGCGCTGGTCGTGGTGGTCGCCGCGGTCACGCTCGCCGTCGCCGGGGGCGGCAGCGACGCCACCGGCGGCCTGCCCGAGCCCACGCAGGACCGCATGGCCTGGCCGCTGCCCGCCGGGCGGCCGGTGGCCCGGGCCGACGTCGAGGCGCTGCGCCTGCCGATGGTGCTGCGCGGCTACCGCATGACCGACACCGACGACGCCCTGGACCGGCTCGGGGCAGAGCTGGCCGAGCGGGACGCCCGGATCGCCGAGCTGGAGGCCGCGCTCGCCGGCGCCCAGGCCGCGGCCATGGGCGGCCACCGGGGCCTCATCGACGGGGAGGGCCGGGAGGACCGGGCGGGTCATGAGGGAGCCGCCGTGGAGGACGAGGACGCGCGGCCCGGGCAGCAGGCGGACGAGCCGGCCGGCAGGCCCGAGGGCGACGAGGGGGAGAAGTCATGAGCGGCGGGGGAGCGGTCGTCGGACCGGACGGGCTGCCGCGCTGCCCGTGGGGCCTGGAGGCGGAGTCCCGGGCGGACTACCGCGCCTACCACGACACCGAGTGGGGCCGCCCGGTCCACGGCGACGACGCCATTTACGAGCGGATATGCCTGGAGGCCTTCCAGTCGGGGCTGTCCTGGCTGACGATCCTGCGCCGCCGCGAGGGTTTCCGCACCGCCTTCGCGGGCTTCTCCATCGCCGGGGTCGCGGCCTTCACGGACGCCGACGCGGACCGGCTGCTGGCCGACCCCGGCATCATCCGCAACCGCGCGAAGATCGCGGCGGCCATGGCCAACGCGCAGGCCGCGGCCCGGCTGGCGCCGGGGGAGCTCGACGAGCTCGTCTGGTCGTACGCGCCGGAGCCCCGCCCGGTGCCGCGGACGTTCGCCGACGTGCCGGCGATCACGCCGGAGTCCACCGCCTTGGCCAAGGACCTCAAGAAGCGGGGCTTCCGCTTCGTGGGGCCGACGACGGCGTACGCCCTGATGCAGGCCTGCGGCCTGGTGAACGACCACCTCGCCGGCTGCCACGTGCGGGGAACCGCTTCTTGAGGAGCGGAGCCCCGGTTCGGGAAGCCGCTCAGCGGCCCACGAACCTCGGCTTCTCCTTGTCCAGGAAGGCCGCGACGGCGATGCCGTGGTCCTCGGACGCACCGGCCCGGCTCTGGAGCTCGTCCTCCTTGGCCAGTGACTCGGCCAGCGAGTGGTCCGCCCCGTACTCCAGCGACTCCTTGATCGCCGCGTAGGCCGCGGTCGGGCCCCCGGCCAGCCGGCGCGCCACGGCCTGTGCCTCGGCGGCCAGCTCCGCCGCCGGTACGACCTTGTTGGCGATGCCCAGCTCGTACGCCTCCTGGGCCGGGACGTTGCGCGGGAAGAGCAGCAGGTCCGCGGCGCGGCTGCGGCCGATGAGGCGGGGCAGGGTCCAGGAGACGCCCGAGTCGGCGGTGAGGGCGACCCCGGCGAAGGAGGTGTTGAAGGTGGCTGCGTCGGCGACCACCCGGTAGTCGGCGGCGAAGGCGAAGCCCGCACCCGCGCCCGCCGCGACGCCGTTGATCCCGGCGACGACCGGCTTGGGCATCCGGGTGATCGCGGTGACGATGGGGTTGTAGTGATCCTTGACGGTGTCCATGGTCGTCCGGGTGCCGCTCTCGCGGTCGGCGGCCAGGGAGGTCACGTGCTCCTTCAGGTCCTGCCCGACGCAGAAGGCGCGCCCGGTGGCCGTGAGCAGCACGGCCCGTACGGCCGTGTCGGCACCGGCCCGGCCCAGGGCGTCGCGGAGAGCGACTTTGAGCTCCGTGTTCAGCGCGTTCATGGCGTCGGGACGGTTCAACGTGATCGTCGCGAGCCCGTCGGTCACCTCGTACAGCACGGTGTCGGCCATGGTGTGCGGCCCCTCCCTCGGTCGGCTGCGGATGGGGTCGGCCCCATACCGTTCAAGCTGTGAGCGTGCTCAGCATGCCGGAGATCATCGGGGGCCGATATGTGACCTGCGTCAAACAATCGAGTGCCGCTATGTCCCTGAGGGCGACGCAGGAACAGAGCGTGATCCCCGAATTGAGTGGTTTTGCGGCAGCGCGTTGCCGAAGGGATGCAGACCGATGTTGGTCATTGGGTCGCGCGATGCGGGATAATGACCTGGAAGCAATGTGTTCGATGCCGGTGACGCGTGCCCTTCCATGGGGCCGTCGGCACGATGAGCTGGTTTCAGGAAGGGGAACGAGCATGGCGGCCATGAAGCCGCGGACGGGCGATGGCCCGCTCGAGGTGACCAAGGAGGGGCGGGGCATCGTCATGCGGGTTCCGCTCGAGGGCGGCGGTCGTCTCGTCGTCGAGCTGACCCCTGACGAGGCCAAGGCTCTCGGCGAGGCCCTGGAGAAGGTCACCGCCTGACGTACGGGTGACGTACAGGCCCACGAATCCCGCACCGCCCCGGCTGCCGGTCCACCCGGCCACCGGGGCGGCGGCGTGTCCGCCGTCCCCCGGGCCCCTGCACGGCGCGTCAGCCGCCGCGGCGGACGGCGCACAGCAGCCCGTCGCCGACCGGCAGCAGGGACGGCACCAGCACGGTCGATTCCCGCACGGCCCGCAGCAGTTCCCGCAGCCGCTGCACCTCGGCCGGCGGCAGGGCCGAGTCGACGGTGCGGCCGTCCGCGAAGACGCCCTCGAAACAGACCAGCCCGCCGGGGCGCAGCAGGCGCAACGATTCGGCTAGGTAGTCGAGGCACTCCAGCCGGTCACCGTCACAGAAGACCAGGTCGTAGCCCCCGTCGGCGAGGCGCGGCAGCACCTCCAGGGCCCGGCCGGGGATGAAGCGCGCCCGGTTGCCGGCGAAGCCGGCGGCGCGGAACGCCTGCCGGGCGAACTGCTGGCACTCCGGGTCGCTGTCGACGGTCGTGAGCACGCCGTCCGGGCGCATGCCGTGCAGGAGGTGGATGCCGGAGACTCCGGTGCCGGTGCCGATCTCGGCGACGGCCTTGGCGTCCGCAGCGGCGGCGAGCAGGCGCAGCGCAGCGCCGGTGCCGTTCGACACCGAGCGGAGACCTGCCTCGTAGGCCCGGTCCCGGGCCCAGCGCAGCGCCTCGTCCTCGGCGACGAACACATCGGCGAACGCCCAGCTCGTCTGCTGGTTGCCGGTAATGGCCCTCTCCTGTCCCCGTAGTCGACGCAACCGTGACTGTATCCGCTGACCACGGGAACCCGCAGATGGGACCGGGCGTTGAGGAGGTGGAGGGCAGGGGAAATCGGCGGGAACCGACCGGCGCCGGCCGGTCGTCACGGATCACAGCAGATCAAGACCAAAAAGCGGGTCAAAAATACTTATCCGGAGCTAACGGGCGAGGTGGATATGGTAGGGGCTCCACTGGACACCACCAGAGCCGACAGGGGAGGTGCGGCTGCGGGCGGCGACCGCCGAGGGGCGCTGATGAGGCGCTTCCGCAGGTCCGCTCCGGAGCCGAAATCCGTGACCTACACCGCTGACAGCCCCCATCGCCCGAACGGCACGGCAGGGGCTCCCATCCGCGCCACCAGCTCCGCAACCACCGCGACTTTCGCCACCGATGCGGACCCGCAGGCGTGGACACCTCCCACCTGGGAGGAGATCGTCAGCACGCACAGCGCACGGGTCTACCGTCTCGCCTACCGCCTCACGGGCAATCAGCACGACGCGGAAGACCTGACGCAGGAGGTCTTCGTCCGCGTCTTCCGCTCGCTGTCCACCTATACCCCGGGAACGTTCGAGGGGTGGCTGCACCGCATCACCACCAACCTCTTCCTCGACATGGTCCGGCGCCGCCAGCGCATCAGGTTCGACGCGCTGGGCGAGGACGCCGCCGAGCGGCTCCCCAGCCGTGAGCCCTCCCCCCAGCAGCACTTCAACGACACGCACTTCGACGCCGACGTCCAGCAGGCGCTCGACACCCTCGCACCGGAGTTCCGCGCCGCGGTCGTCCTGTGCGACATCGAGGGGCTCTCCTACGAGGAGATCGCCGCGACGCTGGGCGTCAAGCTCGGCACCGTCCGCAGCCGTATCCACCGCGGCCGCTCCCACCTGCGCAAGGCGCTCCAGCACCGCTCGCCCGCCGCCCGGGCCGAGCAGCGCGCCGTGGTGGGTGTGGCCCCCGGCGTTCCGGTTGGTGGGGAGGTAGGGATCGCGTGACCGGTTCAGGCGGTCGGTCCTCCGCCGAGCACCATCTCGGCGACCGCCTCGCGGCCCTGGTCGACGGGGAGTTGGGACACGATTCACGGGAGCGGGTGCTCGCGCACCTCGCCACCTGCTGGACATGCAAAGCCGAAGCCGACGCGCAGCGCCGGCTCAAGAGCGTCTTCGCGGAGGCCGCGCCTCCGCCGCTCTCCGACTCCCTGCTCGCCCGGCTGCAGGGCCTGCCCGGCGAGCGGCTCCCCGACGACCGTGACGGCGGCGGTGATGGCCCGGCCGGCGGAAGAGACAGAGACGGCTCCATCGGCCGGATGCAAGCGTTCGCCCTGCTCCCGGTGATGGCTCCGCAGACCCGTGAACGCGGCTTCCGCATTCACGAGGTCGAGCCGCGCGGTGGCTCGCGCGGGCGCCGGTTCGCCTTCGCGGCCGCCGGTGCCGTCTCGCTGGCCGCGTTCGCGCTGGTCGGTGCGCAGCCCCTGGAGACGGCCGTGGAGGCGCCCAGGGCCCGGGGCGGCGGCCCGAGCTCCGCGACGACCTCGCTCGCGATGACGCCGGGCCAGGTGCGCGAGGAGCGCGACCTGAGCCGTACGCGGCCCGCCGCGAAGGAGTTGCCCGCCGCCCTCATGGCTCCGGCGTCCGCCGGCGTATCGCTGCTGCGCCCGTCCGGCGCACCGGTGCTGCCGCCGCTGGTACGGATCTCCCTCCCCCTCCCGGTGGGGCCGGACCAGGTGGCTGCCTCCCGCTGATTGCGGCCCCCTCCCCCCTCCGCACCCACGGGAGGACCTGGTGTAATCGTCGGTGGGGCGCGGGTGCCACCGGCATGCTCGCCCTCGGACGAACGGTGGGAGAGCAATGGACGAGGGGAAGGCACGGGTGCCCGGACCCAAGCCGCAGTGGTGGAGCCGTCGGCGCCGGAATCCCGACGACTGGCCCCTGCAGGAGCCGTCGGGCGCGCCGGCCGGCCCCGCCGCCGAGGACGCCCCGCACCCGCTGTCCGGGCCCGAGCCCGAGCCCGACGAGAGCACCGCGCCCGGCACCGGCACGGCGGCCGCCCCCGAGGGCACCCCGCACCCGCTGTCCGCGCCCGTTTCCGGCGATGCCACGGACGTCGGCCCCGCGTCCCGGCACCCGGGCCAGCAGCCCGATTCCCACGCGGGCACCGCACCTGTCCCCGGCGATGCCACGGACGTCGCCCCCGCTGCCGCATCTCCGTCCCCGCACCCGGTCCAGCCGCCCGAGCCCCACGCGAGCACCGCGCCCAGCACCGGGACGGCAGCCCTTGCCGCCCCCGACGACGCCCCGCACCCGCGCGCCGCGCCCGTTCTGGACAGCGGGCCCGTGCCCCTGCACGCGCCCGACCCGTACGGCACCCCGCCCTATGGGCGGCCCGGGCCGTGGGCGCCTGCGCCGCCCGTGCAGCGGCCCGCGGTGACTCCGGCGCACGGCATGCAGCTGCCGCCCGTGGCACCGGTGGCCCTGCCCGCCTACCCGCAGGCGCAGGATCGGCCGCAGCCCGAGCCGCAGGCGTACCCCTACGCCGGTTCCGCCCCGGCCCCGCGGGGCCCGTGGGCCTACGACCCGTGGGCGGCGCCCGCCAAGGGCCCGCAGGAGGGGCCGGCCGCGGCGCTGTCGCGGGGCCGGATCCTGGCGGGGGCCGTGGCCGTGGCGCTGGTCGCCGGGGGGCTCGGTGCCGGCGTCGGGGTCTACCTGGAGCGCGACGGCGGGGTGTCCCCGCGGGTGACGCTGCCCCAGGCGGCGCCCGGCAGGACCGACCGCGCGCCCGGCAGCATCGCGGGGATCGCCGCCCGCGCCCTGCCCGGCGTCGTGACGATCCATGTGCGCGGCGGCGGCGAACAGGGCACGGGCACCGGCTTCGTCCTGGACGACAAGGGCCACATCCTCACCAACAACCACGTCGTGCAGCCCGCCGGCTCCGACGGCTCGATATCCGTGACGTTCAACGGCGGCCAGACCGCCAAGGCCACCCTCGTGGGCCGCGACGGCGGCTACGACCTGGCCGTCATCAAGGTCTCCGGGGTCTCCGGGCTCACCCCGCTGCCGCTCGGCAACTCCGACTCCGTCCGCGTCGGCGACTCAGTCGTCGCCATCGGCGCGCCCTTCGACCTCGCGGGCACGGTCACCACCGGCATCATCAGCGCCAAGCAGCGGCCGATCACCGCGGGCGGCAAGAAGCAGGACGGCAGCGACATCAGTTACGTCGACGCCCTGCAGACCGACGCCCCCATTAACCCGGGCAACTCCGGCGGCCCCCTGATGGACTCCGCGGCCCGCGTCATCGGCATCAACAGCGCCATCCGCTCCGTCGGCGACTCCGACGCCGGCGGCCAGGGCGGCAGCATCGGCCTGGGCTTCGCCATACCGGTCAACCAGGCCAAGCGGGTCGCCGAGGAACTGATCAACACCGGCAGGGCCACCCACCCGGTCATCGGCGTCTCCCTCGACATGGGCTACGCGGGTGACGGCGCACGGGTGAACACCGACACCTCCAAGGGCCCGGCCGTGGTCCGCGGCGGCCCCGCCGACAAGGCGGGCATCCAGTCCAAGGACGTGATCAAGAAGGTCGACGGGGCGCCCGTCCACAGCGGCCAGGAGCTGATCGTCAAGATCCGCAGCCACCGCCCCGGTGACACGCTCGGCCTGACCGTCGAGCGCGACGGCCGGGAGCGGGCCGTGCGGCTGACCCTGGGGTCGGCGAGCACCCGCTGAGCTTCGCCCGGTGTCGGCCGAGGTGTCTCCCGCGGCTCCCGCCGGGCCAGGTACCGTGATAGGTGGCCGGGACCGCGGCCGCCGACGCCACAAGGAGCTGTGCAACGTGCTCGACATAGGACCCCTCGAGCTGGTCGCGCTCGTCGTCCTCGCCGTGCTCATCTTCGGCCCCGACAAGCTGCCGAAGATGATCCAGGACGTGTCGCGCACGCTGCGTAAGATCCGGCAGTTCTCCGAGAGCGCCAAGGAGGACATCCGCTCCGAGCTCGGCCCCGAGTTCAAGGACTTCGAGTTCGAGGACCTCAACCCCAAGACCTTCGTCCGCAAGCACGTGCTGGAGAAGGACGAGCTCGGGCTGAAGGAGATCCGCAACGGCTTCGACTTCAAGTCCGAGATGACCGAGGTCACCGACGCGGTGCACGGCCGCGGCACCGACCCGGCCGCGCCCGCCCCGGCGGCCGCCACCGGCTCCGGCACCCCCGACCTGCTGAAAAAGCGCGAGAGCCCGCAGCCCGGCGAGCATCCGCCCTTCGACGCCGACGCCACCTGAGCCCGCGTATGCCGGGCCCCATTGACGGGGGTGGCTATCCTCCCTTTGTTTGGGGTGTGTCGCCCGCGGGGCGGGTATGCCCAGAACAAAGGGGCTACAAGGAGGCGCCGCGCAGATGGAGACGACGAGTCGGGTAGGGGCGCAGGGGGTCGGCACGTCCGGCGGGTCCGCCGTGGACGGGCAGGGAGTGCCACCCGACGGGCCCGGTTCCCGGCGCTCGGTCGACGGCTATCTCCTGGCGTCGTTCCCGTGGTACGGCCTGGACGAGGCCTACACCGGGCCGCGCTGGCTGATGCAGGTCGGCGCCGCCGCCGACGGCACCGTGGAGCACGGGGCCACGGGCCACGGCGCGGAACCCTCGCTGCGGATGGGGCGGATCGAGCACGACACGGGCACCCAGCGCTTCGCGGTCGTGGTGACCGTCGCCAGCCGCCCGGTGCGGCGCAGCGCCGACGGTACCGGCGTGCTGGAGGCCACCTCGGTCTCCTCGGCGGCCTGGCTCGCCGGTTCGGGGCTGCTGGCGTGCACCTGGCCCGCCCAGATGGAGCGTGCCCTGCGGCAGGACTGGCTGGACCAGCAGACGGCCCTCGCCTGGGAGCTGGCCGACCAGCTGGACGAGTCGCCGTGGTCGACGCTGTCCCTCCCGGTGGACGGGGTGCCGACCGACTTCCGCTACCGCGAGTCCGAGTACGGCTGGGTCCTCGCCGGTTCCACCGTGGATGGGCGCGGCGACAGCCACTCCAGTGGAGCCGGTGCTTGCACTGGGGGAGTCCACGTGGGCGCGTACGGGCGGGGGATGAGCGCGTACGGAATGGGCTTCTCGGTGATCAAGGACATCACCGCCTACGAGCACTGATCCGGCCACGAGCACTGATCCGGCCACGAGCACCGGCCCGGCCATGGGCCACGAGCACCGGCCCGGCCCATGGGTAAGGGGCGGCCTCCTAAGGAGGCCGCCCCTTACCCGGCGGGTGTCCCGCGTGCTCAGAACTTGTTGCGCGGCGTGATGCCGAGCGACATGCCCGACAGCCCGCGCTGCCGGCCGCCGAGCTTGCCCGCGATGGCGCGCAGCGCGCTGCCGGCAGGGGACTCCGGGTCGGTCAGGACGACCGGCTTGCCCTCGTCGCCGCCCTCGCGCAGCCGCACGTCGATGGGGATCGAGCCGAGCACCGGGACGTTCGTACCCGTGGTCCTCGTCAGGCCGTCGGCGACCTTCTGGCCGCCGCCCGTGCCGAAGACGTCGACCATCTCGTCGCAGTGCGGGCACGGCAGCCCGGACATGTTCTCCACGACGCCGACGATCTTCTGGTGGGTCTGCACCGCGATCGAACCGGCGCGCTCGGCGACCTCGGCGGCGGCCTGCTGAGGGGTCGTCACCACCAGGATCTCGGCGTTCGGCACCAACTGCGCCACGGAGATGGCGATGTCGCCGGTGCCCGGCGGCAGGTCCAGCAGCAGCACGTCCAGGTCGCCCCAGTAGACGTCCGCGAGGAACTGCTGCAGCGCACGGTGCAGCATCGGGCCGCGCCACACCACGGGGGCGTTGCCCGGGGTGAACATCCCGATGGAGATGACCTTCACGCCGTGCGCCGACGGCGGCATGATCATGTTCTCGACCTGGGTGGGCCGGCCGTCCGCGCCCAGCATGCGGGGCACCGAGTGGCCGTAGATGTCCGCGTCGACGACGCCGACCTTCAGGCCGTCGGCCGCCATGGCCGCCGCCAGGTTGACCGTCACCGACGACTTGCCGACGCCGCCCTTGCCGGAGGCGACGGCGTAGACGCGCGTCAGCGAGCCCGGCTTGGCGAACGGCACCTCGCGCTCGGTCTGCCCGCCGCGCAGCGAGGACGCCAGCTCGCGCCGCTGCTCGTCGCTCATCACGTCGAGCTCGACACTGACACCGGTGACGCCCTCGACGGCCGAGACCGCCTCGCTCACCCGGCTGATGATCGTCTCCCGCATGGGGCAGCCGGAGACTGTCAGATAGACCGCTACAGCGACCGAACCGTCCGCCGCGATCTCCACCGATTTGACCATCCCGAGGTCGGTGATGGGTCGGTGGATCTCGGGGTCGTTCACCGTCGCGAGCGCGTCACGGACCGCGTCCTCGCTCGGAGACGTTCCGTTCGTATCGGTAGCCATATGGAGATGGTACGGCGCGGGAGGGGGCCTCCGGAAAGGCCCGTCAACGGTCGCGTTCCTCACTCTCCTCCGGGAATACCCGGCGCTGTTCCAGATCCTTGACGAGTTCCTGGAACTCCGAGCGGATCCAGTCCCGCGTCGCGACCTCGCCGAGGCCCATGCGCAGCGCCGCGATCTCCCTCGTCAGGTACTCGGTGTCCGCGATCGAGCGCTCGTTCTGCTTGCGGTCCTGTTCGAGGTTGACCCGGTCGCGGTCGTCCTGCCGGTTCTGTGCCAGCAGGATCAGCGGCGCCGCGTAGGAGGCCTGCAGCGACAGCATCAGGGTCAGGAAGATGAACGGATAGTTGTCGAACCGCAGGTGCCCGGGGACGGTGGTGTTCCACACCACCCAGATGATGATGACGACCGTCATCCAGACGATGAACCGCCCGGTGCCCAGGAAGCGGGCGATCCGTTCCGAGGTCCGCCCGAACGCCTCGGGGTCGTACTCGGGCAGCCAGCCGCGCCGCCTGACGAGCGGCAGGTCCAGCCGTACGCGGGGCGGCGGATGCGGCCGGTCGTGGGCGGCCGCGCGTTCGGCGGCCCGCTCGCGCAGCTCGTTGCGTTCGACGCGCTCAGCCCCGCCCATCGGCCGCCTCCGGCAGGTCGCTCATGCCGAGCGCGCCCTGGAGCAGCTCGGTCTCCCGCCAGTCGTCGGGCAGCAGGTGGTCCAGCACGTCGTCGACGGTCACCGCGCCGAGCAGCGAGCCGCTGTCGTCCACCACGGGCGCGGCGACCATGTTGTACGTCGCCAGGTAGCTGGTGACGGCCGGCAGCGGGGTGTCCGGCGGCAGCGGGCGCAGATCGGTGTCGGTGATCGAGCCGACGAGCGCGAAGGGCGGGTCGCGCAGCAGCCGCTGGAAGTGCACGGTGCCCAGGTACTTGCCCGTCGGGGTCTCGTCCGGCGGACGGCAGACGTAGACCTGCGCGGCCAGGGCGGGGGAGAGGTCGGGGTTGCGGACCCGGGCGAGGGCGTCGGCGACGGTAGCGTCGGGGCGCAGCACGATCGGCTCGGTGGTCATCAGGCCGCCGGCGGTCCGCTCCTCGTACGCCAGGAGCCGCCGCACGTCCGCCGCGTCGTCCGGCTGCATGAGGGTCAGCAGCCGCTCCTTCTCCTCCTCGGGCAGCTCGGAGAGGAGGTCGGCCGCGTCGTCGGGGTCCATGGCCTCCAGCACGTCCGCGGCGCGCTCCTCCTTCAGCTTGCCGAGGATCTCGATCTGGTCGTCGTCCGGCAGCTCTTCCAGGACGTCCGCGAGCCGGTCGTCGTCCAGGGCGGCCGCGACTTCCGCGCGCCGCTTGGGGGAGAGGTGGTGCAGGACGTTGGCGAGGTCGGCGGGGCGCAGCCGCTCGAAGGTGGCCAGGAGGTTCTCGGCGCCCTGGCCGTGCTCCTCCAGCGAGAAGCCGGTGACCGCCGACCACTCGACGGTCAGGGTCTCGCCCTTGCGGCGCAGGGCGCCGCCCTTGCCCCGGCGCACGAAGACCTTGTCGATCTCCCAGTCACGGCGGGCCGGCAGCTGGGTGATCGACACGTCCAGGACGGTGACCTCCTCGTCCTTGCCGGCCTCGTCCTTGCCGACGAGGCGCACCCGGCGGTCGAGCAGCTCGCCGAGGACCAGCGTCTCGGTCGGCCGCTGTTCGAAGCGCCGCATGTTGACCACGCCGGTGGTGATCACCTGGCCCGACTCCACGCCGGTGACGCGCGTCATGGGAATGAAGACCCGGCGGCGGCTGACGACCTCGACGACGAGCCCCAGGACGCGCGGCGGGCGGCCGCCCACGCGGAGCATCGCCACGACGTCGCGCACCCGCCCCACCTGGTCGCCGTTGGGGTCGAAGACGGCCACGCCCGAGAGGTGCGACACGAACACCCGGTAGGCGCCTGCTGCCATTGCCGAGCACCTCCTCATCGGCCGGGTGTCCGATTCAGGCTAACGTGACCGGCTTCGCCGGGCGCGGGAGAGACGGCCGTACGGACTCTTCGCGCATCCTGTACGGACTCACGGCTTCCGCTCCCGGGCGGCCCGGGTACGCTGCCGCCGTATCCCACCGGTAACAGGAGGCAGAGCAGAGGTGCGAACCCGTAACGCGGCTCTCGTGGGGACGCTGTGCGTCGGCCTGTCCGCGGTGCTCACTGCCTGCGGCGGTGGCGAGGACCCCGACGCGGGGACCAACGGCGTGGGCAAACTCGAGGCCACCGCCATCCAGGACAGGGCCCGCGCCGCCGCGCGGGGCGCGGAGACCGTCCACCTGTCCGGAAACGTCGTCAGCCAGGGGCGGACGTACCGCATCGACATGCGGCTGAAGAAGAACGGCGGGCGGGGGCAGGTCTCCTCCTCCAACGCCAGCGCGTTCGAGCTGCTGCGGGTGGGGGACGAGCTGTACCTCAAGGCTCCCGCCGGCTTCTGGGCCCGCGGGGCCACGCCCTCCCCCGCCGCGCCCACGGCGAAGGCGGACGCCGCGGCGGCGGCCGGCAAGCTCGACGACAAGTACGTCAAGGTGCCCGCCGACGACCCCTCGTACCAGCAGCTCAAGGGCTTCACGGACAAGGACGTCCTCCTCGACGGCCTCATCGGGCTGCACGGCACGCTCGCCCGCGGCGAGCACGGCGCGGTCGGCGGCGTCCGCACCATCCGCGTCACCGGCGCGAAGGGCGGCGGCGGCACGCTCGACGTCTCCCTCACCGGCACGCCCTATCCCCTGCGGGTGCAGCGCGCGGGCGGCGCGGGCCAGCTGGAGCTGGACAGCTGGGGCAAGGACTTCGCCCTCGCCGTCCCGGCGAAGGAGCAGACCGTGGACTACGGCAAACAGCTGCACATCCCCAGCGGGGGCTGAGCGCCTGCCGTGGCCGGGCGGTGCCTTTGCCCTGGCCGGGCGGTGCGGGGGGTTGGGCTCGGCCGTGGTCGTGTCCGCCGCTGCGGCGGGGGCGTGCGGTGTTGTGGGGGCTGCGGCCCCGGGGCGTTCCATGCGGGCCGGCCGGGCACCGCCGGGCTGCGCCGAGGTGGGTGCGCGCCGCAGCCGCGGCGTGGTCCGTCGCCCTTCCGCCGGTGGGGGCCGCGCTGTCCCGGTGCGCGGCCGGTTCGCCGCCGTCGGAAGGCCCTGGCTAGCGGCCCTTGCGGCCCCTGCGCAGGAGCTTGGGGAGCGCTGCCGGCATGGGGTGGCGGGTCGTCGCCGACGTGGGCAGGGGCGCCGCCGTCAGGGAGTCCGACGGGAGCTCCACCGTGGTGCCGGACGGCGACAGGCGCAGAACGCGGCAGTCCCGGGCCCAGCGGTCCTCCAGCCGCTCCGCGTCCGGCGCGTTCAGGCGCTTGGCCTTGAGCTCGGCCACGGCGGCCGTCCAGGCCTCGCCGCGCGCCGGGAGCTCGCTGACGTCCGCGGTCCAGGTGACGAGCCGCCCGCCCTTGTCCTTGCTGCGGACGGTGACGGTCGCCGTGCCGCCGTCCACCAGGCCCAGCGCCTCCACCGGCTGCTCGCCGGGGCCGCCGACGATGTGGGCGCCACCCTCGTGCCAGACGTGCCACAGCGCGCGGCTGGGCCCGGCCGGGCCCTGCACCCAGATGAGACCGGACTTCTTCGTGGCCTCTTCGATCAGCGCCTGCGTCATGGTCATGGGCTTACCTTAAAGGCCCCCTTCCAGTTACTGGGCGGGATACCCGGGCCTACGCTAGGGGAGTGAGTGCTGCCCATACGCGCCGTGAAGCGATACCGACCGCCCAAGCCGCGCGGAATGCCCGGGCCGCGCAGGCCCCCGACGCGACGGCGGCGCCCCCTTCCGCCCGTACGGAGCTGCTCCTGCTGGCGACGGCCGTCGCAGCCGTCTCCCTCTCCGCGCCGCTCATCGCGGCCACCGCCGCCCCCGCCCTGGCCATCGCCTTCTGGCGCAACGCCATGGCCGTCGGCGCGCTCACCCCCCTCGCCCTGCTGCGCCACCGCCACGAGCTGCGCGCCATCGGCCGCCGGGCGGCGCTGCTCGCCGTCGCCGCCGGGGCGCTGCTCGCCCTGCACTTCGGCGTATGGCTGCCGAGCCTGCACATGACCTCGGTCGCCTCCTCGACCGCACTGGTCACCACCACCCCCATCTGGACCACGCTGCTGCTGCGGCTGCGCGGCCACCGTCCGCCCGCGCTCGTGTGGGCGGGCACCGGGCTCGCCTTCCTCGGCGTGGTGATCCTGACGGGCGTCGACCTGTCCCTGTCCCCCCGCGCCCTGGCCGGGGACGCCCTCGCCCTCGCGGGCGGCATGGCGGCGGCCGGGTACGTCCTGCTGGGCGCGCAGGTGCGCCGGACGGTGGGCACCATCGCGTACTCCTACGTCTGCTACGCCACCACGACCGTGCTGCTCCTGGCCGTCTGCCTGGTCTCGGGCACCCCGCTCGGCGGCTACAGCGGTGAGGCCTGGCTCAAACTCGCCGTCCTGACGCTCACCGCGCAGCTGCTCGGCCACTCACTGATCAACAGGGTGGTCAAGGGCCTCGGCCCCTCCGTCACCTCCACGGCGATCCTGCTGGAGACGCCGGGCGCGGCACTGATCGCGGCGCTCTGGCTGGGCCAGCTGCCGCCGGCCGCGTCCTACCCCGCACTCGTCGTGATCATGGCGGGCCTGGTTCTCGTGATCATGGGTGACCGCAGGCGGGCGCCCGTCGTCCCGGAGACCGGGGTCTGAGGAAGGCTCGCTAGAGCCAGCCGTTCCGCTTGAAGCCCCGGTGGATCGTCACACAGATCGCGACCGTGACGGCCATGACCGCCGGGTAGCCGTACTTCCAGTGCAGCTCCGGCATGTGGTCGAAGTTCATGCCGTAGATCCCGGCGATCATCGTCGGGACGGCGAAGATGGCCGCCCACGAGGTGATCTTGCGCATGTCCTCGTTCTGGGCGACGGACGCCTGCGCGAGGTTGGCCTGGAGGATGGAGTTGAGCAGGTCGTCGAAGGAGACCACCTGCTCGTGCACGCGCGCGAGGTGGTCGGCGACGTCGCGGAAGTACTTCTGGATGTCGGGCTCGACCAGCCGCATCGGCCGCTCGCTCAGCAGCTGCATCGGCCGCATCAGTGGGGTGACCGCCCGCTTGAACTCCAGGACCTCGCGCTTGAGCTGGTAGATCCGGCCGGCGTCGCCACCGCGCCGGCTGCCCTTGCCGGGGTCGGAGAAGACATCGATCTCGACCTCGTCGATGTCGTCCTGCACGGCGTCGGCGACCGCTATGTAGCCGTCGACCACCTGGTCGGCGATGGCGTGCAGCACGGCCGAGGGGCCCTTGGAGAGCAGCTGGGGGTCGTCCTGGAGCCGGTGGCGCAGGGCGCGCAGCGAGCCCTGGCCGCCGTGCCGGACGGTGATGATGAAGTCCTGCCCGGTGAAGCACATCACCTCGCCGGTCTCCACGACCTCGCTGGTGGCGGTGAGTTCGGCGTGCTCGACGTAGTGGATGGTCTTGAAGACCGTGAAGAGCGTGTCGTCGTACCGCTCCAGCTTGGGCCGCTGGTGGGCGTGGATCGCGTCCTCCACCGCCAGCGGGTGCAGCCCGAACTCCCGGGCGATGCCGGTGAACTCGTGCTCCGCGGGCTCGTGCAGCCCGATCCAGGCGAAGCCGCCCTCGCTGCGCACCCGGCGCATGGCCTCGGCCGGGCTGACGTGGTCGCTCGCGCGCTTGCCGTCGCGGTAGACGGCGCAGTCCACGACGGCGCTGCTGGCGGAGGGATCGCGGGTGGGGTCGTAGCCACCGCCCTGGACGGGCACCCGGCGCAGGGCGGGGCGTACGGCGGCACGCAGGTCACGGATCATCGACATGGCTGGCTCCTTCACGGGCCGGCCGTCAACCGGTGCGCGCGGCGCAACGCTGCCTGAAACGAAGACGTGGTGGCCGGGGGCCGGGGTGCTGGCTACGTCCGCAAATCGGGCGGCGCTTCGTGCGGTGCGTACAGCTGACGGCAGTTCGCGGAGAACTTCGCAGAGAACACGGAACAAAGCGAGGGCAGGCGCTCTTCCGCCAAATGCTGCGGGCGTTGGAAGGACTTCCGGAAACGACGCCGGCAGGAGGGCCGGGCACGGAAGGCTTCAGGTCACGGGGTGACGCGCGTCCGGAGCGGGAAGACGGGAGAACTGTCGGTACTGCACGGTCGACTAGGATCCACCGCAGCCCCACCTCCTCCGGCCGGTCCCCGCTGGGGGACGAACGTAGCGCCATGACCAGAGGTCAAGGCGAACCAAGGCTAGCAGTAGCGCGACGCGTCAAGGCCCCGCTTTGCCTGTTCGATACGCGTTCTATGCTCACTGCATGTCAGACGTTCTCGCACGTGTCGAGGCCAGGCTGGTGATGGCACTCGGTGAGCCGGACGCGCGCGCCGCGGTGACCTTCCTCGGCACGGACCGGATCGAAGTCCTTCGCTTCCATGCCGCCGACGACGGCGCGGACGTCGTCCGCTACGCCACGCTCGGCATGTCCGCCCACCCGATGACCGACCCCACGGCCACCCTCGCCGACCCCTTGCGCGGCCCGCGCGCCGAGCTGCTCCTGACGGTCCGCGGCGGCCGGGCCGATACCGATCAGGTGCTCCGCCCGCTGGCGGTGCTCGCCGCCTCCCCGCAGGTCGAGGGCCTCGTCGTGGCGCCGGGCGCCTCGCTCGACACCGGTGAGCCGCTGTGGCCGGGCGCGCCCTTCACGTCCGTCCTCGTCGCGGAGCCCGGCGGCATCGTGGAGGACCTGGAGCTGGACGACCTCATGGACCCCGTCCGCTTCCTGCCCCTGCTGCCGATGACGCCCAACGAGGCCGCCTGGAAGCGCGTCCAGGGCGCGGCCGCGCTCCAGGAGCGCTGGCTGCGGCACGGCACGGACCTGCGCGACCCGCTGCGGGCCGGGGTGCCGCTCGGCTGATCCGCGCCCCGGCCGGGGCGGCGGGAAGGCCGGAACGGTGTGACGGCATCGACTCCGGACGGGTGATCGTCCTTGACGGGAGGGCGGCCTGGTAGGACCGTTGGAGGCTATGAGGGGCGAACCCAGTTGCCCGAAGTGCGGTGGCCGGGTGCGAGCGCCCGGTCTCTTCGCCGACTCCTGGCAGTGCGCTGTGCACGGCATGGTGCACCCTCTGCAGCCGGTCGTCCCGCCGAGTGTCGAGGCGCTGGCCGTCGTGGTGGGCCGGGCCCGGGTGCCGGTCTGGATGCCCTGGCCGCTGCCCGTCGGATGGCTCTTCACCGGTGTGACCTGCGCGGGCGACGACCGCAGCGGAGGGCGGGCGACGGCCGTCGCCTGCTCGGGGCCGAGCCCGCTGGGCGGCCCCGGTGAGCTGCTGCTGGTGGCGGAGGAGCTCGGCGTGGGCCTCGGCGCGCGCTACGCCGGCATCGACGGCCCCGACCCCGGCCGCAACCTCCGCATGGACCGCTCACCGCACGCCAAGGTGCACGCGGCCGGCCGCCCCACCCCCCTGTGGCACGTCGACAACGCGCCCGCCGACCGGGCCGTCTTCGCCGGCGAGGCCCGCGGGCTGTGGCTGTGGGCGGTCGTCTGGCCGGAGCACTCGGGCCTGCTGATGTACGACGAGCTGGTGCTCACCGACCTGCGCGACGCCGGAGCCGAGGTGGACCTGCTGCCCTGCGGAGCGCTCTCACCCCGCATCCTCTCGCCCTGACCCCGGCCTCTCCCACGCCGACCGGTCGTACGTACTGCCGGGTGCGGGGCGCCCGCGGGGCTCGGCCGACGGCGATCGTTGAAACGACAGTTATCCTGAAGCGGTCCTGCCCGTTCCACTCGCCGTTGGGAGCCGTGTCGTCGTGCGTATCGACCTGCACACCCACTCCACGGCGTCGGACGGTACGGACACCCCCGCCGAGCTGGTCCGCAACGCGGCCGCCGCCGGGCTGGACGTCGTCGCCCTGACCGATCACGACGGCGTCGGCGGCCACGCCGAGGCCATCGCGGCCCTGGCCGGCCTCGACCGTCCCCTGACCCTCGTCACCGGCGCCGAGCTGTCGTGCCGCCTCGACGGCGGGAACGGCATGAGCCTGCACATGCTGGCCTACCTCTTCGACCCGGCGGAACCCGAGTTCGCGCGCGAGCGCGAGCTGGTGCGCGACGACCGCGAACCGCGCGCCCGGGCCATGGTCGCCAAACTCAACGCGCTCGGCGTCCCGGTCGCGTGGGAGCGCGTGGCGCAGCTCGCCGCGGGCGGGGCCGTGGGACGCCCGCACGTGGCCAGTGCCATGGTCGAGCTCGGCGTGATCGACAGCGTCTCCGACGCCTTCACCCCCGAGTGGCTCGGCAGTGGCGGCCGGGCGTACGCCGAGAAGCACGAACTCGACCCCTTCGAGGCGGTCCGCCTGGTCAAGGCCGCCGGTGGGGTCACGGTCCTCGCGCACCCGATGGCGCTCAAGCGGGGCCACTGTGTGCCCGAGAGCGCGATAGCCGAGCTGGCCTCGGCCGGACTGGACGGCATCGAGGTGGACCACATGGACCACGACGCCCCCACCCGGGCCCGGCTGCGCGGCCTCGCCGCCGAGCTCGGCCTGCTGACCACCGGCTCCAGCGACTACCACGGCAGCCGTAAGACCTGCCGGCTCGGCGAGTTCACGACCGACCCGGAGATCTACGGCGAGATCACCCGCCGCGCAACGGGCGCGTTCCCCGTCCCGGGCGCCGGCGGCTGACCGCCCCTCACCCCGCGCCCGTGCGTGTGTCCACGTGCGGGTGACGGTGTTCGTACGCCCTCGTCGCCGTCTTCGCGGACCGCGCGCGGGCCGGCCGTACGAGGCCACTCCCTCTCCCGTGCAGTCCTTCGCTTCCCCGCTCCTGCTCGCACCACTCCCGCAAGGCCCTCACTGTGTTCGACATCGCTGTCTTCGGCTCCCTCTTCCTCACCCTTTTTGTGATCATGGATCCCCCCGGGATCACGCCGATCTTCCTCGCCCTCACCTCGGGCCGCCCCGCCAAGGTCCAGCGGCGGATGGCCTGGCAGGCCGCGGCGGTCGCCTTCGGTGTGATCGCCGTATTCGGCATCTGCGGCCAGCAGATCCTGGACTACCTGCACATCACCACGCCCGCCCTGATGATCGCGGGAGGACTGCTCCTGCTGCTCATCGCGCTCGACCTGCTGACGGGCAAGTCGGAGGAGCCCACCCAGACCAAGGACGTCAACGTCGCGCTCGTGCCGCTCGGCATGCCGCTGCTGGCCGGGCCCGGTGCGATCGTCTCGGTGATCCTCGCGGTGCAGCACGCACAGTCCTTCGCCTCTCAGGTGTCGGTGTGGGCGGCCATCGCGGCGATGCACGTGGTGCTGTGGCTGGTGATGCGGTACTCGCTGCTGATCATCCGGGTGATCAAGGACGGTGGCGTGGTGCTGGTGACGCGGCTCGCCGGCATGATGCTCTCCGCGCTGGCCGTGCAGCAGATCATCAACGGCATCACCCAGGTGATCTCCAGTCACTGATCCCCGACGCGGAACACCCCCGTACGGTTGTCCGTACGGGGGTGTTCCGTCCGCGGGGCCACGCGTGAGCGTTACCGGACCGCGGAGTGGGCCGGGCGGATGTAGATGCGCTGGCCGATCGAGGCGGCCTGCTGCACGATCCGGTTGACGGAGGCGGCGTCCACGACGGTGCTGTCGACGGCCGTACCGTCGACGTCGTCCAGGCGCATGATCTCGAAGCGCAAGGCTTCTCCCTTCGTCTGATCCTCCTGAGGAGAACTATGAACACTGACGCGCGCGGCGACGATGCTGCGCGCGTTGCATATGTGTCCAACGAGGGCAGTGTGGAAAACATTCCCTACGCTAAAGAAATTTTTAACATGACTAACCACTGACGCTGGTGAGACCTGTATGAGCGACGTGAACCATCCCTCCGGCGGCCCCCGGCCCCCCGGCCTCGGCGAGATCGCCGCCGGCATCGAACGCACCAATGAGCTGCTCACCCGCGTGCTGGCCGAGGTCGCGACCACCCCCTCCACCCACGCGGTCTTCGTGGACGCCGGCTACGCCTACGCCGCCGCCGGCCGCCTCGTCGCCGGCACCGAGGACCGGCGGGCCTTCGGCCTCGACGCGGAGGGGCTGATCGAGGCATTCATCGACAAGGCCCGCACGATCTTCCCCGACAGCCGGCTGCTGCGCGTCTACTGGTACGACGGCGCCCGCCGCCGCATCCACACCACCGAACAGCAGAGCATCGCCGAGCTCCCCGACGTCAAGGTCCGCCTCGGCAACCTCAACGCCAACAACCAGCAGAAGGGCGTCGACTCCCTCATCCGCACCGACCTCGAATCCCTCGCCCGGCACCGCGCGATCAGCGACGCGGTACTCATCGGCGGCGACGAGGACCTCGTCTCGGCGGTCGAGGCGGCACAGGGCTACGGCGCCCGCGTCCACCTGTGGGGCATCGAGGCCGTCGACGGCCGCAACCAGGCCGAGCCACTGCTGTGGGAGGTCGACAGCCAGCGCACGTTCGACCTCGAATTCTGCCGGCCCTACGTGACGCGGCGCAGCGTCTACGAGCCCTTCGGCGAGGCCCCGGCCCGGCCCGGCCCCGCCCCCTCCCGCGGCGACGTGCGCTTCGTCGGTGCCCAGGTCGCGGCGCAGTGGCTGGGTTCGCGCGGCCGCGCCCCGCTCGCTGAACTGCTGCCCGGGCACCCCTACCTGCCCGGCACCGTCGACCAGGAGCTGCTCGTGGAGGCCGAGGCGCTGCTCGGGCTGTCGCTGCGCGGCCACGCCGACCTGCGGCGCGCCCTGCGCGACGGCTTCTGGGACCATCTGCGCACCCAGTACTGACCGTGGCACGCGCCCGGACGCGCGAGCCGACCGGGTTGTACGCGGGACGAACCGGGCGCGTCACGCGCGCGCCGGAATGCGCGCGCGGGACGCGAGTGGAACCCTGGCAGGGGGGTGGCAGCGGCGCGGCCGGACAGCCTCCGCCGCCGCGTACGACCTCCGCGGGAACCGCAGCACTCCGGAACAGAAACGAGGCGATCGGCCATGTCGGCCACTGACCGCACGGTGGGGCTGGGACAGCCCTGCTGGGTGAGCCTGCTGACCGCGGACCTCGCCGCCGCGAAGGACTTCTACGGCGCGGTGCTGGGCTGGAGGTTCCGCACCGGCTCGTTCGGCGAGGGCTTCGTCGTGGCGATCTCCGACGGGAAACCCGTCGCCGGCCTCTCCGACGCCGCACGCCGCATGGGCATGGCTGTCTCCTGGACCTCCTACTTCGCCGTCGCCGAAGCCGACACGGTGGCATCACGGGTCCGCGAGCGCGGCGGTACGGTCGCCGTCGGCCCGCTCGCGGTGGGCGACGGCCGCGTCGTGCTGGCCGCGGACCCGGCCGGAGCCGTGTTCGGCTTCTGGGAGGGCAAGAACCTGCCGGGCTGGCGCATCGGCAGCGGCGGCGCGCCGGCGTGGCTGGAGCTGCGCACCCGGGACGCCTTCGCTGCGGCCATGTTCTACGGTGAGATCTTCGACTGGGCCGTCGACCGCCCGGACCGCCTGGAGGTCCGCTACGAGGACGACGCGGTGACGGTCCGCTCGGGTGAGCGCACGGTCGCCTGCCTGCGCGGCGGCGCCGTCGAGGCCGACCCCGACCCGCGGATCCGGCCGCGCTGGCACGTGTTCTTCCGCGTGGACGACGTAGAGAAGGCCGTGGAAGCGGCCCTCGCCGCGGGAGGCGCGGTCGTCTCCGAGCCCACCCACTCACGGGTGGGGAGCGAGGCGACGCTGCGGGACCGCGAGGGCGGACTGTTCACGGTGACCGTGAAGCCGGGCTGCTAGAACCGGCCGGCCGCGGGGCCGGGCCGGGCCGTCAGGCCAGGTCCCAGAAGCGGATGAGGGCCTCCGCCGTCGCGGCGGGCCGCTCGGCGTTGGGGGAGTGGCCCGCACCCTGGACGACCGTGCGCCGCGCCGACAGCTTCTCGGCCATGGCGTCGATCTCCGGCACCGGCCAGGCGTAGTCGAGCGCCCCCGAGACGACGTGCTTGGGCAGCTCCACCTTCGCCAGCTCTGCGGTGCGGTCCGGCTCATCGGTCAACTGCCGCCCGGTCGCCATCAGTTGTTCGGGCACTGTGCCGAGCCAGCGGCGGTGCAAGAACTCCGCGAGCGCCGGGGAGGTGTCGACGGCGGTCGCGTTCGCCGTGCTTTCGATGTTCTCGCGCTGCATCTCCTGCCAGACGCTCTCCATGTCCAGCACACCCAGGGCCTGGATCAGGCGCAGCGTACGGGCCTGCTGCGACGCGGAGATCGCGGCAGGCCCGCTGCTCATCACCGTCAGCGAGCGGAACGGTGACGGATCGGCGAGCACGGCGGCCCGCGCGATCAGCCCGCCCAGGGAGTGCCCGAGCAGATGCACGCCACCCCCCGTGCCACCGTTGAGAGCGGCCGCCTGCGCGAGAACATCCTGCGCCAACTCGCCCTGGGCATAGGCGAATACATCACGGGGCCCCGGGCTCTCGTGCTGTCCGCGCCCGTCCACGGCCACGGCCCGGTACCCGGCCGCCGCCAGCGGCTCCAGCAGCGCGACGAAGTCCTCCTTGCTGCCCGTGAACCCCGGCACGAGCAGCGCCGTGCCGCGCGGCTCGGCCGCGGGCCGGGCGTCGTGCACGGCGAACTCCCCGCGCCGGGTGGTGAGGCGGTACGCGCGTGCGCACGCGGGCAAGGTGAGGAACGGCGGCCTGCTCATGCCACGAGGCTAACGCGACGTCCGATCACCGCCGGAACCGCGGGCCCGTACGGACGACGATCGGGCCATGACGCACATGAACACGCTTCAGGGCAAGGCCGCACTGGTCACCGGCGGCAGCAGGGGCATCGGCGAGGCGGTCGTCCTCCGGCTCGCACGGGAGGGCGCGGACGTCGCCCTCACCTACCGGACGAACGAGGCACGGGCGGCGGACGTCGTCGCCCGGGTGAAGGAGCTCGGCGGCCGCGCCCTGGCCGTACGGGCCGACGCGGCGGAAGCCGAGGCGGTACGGGCCGCGGTGGCCGGGGCGGCCGCGGAGTTCGGACGGCTGGACATCCTGGTCAACAACGCGGGTACGGGCGTGCTCGGGCCGATGGAGGAGCTGTCCCTGGAGGACGTCGACCGCGTCCTCGCGGTCAACGTCCGGGCGCCCTTCCTCGCGGCCCAGGCCGCGCTGCCCCACCTGAGCGAGGGCGGCCGCATCATCACGATCGGCAGCTGCATGGCCGAACGCGCCGCCTTCCCCGGCGGCACGCTCTACGCCACCAGCAAGACGGCCCTCACCGGCCTGACGAAGTCCCTCGCCCGGGAACTCGGCCCCCGGGGCATCACCGCCAACCTCCTCCACCCCGGCCCCGTCGACACGGACATGAACCCGGCCGACGGACCGGCCGCCGGGACGCAGAGCGGCCTGACCGCGCTCGGCCGCTACGGCCGCCCGGCGGAGGTGGCCGACACGGTGGCCCACCTGGCGGGCCCGTCGGGCGCGTACATCACGGGCGCGTCCATCGCGGTGGACGGCGGCTTCGCGGCGTGATCCACCGCCGGCCCCGACGGGCCGGGTACGCCGACGGCCGGCCACCCCGCAGGGGGTGACCGGCCGTCGCGTATGC
The DNA here is from genome assembly GCF_040638465.1 of Streptomyces sp. NPDC026206. Classification (NCBI taxonomy): domain Bacteria; kingdom Bacillati; phylum Actinomycetota; class Actinomycetes; order Kitasatosporales; family Streptomycetaceae; genus Streptomyces; species Streptomyces sp. NPDC026206. The sequence goes on from NZ_JBEZYL010000001.1 coordinate 477,430, forward strand.
GGTGCGGTGCCCGGGTTACGCCTCGGCCTTCTTGACCGTGCGCGTGCGCTTCGGCTTGGCCTCGGCCTCCGCCACCTCGGCGGTGGCGGCCTTGGCACGCGTGCGCTTCGGCTTCGCCTCCGGCTCGGCCTCGACGGCCACGGCCTTCTTGGCGGTGCGGGTGCGCTTCGGCTTCGCCTCAGCAGCCTCGGGGGCCTCGGGGGCGGCCACGGCCTTCTTGGCCCGCGTGCGCTTGGGCTTGACCTCAGCGGCCTCGGCGACCTCGGCGACCTCGGCCGTCTCCACGGCCTTCTTGGCGCGGGTGCGCTTGGGCTTGGCTTCGGCGGCTTCGGCGGTGTCGGCGGCGGCTTCGGCCTTGGCGGCGGCGGCCTTCGTCGTGCGGGTCCGCTTCGGCTTGGCCTCGGCGGTCTTGACGATCTCGGCGGCCTCGGCCGTCTCCACGGCCTTCTTGGCGCGGGTGCGCTTGGGCTTGGCCTCGGCTGTCTCCGCGGTGTCGATGGCGGCTTCGGCCTTGGCGGCGGCGGCCTTCGTCGTGCGGGTCCGCTTCGGCTTGACCTCAGCGGCTGCGGCGACCTCGGCGACCTCGGCGACCTCGGTCACGGTGGCCACGGCCTTCTTGGCGCGGGTGCGCTTGGGCTTGACCTCAGCGGCCTCGGCGACCTCAGCGACCTCGGCCGTCTCGACGGCCTTCTTGGCGCGGGTGCGCTTCGGCTTGACCTCGGCGGCTGCGGCGACCTCGGCGACCTCGGCGACCTCGGCGACCTCGGTCACGGTGGCCACGGCCTTCTTGGCGGTGCGGGTGCGCTTCGGCTTCGCCTCGGCCGCCTCCACGACGTCGACGGCCTCGGCCGTCTCCACAGCGCTCTCCGCCACGCGGGCGGCCGGCACGGACGCCGTTACGGCCTCAGCAGCCTCGATGACCTCGGTGCCGGTCACGGCCGCCATGGGCGCCGCCTGCGCCGCGCCACGGGTGCGGCGCCGCCTCGACCGGGCCGGAGCCTCCGGCTCCGCCGCCGGGGCCGATGCGGCCGGCGCCTGCTCGGTCACGGGCGTCGTCGCGGCCACGGCCGGAGCCGAGCCCGCACCGCTGCGCGTACGGCGGCGACGGCGCGGCCGTGCCGGCGTCTCCGGAGCTCCGGACGCGGGGGCGGCCGTCTCGCCGGAACCGGCGACCGGAGTGCCCTCCACGGCCGAGACCGGCGCGCCGTTGCGCGTACGGCGGCGCTGGCGCGGGGTACGGGCCGGGCGCTCCTCCTGGACGCGCTCACGGTCACGGTCACGGTCGCGCTCACGGCCGCGGCCGCCGTCACGGCCGCGCCCGCGGCCACCCGGCTCGCCGAGGTCCTCGAGGACCTCGGCGTCGAGCCCGGCCAGGGTCCGCTCGGCGCGGGGCAGGATGCCCTTCGTGCCGGCGGGGATGCCCAGCGCCTCGTACAGGTGCGGGGACGTGGAGTACGTCTCCTCCGGCTCGTCGAAGGGCAGTTCCAGCGCCTTGTTGATGAGCTTCCAGCGCGGGATGTCGTCCCAGTCGACCAGGGTGATGGCCGTGCCCGCCTTGCCCGCGCGGCCGGTGCGGCCGGTGCGGTGCAGGTAGGTCTTCTCGTCCTCGGGGGTCTGGTAGTTGATGACGTGCGTGACGTCGTCCACATCGATGCCGCGCGCGGCGACGTCCGTGCAGACCAGGACGTCGACCTTGCCGTTACGGAAGGCGCGCAGCGCCTGCTCGCGGGCGCCCTGGCCGAGGTCGCCGTGGACCGCGCCGGCGGCGAAGCCGCGGCGGAGGAGCTGGTCGGCGATGTCCGCGGCGGTCCGCTTCGTGCGGCAGAAGATCATCGCGCGGTTGCGGCCCTCGGCCTGCAGGATGCGGGCGACCATCTCCGGCTTGTCCATGTTGTGGGCGCGGAAGATGTGCTGGGCGATGTTGGCGTGGGTCTGGCCCTCGTCGTCCGGCGAGGTGGCGCGGATGTGCGTGGGCTGCGACATGTAGCGGCGCGCGAGCGAGATGACGGCGCCCGGCATGGTGGCCGAGAACAGCATCGTCTGCCGCTTGGCCGGCAGCATCGTGATGATGCGCTCGACGTCGGGCAGGAAGCCCAGGTCCAGCATCTCGTCGGCCTCGTCCAGGACGAGCGCCTTGACGTGCGCCAGGCTGAGCTTCTTCTGGCCGGCGAGGTCGAGCAGACGGCCGGGCGTGCCGACGATCACGTCGACGCCCTTCTTGAGCGCCTCGACCTGGGGCTCGTAGGCGCGACCGCCGTAAATGGCCTGGACCCGCACGTTGCGGACCTTGCCGGCGGTCAGGAGGTCGTTGGTGACCTGCTGGCAGAGCTCACGGGTGGGCACCACGATGAGGGCCTGCGCGGCGTCGGTCAGCTGCTCGGGCTTCGCCCGGCCGGCCTCGACGTCCGCGGGGACGACGACGCGCTCCAGCAGGGGCAGGCCGAAGCCCAGCGTCTTGCCGGTGCCGGTCTTGGCCTGGCCGATGACGTCGGAGCCCGAGAGGGCGACGGGGAGCGTCATCTCCTGGATGGGGAACGGATTCACGATGCCGACAGCTTCGAGCGCTTCGGCGGTTTCGGACAGAATCCCAAGGTCTCGGAAAGTGGACAGAATCTTGCCTCTTCTGTGAGACGCGGCGCGAGCGGCGAAGGGGGTCGTACGAAGGGAACGTACGGACCGCGCCGGTAGGGAGCCGGTTGCCAGAAGCATCCGGTTGGCGCGGGACCACTGCCTTCACTCGAGCGCACGTGCCGCGAGCGGATCCCTCCTGGTGTGCGTACGTCCCGTACGTACCGCGCGGAGGGCGGTCGGTTTTGTGGAAGCCGATCGGGCCACCGACCGGGCATCCGCTGCAGTCCTGAAGACAGGCCTCCAGAAGACACAGCATGAGTTCGGCCCGCCGAATACTCGGCTGGCCTATTAGCACTGTACCCCGGAAAGGCGCATGTGTGTCCGGACAATCCTGTGTCCGGATCAGGATGAACTGTCTGACCAGGGGGTTCGTCCTGTCGCACAGCGGGCTATCGTTCGCTGCATGGAGACGTCCGACACGCCAGAGAACGCCATCGAGCCCGGCACCCCCGACGCCGGGCAGCAGACCGGGATCGCCGCCCAGGACTGGGCCCAGGCCTCCGCCGACCCGCAGTACCGGGCGGCCGTCGTGGACCTGCTCGGTGCCCTCGCCTACGGCGAGCTGGCCGCCTTCGAGCGGCTCGCCGAGGATGCCAAGCTGGCACCGACGCTGGACGACAAGGCGGCCCTGGCCAAGATGGCCGCGGCCGAGTTCCAGCACTTCCAGCGGCTGCGGGACAGGCTGGAGGCCGTGGACGCGCCGCCGACCGCCGCGATGGAGCCCTTCGCGGCCGCGCTGGACGAGTTCCACCGCCAGACCGCGCCCTCGGACTGGCTCGAGGGCCTGGTCAAGGCGTATGTGGGCGACTCGATCGCCAGTGACTTCTACCGCGAGGTCGCGGCCCGCCTGGACTCCGACACCCGGGCGCTGGTGCTGACCGTCCTCGACGACACCGGGCACGCCTCGTTCGCGGTCGAGAAGGTGCGCGCCGCGATCGAGGCCGATCCGCGCGTGGGCGGGCGGCTCGCGCTGTGGGCGCGCCGGCTGATGGGGGAGGCGCTTTCGCAGGCGCAGCGCGTGGTCGCCGACCGTGACGCACTGTCGACGATGCTGGTGGGCGGCGTGGCCGGTGGCTTCGACCTCGCGGAGGTCGGAAAGATGTTCTCCCGGATCACCGAGGCGCACACCAAGCGGATGGCCGCGCTGGGCCTGGCCGCCTGACGCGGTCGCGACACCGCGCAGCACTGCCGGATCCGGATTCCTGCGGGCCCGCCGCCTCAAGCCGTGGCTGATCGGCGGGCCCGGCCGGCGGGGCGCAGCAGCAGGGAGAGCAGCGCGACGGCCACGCCGAGGGACACCGCCAGCGTGGCGACGGCGTGCCCGGGTCCCAGCACCGAGTGGGCCAGCAGCGCGCCGAACAGTGCGGCGACCGGTCCGGTCGACAGGGTGAGGACCCGCGAGCGGAACTGTCCGTAGCGCGTGGGAAGCCAGCGCAGGGCTCCGTAGGAGACGGCGAGGCCGATGAGGACCGAGCCGAGCGCTTCCCAGAGGATCATGCTCATTCCCTCCCGTGAGGTGGCCGAGAAGCAGGGGGTGCAAATCGGTCGTAGCGGTCTTACCCCATGACCGCTTCGAGCAACCCTCGTCGCCGATCCCGGTGTCACCTACGACAGTCACATACGAACAGCGCCTACGACAACGGCGGGGCCACGGTGAATTCCACACCGTTGCCCCGCCGTTCATGTCCGGCCGGAGCCGGACATGTCAGGATCATCGCGCGATCACATCGCGCCGAATCCGACCTTGCGGACGGTCGGCTCGCCGATCTCCACGTACGCCAGCCGGTCGGCCGGGATCAGCACCTTGCGGCCGCGGTCGTCCTCCAGGCTCAGCAGCTGAGCCTTGCCGGCGAGCGCCTCGGCCACCGCGCGCTCCACTTCCTCGGCAGCCAGCCCGCTCTCCAGAACGATCTCGCGGGGCGCGTGCTGCACGCCGATCTTGACCTCCACGGTCTGTCCCTCCGAAGGTGTGCGGTCCCCGTGGCGTAGCCCAGGGGAGGGGTGCGCGGCCAGCCGCGCCGTACGTTCCACACATTAGCCCGGTACGGGGGCGAGCCGGGCCCGGCCCCGCACGCTCGCAGCGAACACACGCCACAGGGCATGACGCTCGGGGATCAGTGCTGCTCGGGTGCGACCTTCGGGAAGCCCGCGATGCCGCGCCAGGCCAGCGACGTCAGCAGCTGGACCGCCGTGTCGCGCGGGACCGCGCTCTCGCTGGAGAGCCAGTAGCGGGCGACCACCTGGGAGACGCCGCCCAGGCCCACGGCCAGCAGCATGGCCTCGTCCTTCGACAGGCCGGTGTCCTCGGCGACCACCTCGCTGATCGCGTCGGCGCACTCCAGCGAGACCCGCTCGACGCGCTCGCGCACGGCCGGCTCGTTGGTGAGGTCGGACTCGAAGACGAGGCGGAAGGCGCCGCCCTCCTCCTCCACGTACGCGAAGTAGGCGTCCATCGTGGCCGCCACGCGCAGCTTGTTCTCGGTGGTGGAGGCGAGCGCGGTGCGGACGGCCTGCAGCAGGTTCTCGCAGTGCTGGTCCAGCAGGGCCAGGTAGAGGTCGAGCTTGCCGGGGAAGTGCTGGTACAGGACCGGCTTGCTGACGCCCGCGCGCTCGGCGATGTCGTCCATCGCCGCCGCGTGGTACCCCTGGGCCACGAAGACCTCCTGGGCGGCGCCCAGGAGCTGGTTGCGTCGGGCTCGGCGCGGCAGGCGCGTGCCTCGCGGGCGCGCCTCGGTCTGCTCGATGGCTGTCACGCCGCCTCCCATGATTGTTCCGTGCACGGTGTGCACCGCCCGCCATCGTACTTTTGGGTAACCGGGCCGTGCGTGGTCGGAGCGGAGAATTTCACGGACCGGACGCTGTGGGAAGTCGACAAAGCCCCCAATCGGTACACGACGCCCAGCCGAGCCGGAACGCCGCGGCGGCGGCAGCCGTCCCCGCCCGGTTCAGCGGTAGTCGTCCTCGTCCAGTTCCACCACCCGCGCCTGCTCCGCGCGGTCGGCCTCGTTCGCCGTGTCCGGGTGGATGTCCGACTGGGGATCGTCGTGTCGCGGCGCGAGGTCCGCGTGCTGCTCGGCGGCGTCGGCCTCGGGGGCCTCGACGTCGATCTCCGTGGCATCCACCTCCTCCTCGAAGGTGTCCGGATCGGTCGGGTCGACAGGCATGCGGAATCCCTTTCCAGCATCCGAGAAGAGCGCCCTTGGTACTCCTTGAGTACTCCTTAGTAGGCAGCCTAGGAGACGCTGCTCCGCACCGCCAGACGATCTGTGACCGCCACCACAAAGGTTCGGGCGTGATCGTCTCGTAACATTGCCCGCATGTCTTCGACCGAGTCGCCGGATGCCCGCGCCGTACCCGTGGTGCCCCCAGCGCGCTCCTCGCGGGTCAGTGAGGGCGAGAAGCTGCGCACGGTGGCCCTGCCCGGGCTCACGCTGACCGTGCGCTCCCGGCCCCCGGCCGACGCCCCCGGCAGGCCGCTGCCGCCCGCCCTCTATGTCCACGGCCTCGGCGGGTCCTCGCAGAACTGGTCGGAGCTCATGGAACGGCTCGCGGACGTCGTCGACGGCGAGGCGCTCGACCTGCCCGGCTTCGGCGACGCGCCGCCGCCGGAGGACGGCGACTACTCCATCACCGGGTACGCGCGCGTGGTCATCCGCTACCTCGACGCCGTCGAGCGCGGTCCCGTCCACCTCATCGGCAACTCCATGGGCGGCGCCGTCGCCACCCGCGTGGCCGCCGTCCGCCCGGACCTCGTCCGCACCCTCACGCTCGTCTCGCCCGCCCTGCCCGAGCTGCGCCCCCAGCGCACGGCGGTGCCCACCGCGCTCCTCGCCGTGCCGGGCATCGTCTCCTTCTTCGCCCGCGCGACCAAGGACTGGACCCCCGAGCGCCGCACGCGCGAGGTGCTCGCCCTCTGCTACGGAGACCCGGCCCGGGTGACGCCCGAGGGGTTCGCCCTGGCCGTCGCCGAGTACGAGCGGCGCCTGGAGCTCCCCTACTTCTGGGAGGTCATGGGCCGCTCGGCGCGCGGCCTCGTCGACGCGTACACACTCGGCGGACAGCATTCGCTGTGGCGCCAGGCGGAGAAGGTGCTTGCCCCTACTCTGCTCGTGTACGGAGTGCGCGACCAGCTCGTCTCCATCCGTATGGCCCGCCGCGCGAGTAAGGCATTCCGCGACTCGCGGCTGCTGACGCTTCTCGAAGCGGGTCATGTCGCGATGATGGAGGACCCGGACGTGGTGGCTCGCGCCTTCCGGGAACTGCTCGCGGATACCGCCACGACATCTGAACGGAGCGCCCCGCCCCGTGGGTAAACACAGCGCACGCGCCGACCGGGCCCCTCGTGGGTCCGCCGCTGCCGCCGCTCCCGGTACGGGCCGCCGCCGCGCCCCGGACGGCGGCCCCGCCGTCCACGGCCGCGCCAACCCCGGGGCGGCGTCCGCCGTGCCGGGCCCGGGCCCGGGGCGCAGGCGCGGCGGCACCTCCGGCGTCGAGGCCGCGGAGCTGGCGGCCGACTTCGACGCCGGGTTCGGCCCCGACTACGACGCGGGCTACACCGCGGGCCTCGGCTCGGGGTCCGGCTCGGGCTCCGGCCCGGGCTTCGGTCAGGAGGAGACCGCCCGCCCGTCCGCGCGCGGCGGTCACCCCGAGCAGCGCGACGCGGTGCTCGGCTGGGGCGTCATCGGCGCCCAGCGCGCACAGGCGGCGGGCGCCGCCCCCGCCGTACCCGCCGGTCACACTCACTTCACGACCGGGTTCATGCCCGGCGGCACGACTCCCGGGGCCGCCGGGGGCTCCTCCGATGGCTCCGACGATGCCGTCACCCACACCCGGGTGCCCATGCCCGGCGGCGTGAGCGGCCGGAACGTCACCGCGGGCGACGGCTCCCGGCGCGCCGGCACCGCCGGTGCGTCCCGCGTCCCCGGCAGGAGGGTGGCGCGGACCGTGACCGGGGTCGCCGCCGCGCTGGTGACCGCCGTGCTGGCCGTCACGGTGGCCGGGCAGGTGCAGGAGAGCGCGGACGGCAAGGCGCAGGCGCACTCCGCGGACGTCGGCAAGCGCCCGGAGGCGGACATCGCCTCGCGCTCCGACAGCAGACCCACGCCCAACGGCGGCGCCGAGGTGCCCGTCACGTACGAGCAGAAAATGGCGAAGAAGTACCCACTGGAGGCGCAGGCGGGCGCTTCGGGTGAATTCGAGGCCGTGGGAGGCGAGGACAAGGCTCCCGGTAAGGGTGATGTCCTTCGTTACCGCGTTGACGTGGAGAAGGGGCTGCCGCTCGACGGCGCCCTCTTCGCCGAGGCCGTGCACCGCACGCTCAACGACGAACGCAGCTGGGGCCACGGCGAGAGGCGCACGTTCGAGCGCGTCTCCTCGGGCGACACCGACTTCGTCGTCACCCTCGCCAGCCCCCGGACGACGGCCACCTGGTGTGCCAAGTCGGGCCTGGACACCACCGAGGACAACGTCTCCTGCGACTCCGCCGCGACCGACCGTGTCATGATCAACGCCTACCGGTGGGCCCAGGGTTCGCAGACCTACGGCGACGAGATGCACGCGTACCGGCAGATGCTGATCAACCATGAGGTCGGTCACCGCCTCGGCCACGACCACGAGTCCTGCAGCGCGCAGGACGCCCTCGCGCCGGTGATGATGCAGCAGACGAAGTTCCTGACGACCGACGGCAGGACCTGCCGCCCCAACGCCTGGCCCTTCCCCGGCCCCGACCCTCGTCCCACTTCCTGAGACCTGGCGTCTTTCCATGTGAGACACCTTTGCCACGGGGCGAAAATTCGTTCAGTCTTCTCCGCATGTCGCACCACCACGCCTCCGAGATCGCCGGCTTCGAGCTGGCGCTGATCGGCGTGGCCGTGCACGCAGTCGCCGACATCCTCTGTCGCTGAGACCGCTCTTTCCCCCGCGCCCCTGCGCGCTGCCCGGCAGCGTCGCGTCCGCCGGGGGCGGTCCAGCGCTCCGTGCGCTTCCTGAAACCGCCTTCCGCGGGTGCTTCCTGCCCTCCTTCACCGGCACCCCGTCGCTTTCCGCGAAAGGCTTTACCTGTCATGCGTCACATGTCCGTCATATCCCGTCGGGTGGCCGCTGCCGCCGTCAGTGTGGTCCTGGTCGGCGGCGCGGCGGCGTGCGGCCCGGAGAAGAGCGGCGGCGACGCCGGGAACGGCGGCGCCGAGGGCGCGCCCAAGAAGGGCGGCACGCTCACCGTCCTCAACAGGGCGCCGCAGAAGCAGTTCGACCCCGCCCGCCTCTACACCTCCGGCGGCGGCAACATCCCCTCCCTCGTCTACCGCACGCTCACCACCCGCAACCGTGAGAACGGGGCCGAGGGCACCAAGGTCGTCCCCGACCTCGCCACGGACACCGGCACCCCGAGCGACGACGCCAAGACCTGGACGTTCAAGCTGAAGGACGGCCTGAAGTACGAGGACGGCTCGCCCATCACCTCCGCCGACGTCAAGTACGGCGTCGAGCGCTCCTTCGCCGCCGAACTCTCCGGTGGCGCCCCCTACTTGCGGGACTGGCTGATCGGCGGTGACACGTACCAGGGCCCCTACAGTGAGAAGAAGGGCCTCGACTCCATCGAGACGCCCGACGGGAAGACCATCGTCTTCCGCCTGAAGAAGCCCGAGGGCGACTTCCCCTACCTCGCCACCTCCACCCAGTTCGCCCCCGTGCCCAAGGCCAAGGACACGGGCGTCAAGTACGCGGAGCACCCGGTCTCCTCCGGCCCGTACAAGGTCGTCAAGAACGTGGGCGACGGCGAGCAGCTGACCCTTGAGCGCAACTCCAACTGGTCCGAGGAGACCGACAAGGAGCGGCACGCCTACCCCGACCGGATCGAGGTCAGGTCCGGCCTGTCCTCGGCGGTCATCAACCAGCGGCTGTCCACCGGCTCCGGTGCCGACGCCGCCGCCGTGACCACCGACACCAACCTCGGCCCCGCCGAACTCGCCCAGGTCTCGGGCGACAAGAAGCTCGCCGGCCGGGTCGGTACAGGCCACTTCGGCTACACGAACTACCTGGCGTTCAACCCGAAGGCCAAGCCGTTCGACAACCCGAAGGTGCGCGAGGCCGTCTCCTACGCGGTCAACCGCACCAGCGTCGTCAACGCCGCCGGCGGCTCCTCGCTCGCGGAGCCCGCGACGACCTTCCTGCCCGGCCAGAAGTCCTTCGGCTTCACGGCCTACGACCACTTCCCGGCGGGTGCCAAGGGCGACGCCGCCAAGGCCAGGCAGCTGCTGAAGGAGGCCGGTCACGAGGACGGCCTGGAGATCACCCTCACCCATTCCACCGCCCAGAACTTCGAGACCGGCCCGGAGATCGCCACCGCACTCCAGGCCGCGCTCAAGGACGCCGGCATCAAGGTCAAGCTGGAGGGCCTGGAGGACAACGACTACGAGGAGAAGGTCCACAGCGTCGACAAGCAGCCGGGCCTCTTCCTCGCCCACTGGGGTGCCGACTGGCCCTCCGGCGGCCCCTTCCTCGCGCCCGTCTTCGACGGCCGGCAGATCGTGAAGGACGGCTACAACTTCAACGCCTCCCGGCTCGACGACGCGAAGATCAACGACGAGATCGACGAGATCAACAAGATCACCGACCATGACGCCGCCGCTCAGCGCTGGGGCGCCCTGGACAGGAAGATCGGCGAGCAGGCCCTGACCGTGCCGCTCTTCCACCCGGTCTACAAGCGCCTCGTCGGCAAGGACGTGAAGAACGTCCTGATCAGCAACTGGACCGGTGTCCTCGACGTCTCGCAGGTCGCGGTCAAGTGACGGACCTCCTCATCACCCAGGAACCGGAGGCGGGAGCCGCTCCCGCCTCCGGCGCCCGGCAGGTCCGGCGGCGGCTGCGTGCGCGCAAGTCCGCGCTCGCGGCCGCCGCCGTGCTGGGCCTGCTCGTCCTCCTCGCCGTCGCCGCGCCCCTGCTGGCCGCGCTCGAGGGCCAGGACCCCAACGCCTACCACGACACCCTCGTCGACTCGGCGCGCGGCGGCGTGCCGCTCGGCGGCTTCGGCGGCGTCAGCGCCGAGCACTGGCTGGGCGTCGAACCGGGCACCGGCCGCGACCTGTTCGTACGCCTCCTCTACGGAGCCCGCGTCTCGCTGCTCGTCGCCGTCGGCGCGACCCTCGTCCAGATCCTGATCGGCGTCGGCACCGGCCTGGCGGCCGCGCTCGGCAACCGCTTCGTCGAGAGCGTGCTCACCCACGTCACCGATGTGATGGTGGCGATGCCCCTGCTGGTCTTCGCCATCGCCCTGATGGCCGTCGTCCCGGCCGACTTCCCGCGCCCGGTGCTGCTCGCCGTCGCCATCGGACTGCTGCAGTGGGGCGGCATGGCACGGCTCGTCCGCGCCCAGACGCTGAGCCTGAAGAAACTCGACTTCGTCTCGGCCGCCCGGCTGACCGGCGCCTCGACCCTGCGCGTGGCCCGGCGCGAACTGCTGCCCTCGCTCGCCGCGCCCGTGATCACCTACGCGGCCGTCCTGCTGCCGACCAACATCGTGCTGGAAGCGAGCATGTCCTTCCTCGGAGTCGGCGTGAAGCCCCCGACCCCCTCCTGGGGCCACATGCTCTCGTCCGCCACCACGTGGTTCCGCGCGGACCCCCTGTACGTGCTGCTGCCGGCGCTCCTGCTGTTCGTCACCACGCTCGCCTTCACCGTCCTCGGCGACGGGGTGCGCACCGCGCTCGACCCGCGCGAGGCCTCACGGCTCGGCGTCGGCAGGAGCCGGCGCAAGGCGCGTACGGGGGGCGCGGCATGACCGGATACCTCCTGCGGCGCGCCGCAGGCGCACTCGTCGTCGTCCTCGTGCTGTCCGCCGTCGTCTACGCGACCTTCTACATCGCGCCCGGCGACCCCGCGCGCCTGGCCTGCGGCCCGCGCTGCAACCCCGCGCAGATCGCCCAGGTCCGCGAGCAGCTCTCCCTCGGCGACCCCGTGTACGTGCAGTACTGGCACTTCCTGCAGGGCATCGTCGCCGGGCACGACTACTCCGCCGGCGCCGGGGTGCTGCACTGCGACGCACCGTGCTTCGGCTTGTCGTACCAGAACGACCAGCAGGTCACCGGCATGATCACCGAGCGGTTGCCCGCGACCGCCTCCCTGGCCGTCGGGGCCATGGCCGTGTGGCTGCTGCTGGGCACCGGCACCGGCCTGCTGTCCGCGCTGCGCCGCGGCGGGGTGACGGAACGGGTGCTGACCTGGCTCACGCTCGCCGGGACGGCCACCCCGGTCTTCATCAGCGGCCTCGGCCTGCTGATGCTGTTCTGCGCCTACCTGGCGTGGCTGCCCTTCCCGTCCTACGTGCCGCTGACCGAGGACCCCGAACAGTGGGCCTGGAACATGCTGCTGCCGTGGGCCGCGCTCGGGCTGCTGGAATCGGCGAAGTACGCCCGGCTGACCCGCAGTTCCCTGCTGGAGACGCTGGCCGAGGACCACATCCGCACCTTCCGCGCCTACGGGGTCGCCGAGCGGTCGCTCATCGGGCGGCACGCGCTGCGCGGCGCGCTCGCGCCCGTCATCGCGCTGACAGCGGCCGACTTCGGGTCGATGTTCGGCAACGCGGTCCTCACCGAGATGATGTTCGGCCTGCCCGGGATCGGGCAGCTGCTCGTGCACGCCACCACGAGCCTCGACCTGCCCGTGGTCGTCGCCGTGGTGATGGTCACCGGCACCGCCGTCGTCATCGCCAACATCGCGGCGGACGTGCTCTACGCCGTCGCGGACCGAAGGGTGGCCCTGCGATGACGACCGAACCCCTGGTCGCGGTGGACGGCCTGTCCGTCGCCTTCCCGGCCGCACCGGGCGCCGGCGACGGCCCCGTACGGGCCGTGGACGGCCTCTCCTTCGCCCTGGCGCCCGGCGCGGCGCTCGGCATCGTCGGCGAGTCCGGCTCCGGCAAGTCCACGGCCGCGTACGCGCTGCTGGGCCTGCACCGGGGTACCGGCGCCCGCGTCACCGGCTCCGTGCGCGTCGGGGGCCACGACGTGCTGGCGGCGGACGACGCCGAACTGCGCAGGCTGCGGGGCCCGGTGGCGGCCATGGTCTTCCAGGACCCGCTCTCCTCCCTCGACCCGTACCAGGCCATCGGCGACCAGATCGCCGAGGTCCACCGCGTCCACCGCCGCGACGTCTCCCGCCGGGCCGCCCGCGCCCGCGCGGTGGAGGTCCTGGACCGGGTGGGCATCCCGGACGCGGCCCGCCGCGCCCGCTCCCGCCCGCACGAGTTCAGCGGCGGCATGCGCCAGCGCGCCCTCATCGCCATGGCGCTGGCCTGCGAACCCCGGCTGCTGGTCGCCGACGAGCCCACCACCGCCCTGGACGTCACCGTCCAGGCCCAGATCCTCGGCCTCCTGCGCGAGCTGCGCGAGGAGACGGGCATGGGCCTGATCCTGGTCACCCACGACCTGGGCGTGGCCTCCGGCAACGTCGAGGAACTGCTGGTGATGAAGGACGGCCGGGCCGTCGAGCACGGCCCGGTGCACGGCATCCTCGACGCGCCGGCCAGGACGTACACCCGCGACCTGTTGGCGGCCGTCCCGCGCGTGAACATGCGCAGGCAGAGCACGCGCAGGGCCGGGTCCGACGACTCCGTGCTCCTCGAAGCCACCGGACTGCGGCGTGAGTTCGGGCGCGGCAGGCGGACCGTCACCGCCGTGGACGGTGTGTCGCTGACCGTACGCGCCGGCGAGAGCGTCGGCGTGGTGGGCGAGTCCGGCAGCGGCAAGACGACGCTCGGCCGGATGCTGGTGCGCCTGCTGGAGCCCACCGGCGGCGAGCTGCACTACCGCGGCCGCGACATCGGCGCCCTGAAGGACCGTGAGCTGCGTTCCTTCCGCAGCGAGCTGCAGATGGTCTTCCAGGACCCGGTCTCCTCCCTCAACCCGCGCCGCAGCATCGGCGAGTCCATCGCCGACCCGCTGCGGGCCGCCGGGAAGCTGGGTGAGGCTCAGATCCTGGCCCGGGTAAGGGAACTGCTGGAGCGCGTGGGCCTGGACCCCGGCGCCTACCACCGCTACCCGCACGAGTTCAGCGGCGGCCAACGGCAGCGCGTGGGCATCGCCCGCGCCCTGGCACCCGAGCCGAAGCTGATCGTCTGCGACGAACCGGTCTCCGCGCTGGACGTCACCACTCAGGCGCAGGTCGTGCGGCTGCTGGGCGAGTTGCAGCGGGACCTGGGGCTCGCACTGGTCTTCATCGCCCACGACCTGGCCGTCGTGCGCCAGGTCAGCGACCGGCTGGTCGTGATGCGGGGCGGGAAGATCGTGGAGGAGGGACCGGCGGACACCGTCTACGAACAGCCCCGGCACGCCTACACCCAGGGCCTGCTGGCCGCCGTGCCGGTGCTGGGCACCCCCCGCCGCCCGGCCGTGGGCACGGCCCACCGGACCCCCGCCGCATAGCGCGATCCAACGCCCCGCCTGCGGGAAAGTCACTCCTGTTCACCCCTTCCGGTGGCGCGACGGACAACCGTCCGCCGCGCCACCGGGAAGCGCGCATAGCGTGCTCCCCGCTGCCGTAACGGCGGCTGCCGACAAGGGAGAACGGGGGTGCGTTCGTGCGTGTGGGACTGCTTTCCGAGGGCGGGTATCCGTACGCCGCCGGCGAGGGCGGGGAGTGGTGCGACCGCTTGGTACGCGGGCTCGGCCAGCACGACTTCGAGCTCTACGTCCTGAGCCGCAGCGCCCGCCAGGAGGACAGCGGTTGGCACGCGTTGCCGGGCAACGTCCGGCGGGTCCGGGCGGCCCCCCTGTGGGGCGGTCCCGCGCCCGGGTGCGCGGGGCGCGCGTACGGCTCCTACGGACGCGACCAGCGGCGGCGGTTCACCGCCCACTTCGGGGATGTGGCCGCGGCCATCACCTTGCCGGGCGACCAGGCGTACCGTTTCGCCGACGGCCTCGACGGACTCGCCGACCTCGCCCGTGACGAAGGCGGCCTCGCCGCGGCCCTCCGCTCCGAACTGGCCCTGCGCGCTCTGGAGACAGCCTGCCGCGCGCCCGGCGCCCACCCCGCCGCCTACGGCACCCGGGTCGCCGACCTCCTCGTCGTCTCCGGGCTCCTCGAACGCGCCCTGCGACCGCTGTCCCTCGACTGGTACGGCACCGCCGACGGCGACCGCGGCCTGGCCGCCGTCGACCTCTGCCACGCCACCTCCGCCGGCCCCGCCGCCCTCCCGGGCCTGCTGGCCAAACGCTTCTTCGGTACACCGCTGCTCGTCACCGAGTACGAGGTCCGGCTGCGCGAGTACTGCCTGGCCGGCTCCGAGGGCCTCTCCCTGCCCGTACGGACGCTGCTGTCCGCCTTCCACCGGCAGCTCGCCGCACGGATCTACGCCGAGGCCGCCGTGATCACCGCCGGCGACGGGCAGGGCCGCCGCTGGCAGGAGCGGTGCGGCGCCGACCGCGCCCGGCTGCGCATCGTCCACCCCGGCATGGACGCCACCCTCTACGAAGCCGTGGGCGAGGACGACGGCCCGGGCGCCGACCACGGGCCGGCCCTGGTGTGGACCGGCGGCCCGCCCGAGCCCCACCTGTGGGAGGCCCTCGCCGCACTGCGGGACGCCGAACCGGGCGTACGGCTGCGCATCATCGGAGCACCACCGGAGTCCGCCGACAGCCCGGAAGGGGTCACCTACGGGCCGGCCTGCGGTCCCGAGGACTACGCCGGGGGCGGCGTCGTCCTCCTCTCCGGCGCCCTCGACGGCTTCCCGACGGCCCTCGCCGAGGCCATGTTCTGCGCCCGGGCCACGGTGTCACCGGACGTCGGCGCCGTCCGCGAAGTCATCGGCGGCACGGGCCTGATCGTCCCCCCGCGCGACCCGCGCGCCCTCGCCGAGGCCTGCCTGGCCCTGCTGCGCGAGCCCGGACGCCGGGCGCGCCTGGGCGCCGCCGCCCGGGCCCGCGCCCAGGAACTCTTCACCGTCGAGCAGAACGTGTCCGCGTTCGGCGCCGTCTACCTCGAAGTCCTCTCCCGCGCCCCCGTCCAGCACACCGCCCCCGACCCGTCCGTCCCCTTCTCCCACGCCGCGGGGTCCCAGCCGCCGCTCACCGCCTCCCCGCGCTCCGCCTCCCCCACCTGGGCGGGGCGCCCATGACCACATCGCTGCGACCCACCGGCGCCACCGCGACCCCCGTCGGCATAGCCGGACCCCCCGCGCACGCTCCGGACGGAGAGCACCCGGCCGACCCCGTGAAGGCGCTCATGCGACGCCACCACGCACTGTGCGCCGCGGCCGTCCACCCACTGGAGATCGCCGCGGGCCTGGAGAAGTGCGGCATCAACGACCGCGTCGCGGCGGAGTACCGCCACCGCGACGTGTTCTCCCTGGCGGAAGAGCTGCACGCGCGCGTGGAGCGCGACGCCGAGCCGCCCGGGCAGCCGTCGGCACACCCGCACGACCCGTGGCGGGCCGAGCGGGAACACGGCCCCGGCGCCTGCGCGGCGCTGCGCGGGGGCTGGGGAGCCGCCGGCACCCTGGCCTGGCTGTGGCTGGCCGCCTACGCCCTGGCCGGCGACTGGCTCGTCACCCTGCTGCTGCACGGCCGCCGGGGACTGGCCGGGCGCACCCTCGTGGCGGTCGCCGTCTCGGCCGCCGCCCCGACCGCGCTCGCCCTGGCCTGCGCGATCGCACCCGCGGCCTGGTGCGCGCACTGGTTCACCGCACGGGCGCGCAGGGTGCTCGCGGTGAGCCGGGGGCTCGCGGAGTTCGGCCGGCAGGTGCGGCCCGCCCTCCTGGTGGCGGTGGCGCTGTTCCTGGGCGCGCTGCTGGCCTTCCTGTGGCCCGCGCGCACGGCCCTGCCCACGGGCGGCCCGCTCGGCGCCACCACCCCGCCCGCCCTGGCCTATACGGCGGTGGCCGCCCTCGGCGGGCTGTTCTTCCTCGCCCGGCTGCTCGCCGCGCACGGCCTGGCCAGGCCGGCCGTCGCCGCCACCCTCGCCGCCGCCCTGGCCGAGGCCGTACCCCTGGGCACGCTGCTCGCGGCGCGGCTGCCCGGCTGCGAGGCCCTGCGGTGGCCCGTCGGCCGGGCGGCGAGCACGTTCGGGCCGGCCGCCCTGCCGCTCGTGGCGTGCGCCCTGCCGGCCCTCGCCCTGCTGGCGCACGCCGTCCCCGCGCTGTCCCGGGCCTCGGTCCACGGACACGCGGACGCCCCGCACCCGCCCCGTCCCGCCGTTCCCGTCCGCCTGGGGGCGTCTCCCGTGCCCGATGCACAGGGGCACACAAGGGGGAACAGCCCTCGCCCGGTGACCCCACACCCTGTCAGAGGAGAGCAAGCACGATGACCGTTCACCCCCTGCGCACCACCGGGCGAGAGCGAGGGCACGACCGATGAGAGTCCTGCTGCTCGGCGCCAACGGCTACCTCGGCCGGTTCGTGGCCGACCGGCTGCTCGCCGACCCCGCCGTCCAGCTGACCGCGCTCGGCCGCGGCGACGACGCGGACGTCCGCTTCGACCTGGCGAGCGGCAGCCCCGGAGCGCTCACCCGCTTCCTCAACGCCGTCCACCCCGGCGTCGTGATCAACTGCGCGGGCGCCACCCGGGGCGGGGCGCGCGAGCTGACCCGGCACAACACCGTCGCCGTCGCCACCATCTGTGAGTCGCTGCGCCGCAGCGGCTGCGGCGCGCGCCTGGTGCAGGTGGGCTGCTCCTCCGAGTACGGCCCCTCGCAGCCCGGCTCCTCCACCGCGGAGGACGCGGTGCCGCGCCCGGGCGGCCCGTACGGGGTGAGCAAGCTCGCCGCCACCGAGCTGGTGCTGGGCTCGGGCCTGGACGCCATCGTGCTGCGCGTCTTCTCGCCGGTCGGGCCCGGCACGCCCGCCGGGTCGCCGCTCGGCCGGCTCGCGGAGGCCATGCGCCGGGCGATGCAGAGCGGCGACAACGAACTCAAGCTCACGGGCCTGGGGGTGCAGCGCGACTTCGTCGACGTCCGCGACATCGCCCGCGCAGTCCACGCGGCCTCCCTGTCCGCCGCGCAGGGCGCCGTCAACATCGGTACCGGGCGGGCCGTGCGGCTGCGCGACGCCGCGACCCTCCTCGCACGCGTGGCGGGCTTCGGCGGCGCCCTGCACGAGCTGGACGACCCGCACCTGGGCAGCCCGCCCGCTTACCCCTACCCGGACGGCTGCGGCGCCTGGCAGCAGGCCGACGTGCGCACCGCCCGCGACCGGCTCGGCTGGCGCCCCCGCATCGGCCTGGAGGAGTCGCTGGCCGACATCTGGATGGAGGCGGCGTGTCGTATCTGATCTCGCCGGGGCACCGCCGATCCCTCTCGGCCCGCAAGGCCCCGCTGCGGCTCGCCGTGCCGGGCTTCGCGCACCCGCTGGTCGCCCCCGCCGAGTGGGGCGGGCTCCAGCGGACGGGGCTCCCGCTGGGCTGGGTGGTGATGGGCAGCAGCTCCCTGCGCGAGCCGGGTGGCCCGTGCGGCGGCCCCGGCTTCCGCCAGGACCCGTACTGGCTCTCCGCCGCCGTACCGCTGCGCACATCGGGCGTTCGGGTGCTGGGCCACCTGGACGCGGGGTTCGGCTCCCGCCCGTTCGGCGAACTCCTCTCGGACGCGCAGCGCTTCCTCAACTGGTACCGGGTGGACGGCTTCGCGCTGGGCCGCTGCCCGTCCGACGCCGCGGGGCTCGCGGAGACCCGGCGCGTGGCCGGCGCGCTGCGGACGCTGCTCGACGGGGCGTACGTGGTGTTCGTGCACGGCGCGCACCCGTGCTCCGGATATGCCGCCCTCGCCGACCAGTTGGTGACCTACGCCGGCCCGTGGTCCGGCTACCGCTGGTCGCAGGTCGCCGAGTGGACCGCGGAGCATCCGCCCGAGCGCTTCTGCCACCTCGTGCATGGCGTGCCGCGCTCCCACCTCGACGAGGCGCTGCGCATCGCCCGCTGGCAGGGGGCGGGCACCATCTACTTCACGGACCGCACGGACCATGACGAAGCGGACCCGTGGGAGTCCCTGCCCGGCTACTGGGACGAGATCGTCTCGCGCATCGGACCTGGTGTCTCGGAATGAGGCAGGGCGTGGCAGTGTTACGGGTAAGGGCACCTCGCACCTGCGAGGACGTTCGCGTATGCCTGATCACGTATGTCCACCGACCTACGGAGACCCCGTGTCGCTGCCACCCCTGGTCGAGCCGGCCGCCGAGCTCACCGTCGACGAGGTTCGCAGGTACTCCCGCCACCTGATCATCCCCGACGTGGGGATGGACGGACAGAAGCGCCTGAAGAACGCCAAGGTGCTCTGTGTAGGTGCGGGCGGCCTCGGCTCGCCCGCCCTGATGTACCTGGCCGCGGCCGGTGTGGGCACGCTCGGCATCGTGGAGTTCGACGAGGTCGACGAGTCGAACCTGCAGCGCCAGATCATTCACAGCCAGGCGGACATCGGCCGGTCGAAGGCCGCGTCCGCGCGGGACACGGTGCTCGGCATCAACCCTTACGTGAACGTCGTTCTCCACGAGGGCCGCCTCGAGGCCGACAACGTCATGGAGATCTTCTCCCAGTACGACCTGATCGTGGACGGCACGGACAACTTCGCCACCCGTTATCTGGTCAACGACGCCTGCGTGCTGCTGAACAAGCCGTACGTGTGGGGTTCGATCTACCGCTTCGACGGACAGGCGTCCGTCTTCTGGAGCGAGCACGGGCCCTGCTACCGCTGCCTCTACCCCGAGCCCCCGCCGCCCGGAATGGTCCCCTCCTGCGCCGAGGGCGGCGTCCTGGGCGTGCTCTGCGCGTCGATCGGCTCCATCCAGGTCAACGAGGCCATCAAGCTGCTCGCCGGCATCGGCGATCCGCTGGTCGGCCGCCTGATGATCTACGACGCCCTGGAGATGACGTACCGGCAGGTCAAGGTCCGCAAGGACCCCGACTGCGCCGTCTGCGGCAAGAACCCGACCGTCACCGAGCTCATCGACTACGAGGCCTTCTGCGGCGTCGTCTCCGAGGAGGCCCAGCAGGCGGCCGCCGGTGCAACGATCACTCCCCGCCAGCTCAAGGAGTGGATCGACGGCGGCGAGAACATCGACATCATCGACGTCCGCGAGCCGAACGAGTACGAGATCGTCTCCATCCCCGGCGCCCGGCTGATCCCGAAGAACGAGTTCCTGATGGGCAGCGCGCTGCAGGGGCTGCCGCAGGACAAGAAGATCGTCCTGCACTGCAAGACGGGTGTCCGGTCGGCGGAGGTGCTGGCCGTGCTGAAGTCGGCCGGCTTCGCGGACGCGGTGCACGTCGGCGGCGGCGTGATCGGCTGGGTCCACCAGGTCGAGCCGCACAAGCCGGTGTACTGAACCGCAGGGCTCCGACGGGGGCGGTCCGCTTCGTGCGGGCCGCCCCCGTCGTCCTTCCCGCCGCTCCATGAGGGCGTTCTGCGGGCGGTGTTCGGTCCAGGGGCGGTGTTCTGCGGGCGGTGTTCTAGGGGCGGTGTTCTACGAGCACGTCGTGCCGTCCGCCGGGAGCCTGCCCTCCAGCAGGTGGGCGTTCACGGCCTTCGTCGCACACGCGTTGACCCCGTACGTGCCGTGACCCTCGCCCTTGACCGTGAGGCGGACGCCGACGCCCCTGCCGAGCTTCTCGGCCATCCTCTCCGCCCCGGCCACGGGCGTCGCCGGGTCGCCGGCATTGCCGACCACCATGATCGGCGCGGAGCCCTCGGCATTCACCTCGGGGGTCTTCCACTTGCCCTTCACCGGCCAGTCGGTGCACGACAGCAGCGACCAGGCGGCGGACTCCCCGAAGACCGGTGAGGCCGCCCGGAACTCCGGCAGGCGCTGCCTGACATCGGCCACCGTGTAGCGCTGCTCGGAATCGGCGCAGGAGATCGCCCGGTTGGCGGCCTGCAGGTTGTTGTAGTGGCCGTTCGGGTCACGGCCGACGATGGAGTCGAAGAGCAGCAGCAGGGTGTTGCCGGTGCCCTTGCGCAGGGCCTCCTGGAGGCCGGCGGTCAGGTACTTCCAGGTGTCCTTGGAGTACAGCGCGGCGGCGATGCCGTTGACCGCCTCGTCCTGGGTGAGCTTGCGCCCCTGGGCGGTGGGCAGCGGCTTGGTGTCGAGGTCCTTCAGCAGGGTGGTGATCCCGTCCTGCGTCGGGCAGCCGCCCGCACCGCCCGCACCGCCCGACGTCCCGCAGTCCTTGAGGTAGTTGTCGAGAGCGAGCTGGAAGCCCTTGCTCTGGCCCAGGTTGCCCTGTACGGGGTCCTGGGTCGGGTCCACGACCGCGTCGAGGACGGCCCGGCCCACGCGCTTCGGGAACAAGTGGGCGTAGACGGCACCCAGTTCCGTTCCGTACGAGATGCCGAAGTAGTGCAGCTTCTCCTCGCCGAGCGCGGCCCGGATCAGGTCGAGGTCGCGGGCGGCGCTGACCGTGTCCACGTGGGGCAGGACCTTCGCGGAGTTCTTGGCGCACGCGTCGATGTACGCCTTGTTCGACGCCAGGGTCTCCCGCAGCTCGGAGTCGTCGTCGGGCGTGCCGTCGATCTGGAAGGCGGCGTCGAGCTCCTTGTCGCTCTGGCACCGCACGCCCGCGCTCTCACCCACGCCGCGCGGGTCGAAGCTCACCAGGTCGTAGCGGTCGTGCAGCTTGTCGTAGCTGTCCGCCAGGGACGGCAGGCCCGCCACGCCCGAGCCGCCGGGGCCGCCGAAGTTGAAGACGAGGGAGCCGATGCGGCCGGACTTCCCCCGTGCCTTGCTGCGGATCAGCGCCAGGTCGATCTTCTCGCCGTTCGGCTTCGAGTGGTCCAGCGGTACGGGCAGCTTCGCGCACTCCCACGCCTTGCCGGGCGTCTTGCCCGCGCCCTGCGCCGCTGAGGGAGCCTCGCACCGCTTCCAGGCGATCCTGGCGCCCGCGGACCCGTCCTTGCTGTCGGTGGTGCCGCTTCCGCTGCCCGTACCGCTCTCTCTTTGCCCGCCGCACCCGGTGGCGGCGAGGGCGAGCGCGAGGACTGCGGAGGCGAGGGCGGCGGCCCTTGGCCGTGTGGGACTCATTTCACCGACTCTACGGATGAATCCCGCGGGGGAAGGGCTCCGACCCCCGGCGTACGGTCGCCGTCAGACGGAGTGCAGGGGCGCACAGCCCATGCGGCCGGCCACGGCCTCCACGAAGGGGGGAAAGGCCTCGCGCGGGTCGTCCAGGCGGGTGCCGGTGCGGCCGGGGCCCGTGCGCATGGTGAACACCGTGGGGCGGCCGGCGCACTCGGCGCGGATGAGCGCGCCCGTCGCCTCGATACGGCCGAGGGCCCGCCAGCCGGGGGCGGGCGGGCTGTCGCCCGTGAGGCCGTCGAAGAGGGCGACGATCCGGGGCCGGGCGACCATCGTGAACCGGGCCGCCCACTGCCCGTCGCCGGCCACGGCACAGCTCTGGAAGCCGTCGTGTGTGCTGCTCACCGCGCGCCGGGGCGCGGTGAGGCCGGGTATCGGGGGCGGGCAGCCGCTGGATGAGGCGGATGAGGCGGGGAAGGCGGATGAGGCGGGGAAGGCGGGGAAGGCGGGGGAGGCGGCGCCCGGAGAGGGCGATGGGGTGGATGGGGCCGTTGGGCTGGATGGGCCCTGCGGGTCCTCTGGGGCCGGCAGGGGCCTGTCGGCCGGTATCCTCCCGGCGCAGCCCGTCGACTTCGTCGCGCGGTTGGCGGCCTCGATGAGGAGCCGGCTCGTTCTGGCGGGGCTGGAGTCGAAGGACCCCGTGACCGTCACGACCGAGGGCCGGCCGTTCACATCGCACGACTCGGGCAGGACCAGGGTGCCGGAACCGGCCGTGACGAAGCCCGGCAGGTCGTCCGGGAGGGCCGTATCGCCCCCCGCGAACAGCCCCGCCAGCCACGCCCGGCGCTCCTCCACTGCCTGCGGGCCCGTCTCGTAGCGGACCTCCAGCTGCCGGCGGGGCGCGTCCGGGCCACGGCCGCCGCGCCAGCTCAGCTGGCACCGGCCGCGGGGGCGCGCGGCCGTGGGAGCGGTCTCCCGGGCGGTGCGGTGATGGGCGTTCTCGCGGAACGGCCCCCCGTCGGCGCGCCAGGTGCCCCAGCAGTATTCCGGCTTGGTCAGCGGCCTGAACTGCGTCTGCCATAAGGCCATCAGGGCTGCCAGCAGCGCCGCGATGGCCAGGGCGCCGGTGAGCATGCGGGCTCTCCGGTCGGTGCGGCTGCGCGGTCGGTGCGACATCGCATGGCCCCCTATCCCCCCCGGTCTGCCGGCCGCAACTCGATCGCGCCGTGCGGGACTTCGCGCCCGTCGCCACGTCACTGAAGTCGCTGCGGAACTTCTGTGCGGGCGATCGTAGTGCGGGCCACTGACATTCGAGCCTGCGGAGTTCGTATTACCGGTGTGATGTGCTATGGGTGCTATGAGCACACCTTATGAGCAGATCTTATGGGAGTCCGGAACAGTACCTTCCAGCAGGTATGCGTCAACAGTGTTCTTCACGCACGCATTGCCGCTGTCGTACGCCCCATGGCCTTCGCCCCGGTACGTCATCTCCACCCCCACCCCCGGGCCCAGCTCCTGGGCCATCTTGTGCGCTCCCTCGTAAGGGGTCGCCGGGTCACCGGTGTTGCCGACGACGAGAACGGGCGCCGAGCCCTTCGCGCTCACATCGGGTGTCTGCCATTCGCCCTTTACGGGCCAACCGGTGCACTGCAGAAGGCTCCACGCCATGAACTCCCCGAAGACGGACGACGCCTTGCGGAACTCCGGCAGCTTGCCCTCGATTTCGGCCGCCGTGTAGCGCTGCGCGAAGTCCGCGCAGGTGACGGCGTTCAATGAGGCCTGGAGCGAGCTGTACCTGCCGTCCTGGCCACGGCCGTTCATGGAGTCGCCGAGCGCGAGGAGGATCTTCCCGTCGCCGTTCTCGGCGTCCTCGACGCCCTCGGTGAGGTAGTCCCAGAAATCCTTGGAGTACAGGGACTGCGCGATGCCGCTGGTGGCGAGGGACTGGGTGAGGTCACGGCCGCTGCCGCCCGGCACGGGACTCTTCTGGAGGCGGTCGAGGAGTCCGCCGATCTGCTGCTCCGTCGGGCAGTTGTCGGCCGTCTTCACGCAGGCCGTCATGTAGTTGCCGAGTGCCAGCTGGAAGCCGCCCGCCTGCGCGAGCGCGCTCTGCACGGGGTCGCTCGCCGGGTCCACCACGCCGTCCAGAAGGGCGCGCCCGACGTTCTTCGGGAACAAGTGGGCGTAGACGCCGCCCAGTTCCGTCCCGTACGAGACGCCGAAGTAGTGCAGTCTGGCGTCGCCCAGCACCTGACGCATCAGGTCCATGTCGCGGGCGGCATTCGTCGTGCCCACGTGCGGGAGGACCTTGCCGGAGTTCTTTTTGCAGGCCGAGGCGTACTGCTCGCCCCTTTCGACCAGGGACTTCTCCTCGTCCTTGGTGGTCGGGGTGGAGTCGGACGCGTAGTAGGCGTCCAGTTCTCTGTCGCTCAGACAGGTCACGCCGCTGCTGCGGCCGACCCCGCGAGGGTCGAAGCTGACCAGGTCGTAGCGGGTGCGCAGGGTGCGGTAGTCGTCGGCGAAGGCCGGGAGCGTGGTGATGCCCGAGCCCCCCGGGCCGCCGAAGTTGAAGATCAGCGAGCCGATGCGGTGGGCCTGGTCGGTGGCCTTGGCCCGGATCATGGCGATCCCGATGGTGTCGGCGCCGGGGTGGGCGTAGTCGAGGGGCGCCCGAAGCGTCGCGCACTCCCAGTCGCGGCCGGGGGGCCTGCCCGCCCCGCTGTCCTGGTTGCTGCTGGGCGCCGGGCACGGCTTCCAGTCCAGCTTCTGGCCGCCGGCCGAGGCGCTGGGGCCGGGGTCGCCGCCGTCGCCGCCGTTGCCGGCGCCGAGGCTGCTGTCGCAGCTGGTGACGGTGGCGATGAGCAGTACCACGGCGGAGAGCAGGGCCCCGGCCCGTACGGATCTGGACACGGGTCCCATACTCCGGGCGGGAGGGCGCGGGGCGCGCGCGGTGCGAGGCGTACGGGTTACGCAGCGTACGGGTCGGGCAGGGCGTAGGGGTTGTGCGGGGCGTACGGGCTGGGCAGGGCGTACGGGCTGGGCAGGGCGTACGGGTTACGTGGGGACGAAGGTGACCTCGGTCGCCTTGACGCTCACCCATACCGCGGTGCCCTCCGCCAGGGCGAGGTCCGCGGCGGCGGACGGGGTGATCTCGGCGACCACTTCCGGCTCGCCGTCCACGAGGACGCGCAGCCTGCTGCCCTGGGCGGTGAGCTCGCGGACCCTGCCCTGCCAGACGTTGCGGGGGCTGCTGCCGGTGGGGCGGGTGATGTGGACGGATACAGCCTCGGCGGGGACCACGGCGAGGCCGGTGGCGGGTGGGTTGCGGTCCGCCGTGGTCAGGCTCGCGCCGTTGTCCAGGAGGATCGTTCCGTCAGCCGTGGCGCTGCCGGGCCAGGCGTTGTGACCGAGCATGCGGGCCACCCACGGGGAGCGGGGGCGGCGGGTCAGTTCGGCGGGGGTCGCGTACTGCAGCGTGCGGCCGTCCTCCATGACGAGCACGTGGTCGGCCAACGACACGGCCTCCACGGGGTCATGGGTGACGATCAGGCAGACGCCGGGGAAGCCGGCGAGGTGGGTGCGCAGGGCCTGGCGTACGTGCGCCCGTGCCGACTGGTCCAGTGCGGCCAGTGGTTCGTCCAGGAGGAGCAGGCGGGGGCGGGCGGCCAGGGCGCGGGCCAGTGCCACGCGCTGGGCCTGGCCGCCGCTGAGGTGGGCGGGTCTGCGGTGGGCCAGGCCGCCTACGCCGAGGCGGTCGAGCCAGTGCTGGGCCTGGCGGTGGGCCTCCTTCCTGGGCACGCCCTGGGTGCGCAGGCCGTAGGCGGTGTTGGCCAGGGCGGTGAGACGGGGGAAGAGGGCGCCGTCCTGGGGGACCCAGGCGATGCGGCGGTGGTGCGCGGGGGTGGTGGCCAGGTTGTGGTCTTCGCCCAGGTGCAGCGTTTCTGCCGTGGCCCTGGTGGTCAGGCCCAGTAGCGCGCGGAGCAGCGTTGTCTTTCCGGCGCCGTTGGGGCCTACTACCGCGATCGTGGTGCCGGGTTTCGCGTCGAGGGTTGCTTGTGCGGCGCCGGTGACCGTGGTGCGCAGGGGGTGTTCGGTGGGGCGGGGCCGGGGCGGGACGGGCCCTTCTGGGGCTGCATGATTTACGGCCGGATCTGTTCCCTGTGCCGCGTACCCCGAATGCGGCCGCAAATCACTCCCCCAGCTACCGCTGGGAGGTGCCCCCAGGCCCCCGCCAGGGCCCGTCCCGCCCCGGCCCCTCCCGGCCGTCGGCGTCTGCAGCCAGCGGCCCCTGAGGGAGATGAGGACCGTGGTCGCGATCGCCAGGAGGAGCAGCGATACCGCCGTCGCGCCCTCGGGGTCGTCCTGGAGGAGCAGGTACACCTGCAGGGGGAGGGTCTGGGTCGTGCCGGGGAGGTTGCCCGCGAAGGTGATCGTCGCGCCGAACTCACCCAGCGCGCGGGCCCAGCACAGGGCCGCGCCCGCGAAGAGGCCCGGGACCACCATGGGCAGGGTGATGGTGCGGAAGGTGCGCAGGGGGGTGGCGCCCAGGGTCGTCGCCACCTCTTCGTAGCGGGGGTGGAGGGCGGCGAGCGATCCCTCCAGGCTGATCACCAGGAAGGGCATCGCCACGAACGCGGACGCGATCACCGCTCCTGTGGTGGAGAAGGGGAGGGTGATGCCGAACCACGAGTCGAGGCAGGTGCCGATGACGCCCCGGCGGCCGTATCCCTGCAGGAGTGCCACGCCTGCCACCGTGGGCGGCAGCACCATCGGCAGCATCACCAGGCAGCGTACGAACGCCTTGCCCCGGAAGTTCGCGCGGGCCAGCAGCCATGCGAGCGGCACGCCCAGGGCGAGGGAGAGCAGCAGGGCCCAGGCCGAGACCGTGAGGCTGAGGGTGAGGGCCTGGGTGACCTCGTGGGAGGTGAGGCGGGAGGGGAGGGTGCCCCAGGGCGTACGGGCGAGGATGCCGGCCAGGGGCAGGAGGAGGAACGCCACCGCCAGCGCGGCCGGCAGCGCGAGAGCCAGGGGCGGGCGGATCCTCACGGCTGCTGGAAGCCGGCGGAGCGGAGGAGCTCTTGGGCCTCGGCGGAGGCCAGCCATGTGACGAAGCCGGCGGCCTCGGCGGCGTGCTTGGAGGCCTTGAGCGTCGCGGCCGGGTAGGAGGCCACCGCGTTCTGAGCGTCCGGGACGGTCACCGTGGCGACCTTGTCCTTGGCGGCCGCGGCATCGGTGACGTAGACGATGCCGGCGTCGGCCTCGCCCAGTGAGACCTTGCTGAGCACGGCGCGGACGTTGGGCTCCTGGGAGACCGGCTCGACGGTGATGTGCTGGTCGTCGAGGACCTTCTTGCTGTAGCGGCCCACGGGCACCTGGGGCGCGGCCAGGACGACCTTGAGGTCCGCTTGTGAGAGGTCGGAGAGCCCCTTGATCTTTTTTGGGTTGCCGGGCGCCGTGGCGATCGTCAGACGGTTCCTGGCGATGACGGTGGGTGTGCCGGTCTCCTGCTGGAGGCCGTCCATCGTCTTGGTGTCGGCCGTGACGAGCGCGTCGGCGGGCGCGCCCTGCCGTACCTGCGCGGCCAGCTCCTGCGAGCCGGCGAAGGAGAACTTCACCGTGGTGCCGGGGTGTTCTTTTTCGTATGCCGCGCCCGCGTTCTTGAAGACGTCGGTGAGGGAGGCCGCGGCCAGGACCGTCAGGGTGGTCTTCTCCTTGGCGTCGGACTCACTGCCGGAGTCGTCGCAGCCCGTCAGGAGGGGCATCAGCAGGACTGCTGCCGCGAGTACGGGTGCTGCGGCGCGGCGGGTGCGGTGCATGGTCTCTCCCGGCGTCAGGCGCGGTCGATGTGGACGTTGGTGGCCTTCACGCGGGCCACGGCCTCCATCCCGACCACGAGGCCCAGCTCCTCGACGGCCTCGCGGGTGAGGAGGGACACGAGCCGGTGGGGGCCCGCCTGGACCTCGACCTGGGCGGCGACGTCACCGAGCTTCACGGCGGTGATGATCCCGGGAAAGGCGTTACGAGCCGTGGTGTACGCCGCCTCCTCGCCCTCGCCGCTGTTCCCCTCGGCGGCGAGCGCCACGGAGAACGCCGCCAGATCGGCCCCCTTGATCAGCCGCTTGCCGCCCTCGTCCCGCTCAGTGGGAATCCGCCCCCCGTCCGCCCACCGCCGGACGGTATCGGAACTGACGCTCAGCAGACGGGCCGCCTGCCCGATGGTGTACGACCGCATACGCGGCACGGTATGGCCATGCGGCCCGCACATGCAAGGTGGAGGGGTGGGGTTGCCGCGCAGGTGCGGGGTGCGAAATCAGCCCGTACGGCGGAGGGCCTGGCAAAACCAGCCCGTCCGGCGTTTGAGGACCCGCCGCCGGCGGCCCGGCACCGGCAGGTTCCGCTAGATCGCCCCCTTGCGCGTCAACTGGTTGAAGCACAGCCACCCCGGAAGCACCGGCAACCAGAACGTCATCAGCCGATACAGCAGCACCGCCGGCGCCGCCGTCTCCGCCGGCAGCCCGGCAAGGGTCAGGGCGCCGATCAGGACGCCCTCCACCGCGCCCACACCACCCGGCGTCGGGGCCGCCGAGCCCAGCGCGTTGCCGGCGAGGAAGACCACGGCGACGCTCGCGTAGCTCAGGTCGCCGCCGAAGGCCCGGACCGAGGTGTCGAGGCACATGACGAAGGCGGCGGACAGCAGGAGCCAGCCGCCGATGCCGTTGACGACCTTCCGGGGGCGCTGCAGCAGGTCCAGCATGCGCGGCACGACGCCGGCGAAGAGCGACCGTACGCGCGTGGAGACGAACTTCCGCAGGAACGGGACGGCGGTGACCACGAGCACCAGGACGGCCGCCGTCAGCAGGCCGCCGATGACCGTGCGGGACGGCGGGAGCGCCGAGGAGGTGCGTTCGGTGCCGGTGATGTAGCCGAAGGTCAGCAGCAGGATGATGTGGCTGGCCAGGCCGAAGAGCTGGGAGGCTCCGACGCTGGCGACCGCGAGGCCCGGCCGCAGGCCCGCGCGCTGCAGGAAGCGGGTGTTCAGGGCGACGCCGCCGACCGCCGCCGGGGCGACCAGCTTCACGAACGAGCCCGCGACCTGCGCGAGCAGCGTGCGGCCGAAGGGGACCTTCTCCGGCACGAAGCCCAGCAGGCTCATGGCTGCCGCGACGTAGCTCAGCGCGGAGAAGCCGGCGGCGGCCGCGACCCAGTACCAGTTGGCCTGGTCGACGAGCTCGCCCAGGCGGACGTGGGCGAGCTGCGACAGCAGGACGTAGGCGGCGATGGCGCCGGCGATGGAGCTGATCAGGGTGCGGGGCTTGATGCGCTCCAGGCGTACGGGCTCTATGGGGGCCTGTGGCCGGATGAGGAGCACCTGGCGGCGGATCTGGGCGAGCAGGTCCTCCTCGCGGGCCTCCTCGGCGGCCTCGTCGAGGGCCTGCTTCTCGGCCTTCCGGTCGGCCTTGAGGGTCTTCTTGCGGTCGCCCTTGCCCTCCTCCGCGCCCGCCTCGGCGCGCTCGCGCGCCTTTTCCTCGCGGGCGATCCGCGAGGACTCCAGTGCCGCCTCGCGTTCGCGGTGCGCGCGTTCGCGGGCCATCTGGCGCAGGGTCGCGCGGCTGGAGCGGGTCAGGGCGATGGGCTGGAGCAGGGGCAGGCTGTCGGCGACGGCCTCGGGGCCGATGACGGCGACGGCGGAGGCCACCGCGCGCTCGGCGCCGACGCGCAGGCCGAGCGTGGTGAGGAGCTGGGCGACGTCCATGCGCAGCACCAGGTCGCCGGCGGCGATCTCGCCGCCGCGCAGGTCGGTCAGGACGACGTTGCCGGAACGATCCACCAGGAGGGCGTCGCCGTCCAGTCTGCGGTGGGCGATGCGGCGCGACTGCAGGGCCTGGACCTGCTGCCAGGCGCCGGCCATCAGCTCGTCGGTGATCTCCTCGGCGGGGAGGGCGTCGAGGGTGCGGCCGCCGATGTGCTCGTAGACGAGCATGACGGCGTCCGGGCCGAGCTCGGAGGTGGCGATGAGCTTGGGCGCGTTGGCGCCGGCGGCGATGGCCGCGTAGGCGAGCAGCGCCTCCTGTTCGAGGGCCTGGCGCAGCGACTGCAGGCTGCGGCGCTGGGTGATGCCGCGCAGGGCCAGGCGCTGCCAGACGCGGTAGAAGAAGCCCTGGGCCTGCTGTTCGCGGTCGACGACGGTGACGTCGAGGGGCGGGCCGTCCTCGAGGGTGACGATGTAGCGGCGGCCCCGGTCGGGGTGCGCGGACTCGGCTTCGGCGGTGTCCTCCTCGGCGCGCAGCGCGGTGACGGGCTTGAAGCCGACGCGCCGCAGCCCGGCGAGGAGGTGCTGGCCGGTGGGGCGCACGTTCGGGGAGCCGACGGCGTAGAGCGTGCCGTAGGCGACCGTCCAGCCGATCAGCACGGTGGCGACGATCGAGAAGGGCGTGGTGTAGCCGTTGACCAGTACGGCGAAGGCGTCCAGGAGCAGCACTGCCCACATCGCGACCCGCCAGCGCGGGCGGCGGGACATGCCGACGGCCGTCATGTAGGCGATGACGGGGGCCAGGTAGCCGTGGACCGGGTCGGTGACGCCGCCGGTGGGCGCGGGCTGGGTCAGCGCGTCGCGGATCGATCCGGGCGCCGACTCGGCGACCCAGAGGTCGGTGGCGAGGGACACGCCGTGCGCCAGGACGGCGGCCAGGACGCCGTCGGCGATGCGCAGGCCGTCCCGCTTGATCAGCCGCTCCATGGCGAAGGCCACCGGGACGATGAAGACCGCGATGTTGGCCGTGAGCCCGGCGAAGTTCGCCAGCAGCCGGGGCGCCTGCCCGGTGCTGTCGCTGATGTCCTTCTCCAGGCCCGTGGTGGTGCCGTGGGCGAAGGCCGCGAGGGCGAGCACGAGGGCGATGCCGACGATGCCCAGGAAGAGCCGCACGAGGTCGGCGGGGCGGTGGACGCGGGCGGGGAGCAGGGGCTCGTCGCCGGAGACCTTGTCGATGTGGACCTCGCCGCCTTCGCACTCGTACGCGCCGGGCTCCTCGCGGTCACCGGGCGTGCCACGGCCCTCGGGGTCGCCGTGGCAGGGCAGCACTTCGGGGGCGCGGGCCTCCTCCTCCGGAGGCTGCGCGCCCTGCTGCTTGTCGGTCTCTTCTTGGTCTCGTATCACCGGTCACCGCCCGGAAGATGGTGGCATGGCCCGGCCGGGCAAGGGGGTATCAGGGTGCATTTCGGGGGCGCGGACTCCGGATCGTACGCCGTGTAGCGCGGTGACGCACTCTGAGTGATCTTGCGGAATGTCCGGCTCCGATGGGGGTGGCGGCCGCCGGCTTCCTTTCGCCGGCGGGGGATGCGGCAGTATGGACCGGTGAGTGAGCTTCCCGAGTACGCAGAGCGGGTGCTGGCTGTCGCGGAGCTGATTCCGCCGGGGCGGGTGATGACCTACGGGGACGTGGCCGAGTGGCTCGGCGAGGGCGGCCCCCGGCAGGTCGGCCGCGTCATGGCGCTCTACGGCGGTGCGGTGCCGTGGTGGCGTGTGGTCCGCGCCGACGGAATTCCGCTGCCCGGGCACGAGCTGCGGGCCCTGGCCCATTACCGCCAGGAGGGCACCCCGCTGCGGCAGGCCGGCTCCTCGGCGGCCGGGAGCGCGCCGCGGCTCGCGATGGCCCGGGCGCGCTGGGACGGTGCCGGGGACGGCGCTCCCGGTGTGACTCCGCACACCTGACAGCATCCGCCGCTCGGCGGTCTCCGAGCCGCACCCGGCCCCGTAGCCCCAAGGGGTAACCCGAACGGATGAGGCCCCTGAAGAGGGACGGCGACTGACGGGACGCCCTGCGCCCCACGGCCTTCCTGGCGTAGCGTCGGGGGCCGCCCTTCGCACCGGCCCGCCTCAGCACCGACGGCCGCACGCCACCCAGCAACCCCACCAGGACCGGCAACCCACGTGAGCTCCTCCCCCTCTTCCCGCTCGGCGCACCAGGCCGCCCCGGGCGCGTACCGCCTGGTGCGCACCCGGCCGGGTCCGGTGACCCCTCCCGAGCTGGACGCACGGCAGCGGGCCGTGGTCGACCACCGGCAGGGGCCGCTGCTGGTGCTCGCCGGGCCGGGTACGGGCAAGACGACGACGCTCGTGGAGGCGGTGGCCGAGCGGGTGCGACGGGGCACCGACCCCGAGCGGATCCTCGTCCTCACCTTCAGCCGCAAGGCGGCGGTGGAGCTGCGCGACCGGATCGCGGCGAGGCTGCCGGGCCTGCCGGCGGGCGGCGGGCGGCGGGCGGGCGCGTCGTACGGGCCGCGGGCGACCACGTTCCACTCGTACTGCTACGCCCTGGTGCGCGCCCATCAGGACGTCGACCTGTTCGTCGACCCCCTGCGGCTGCTGTCCGGGCCGGAGCAGGACGTCATGGTGCGCGAGCTGCTCGCCGGCGAGGCCGAACTGGAGCGGGAGGGCCGCGGCCATGTGCGCTGGCCCGACGAACTGCGCGCCTGCCTGACCACGCGCGGTTTCGCCGACGAGGTGCGGGCCGTGCTCGCGCGCAGCCGTGAGCTGGGCCTGGGGGCCCGCGAGCTGGGCGACTTCGCCCGGCGCGGCGGCCGGCCGGACTGGCTCGCCGCCTCGTCCTTCCTCGCCGAGTACCTGGACGTCCTCGACATGCGCGGCGTGCTCGACTACGCCGAGCTCGTGCACCGGGCCGTGCTGCTCGCCGAGCGCGGGGAGGTCGCGGCGGAGCTCGGGCAGCGCTACGACGCGGTCTTCGTCGACGAGTACCAGGACACGGACGCCGCCCAGGTGCGGCTGCTGCGCGCACTGGCGGGCGGCGGGCGGACGCTCGTCGCCTTCGGCGACCCCGACCAGTCCATCTACGCCTTCCGGGGCGCCGACATCAACGGCATCCTCGACTTCCCGGCCGCCTTCCCCCGACGGGACGGCTCCCCGGCACCCGTGGAGGTCCTGACCGTCTCGCGCCGCTCGGGCGCCGGCCTGCTGGCCGCGACCCGGCTGCTCACCCGGCGGATGCCGCTCACCCGCCTGCCGGCCGCGGCCGTACGCGCCCACCGCGAGCTCGGCGCCGTACGGGACGGCGGCCGGGTGGAGGCCTTCACCTACCCGACCGCCGGCGCCGAGGTCGACAACATCGCCGACATCCTGCGCCGCGCCCACCTCGAGGACGGTGTTCCCTGGCCCGAGATGTCCGTGCTGGTCCGCGCCGGCTCCCGCTCCATCCCGGGCCTGCGCCGCGCCCTCACCTCGGCGGGCGTCCCGGTCGAGGTCGACGGCGACGACCTCCCCCTGCGCCACGAACCAGCGGTGGCCCCCCTGCTGACGGCCCTGCGCGCGGTGGCCGAGGCAGCGGTTCCCCAAGCCCGGGACTCCGGCGGCGAAGAAGAACCCGCGCTCCCGTGGCTCACCCCGGAGACCGCACTCACCCTGCTCACGTCCCCCCTGGGCGGCATGGACGCCGCGGACCTCCGCAGACTCGGCCGCGCCCTCAGGGACGAGGAGAGGGCCGCCGGCGAAGCCGTCCCGCGCCCCTCGGACACCCTCATCGCCGAAGCCCTCGCAGAGCCCGCGCGCCTGGTCGCGCACGACCCGGCGTACGCGCGAGGCGCCCAGCGCCTGGGCGCCCTCCTGCGCACCACCCGCGAGCTCCTCGCGAACGGCGGCACCGCCGAAGAGGCCCTCTGGGCCCTGTGGGACGGCACCCCCTGGCCCGCCCGCCTCCAGCGCGCGGCGCACCGCGGCGGCGCGGCGGGCCGCAACGCCGACCGCGACCTCGATGCCGTGTGCGCCCTCTTCGAGACCGCCGCCCGCGCCGAGGAACGCACCGGCGGCCGCGGCGCCCTGAACTTCCTGGACGAGCTGGACGCCCAGGACATCGCCGCCGACACCCTCACCCACCGGGCCGTGCGCCCCGACGCCGTACGCCTGATGACCGCGCACCGCTCCAAGGGCCTGCAGTGGCGGCTCGTCGTCGTCGCCGGCGTCCAGGAAGGCCTCTGGCCCGACCTGCGCCGCCGCGGCTCCCTCCTGGAAGCCGACCGCATCGGCCGCGACGGCCTCGCCGAACCCCTGACCCCCGGGGCGCTGCTGGCCGAGGAGCGCCGCCTGTTCTACGTGGCCGCCACGCGCGCGCGCGAGCGCCTGGTCGTCACCGCCGTCAAGGCGGCGGCCGAGGACGGCGACCAGCCGTCCCGCTTCCTCACCGAACTCGGCACCGAACCCGTCGACATAACCCAGCGCCCCCGCCGCCCCCTGGCCGTCTCCGCGCTCGTCGCCGAGCTGCGTGCCAACACGGTCGACCCGGACGCCTCGGACGCCCTGCGGGCCGCCGCCGCCGAGCGGCTCGCCCGGCTCGCCGCACTGCGCGACGGCGAGGGCCAGCCGCTCGTACCGTCCGCCCACCCCTACCGCTGGTGGGGCCTGGACGAGCCGACGCGCAGCGACGTGCCGCTGCGCGACCCCGACGGCCCCGTCGCACTGTCCGGCTCGGCCCTCGGCCAGCTGACCTCCACCTGCTCCCTGCAGTGGTTCCTCGGCCGCGAGGTGAAGGCGGACGCGCCCTCCACCGCGGCCCAGGGCTTCGGCAACGTCGTGCACGTACTCGCCGACGAGGTCGCCTCCGGCCGCACCCCGGCCGATCTCGCCGTCCTCATGGAGCGTCTGGAGTCCGTCTGGGACTCGCTCGCCTTCGACGCCCCCTGGAAGTCGCAGCAGGAGAAGGAGAACGCCCGCGCGGCCCTGGAGCGCTTCCTGCGCTGGCACGTGATGGAACGCGGCGGCCGCAGCACCGTGGCGACCGAGCACGGCTTCGACCTCACCCTGAAGGCGGCGGACCACCAGGTCCGCATCCGCGGCTCCATGGACCGCGTCGAGCGCGACGCCCAGGGCCGCGCCTACGTCGTCGACTTCAAGACCGGCAAGGGCACGGTCTCCGCCAACGAGGTCGAACGCCACCCCCAGCTGGCCGTCTACCAGCTCGCGGTCGAGGAGGGCGCGGTCGACGACCTCTTCGCCGGAGACCGCCCGTCCGCCGGCGGCGCCGAACTCGTCCAGCTGCGACAGGGCGCCGCCAAGAAGGACGGCGGGGACACCCTCCCCAAGGTGCAGGCACAGGGACCGCTGGGGGAGGGGGAGTGGATCGGCGACCTCCTCGCCCAGGCCGCGGGCCGCGTCCTCGAGGAGCGCTTCTCCCCGCGCCCCGGCCGGCACTGCACGCATTGCTCGTTCCGGGCCTCGTGCACGGCCCGGCCCGAGGGCCGGCAGATCCTGGAGTGATTGTCAGTGCCCCCCGTTAGCGTTTCCGGCGTGACCCCGCGCCTGACCGACCCCGAGCAGCTCAAGGAGCTCCTCGGCATTCCGTTCACCCCGGAGCAGCTGGCCTGCATCACCGCGCCGCTCGCCCCGCAGGTCATCGTGGCCGGGGCCGGCTCGGGCAAGACGACCGTCATGGCCGCCCGCGTCGTCTGGCTCGTGGGCACCGGCCAGGTCGCCCCCGAGCGGGTCCTCGGCCTCACCTTCACCAACAAGGCGGCCGGCGAGCTGTCCGAGCGCGTACGCAAGGCCCTCGCCGAGGCCGGCATCGCGCAGGAGCCGCACGACGAGAGCGGGACGGGCGGCGACCCCCAGATCTCCACCTACCACGCCTTCGCGGGCCGCCTCCTGAAGGAGCACGGCCTGCGCATAGGCCTGGAACCCACCACCAGGCTGCTCGCCGACGCCACCCGCTTCCAGCTCGCCGCCCGCGTCCTGCGCTCCTCCCCGGGCCCGCACCCCGCGCTCACCCGCTCCTTCGCCGACCTCGTCTCCGACCTCCTCGCCCTCGACGGCGAGCTCGCCGAACACCTCGTGCCGCCCGCGCGCCTGCGCGCGTACGACCAGGAACTGCTGACGACACTGGAGGGCGCCAGGCTCACCAACGCGGACCTGCGCAAGGTGCCCGACACCGCCCGCGCCCGCCGGGAGCTGCTCGGCCTGGTCGAGGCGTACCGCCGGGAGAAGCGCAGCCGCGACCTCCTCGACTTCGGCGACCAGATCGCCCTCTCCGCCGAACTGGCCCGCACCCGGCCCGAAGTGGGCCGCATCCTCCGCGAGGAGTTCGCGGTCGTCCTCCTCGACGAATACCAGGACACCTCGGTGGCCCAGCGCCTCCTCCTGGCCGGCCTGTTCGGCAACGGCACGGGCCATGCGGTGACCGCCGTCGGCGACCCCTGCCAGGCCATCTACGGCTGGCGCGGCGCGTCGGTGGCCAACCTGGACGACTTCCCGGCCCACTTCCCCCACCGGGACGGCACGCCGGCCCACCGCTACGCCCTCAGCGAGAACCGCCGCAGCGGCGGCCGCCTCCTGCAGCTCGCCAACGAGCTCGCCACCGACCTCCGCGCGCGCCACGAAGGCGTCGAGGCACTGCGCCCCGCCCCCGGCGCCGAGCGCGACGGACTGGTGCGCTGCGCCCTGCTGCCCACCCACGCCGAAGAGCTCGACTGGCTCGCCGGCTCCCTGGCCCACTTGGTCCGCACGGGCACCCGGCCCGGCGACATCGCGGTCCTGTGCCGCACCGCCACCGACTTCGCCCAGATCCAGGGCGCACTGGTCGAGCGCGACATCCCCGTCGAAGTGGTCGGCCTGTCCGGCCTCCTGCACCTGCCGGAGA
The DNA here is from genome assembly GCF_040638465.1 of Streptomyces sp. NPDC026206. Taxonomy (NCBI): domain Bacteria; kingdom Bacillati; phylum Actinomycetota; class Actinomycetes; order Kitasatosporales; family Streptomycetaceae; genus Streptomyces; species Streptomyces sp. NPDC026206. The sequence goes on from NZ_JBEZYL010000001.1 coordinate 513,682, forward strand.
TCGCCGACCTCACCGCGGTCTGCGAGGTCCTCCAGGACCCCACGGCCAACGCCGCGCTCGTCCGCCTGCTGATCGGCCCCCGCTGGCGCATCGGCCACCGCGACCTGGCCCTGCTGGGCCGCCGCGCCCGTACGCTCGTGCCCTACGGCAGCACCGGCGCCGACCCCGAACGACGCCTGGCCGAAGCCGTCGAAGGAGCCGACCCGGCCGAGGTGATCTCCCTCGCCGACGCCCTCGACACCTTCCTCGCCCCGGACTCCCCGGACGACGGCCTGCCCTTCTCCCCGGCAGCCCGCGTCCGCTTCGCCCGCCTGGCGGCCGAACTGCGCGACCTGCGCCGCAGCGTGGCCGACCCCCTGATGGACATCCTCCACCGCGTGCTCGCCACGACGGGCCTGGAGGTGGAGCTCTCCGCCTCCCCCCACGCCCTTGCCGCCCGCCGCCGCGAGACCCTCACCCAGTTCCTCGACATCGCCGCGGGCTTCGCCGCCCTGGACGGCGAGGCGACACTGCAGGCCTTCCTGGGCTTCCTGCGCACGGCCGCCCAGTACGAGAAGGGCCTGGACAGCTCGCTCCCGGGCGGCGAGAACACCGTCAAGATCCTCACCGCGCACAAGTCCAAGGGCCTGGAATGGGACGTCGTGGCGGTCCCCGGCCTCGTGGCGAAGACCTTCCCGAGCGAACAGTCCCGCGACTTCTGGACGTCCCAGCCCAAGGTCCTCCCGCACGCCCTGCGGGGCGACGCCGACACGCTCCCCGGCATCGAGAGCTGGGACAGCAAGGGCCTGGCTGCCTTCAAGGCCGCGATGAAGTCCCACCAGCACACCGAGGAACTCCGCCTCGGCTACGTCACCTTCACCCGCCCCCGCTCCCTCCTCCTGGGCTCCGCCCACTGGTGGGGCCCGAACCAGGTCAAGCCCCGCGGCCCGTCCGCGTTCCTGGAGGCCCTGCGCGAACACTGCGAGGCGGGCCACGGCGAGATCGAGGCATGGGCGGACGCTCCGGAGGAGGACGCCAAGAACCCCGCCCTCCAGGAGTCGGCCATGGACCACTCGTGGCCGCTGCCCCTGGACCCCACGTCCCTGACCCGCCGCCGGGAAGCGGCGGAGACGGTGCTGAGGCACTTGGAGCGACTGGAGGCGGAGCCGCAGCCCGGCGGAGCGACCCCGGCGTACGACCCGGACTGGCCGCCACCGCCGGAGGACGAGGAGGAGTACGCGGCCGCCCTGGAAGAGGCGGACTGGGACACCCTGCAGAGGTCACGCCCCGACAGAGGACTGCCCGCAGCCGTGATCGGCCCCGCCCCCACGACGGACCCCCTGCTCCCCGAGGAGACCCGCACCCTGGCCTCCTGGGACCGCGACCTGACTGCCCTCGCCGGCGAGCTCAAGCGCGCCCGCGCCACGGTCCGTGACGTGGTCGTGCCCACCGCCCTGAGCGCCACGCAGCTCCTCAGCCTCGCCAGGGACCCGGACGCATTCGCCCGCGACCTGGCCCGCCCCATGCCGCGCAGGCCTCAGCCGGCCGCCCGCAGAGGCACCCGGTTCCACGCCTGGGTCGAGTCCCGCTTCGAGGCCCTCCCGCTGCCCTTCCTCGGCCTGGACGAGCTTCCGGGCGCCGATCCCGAGGACGCCCCGGAGATCACCGGCGAACGCGACCTGGCCGCGCTCAAGGAGGCCTTCGAGCGCACCCCGTACGCCCACCGCACCCCGCACCGTGTGGAGGCGCCCTTCCAACTGACCCTCGCGGGCCGCATGATCCGCGGCCGGATCGACGCGGTCTACCGCACCGAGGCGGCGGCGCCCACCCCGCACGGCGCGCAAACCCCGCACGGCGCCGGAACGGAGACGTACGAGATCGTCGACTGGAAGACCGGCCGCACCCACGACGCAGACCCCCTCCAGCTGGCGATCTACCGCTTGGCCTGGGCCGAGCAGCAGGGCGTACCGCTCGATGCCGTCACGGCCGCGTTCGTCTACGTACGCGATGGAGAGACGGTCCGCCCGGCCGGCCTGCCGGACCGCGCGGGGCTCGAGAAGATCCTCCTCGGGGAGGAAGGATGACCGAACCCGGTCATGGTCACGCCGTGTTGCCGGATAGGCTCGATGTCATGAGCAACACCCCGGACACCGCCGTCCGCGCGTACATCGACGCCCACAGCGCCGCGTTCCTCGACGACCTCGCCGAGTGGCTGCGCATTCCTTCGGTGTCGGCGGACCCGGCCCGCGCGGCGGACGTACGGCGCAGCGCGGAGTGGCTGGCGGCGAAGCTCACGGAGACGGGCTTCCCGACGGTGGAGATCTGGGAAACCGGAACCGGGAGCCGGTCCGAGGAGACAGCCGCAGCCGCAGGCACCGGTACCGGCGCCCCCGCCGTCTTCGCCGAGTGGCCCTCCGGCACCCCGGGCGCCCCCACGGTCCTGGTGTACGGCCACCACGACGTCCAGCCCGCCGCCCTTGAGGACGGCTGGCGCACGGACCCCTTCGAGCCGACGACCGTCGACGGCAAGCTGTACGCGCGCGGTGCCGCCGACGACAAGGGCCAGGTGTTCTTCCACACCCTGGGCGTCCGCGCCCACCTGGCCGCCACGGGCCGCACCGCACCCGCCGTCAACCTCAAGCTGCTGATCGAGGGCGAGGAGGAGTCCGGCTCGCCGCACTTCCCCGCACTCATCCACGACCGGGCCGGCCGCCTGGCCTGCGACGCGGTGATCGTCTCCGACACGGGCATGTGGTCGGAGGACACCCCGACCGTCTGCACCGGCATGCGCGGCCTCACCGACTGCCAGATCGACCTGTACGGCCCGGACCAGGACATCCACTCCGGCTCGTTCGGCGGCGCGGTGCCGAACCCGGCCACCGAGGCCGCCCGCCTTGCCGCCGCCCTGCACGACGGGGACCGCCGGGTGGCGGTCCCGGGCTTCTACGACGGCGTGGTCGAGCTGACCGAGGCCGAGCGCGAGCTGCTCGCGGAGCTGCCGTTCGACGAGAAGCAGTGGCTGCGCACGGCGCACTCGCACGGTGCCCTCGGCGAATCCGGTTACAGCACGCTGGAGCGCGTCTGGGCCCGCCCCACCGCCGAGGTGAACGGCATCGGCGGCGGCTACCAGGGCCCCGGCGGCAAGACGATCGTGCCGTCGACGGCGCAGCTGAAGCTGTCGTTCCGCCTGGTGGCCGGCCAGGACGCCGACGCCGTCCAGGACTCCGTGCGCGCCTGGGTGGCGGCCGCCCTGCCCGAGGGCATCCGCCACGAGATCACCTTCTGGGGCACGACCCGCCCCTGCCTGACCCCGCTGGACCACCCGGCACTGCAGTCCGTCGTGCGGGCCATGGGCCGCGCCTTCGGGCAGAAGATCCGTTTCACGCGCGAGGGCGGCTCGGGTCCCGCGGCCGACCTGCAGGACGTGCTCGGCGCGCCGGTGCTGTTCCTGGGTATCTCCGTGCCCTCGGACGGCTGGCACGCGCCGAACGAGAAGGTCGAGCTGGACCTCCTCATGAAGGGCGTCGAGACCGCCGCCTACCTCTGGGGCGACCTCGCCGAGAACGGGCGCGCCGGCCAGTAGCCGCACCATGACGCACCACGCACCACGCACATGCACCACCATCCGTAGGGGGAGTTGGAAGCAGCCGTGACCACCTGGACCGATTTCGCAGCCGCCCGGCCCATCACGCTCAGCGGTGCCAGTGGCATCGACCGCGCCGCGCATCACCGCCTGGACGAGGCGTGGATCTCCGCGGCGTGGAGCCACCCCTCCACGCGGGTCTTCGTGGTCTCCGGCGGTCAGGCGCTGGTCGACGACACCCCCGACGGCCGTACGGAGCTGGTGATGACGCCGGCCTTCGAGGCGCCCGTCACCGAGACCCACCGCTACTTCCTCGGCCAGGACGAGGACGGTGTGGCCTACTTCGCCCTGCAGAAGGACGCGCTACCGGGCCGCATGGACCAGTCGGCGCGCCCCGCGGGGCTGCGCGAGGCCGGCCTGCTGCTCTCCCCGCGCGACGCGGGCCTGCTCGTCCACGCCGTCGCCCTGGAGAACTGGCAGCGGCTGCACCGCTTCTGCTCCCGCTGCGGCGAGCGCACGGTCATCGCGGCGGCGGGCCACATCCGCCGCTGCCCGGCCTGCGGTGCCGAGCACTACCCGCGCACCGACCCGGCCGTGATCATGCTGGTGAAGGACGACCAGGACCGGGCCCTCCTGGGCCGCCAGATGCACTGGCCGGAGGGTCGCTTCTCGACGCTCGCGGGCTTCGTCGAGCCGGGCGAGTCCATCGAGCAGGCGGTGCGCAGAGAGGTAGCCGAGGAGGCGGGCGTGGCCGTCGGCGATGTGGAGTACATCGCGAGCCAGCCCTGGCCCTTCCCCTCCAGCCTGATGCTGGGCTTCATGGCGCAGGCCACGTCCTCGGACATCCAGGTGGACGGCGAGGAGATCCACGAGGCGCGCTGGTTCTCGCGGGAAGAGCTGCGGGCCGCGTTCGAGTCCGGGGAGGTCCTGCCTCCGACCGGCATCTCGATCGCGGCCCGGCTGATCGAGCTCTGGTACGGCGAGCCGCTCCCCTAACGGGCTCGGGCGTGGTGCGCCCGCCCGGCCGCTCAGACGCCGATCTTGGCCTTCACCTGGGCGAGCGAGGGGTTCGTGAGCGTGGAGCCGTCCGGGAAGAGAACGGTGGGAACCGTCTGGTTTCCGCCGTTCGCCTTCTCCACGAAGGCCGCCGAGTCGGCGTCGAGCTCGATGTTGATCTCGTTGTACGCGATGCCCTCACGCTCCATCTGGCTCTTCAGCCGGCGGCAGTAGCCGCACCAGGTGGTGCTGTACATCGTCACGCTGCTCGACATGCGGCTCGCGCTCCTCTTCGTCGGAATTACCGGTGTGTTTCCGGAGGGCTAACGCGCACCTGTACGCAGCCATTCCCGCCGTCGTATTAGTACGACCATTCCGGCTCACCTGTGGACAACATTCCCGGTCGCCTCCGTGGACCTGGCAGCATGGCGGGGTGACAGCAGCAACGCACTCCCCACTCTTCCCGCAGGCGCCGGACTCCGCCGACGCGGTGCTCGACGGGCTCGACCCCGAGCAGCGTGAGGTGGCCACGGCCCTCAGCGGGCCGGTGTGCGTGCTGGCCGGAGCCGGTACGGGCAAGACGCGCGCGATCACCCACCGCATCGCGTACGGCGTCCGCTCCGGCGTGCTGCAGCCCGCGAGTGTGCTCGCCGTCACCTTCACCAATCGCGCCGCGGGGGAGATGCGCGGCCGGCTGCGCCAGCTCGGCGCGGGCGGCGTCCAGGCGCGTACGTTCCACTCGGCCGCCCTGCGCCAGCTCCAGTACTTCTGGCCGAAGGCCGTGGGCGGGGAGCTGCCCCGGCTGGTGGAGCGCAAGGTTCAGCTCGTCGCGGAGGGCGCCGCCCGCTGCGGGGTGCGGCTCGATCGCAACGAGCTGCGCGATGTGACGGCCGAGATCGAGTGGGCGAAGGTCACCCAGACCGTGCCCGAGGACTATCCGGCCGCCGCCGCCAAGTCCGGCCGCGAGGTCCCCCGCGACCCGGCCGAGACCGCCCGGATCTACGGCCTGTACGAGCAGCTCAAGCGCGACCGCGGCGTCATCGACTTCGAGGACGTCCTGCTGCTGACGGTGGGCGTGCTGCAGGACCGGCACGACATCGCGGAGACGGTCCGCCGCCAGTACCAGCACTTCGTCGTCGACGAGTACCAGGACGTCAGCCCCCTGCAGCAGCGGCTGCTGGAGCTGTGGCTGGGGGACCGGGACAATCTGTGCGTGGTCGGCGACGCCAGCCAGACCATCTACTCCTTCACCGGCGCCACCCCCGACCACCTGCTCAATTTCCGTACCCGTCATCCGCACGCCACGGTCGTCAAGCTCATCCGGGACTACCGCTCCACGCCCCAGGTCGTGCACCTCGCGAACGGCTTGCTCTCGCAGGCCTGCGGTCGTGCCGCCGAGCACCGGCTGGAGCTGGTCTCCCAGCGCGCGCCGGGCCCCGAGCCGGTTTACGGCGAGTACGCCGACGAGCCCGCCGAGGCCGAGGGCACGGCCCGGCGCGTGCGGGACCTCATCGACTCCGGGGTGCCCGCGAGCGAGATCGCGATCCTCTACCGCATCAACGCCCAGTCCGAGGTGTACGAGCAGGCCCTGGCCGACGTCGGGGTGCCCTACCAGCTGCGGGGCGCCGAGCGGTTCTTCGAGCGCCCGGAGGTGCGCGAGGCCGGGCTGCTGCTGCGGGGGGCCGCCCGGGCGGGGGGTCACTCCGACCCGCAGCTGGCCGCCGCCGAGGACGTGCCTTCCCAGGTCCGGGCGGTGCTGAGCACCCGGGGCTGGACGTCCGAGCCCCCGTCGGGTTCGGGCGCGGTGCGCGACCGTTGGGAGTCCCTGGCGGCCCTCGTCCGGCTCGCCGAGGACTTCGTACGGGCCAGACCGGCCGCCACCCTCGCCGATCTCGTCGCCGAGCTGGACGAGCGGGCGAGCGCCCAGCACGCGCCGACCGTGGAGGGTGTGACTCTCGCCTCACTTCACGCGGCCAAGGGCCTGGAGTGGGACGCCGTCTTCCTCGTCGGTCTCACCGAGGGCATGCTGCCGATCACCTACGCCAAGACCGACGAGCAGGTGGAGGAGGAGCGCCGGCTGCTGTACGTCGGCGTCACCCGCGCCCGCTTCCACCTCTCCCTGTCCTGGGCGCTGTCCCGCACCCCCGGCGGCCGCCCCTCCCGACGCCCGACCCGCTTCCTGAACGGTCTGCGGCCCGGCTCCGCCGCCCCCCGGCCCGGCTCTCCCGGCCCGGCCGGCCAGGGCGGCGTCGAGCGCGGCGCCGCCCGCAAGCGGCGGGGGCCCGCGCGCTGCAGGGTCTGCGGGCGGACCCTGACCGACGCGGGCGAGATCAAGCTGATGCGTTGCGAGGACTGCCCCTCCGACCTCGACGAGGCCCTCTACGAACGGCTGCGCGAGTGGCGCGCCGAGCAGGCGGCGCAGCTCGGCCAGCCCGCCTACTGCGTCTTCACCGACAAGACGCTTCTCGCGATTGCCGAGGCCGTTCCGGGAACCGAATCGGAGCTGTCGGGCATCTCAGGAGTCGGGGCACGGAAGCTCGGCAGGTTCGGAGCCGACGTCCTGGCCCTGTGCGCGGGCGAGGAGCCGACCTCGGAAGACGTGTCCCAGGACACCTCCGAAGAATCTCCGGAAAAATAGTTTGCGCACGCGGACGGCATACCCATAGCCTTCCCGAGCAGGGAAGCGACGGGTCTGCGGTACTACCGGGATTCGTTGGATCCGTGCTGTACTTGACCGAAGACCTGGACCGGTTTCGACCGGTCCCCGAAACGCCGAAGGGAGGCGGAGACAATGATCAGCTTCATCGCCAGCAACAAAATGACCGATCGCCAGGTCGGCTCCGCCGCCATGCTCGGCTTCACCTTCGGTTCCTTCCAGGCCACCGGTCTGTCCGGCGCGATTTCGGTCCGTCCGGAACAGCGACCGACCAAGGCGTCCGAGGTCAAGGCAGCAGCAATGGCACAGGCCGAGGCCTATGCCCCCGCGGCGGCGACGATCAATGGCGCCGGATCCCTGAATGTACTGCACCACCTTCCCAAGACGACGTGGGCCTTCCGTGGGCTCGAACCCTGGAGAGATCCAGCCTGATCGGCGCGATCAGGTCGGCACCTTCCAGGGCCGCGGAACCCACACCGGGATCCGCGGCCCTTTTGTTTGCCCCCAAGCCTGGGGAAACCAGCCCGGCCACCAGCCGGCACAACAGACGAGGAATGACACACCGTGCAACTCAAGGCACACACCCCGTCAGTAGCGACCGACTTGATCCCCCCGCCTGTGCCCACGGAGGACACCTTGACCCCCCTCACCGCTCTGACCGACCTCGACGACGCCATTGAGAACCTCGGCGTCCCGGTCCCCTGCCGCAGCTACGACCCGGAGGTCTTCTTCGCCGAGTCCCCCGCGGACGTGGAGTACGCCAAGTCCCTCTGCCAGACCTGCCCGCTGCGTGCGGCCTGCCTCGCCGGCGCCATCGACCGCCGCGAGCCGTGGGGTGTCTGGGGCGGCGAGCTCTTCGTGCAGGGCGTGGTCGTGGCCCGCAAGCGGCCCCGTGGCCGCCCGCGCAAGAACCCGGTCAACGCATGATCACCGCCGGCACCATCGACCGTCCCACCACGCACTACCCCAAGAAGCAGGACCCGACGATGCAGCGCCCGTCCCCCGAGCCGTTCGGCTCCAGCGCCCCCACCCGTGACACCTCCGGTGCGACCGCCTCGCGCCAGAACAGGAACCTCGAAATGCAACTCATTCCAGAAGCCCTGGCTCGTGCGCATATGCATGACCGCCTGCGGGAAGCGGAATCCCAACGCAGCGCCGTACGGCTGGTCGCCGCGCGGCGCATGCAGCGCCGCGCCGAGCGCGCCTCGCTGCGCGCCCGTCGCGCTCTGGCCATGGCCGTCATGCAGTGAACCCCGTGGGGCCGGTCCTTTCGGACCGGCCCCACGTCGCGTTGGGTGCGCCACCCGCCCCCGGCCCGCTCGCGGGGATATCGTCTGGGGAGTGGACCGGAAGACGCATGAACCAGTGCAGTTGAACCCTGAGGCCACCGAGACCGCCGAGCCCGTCACCTGCGCTCGCTGTGGCACCGCAGCCCCCGACGGCGCGCCGCCGACCTGGACCTGCTCCGTCGAGAACGGCAGCCGTCGCTACTTCTGCGACGACTGCGCCCGCGCCAACATCAGAGCGATCGAGGGGCGGCTCGACTCGTCCTGGTGGTGAGCGTTCCCCCGGTCGGCGGGGGAGACCGCCGCCGTCAGGCAGGCGTGTCCTGAGTCCGGCTGTCCGCTGCGAAGCCGGGCATCCATGCCTCCATCTCCTCGCGCAGCCGCACCGTGGCACCCAGCTGGCACAGCACTCCGATGGTGCTCATCGTCACCCGGTGGATCAGCAGATACGCCGGGGGCAGATTGAGCTGCCGGGCCAGTTGGTATGCGGGGGAGCGCGGATCGGCGATCCGGGCCGCCTGGCCACGCATCCAGTCCCGGGTGAAGGTGAACTCCGCTACCTGCGCGGGCTCGATGATCGGCATCAGATAGTCGAGCACCGCCCCGGGGTCCAGCTCGATCCCCGGCTTGACGAAGCCCTCGGCGCACAGCAGCTCGTGGACCGCGTCCGCCTGCCCTTCCAGCGTCAGCCGCAGTGCGGTGCCGATCTCGACGGGGAGCCCCTGCGGCAGCCGGTCGACCGTGCCGAAGTCCAGCACCCCCAGTCGCCATTTCTCCGGCGGACCGTCCGGGGCGTCCGCGGTCAGCAGCCGGAAGTTGCCCGGGTGCGGGTCGCCGTGGAGCAGCCCCGTGCGGGCCGCGCCGCAGAAGAGGAAGCGGGCCAGCAGCTGACCGGCCCGGTCCCGCTGCTCCTGGGTGCCGTGCGCTATCACCTCGGACAGCGGCACCCCCTCCATCCACTCCGTCACCAGCACCTGATCGCTCTGGTGGACCACGCCCGGCACCGTCACATCGGCATCGCCGGCGAACTCCTGGGCGTGTGCTCTCTGGGCCCGGGCCTCCAGCTCGTAGTCCAGCTCCTCGGACACCCGGTCGCGCAGCTCGGCGATCAGCGGCTTGATGTCCATGCCGGGCACCAGGGGTCCCAGCAGCTTGGCGAACCGGCTCAGTTGCGTCAGATCGGAGAGCAGCGCCTCGCCCGCCCCCGGGTACTGCAGCTTGACCGCGACCGCGCGCCCGTCGTGCCAGACCGCCCGGTGCACCTGACCGATCGAAGCCGCCGCCGACGGCCGGTCGTCGAACTCCTGGAACAGATCCCGCCAGTCCTTTCCGAGCCGCTGCACCAATGCCGCGTGCACCGACTTCGTCGGCATCGGCGGCGCGGCCTCCTGAAGCTTCGTCAGCGCGGTGCGGTAGGGGCCGGCGATCTGTTCAGGAAGCGCCGATTCGAAGACGGACAGCGCCTGACCGAGCTTCATGGCACCCCCCTTGAGCTGCCCGAGCGTGGCGAAGAGCTGCTCGGCGGTGCGCTGCTGCAGCTCCGCGGCGATCATCTCCGCCGGCCGCCCCCCGATGCGTTTTCCCAGCCCGAGCGCGGTGCGCCCGGCGAACCCCAACGGCAGCGCGGCCAACTTGGCGGTACGGATGACCGCCTTGCGGGGTAGATCAGACATGCGCCCCTCCAACTAGCTGAACAGCCACGCCGCGGACGGCGGTTACCGGGTCATTGTCCCGTGCGACGCCCCTGTGGCAGCGGCGTGTCCGGTCACCCGGGACCCGCCGCGCCGCACGGGCACCGAGGATGCGGCTCGACGGGCCGGGGGGACCAGGCCGGACCCGGCAGTGCCAGCTCCAACCGGACCCCCGCTCCCGACGTGGACCCACCGTCGAGAAAGGCAAGCGCCCGCGCCACGGTCAGCCCCGCCACGACCGTGGCCAGTGCCATGTCGCATGACGGTACCCCTGACGAGCGGCCGGACTTCCACTGGGCGAGCATCCGGGGCCACGCCGCATCCCGCTCGGCCCGCCCCAGCTCGACACAGCCCGCGCACGCCGATCCGCCCGGCAGCACCAGCGGCCCCACCACGCCCGTGGCCTCCAGTACCCCCGCGTACATATGGGGTGTCCCGCAGGCGAGCAGTTCTTCCGCCGCCGACGGATCCGGCGCGTAGGCGCAGAGGCCGTCGCGGGGCGCGAAGACCACCAGGGCCAGTGGCGGCTCGGCCTGCCCGGCCGCACGGTCCTGGCCGGGAGCCCCGCCCTGCCGGGTCCGCGACCGGGGCACGGGCGCGGCCTGCCGGACCACCTGGCGGGCGGCGGCGTCCCGCCGCTCCCCGGTCCGCTCCGGCCCCACTCCCGCGGGCGCCACGTCCCAGGGCTCGACGCGCCCGCCGTCGAGCACATCGACATGGCCGATCCCCGAGGCCGACAGCAGGGCCGCCACGGCCGCACCCACCCGCCCCGCGCCCCGCACCTGGACCCGCATCAGCCGGCGCGCCGCCATCAGCCGCATCGCCGCCCCGGGCCCGGAGTGCAGCACCGACAGCGAGGCCAGATCCGGCCGCAACCGCTCCAGGGCCCCGCCCCTGCTCCGTAACGCGGCGGCCTCCTCACCGCCGCCCCGCGGATCGTCGAGCAGCCCGGCCCCGCCCAGCCGCTCCACCAGTGCGTCGGCGCGGCCCTCCGGCAGGCCCATCCCGCGCGCTTCCTCACGGAGGAGCTGCATGCCGCGCGTCCCGTCGAGCAGGGCGAGAAAGCAGCCCGTCGCCGTGTCCACCGGCCCCACGACCACCGCGTGCGCGGGGGCGGCCCCGAACTGCACCATGTCGCGGTTCCGCCAGGCACGCCGCAGCGCGGGCTTGAGCATCGGATGCGCGGAATCCGGTGATGCGGAGCCCTGGGCGGCCGCCGGTACGGAATGCGCGGAGTCTGCTGAGTGCGCGGGATGCACGGAGCTCACGGATGTCGTCTGCATGGTTCCCCCTCGGTCTGGGCTCAGCATGCCCGCCCCGGCCGGTCACGGTGCGAAGTTATCCACAGGCAGGCAGTGATTGTCATACAAGCCCTCCGAACTGCGGGTGTTTCCCCCGACAACCGACGGAGGGGCGGGACTTCCCGCACCGCCAGCGGGTAACGTCGGGGCGTGCCCGTCGACCCTCTGCACAGCGCCACAAGACCACCGCGCAGCGCCCCGAGCCCCCTCCAGGGAGCCTCGGAGGCCGGAGCGGTCGAGGTCCGCCGGAGCGCGCGCCGCCGCAGAACGGTCTCCGCCTATCGCGAGGGCGATCGCACGATCGTGCTCATCCCCGCCCGCATGTCGGACGCCGAGGAGCAGCGCTGGATCGGCGTGATGCTCGACAAGCTCGCGGCGCAGGAGAGCAAGCGGATGCTGGGCGACGCCGAGCTCGCCGGCCGGGCCCGCCGCCTCTCCGAGCAGTATCTGGACGGCCGGGCGCGGCCCGACTCGGTCCGCTGGGTCACCAACCAGAACACCCGCTGGGGCTCGTGCACCCCCGCCGAGGGCAGCATTCGCCTCTCGCACCGCCTCCAGGGCATGCCCGAGTACGTCGTCGACTATGTGCTCCTGCACGAACTGGCACATCTGCTGGTGCCCGGGCACGGGCCGGAGTTCTGGCGGCTGCTGGAGTCCTACCCACGCACCGAGCGCGCCCGCGGATACCTTGAGGGCGTGGTCGCAGCCGACCGGCTGCCCCATCTCCCCACCGCCCGGAGCCAGTGAGCGCCCTCCCCGGAATCACCCTCTGTCCGTAGGAGCCGTTAGCCTGGCGCAACGCATTCACCACAGGTTCGGATGGGGGACGGTCGTCACGCATGTCCAGGGAATTCCAGCGCGGCCACAAGGCCAAGATCAGTGACCTGACGGCGGGGACCGATCTGTACGTGGGAGTGCAGATCGGCGGCCCCGGCCTGACTTTCGACATCAGCTGCTTCGGGCTCGACGTCTCGGAGCGGCTGTCCGACGACCGGTACTTCATCTTCTTCAACCAGCCCAAGTCGCCCGAGGAAGCCATCCAGCAGCTCGGGCCGCAGGCCGGGGACACCGAGTCGTTCAGGGTGACCCTCGACCGCCTCCCGGCACAGATCCACAAGCTCTCCTTCACCGCGACGGTGGACGGCGCGGGCCAGATGTCACAGGCCGGCCCCGGCTACCTCCGCGTCGTGGCGGGCGGGGTGGAGGTAGCGCGCTACTCCTTCACCGGCGCAGAGTTCAGCACCGAGCGGGCGGTGATGCTCGGCGACTTCTACCTCAAGGACGTCTGGCGGTTCGCCGCCGTCGGGCAGGGCTTCGACGGCGGCCTGGATGCGCTGCTGAGGAACTTCGGCGGTGAGGTGCTGGCAGAGGAGGAGCCCGCGCCCGCCCCGACGGACTCCGCTCCCGCCCCCGCCTTCGCGCCCCCGGCACAGGCGGGCGCGCCCGTGGCGTTCGCACCGCCCGCCGCCGCGCAGCCGGCTCCGGCAGCCCCTGTGCCATCACCCGTCGCCCAGGCCCCGGCACCCGCCCAGGCGCCTGTCCAGGCCCCGGCACCCGCCCAGGGCTTCCCGCCCCCGCCCGGCAGCACCCCGCCCCCGGTGGCACCCGCGGCTCCGCAGGTGCACGCGGCTCCCACCCTCGCCGCCCCCCTGGCCCCGCCCGGCTACTTCTCGGGCGGTCAGACACCGCCCGGCGGCGTGGTCCCGCCGCCGGGCCCGCCCGGAGCGCCGGGCCGGCCCGGCGCGTACGCCCAGCCGGCCGCGTCCACCCAGGCGTTCCCCACCCAGCAGTCCTACGGCCGGTCCGCGGTGCCCGCCCAGCCATACCCGGGCCAGCCGGCGCCCTACGGCACTCCCGCCCCGGGCGCGGCACCGCACACCGGCGCACCGGTGGCCCCCGGCGTCCAGGTGGCCTTCGAGAAGTACCGCGAGGCACCCAACGGACAGCGCTGGACGCTGCAGAACCACAGCCTCATCCGCGTCGACCTGGGCGCCGATCCGCAGCCCGTGCTCGCCCGGCAGGGCAGCATGGTCCTCTACCAGGGCAAGGTCGACTTCAGCTACAAGGGCGCCGGCTTCATGGGCCGCATCGTCGGCAACGCCACCGGCCAGGAGATGCAGCTGATGCGCTGCACCGGCCGGGGACAGGTCTTCCTCGCCGAGAACTCCGCGCACGTCCACCCCATCCAGCTGGAGAACGACGCGATCTGCGTCTCCGCCGACGCCGTGCTCGCCTTCGACGAGTCGCTGCACCACGAGGTCCGCCGGATCGAGGGCCACGGCATCCCCGGCGGGGCGCTGTTCACCATGCAGTTCCAGGGCACCGGCACTGTCGTCGTCAAGACGCACGGCACCCCGGTGGTGCTGCCGGTCACTCCGACCACCTATGCCGACAGCAACGCCATCGTCGCCTGGTCGGCCGCCGCCCAGGTGATCGTCTCCAGCCAGGTGCGGCTGCGCCGCAACCCCTACCCGGGCCAGAGCGGAGAGACCGTGAATCTCCAATTCCGCGGTGCGCCCGGAAACTTCATCGTCGTCCAGCCCTACGAGGTCTGAGGGAGCCCGTCATGGACCAGTCGCTGATCTCGGGCCACGCCCCGACCCCGCCCGCCGCCCGCATGGAGAACCACGGCAGCAGCATGCTCAAGGTCGCCATGCAGAGCGGCCACGACCTGTTCGCCCGTACCGGCTCGATGGTCGCCTACGAAGGCTTCATCCAGTACGAGGCGAACGCCCCCGCGGTCCGCCAGATGGCCTCGCAGTGGCTCACCGGCGAGGGTGCCCCCCTCATGAAGTGCACCGGTGACGGCATCCTCTACCTCGCCGACTACGGCGCGGACGTCGTCTGCATCAACCTCAACGGGGAGTCGGTCTCCGTCAACGGCACCAACCTGCTGGCCTTCGACGCGCATCTGCAGTGGGGCGTCGAACGCGTCAAGGGCATGGCGAAGTTCGCCGGGCAGGGCCTGTTCAACGTCGTCGTCAGCGGCACCGGATGGGTCGCGCTGACCTCGCGCGGCACGCCCGTCGTCGTCGACTGCGGGCGCGGTGAGGACGAGACGTACGTGGACCCCGACGCCCTCGTCGCCTGGTCCACCAACCTGCGGATGAAGGGGAAGCGCAGCTTCAAGGCTTCCTCGATGATCGGCCGCGGCAGCGGCGAGGCGTACCAACTGGGTTTCTCCGGCCAGGGATTCGTGGTCGTACAGCCCAGCGAGGACAGCACCGACCGGCTCCGGGCCCGGGGTTGAGGGGACGACGACAGACATGCAGAGCCCGCTTTTCGCCCACACCGAGGCCCAGACGCAGGATCGCTACGCCCTGCAGAACCCGCAGATGCTGCGCGTCGCGCTCACCGGCCACGACGACGTCCTCGCCCGCAAGGGCTCGATGGTCGCCTACCAGGGCCTCATCGAGTTCGACGGCGAGTACCGCACACCGGGCCAGCAGTACGCCCAGGCGCACACCGGCGAGGGCCTGGACCTGATGCGCTGCTCCGGCCAGGGCACGGTCTTCCTCGCCAACCTCGCCCAGCACGTCCACGTCGTCGACGTGGACCACCAGGGGCTGACCGTCGACGGTTCGTACGTCCTCGCGCTGGACTCCACCCTGCACTGGGACACGATCGCGGTGGACAGCCAGCAGGGCATCTCCGGCACAGGGGCGTACAACCTCAGTATCACCGGCCAGGGCAAGGTCGCGCTGATGACCTCCGGCCGGCCGCTGATGCTCCACTCCACCGGGCACAACTACGTCTACGCCGACGCGGACGCCGTCGTCGCCTGGTCGTCGTCCCTGCGCGTCAACATGCAGGCCCAGACGTCCTCGTCGAGCGTGTGGCGTCGGCGCGGCAGCACGGGCGAGGGCTGGGAGCTCAGCTTCCAGGGCCAGGGGTACGTGCTCGTGCAGCCCAGCGAACTGCTGCCGCCGCAGGGCGCCCAGATCGGCCAGGGCCTCGCGGCGCAGTACGGCCTCGGCCAGCACGGCGCGCACGGCCAGAACCAGGGCAACATCTGGTCCAACTGAGCCCGCGCGCTGAGCGCGGCGCATGGGTAAGGGGCGGCCACCATGGTGGCCGCCCTTACCGCTCAGATCCTCATGCTCAGGTCATCACAGGCGCCCGAGCGTCCGCCGCATCAGCTGGACGACCGAGTCGTCCGCGACGCCGGCCACCTCCGCATACGGGAACCAGCGCAGCTCCAGCGACTCGTCGCTGATGGCCTCCACCGCCCCCTGCGGCACCAGTGCCGCGTACTGCACATCCAGGTGCCAGTTGCAGGGCGCGGGAATCGGATGCCGGTCGAGCCGCACGGGGCCGCCCGGCAGCAGCGTCAGCCCTGCGATGCCGGACTCCTCGGTGGCCTCGCGCAGCGCGGCCTGCTCGAGCGTCGCGTCACCGGGCTCGCAGTGGCCGCCCATCTGCAGCCACATCCGCAGTTTGCGGTGCAGAGTGAGCAGCACCTGCCCGCGCGCCGGGTCGATCACCAACGCGCTGGCCGTCACGTGACCGGTCCCGCAGGGTTTCCACATGCCGTCCGGGTGGGCCGCCAGATGATCCAGATAGAGCCCGCGCAGCTCCGGCTGGTCCTCGTACTCCTTCAGGACGAGGACCGCGTTCTCGTGCAGGCTCACTTCTTGTCGTCGCCTTCGTCGCCCTTGCCGGGTTCTTCCGTCTTCTTGCCCTCGGAGCCCCTGGCCGCCTCGCCCAGCATCTTGTCGAGCTCGGAGAAGTCCAGGTGCTCACGGTGGACGAAGCCGTCGGGGTCGTCCAGGTCCGCGGCCGTCGGCAGCATGTCCGGGTGCTCCCAGAGGCCGTCGCGGCCCTCCATGCCGCGGGCGTCCGTGAGCGAGGCCCACAGCCGCGAAGCGTCCCGCAGCCGGCGGGGGCGCAGCTCCAGGCCGATCAGTGTGGCGAAGGTCTGCTCCGCCGGGCCGCCGGAGGCACGCCGCCTGCGCAGCGTCTCGCGCAGCGCGCCGGCGGACGGCAGATGCGGTGCGGCCGCCGCGTGCACGACCGCGTCCACCCAGCCCTCGACCAGCGCGAGCGCCGTCTCCAGGCGGGCCAGGGCGGCCTTCTGCTCCGGGGTGTCCTCCGGCTGGAACATGCCCTGCTGGAGAGCCTCCTGCAGCTGCTCCGGGTGCGAGGGGTCGAGCTGGCCGACGACGTCCTCCAGCTTGGAGGTGTCGACCTTGATGCCGCGGGCGTAGCCCTCGACGGCACCGAACAGATGCGAGCGCAGCCACGGCACGTGGGCGAAGAGCCGCTGATGGGCGGCCTCGCGCAGGGCCAGGTAGAGCCGCACCTCGTCCTGCGGGACGCCGAGGCCGGAACCGAACGCCGCGATGTTCACCGGCAGCAGCGCGGCCTTGCCGGCCGGGCCCAGCGGCAGGCCGATATCGGTCGAACCGACCACCTCGCCCGCCAGCACGCCCACGGCCTGGCCGATCTGCGTGCCGAACATGGCACCGCCCATGCTGCGCATCATCCCGAGCAGCGGGCCCGCCATGGCCTGCATCTCCTCGGGCAGCACGCCGCCCATGGCCGCCCCGACGCGCTCAGCGACCGGGTCCACCAGGTCCTTCCACACGGGCAGGGTCGCCTCGACCCACTCCGCGCGGCTCCAGGCGACGGCCGTGCCCGAGCCCGAGGGCAGCGAGGTCACGCCGTCCAGCCACAGGTCGGCCAGGCGCACGGCGTCCTCGACCGCCGCCCGCTCGCCCGCCGAGACGCTGGCGTCCTTGCTGCCGTCGGCCGTGCCCTGGGCCACGGTCTGGCGTGCGATGTCCTTGGCCATGTCCCAGTTCACCGGGCCGCCCTCGTAGGAGAGCATCTGGCCGAGCTGCTGGAAGGCGGCACCGAGATCGCCCGGGTTCATGGACCCGAACATCGCGGCGAAGGGGTTGTCCCCACCGCCCGCGGGGCCGCCGAACCCGAACGGATTCGCGGGTTCCTGGCCGCCCTGGCCACCGCCCTTCTTCTTGCCGTCGTCGCCGTTCTCCGGCTCCTCCGGCGGAAGACCGAATCCGAATGGGGTGTCACTCACGGGTTTCCTCGGCTCGTAGGGCCGCCGGCTGTGGACCGACGGCGAAATGCCCGACAACACCACCAAGCGTAGACACCCCGCCGCTATCCGGGCTTGGTGCTCCGCTCGCCCCGGGCCTGCGGCAGGATGGACGTCACCTGGTACGTACGCGTCATGACAAAGGTGATGGCACATACGTACTGAAGACAACCGCTGGAGACGCCCGGTGAGTTCCCCCGACCGAGAAGTTCGCGCAGCGCGAAACGGTTCCGCGCTGGACAGTACGACCCCGCACGGCCGACGGCCCGTCGTCGCGGTCACCGGTGCCGCCCGCGGTGTCGGCGCGCTGCTCACGCGGCGGCTCGCCGCGTCCGATGAGATCAAGCACGTCGTGGCGATCGACGAGCGCCGCGGTGACGTGAGCGAGGCGCAGTGGCATGTGCTGGACGTCCGGGATCCCGTGATCGCCGAGAAGCTGCGCGGTGTCGACGTCCTCGTCCACCTCGCACTCGACCTCGACCTGGAGACCGACGCCGCCGCCCGCACCGCCTACAACGTGCGCGGTACACAGACCGCGCTGACGGCCGCGGCGGCCGCCGGAGTGCACCGCGTGGTGCTCTGCACCTCCGCCATGGTCTACGGGGCACGCCCCGACAACGACGTCCCCCTCGCCGAGGACGCCGAGCTGCGGGCGACCGCGGAGGCGACGGGCGTGGGCGACCTGCTGGAGATAGAGCGGCTGGCCAGGCGTGCGCCCCGGGCGCACCCCGGCCTGAATGTCACGGTGCTGCGGCCCGCCGTCCTGGTCGGCGGCACCGACACCGCCCTGACCCGTTACTTCGAGTCTCCCCGGCTCCTGGTGGTCGCCGGATCCCGCCCCACCTGGCAGTTCTGCCATGTGGAGGACCTGGTGAGCGCGCTGGAGTTCGCGGCCCTGGAGAAGGCGGAGGGCGAGCTCGCCGTCGGCTGCGACGGCTGGCTCGAGCAGGAGGAGGTCGAGGAGCTCACGGGGATCCGGCGCATGGAGCTGCCCTCGGCCGTCGCCCTCGGCGCGGCCTCCCGCCTGCACCGCCTGGGGCTGACCCCGTCGCCGGCCGGCGACCTGGAATACACGATGCACCCCTGGGTGGTCAGCGGTCACCGGCTGCACGACGCGGGCTGGCGGCCCCGCTGGACCAACGAGGAGGTCCTCGCGGAGCTCCTGGAGGAGGTCGCGGGCCGGCACACGGTCGCGGGCCGCCGCCTGGGCCGCAAGGACGCCACCGCCGCCGGCGCCGCCGGCGCGACCGTGGCGCTGCTGGGCACCGCCGCGCTGGTGCGCCGGGCCCGCAAGGCCCGGCGCAGGCTGTAGGAGCCCTGACGGGCCTGCAGGGGCCCCGTACGGCGGTACGCCCGTCGATGGTCGAACCACCGTTCCCCGTGGGCCGCCGGTACGGCACCATGGTCCGTATGGCGCGCAACCACGATCACCCCGGCGAACTCGCGGCCGCGGACCCCATCCGGCTTCTCGCGATCAGGGACATCCCGCTGTCCCTGGACGAGGTCTTCACGGCGGTCGGCGACGACGCCGCCGGCGGCACCGCGCTCTTCGTGGGCACGGTGCGTGACCACGACGGCGGCACGGACGTCTCGGAGCTCGGGTACTCCGCGCATCCGACGGCGGAGGCCGAGCTGCGCCGGGTCGCGGAGAAGATCGCGGCGGACTTCCCCGTACGGGCCATGGCCGCGGTGCACCGCGTGGGTCAGCTGGCCGTCGGGGACGTGGCCGTGGTGGTGGCCGTCTCCTGCCCGCACCGGGCGGAGGCGTTCGAGGCCTGCCGGAGACTCATCGACGACCTCAAGCGCGAGGTGCCCATATGGAAGCACCAGCGGTTCGCCGATGGGGCAGAGGAATGGGTCGGCGCGTAGCGCCGTCGAGCGGGAAAAACTGGGGGTGCCTCCCAGCGGTAGCTGGGGGAGGGTCGGCGCGTAGCGCCGTCGGGCAGGAATATCTGGGGGTACCTCCCGGCGGTAGCTGGGGAAGGGGCGGCGCACCGGGGGCACCGACCGGCGGCGTCCCGGCGGTCCGGCATCGTCGCGGAGCGTCAAAGTCGTCCACTTACGGACCGTCCCTGGTTGCGTAACCGGCCCCCTGGCGTAAGCGTTGAGACCGAAGACGACTAATCTGCTCATCAGTTCAGTTGTGATCGCGTATGGGGTCGGAGGCCGGCATGGCGGCGCTTGCTTGGTTGCTGATTCCCGTGGGCGCGGCTGTCGCCGCAGCCCTGTGGGGGAGCTGGGCGGCACGGAACCGCAAGAGTGGTGACGTTGCGGAGCTGGCCGGTTATGAGAAGTTCCGCCGGGCGATGGAGCGGACCGAGTCCGGTTCCTGACCGGTGACTGAGCGGGGCGCCCGGCATCTGCCCCGTACGGACCGCCCCGGAAGTGGACTGTCGGACCCGTCCCGTACTGTCGTTCCATGCCCCGCCGCACAGCGACGATGCTCGCCTCCCTCCTGATGCTGATCGCGCTCCTGTGCGCAGGCGTGCTGATCCCCGTGCCGTATGCGGAGATGTCCCCGGGCCCCACGGTCAACACCCTGGGTGAGCACGGCGGCGAGCCGGTGCTGCAGATCTCCGGGCACAAGACGTATCCCACCACCGGACACCTCAATATGACGACGGTCCGGGTGACCGGATCGCAGTACCGGATGAATCTGGTCGAGGCGGTCTACGGCTGGTTCGCGCACGACAACCTGGTCGTTCCGCACAGCACGCTCTACCCGGACGACAAGTCCCCGGACGAGCTCAACCAGGAGACGGCGGAGGAGTTCAGCCAGTCCCAGGAGAGCGCCAAGGTGGCCGCCCTGAAGCAGCTGGGCATCCAGGTCGGCACCCGTGTCGTCGTCTCCTCCGTCGTCAAGGGCAGCCCCGCCGAGGGGGCGCTGCACGCCGGCGATGTGATCAAGGCCGTGGACGGTACGGAGATCAAGCAGCCCGGCGAGGTGGCCAAGCAGGTCACCCGGCACAAGCCGGGCGAGAAGGTGACGTTCCTGGTCGTTCCCGCCAAGGAGGCGGCCGCCGCGGAGAAGGAGAAGCGGCAGCCGAAGGTGGAGAACACGGTCACCCTCGTCACGAACAAGGCCCCCGACGACAGCAGGGCGATCGTCGGCATCCAGGCGGGGACGGATCACACCTTCCCGTTCGCCATCAACATCAAGCTGGCCGACGTCGGCGGCCCGAGCGCCGGGCTGATGTTCGCCCTGGGCATAGTCGACAAACTCACCCCCGAGGACCTGACCGGCGGCAAGTTCATCGCCGGCACGGGGACGATCGACGACTCCGGCAAGGTCGGGCCCATCGGTGGCATCGAGATGAAGACGGTCGGGGCACGCTCCAAGGGCGCCCGCTACTTCCTGACGCCCAAGGAGAACTGCGCGGCCGCCGCGAAGGACAGCCCCTCGGGCCTCACCCTGATCAAGGTCGAGACCATCAAGGACGCGATGCAGTCCCTGGAGAAGCTCCGCAAGGGGGACACGGCCGGCCTGCCGCAGTGCGCGGCAGGCTAGCCGTCCCGCCCTTCTTCGGCGCCGTCAGTCCGCGAACGTCGCCGCCAGGGCCTCCGCGAGGCCCGGCACCAGGTCGGCGCCGGTGAGGACCTCGGTCGGCGAGTCCTTCTCGCGCAGCCGTACGGCCGACTCGCGCGCGCCGTCGCGCAGCACCGCGACCGTCATCCGGACCTCCTGGCGGTCCGGATGCCTGGCGACCCACGCGGCCAGCTGCTTGTCTTTCATGCCGTGGGGCACGGTGGCCTCGGCGGACGGCGGGAGCATCAGCCGCTCCACGGTCAGGGCGCACCCCACCACGGCGTCCGGCCAGGCGATGGTGCCGAGGAACTTGTCGAGGGCGGTGCCCTTCGGCAGTTCCTCCTGCTCGATGGGTGTGTAGGAGGCGGTGGCGGAAGAGGCGTCGTCGAGGCCGAGCTGAGCGGCCAGGCCGGGCTCCTGGGTACGGAGCTTGGCCGTGTCGACGAGGGCGAACAGCCGTGCGGGCTGGTCCCAGCCGAGCCCGGACGCGTACTCGTCGATCTCGAGGACGGCGCGCGTCAGCGGACTGGCGGCCATAGGGGTGCTGGGCTCGTGCGAGCCGGGAAGGTTCGAACCGGTATTGCTGGACATGGTCAATATCGTGCCCTGAGAGAGCCCGAAATCGGGAACCGAGTAAAGCCTCGGTAAGTTGCCACAGTGGGTCCTCCTATCCCTGGGCCTGATCGACAGCTCCATCGACAGCGAACTTCGAGGTGCGCACCTTGGCTTTCCAGATGCCGGACCGCGGCGGAGGCCCGACAGGGCCACGGATCAGAGTCGGCCGCCCGTCCCGGCGTGTCCGGACCCTGCTGATGACCCTGGGCGTGCTGGCGGTGCTGGCCATGCTCTTCGTGATGTTCGCGGGGTTCTGGACCGACTGGCTCTGGTACCGCTCGGTGCATTACTCCTCGGTCTTCACCACCACCCTCGGCACCAAGATCGGGCTTTTCGCCGTCTTCGGCCTGCTGATGGCCCTGGCGGTGGGGACCAACATCTGGCTGGCGCACCGCCTGCGGCCACCGCTGAGCGCGATGTCGGTCGAGCAGCAGAGCCTCGACCGCTACCGCATGAGCATCGCCCCGTACAAGAAGTGGGTGCTGCTGGCGGTCACCGCGCTGGTCGGCCTGGTCGCGGGCGCCTCCGCCGCCGGGCAGTGGCGTACGTGGCTGCAGTGGGTCAACGGCGTGCCGTTCGGGCAGACGGACCCGCAGTTCCACAAGGACATCTCCTTCTACACCTTCGACCTGCCCTGGTACCGCTTCCTGCTGAGCTTCGGCTTCGCGGCGGCGGTCCTGTCGCTGATCGCGGCCGCGCTGGTGCACTACCTCTACGGCGGTCTGCGGCTCACCAGCCCGGGCGGGCGGGCCACGGCCGCGGCCACGGGCCATCTGTCGGTGCTTCTCGGCCTGTTCGTGACGCTCAAGGCCGTGGCGTACTGGCTGGATCGTTACGGGCTGGCGGTGAAGTCCAGCGGGCTGAAGTCGACCGAGGGCTGGACGGGTCTGCGTTATGCGGACGCCAATGCCTATCTGCCGGCCAAGACGATCCTCTTCATCATCGCCCTGATCTGTGCCGTGCTGTTCTTCGCGACGCTGTGGCGGCGCACCTGGCAGCTTCCGGTGATCGGCTTCGGGCTGATGGTGCTGTCGGCGGTGCTGATCGGCGGGCTCTACCCGGCGATCGTGCAGAAGTTCCAGGTCCAGCCGAACGAGCAGGCCAAGGAAGCGCCGTACATCAAGAAGAACATCACCGCCACGCGTGAGGCGTACGGCATCGAAGGCGCCCAGGTGAAGGACTACCAGGGCACCAGCGAGCTCAAGGGCAAGGACAAGGACAAGCTGCGGGCCGAAGCGAATTCCACGGCCAGCCTGCGCCTCCTCGACCCGAACATCGTCTCGCCCACCTTCCAGCAGCTCCAGCAGGTGCGTGGGTACTACCAGTTCCCCTCCACCCTGGACGTCGACCGCTACAAGGTCGACGGCAAGGAGCAGGACACGGTCATCGGTCTGCGCGAGCTCAACATCAACGGCATTCCCGAGCGCAACTGGATCAACGACCACTTCAAGTACACCCACGGCTACGGCGCCATCACCGCGAAGGGCACCACGACCGGCGACGGCGGGTCCCCGGACTTCACCGAGAAGAATCTGCCGACCGACGGCAAGCTCGGCGGGTACGAGCAGCGCGTGTACTACGGCGAGAAGACCACGCAGTACTCCATCGTGGGCGGCCCGCAGAAGGAGCTGGACTACTCCGGCGACCAGGGCGAGAAGAGCTACAGCTACAAGGGCAAGAGCGGCGTCGACCTCTCCAACCCCGTCAACCGCGCCGCCTACGCGGTGGCCCTGGGGGAGCCCCAGATCCTCTATTCGGGCGCCATCGGCGAGGGCTCGCGGATCCTGTACACGCGCACGCCGAAGGAGCGCGTCGAGGCGGTCGCCCCCTGGCTGACCATCGACGGCGACGCCTACCCGGCCGTGGTCGACGGCCGCATCCAGTGGATCGTGGACGCCTACACCACGACCAACGGCTATCCCTACGCCTCGCGCACCACGCTCGGCGACACCACCGCCGACTCGCTGACGACCGGCCAGCGTGCCGTGGTGGCGCAGCAGAACCAGGTCAACTACATCCGCAATTCGGTCAAGGCGACCGTCGACGCGTATGACGGCACGGTCAAGCTGTATCAGTGGGACACCAAGGACCCGGTGCTCAAGACGTGGATGAAGGCCTTCCCCGGGACGGTGAAGCCGAAGAGCGCGATCGGCGCCGGTCTGATGGATCATCTCCGGTACCCGCAGGACCTCTTCAAGGTCCAGCGTGAACTCCTCACCCGGTACCACGTCACCAATCCGGGTACGTTCTACACCGGCAGCGAGCGCTGGCAGGTGCCGGACGACCCGACCAACAAGTCGGGGAACGCGGTCCCGCCGTATTACCTGAGCATGCGAATGCCGGACCAGAAGGCGCAGTCCTTCTCGCTGACGACGACGTTCACGCCGAAGAGCCGGGAGAATCTCGGTGCCTTCATGGCCGTGGACGCCGATGCGAAGAGCCCCGACTACGGGAAGATCAGAGTTCTGAAACTGCCTGCCGAGAGCCCGACTTCGGGACCCCAGCAGGTGCAGAGCAAGTTCAACGGCGATCCGGAAATCGCCAATAAGATCAATATCCTGAAGCGCGGCGACTCCGAGATCGAATACGGCAATCTGCTGACTGTGCCGCTCGACAACGGGCTGCTCTACGTCGAACCCGTCTATGTCCGTGGGGCGGGCACCAACTACCCGCTGCTGAAGAAGGTTCTGGTCACCTACGGGGACAAGACAGCCTTCGAGGACAACCTCACCCAGGCGCTCGACGTGGTCTTCGGAGTGAAGAGCCCGGAGCCGGGTACCAAGCCGCCGGCCGAGGGGACCACGAAGCCGCCCGTGCAGGACGCGACGGTCAAGCAGGCCCTCAAGGACGCCCAGGACGCGTTCGACGCGGGCCAGAAGGCGCTCGACAACAAGGACTGGACGGCCTACGGCAAGGCGCAGCAGGACCTGAAGGACGCGCTCGACCGGGCGGCCAAGGCCGAGGCCAAGGCCGCGGGCAACAGCCCCAAGCCGGGCAGCTAGTCAGTGCCCACCCCGCGCCGTGGTACGGTTGTTCCACAACGGCGCGGGGTGGAGCAGCTCGGTAGCTCGCTGGGCTCATAACCCAGAGGTCGCAGGTTCAAATCCTGTCCCCGCTACTCAAAGACAAGGCCCGGAGTCCCAGGACTCCGGGCCTTGTCGTGTGCCCGGACGCCCCGGCGGCCGCCCGACGGGAACCGGACTGCCGTTCGCCACCCGGCACGCGTGGTCTGTGCGGGTTATGTGCGGGGGTTTTGATTAGAGTTTGGAGCACCGCCGTGTCGGGAAGTCGGGAAGTCGACAAAACGCTGAAGTGACCTCACTGGCTGCGGTATTCCAGGTGTACGCAGGTTGCGGGAGTGCGACGATGGGACTTATGGGGGACAAGGCGAGGCTGTTGGAAACACGTCGGCTTGTAGGAGCTCCCGGGAACGGGAGCGATCAGGACGACCAGGACCCGTCGTCGTACGGCTCGGGGGAGGGCTCTTCCCCCGAGACCGGCTGTGCCACCGAAGCTGCCGACCTGGAGCTGGAGACAGCACGCCGCCGCGCCGCCGAGTCCGGTGACCCCGCGTCCCTGAGCATGCTCGGCGCCCTGCTGCTGCGCCGCGGCGACCTGGACGGCGCCGAGCGCCATCTGCGTGCCGCCACCGCCGAGGGCGACCGTTCCGCGGCCAACAACCTCGGCGTCCTGCTGCACCAGCGCGGCTACGCCGACGAGGCCGCCACCTGGTGGCGGGTGGCCGCCGTCGCCGGCTCCGCCCCCGCCGCCCATGCGCTGGGCCGCTACCACCGCGAGCGCGGCGACGAGCCCGCGGCCGAGTACTGGCTGCGCCAGTCCGCCGAGTCCGGGCACGCCCTGGGCGCGTATGCGCTCGCCGATCTGCTGGAGCACCGCAGCGACGTGGGCGCCGAGCGCTGGTTCCGCTCCGCCGCCGAGCGGGGCCACCGGGAGGCCGCGTACCGCCTGGCGCGGATACTCGACGGCCGGGCGCCGGGCGCGCCGCCGCTGTCCGGCGGGCTCGCCGCGGGCCTCGGTCCGGCCACCGGCGCACGGCACGTCTCCGCAGGCGGCGGCGACACCTCCGTCCGTGACCTGCGCGCGGCGGCCGCGGGCGGCCGCCGCCAGGACGGGCCGGCCGGCGAGGCCGAGCAGTGGTACCGGCAGGCCGCCGCCCGCGGCCACCGGCGCGCCGCCCTGCACCTGGGCACCCTGCTGGAGGGGCGCGGCGAGACGCAGGAGGCCGCGCGCTGGTACCTGACCTCCGCCAAGGACGGCGAGCCGCGGGCCGCCTGCGCGCTGGGCTTCCTGCTGCGCGACGCGGGCGACTGCGACAGCGCCGCCATCTGGTGGCGCCGCGCGGCACAGGAGGGCGACGGCAACGCCGCCAACGCCCTGGGGGCCCTGCACGCGGACCGTGGCGAGCCGCAGCAGGCCGAGCGCTGGTACCGCGCCGCCCTGGACGCCGGCGACGTCAACGGCGCATACAACCTCGCCCTGCTCTGCGCCGAGCAGGGCCGCACGGCCCAGGCCGAGCAGTGGTACCGCCGCGCCGCCTACGCCGGGCACCGGGAGGCCGCCAACGCCCTGGCCGTGCTGCTGCTCCAGGGCGGCGACTCCGCGGGCGCCGAGCCCTGGTTCTCCAAGGCGGCCGAGGCGGGCAGCGTCGACGCCGCGTTCAACCTCGGCATCCTCTACGCCGGGCGCGACGAGGACCGCATGGCCTTCCAGTGGTACGAGCGGGCCGCCGCGGCCGGGCACGCGGACGCGGCTCTGCAGGTCGCCATGGCCCTGCTGCGGGACGGCGGGGCCGAGAACGCGGAGGAGGCCGAGCGCCATCTGCGCGTCGCGGTGCGCGGCGGCAGCGCCGAGGCGGCGTTCCGGCTGGGCGCGCTGCTCGACCGGGACGACGACACCCGTTTCGAGTGCGAGGAGTGGTACGAGCGGGCCGCCCGGCAGGGGCACCGGCGCGCCCAGGTGCGCCTGGGCATGCTGGTCGCCGAGCGGGGGGACGTGGTGCAGGCCGCCCACTGGTACCGCGAGGCCGCCGAGGCCGGCAGCCGCAACGGCGCCTTCAACCTCGGCCTGCTGCTCGCACGCGAGGGCAGCGAGCCGGAGGCGGCGATGTGGTGGGCCCGGGCCGCGGAGGCCGGGCACGGCCGGGCGGCGCTGCGGCTCGCCCTGCTGGCCGCGCGCCGCGGTGGCCTGGCCGAGGGCCAGATGTGGTGCGCGCGGGCGGTCGAGCTGGGCCCGCCCGAGGTCGCCGAGCGCGCGGCGCGGCTGCGGGACGCGCTGCAACAGGAGCTCACCGCGTAGGCGGACGTAAGCGGGTTCTTCACGGCATTTGCACGGGCGGTCACGGACGGGTTAAAGTGGGGTCAACGACGCGGGGTGGAGCAGCTCGGTAGCTCGCTGGGCTCATAACCCAGAGGTCGCAGGTTCAAATCCTGTCCCCGCTACTGTGTGCGAAAGGCCCGGATCCTTGAGGATCCGGGCCTTTCGTCATGCCGTGAAGCAGTTCGGGCAGATGCCGCGGTAGGTGACCTCGACCGCCGAGACCTGGAAGCCGAAGCGCTCGTCGGCGGGCAGGCCGGCCAGCAGGTCCCCGGCGGGGTGGACGTCGCGGATCGTGCCGCACCGCGAGCACACCAGGTGCTGGTGGGCGTGGTGGGCGTTGGGGTCGTAGCGCTTGGCGCGGCCGTCCGTGCTCACCTCGAGGACCTCGCCCAGGGAGACGAGCTCGCCCAGGGTGTTGTACACCGTCGCGCGCGAGATCTCCGGCAGCAGGTCGGCCGCCTTGGCGTGCACCTCGTCGGCCGTGTAGTGCACGTGGTCCCCGTCGAGCACTTCGGCGACGACGCGTCGCTGCGCGGTCAGCCGCCAGCCGCGGCCCCGGAGCCGTTCCAGCAGGTCACTCATGCCATTCACCTATCAGTCAGATAGGACCAGCGTAGCAGCGGCCCCTGTCCATCCATGGAATCAGTATTTGTCTTAGGCCCATCTTGACTTAGACAATGTCCAATGTAGGATCGGACTCGGCTCAGGCCACAGCAGACGACTGATGACGGAGGCGTACGTGACGGTGAACGGCGAGGCGGCAACGGCGGCGGGCCCGCTGACCACGGAGTCCGGTGCTCCTGTGGCCGACAACCAGAACAGTGAGACCGCGGGCCTCGGCGGCCCCGTCCTCGTGCAGGACCAGCTCCTGATGGAGAAGCTCGCGCACTTCAACCGTGAGCGGATCCCGGAGCGCGTCGTGCATGCCCGCGGCGCCGGTGCCTACGGCACCTTCACCGTGACGGCGGACGTCAGCCGCTGGACCCGGGCGAAATTCCTCTCCGAGGCCGGCAAGCAGACGGAGACGTTCCTGCGCTTCTCCACCGTCGCCGGCAACCTCGGCTCGGCCGACGCGGTGCGCGACCCGCGTGGCTTCGCGCTGAAGTTCTACACCGAAGAGGGCAACTACGACCTCGTCGGCAACAACACCCCGGTGTTCTTCATCAAGGACGCCATCAAGTTCCCCGACTTCATCCACACCCAGAAGCGCGACCCGTACACCGGCTCGCAGGAGGCGGACAACGTCTGGGACTTCTGGGGTCTGTCGCCCGAGTCCACCCACCAGGTGACCTGGCTCTTCGGTGACCGCGGCATCCCGGCCACACTGCGCCACATGAACGGCTACGGCTCGCACACGTACCAGTGGAACAACGAGGCCGGCGAGGTCTTCTGGGTCAAGTACCACTTCAAGACCGACCAGGGAATCAAGAACCTCACCACCGAAGAGGCCGTCCAGCTCTCCGGCATGGACCCCGACAGCCACCAGCGCGACCTTCGCGAGTCCATCGAGCGCGGTGACTTCCCGTCCTGGACCGTGCAGGTGCAGATCATGCCGGCGGACGAGGCGGCGGCCTACCGCTTCAACCCGTTCGACCTCACCAAGGTGTGGCCGCACGAGGACTACCCGCCGATCGAGATCGGCAAGCTGGAGCTGAACCGCAACCCCGACAACGTCTTCGCCGAGGTCGAGCAGTCGATCTTCTCGCCGGCGCACTTCGTGCCGGGCATCGGCCCGTCCCCCGACAAGATGCTGCAGGGCCGGCTCTTCGCCTACGGCGACGCCCACCGCTACCGCGTCGGCATCAACGCCGACCACCTGCCGGTCAACCGCCCGCACGCCACGGTGGCCCGTACGAACAGCCGTGACGGCTACGCCTACGACGGCCGCCACGGCCGCGCCAAGAACTACGAGCCCAACAGCTTCGGCGGCCCCGCCGAGACCGGTCGGCCGCTGTGGCAGCCGACACCGGTCACCGGCTATACGGGCAACGACGCCGCTCCCTCGCACGCCGAGGACAACGACTTCGTCCAGGCGGGCAACCTCTACCGGCTGATGTCGGAGGAGGAGAAGGAGCGCCTGATCGCCAACCTCGCCGGCTTCATAGCCAAGGTGTCGCGCGACGACATCGCCGAGCGGGCGATCAACAACTTCCGCCAGGCGGACCCCGACTACGGCAAGCGGCTGGAAGCCGCGGTCCAGGCCCTGCGCGGCTGAAAGCCACTGGACGCTTGCCGTACATACCGGAGAGGCCGGACGCCAATGGGCTCCGGCCTCTCCGGCCGTCCTACGCCGGGACCGCGCGGGCGCGGTCCCGGGCCGGCAGCCAGCAGCGGATGATGTCGCGCACCGACACCACGCCCACCGCCTCGCGCTCGTCCAGGACGATCAGGTGCCGGAACTCGCCGCGGGACATGGCGGCGGCGGCCTCCTCCAGGGTCCACTCGGGCGCCGCGAAGACGACGTCCGTGGTGGTGTGGCCGTGGGCGGTCTCGCGGTCGGGGTCATGGCCCGCCCCGACCGCGTTGAGTATGTCGCGTTCGGTGAGGATGCCGAGGCCTCCGGCGTCGGGGTCGAGGACGACCGCCGCGCCGATCCTGCGCGCGGACATCAGCCGTGCTGCCTGGCGGAGGGTGTGTGCGGGGCCGATGGTCAGGACCACCGTGCTCATGGCGTCGCGGACGAGCATGGCAGTGAGCCACCTCCTTGGAGGACTGCGGGTCAGTCCCGGAACCGTGAACTCCGCCCGCTCGGCGGCGTGCGGGAGTTCACAAGTTCACAAGCGTCGGGGCTGTCAGCGTCGCACGCCACGGAGGGGGTGAACAAGGGTTGCGCAGCGCTGGATTTTGCCGAATTTTTACGACTGCCTGGTGGGTTTAAGGCCGTTACTGCCGCAGATAGCTGAGCAGCTCGTCGTGCAGCAGTCCGTTCGACGCGGCGGCGTTCCCGCTGTGCGGCCCCGGCCGCCCGTCCAGGCCGGTGAAGCGGCCGCCGGCCTCCTCGACGATGACGACGTTCGCCGCCATGTCCCACAGCGACAGCTCCGGCTCCGCACAGATGTCCACCGATCCCTCGGCCACCATCATGTACGGCCAGAAGTCGCCGTAGCCCCGCGTCCGCCAGCAGTCGCGCGTCAGGTCCAGGAAGCCCGGCAGCATCCCGCGCTCCTCCCAGCCCGTCAGGGAGGAGTAGGCGAACGACGCGTCGTCGATCCGGCCCACCCGCGAGACCTGCAGCCGCGACGCCGAGGTCAGGCTGCGCCCGGTGTAGGCGCCCGAGTCCTTCGCCGCCCACCACCTGCGGCCCAGCGCCGGCGCGGACACCACGCCGACGACGGGCCGGAAGCCGCCCTCTCCCTGCACCATCAGCGAGATCAGCGTGGCCCACACCGGCACGCCGCGCACATAGTTCTTCGTGCCGTCGATCGGGTCGATCACCCAGCGGCGCGGGCCCATGCCCTCGCTGCCGAACTCCTCGCCCAGCACGGCGTCGCGCGGCCGGGCGCGCTGCAGATGACCACGGATCAGTTCCTCGGCGGTCTTGTCCGCCTCGCTCACCGGGGTCATGTCCGGTTTGGTCTCGACCTTCAGGTCGAGGGCCTTGAACCGGTCCATGGTGGCCGCGTCGGCGGCATCCGCCAGGACGTGGGCCAGCCGCAGATCATCGTGGTAGTCGGACATGCCACGCACACTACCCGCGGTGACCAGGTCACGCGCGCCGCGACCTGCCGGGGCTCTTGACAGCGTCTGGCGCTGCGTCAATCCTGTGGCCTGGCCACCACCGTCGTGCGGCCGTACGGCCGGGGAGGCGACGATGCCCGCGGCACGAGAACTCCTACTGGACGCGGCCTTCAGCGCGCTCGGCTCCCGGCCCTGGCACGGGGTCCGAATGGTCGACGTCGCCGCGGCGGCCGGCGTCTCCCGGCAGACCCTCTACAACGAATTCGGCAGCAAGGACGGCCTCGCGCGCGCCCTGGTGCGCCGCGAGGCGGACGCCTTCCTCGTCGGCGTGCAACGCTCCCTCGCCGAGACCCTCGCCGGCGGTGGAGCCGACGCCGCGGACTGCTGCGCCGCCGCTGCCCTGTGGACGCTGCGCACGGCACGCACCAATCCCTTCGTCCGGGCCGCGCTCACCGGCTGCCGGGGCGACCGGCTCCCGCCCGCGGCGGCGCCTCCCTTACCGCCCCCGCGCACACCGCGCGACGCGCGCCCCCTGCGGGGCGGCCCCACGCCGGGGGCACTGGTCGAGCGGATACGTGACAGCGCCCTCGGCGCCCTCGGTGCGGTCGGTGCGCTCGGCGGGGCGGCGCCGCAGCAGACCCCGGCGGGCACCGACGGCACGCGCCGGGCCTGCGAAGCCGCCGTCCGGCTGACGCTGTCCTATGTCGTCGCCCCGGCCGCTACGGACGAGGAGGCGGCGCGCGACGTCGCCCGCCTCGTACGCGCCCTGACGGGGCAGCAGGTCAGTGGGCCGAGCCCGACAGCTGGAGCCCGATGACCCCGACGATCACGAACCCGATCGAGACGAGCTTGAGGGTCGAGACGAGATCCCCCAGGAAGGCCATGCCGTAGATCGCCGTCCCGGCCGCGCCGATGCCCGTCCACACGGCGTAGGCCGGCCCCACGTCGAGCTTTTTCAGAGACAGCGTCAGCAGCCCGAAGCTGCCGAGCGCGAAGGACGCGAAGGCGATCGTGGGCCAGAGGCGGGTGAAGCCGTGCGAGAGCTTGAGACAGACGGCGAAGCCGGTCTCCAGAAGTCCGGCGACCACGACCAGCAGCCACGCCATCAGATTGCCTCCCGTTCCGCGGACCGCCGTCTGCCCCGGTGTGCTCTTCATGCCCTTGCCGCCGGCGGTCACTCGCAAACGTAGGCGATCAGTCGCCCTCGCGCCGCTCCCTGGTCGCCAGCAGTCGGCGCAGGGAGTAGAGCCGCTGCGGGTCGGCGTGGCCGTCCGCGACCCACTGGTCCAGCGCGCAGTCCTTCTCGTCGTGGCTGCACGCGCGCGGGCAGCCTTCCGTGCCGGGCTCCAGGTCCGGGAAGGCGTGGATGACCCGCGAGGGGTCGACGTGGTGCAGCCCGAAGGACCGCACGCCCGGGGTGTCGATGACCCAGCCGCTGCCGTCCGGCAGCGGCAGCGCCAGCGCGGAAGTGGTGGTGTGACGGCCGCGGCCGGTGACCGCGTTGACATGGCCGGTGGCCCGCTGCCGCTCCACGAGCGCGTTGACCAGAGTGGTCTTGCCGACGCCGGAGTGCCCGACGAACGCCGTGATCCGGCCCGCGAGCTTCTCGCGGACCCGTTCGGCGGCGGTGCCCTCGGCCAGCTCCTCCCGGCTGGTCACCACATAGCGGATGCCGAAGGAGCCGTAGGACTCCATCAGCTTCTCCGCCGGAGCGAGGTCCGACTTCGTCAGCACGAGCAGCGGCTCCAGCCCCGCGTCGAACGCCGCGACCAGGCAGCGGTCGATCAGGCGCGGGCGCGGCTCGGGGTCGGCGAGAGCCGTCACGATCGCCAGCTGGTCGGCGTTGGCGACGACCACCCGCTCGTACGGATCGTCGTCGTCGGCCGTTCGGCGCAGCACGGACCTGCGCTCCTCGACCCGGACGATGCGGGCGAGGGTGTCCTTGGCGCCGCTGAGGTCGCCGACGACCGCGACGCGGTCGCCGACCACGGCCGACTTGCGGCCCAGCTCGCGCGCCTTCATCGCGACGATGGCGCGGTCCTCGATGAGGACGTGCAGCCTGCCGCGGTCCACGGTCAGCACAAGGCCCTCGGCGGCGTCCTCGTGCTTGGGCCTGATGGTCGTACGGGGGCGGTTGCCCTTGCGGTTGGGGCGGACGCGGACGTCGTCCTCGTCGGGGTTCTTGCCGTAGCGGCGCATGGTGCTTCCAGGGTCTCTCAGCTTCTCGGCGCCGTCGTCGCCCCCGCGACGGAGCCGAGCATCCCGGTCCACAGCTCCGGGAAGTCGGGAAGGGTCTTGGCCGTGGTGGCCACGTTCTCCACCTCGACACCGTCGACGGCCAGGCCGATGACGGCGGCAGCGGTGGCCAGCCGGTGGTCCTCGTAGGTGTGGAAGACACCGCCGTGCAGGGCGCGCGGGCGGATGCGCAGGCCGTCCTCGGTCTCGCTGACGTCGCCGCCGAGCTCGTTGATCTCCTTGGCCAGGGCAGCCAGCCGGTCGGTCTCGTGCAGCCGCAGGTGGGCGATGCCGCGCAGGACGGACTCGGAGTCGGCCAGGGCCGCGACCGCCGCGATCACCGGGGTCAGCTCGCCGACCTCGTGCAGGTCGGCGTCGATGCCGGTGATGCGCCCGGTGCCGGTGAAGGTCAGGCCGGCTTCGGTGAGCTCGCAGCTGCCGCCCATGGCGGTGAAGATCTCGCGGAGCGCGTCGCCCGGCTGGGTGGTGCGCTCGGGCCAGTCCGGGACGGTGACCTTGCCGCCGGTGACCAGGGCCGCCGCCAGGAAGGGGGCGGCGTTGGACAGGTCGGGCTCGACGACCAGGTCTCGGCCCAGGAGCGCGCTGGGGGAGACCCGCCAGACGTTCGGCTCGCCGCCGGACTCGGGGGTGTCGACCTGCGCACCGGCCGCCCGCAGCATGTCCACGGTCATCCGGATGTGCGGCAGCGACGGCAGGGCGGCGCCGACGTGGCGGACCTCGACGCCCTGGTTGAAGCGCGGGGCGGACAGCAGCAGCGCACTGACGAACTGGGAGGACGAGGACGCATCGATCTCCACCGTGCCGCCGTCCAGCGCCCCGGCGCCGTGCACGGTCAGGGGCAGCGCGCCGCGGTCGTTGTCGTCGATGCGGGCGCCCAGTACGCGCAGCGCGTCGATCACGCCGTGCAGGGGCCGCTCGTAGCTGCGCGGGTCGCCGTCGAAGCGGACCGGGCCGTCGGCCAGCGCGGCGACGGGAGGCAGGAAGCGCATGACGGTGCCGGCGTTGCCGACGTCGACGGTGGCCGGGCCGTGCAGCCGGGCGGGGATCACCCGCCAGGCCTCACCCGTGCCGTCGGGGCCGTCCGCGACGGAGGAGCTGGACGACACGGTCTCCTCGATGCCGACGCCCATGGCGCGCAGTGCCTCGGCCATCAGGACGGTGTCGCGCGAGCGCAGCGGGCGGCGCAGCCAGCCCGGCTCGGCGGCCAGGGCGGCCAGGACCAGGCCCCGGTTGGTGACCGACTTGGATCCGGGCACGGTCACCGTCGCGTCGACGGCACCGGTCGCGAGGGGGGCGGGCCAGAGGTCGGTGTGCGCGGGGCTCTCGGTCATGCCCTTACCTTACTGAGGTTCTCCTCGTGGTTCGGTCCGGGAAGACCGTGGAAGGACCGCGGAAGGGCCCCGGCAGGCCCCGGCGCGTACGGTCACAGCCCCAGCAGCCAGCGGCCGCCGCCGGTCAGGGAGCACAGCGACACCACATGGAACAGCCCCAGCCACACCACGGGGGGCACGTTCGTCAGCCGTGCCAGCTGGTCGGCGTCGGAGTCCGGGGCGCCCCCGTGCCGCCGCTTGCGCTGCAGCTCGAACGCGGGCCGTACGCCGCCCAGGAGCAGGAACCACACCACCCCGTAGGCGAACGCCGCCTGCACTCCGGGCCCCGCCAGCCAGGACACCAGCACGAACGCGGCCCCGGCGAGCACCACGGTCAGTGCCCCGTAGGCGTTGCGGATCATCACCAGCATCGCCGCGAGCAGGGCCGCCGCGCCCCACAGCAGCGCGGTGATGTGCCCGGCGGCCAGCAGCCAGGCTCCGGCCAGGCCCAGCAGGGAGGGGGCGGTGTAGCCGGCGGCCGCGGTGAGGATCATGCCGGGACCGGTGGGCCTGCCGCGCGAGACGGTCAGCCCGGAGGTGTCGGAGTGCAGCCGGATGCCGTCCAGGGTCCGGCCGCTGAGCAGGGCGACGAGCGCGTGGCCGCCCTCGTGGGCGATGGTGATGGCGTTACGGGTCAGGCGCCAGATGCCGTGCGGGGTGATTGCGGCGAGGGCGACGACGGCGGTGACGGCGACGAGCCATGCCGAGGGGTGGGGCTGGGTACCGAAGACGCGATTCCAGAGGTCGTTGGCGGTGGTGCTGTTGTCCATCTGTGAGCCGCTCCTTGCGTCTTCGTGGCAGTGTGGCACTCATGTGCGGGCGATATGCGGCGAGCCGGCGGCCGGAGGATCTGGCCGGGCTCTTCGGGGTGGAGAAGTGGGAACCGGAGGAGACGCTTGCTCCGGATTGGAACGTGGCGCCGACGAAGAGCGTCTACGCGGTGCTCGAGCGTCCTGTGAAAGACGCCGCGGACCGGCGTCCGGTTCGTCAGCTGCGGCCCCTGCGGTGGGGACTGGTGCCCTCGTGGGCGAAGTCACCGGAGGGCGCGGCGAAGATGATCAACGCCCGGTCGGAGACGGTCCACGAGAAGCCGTCCTTCCGCCGGGCCTTCGAGGCCCGCCGCTGCCTGCTCCCCGCGGACGGCTACTACGAGTGGGTCACCGGTGCGCAGGAGCGGGAGCTGGAGGAGAAGGGACGCCGTAAGCGGACCCGTAAGCAGCCGTACTTCGTCACCCCCGCCGACGGATCGGTGATGGCCCTGGCCGGGGTGTACGAGTTCTGGCGCGACCCGACGCTGCCGCCCGACCACCCGCAGGCCTGGTGGGCGACATGCTCGGTCCTCACCACCGAAGCGGAGCCCGAGCCGTTCGCCGGGGCGGACGCCGCCGGGACCGGCCCCCGGTCGCTGGCGGAGATCCACCCCAGGATGCCGCTGGTGCTGCCGCCGGACCGGTGGGCGGTGTGGCTGGACCCGGCACACACGGACCCGGCGGAGCTGCGGTCGCTGCTGGCGCCCCCGCCCCCCGGGCTCGTCCGGGCGTACCCGGTCACGACCGCGGTCAGCGACGTCCGCAACAACGGCCCCGAGCTGCTGACCGAGCTGCCGGCGCCGGAGGAGTCGACGCTGTTCTGAGCGGCGGGCGCCGCCGGGCGCGGCAGGATGGAGGCGTGACGACAAAGATCGCAGAGACGGTGCAGGACGTGCTGACCCCCGCCGGGGACGCCCGCGTCCACTGGTACCTCGCGCCCGACGCCCGCCTCGTGCTCGCTCTGGGGCACGGCGCGGGCGGGGGAGTCGAGGCCCGCGACCTCCGGGCGCTGGCGGCCGTACTGCCCGCTCAAGGGGTGAGCGTCGCCCTCGTCGAGCAGCCGTGGCGCGTCGCCGGCAAGCGGGTGGCGCCCGCGCCCAAGGCGCTGGACGAGGCATGGCGCGCCCTGTGGCCCGCGCTCGCCGCCCCCGGGCTGCCCGTCGTGGCCGGCGGCCGCAGTGCGGGGGCCCGCGTCGCCTGCCGCACCGCCGGCGCCCTGGGAGCCGCCGCGGTGCTGGCGCTGAGCTTCCCGCTGCACCCGCCGGGCAAGCCGGAGAAGTCCCGCGCCGAGGAGCTGACCGGAGCCGGCCTGCCCACCCTGGTGGTGCAGGGCGCCCGGGACCCGTTCGGGCGGCCCGAGGAGTTCCCGGCCGGGACCGGAGCCGTCGTGGTGCCGTACGCGGACCACGGCTTCGCGGTGCCGAAGAAGGCGGACGTCACCCAGGAGGAGGCGCTGCGCGTGATCACGCACGCGGTCGAGAACTGGCTCAAGGGGCTCTGAAACGCACGCGAACCACAGGCGGAGCGGCGGGGAATGATCCAAGCGGCGCCGCTGTTGTCCGGTCTGTAGTCACGTACCGGCACAGACGAAGGAATGGGAGCTTCCCGCATGGGTTCGATCGCTTGCCCGTCCCGCCCGCAGACGGCCGACCTCGGATGGGCGGCCATGGGCGTGGCCCAGCCGGCCGTGGCTGGAGCGGCGGTCGCACCGGATCGTCGTCTATTCTCCGATTCGAGCGGGTCCGGTTCGGGTGCCGCCATGGTGTTGGAGGAGGTGGGTCCGGTCACTGGGACCGACACGGGGGCCGATGACAGCCAGAAGCGAGGACCCGTCGCAGGCGCAGCGAGCGCGGAGGGCGCCGAGACCACGCCGGAGCGCAATGCCCGCTTCGAGCGCGACGCGCTGACCTTCCTCGACCAGATGTACTCGGCCGCGCTGCGCATGACGCGCAACGCAGCCGACGCCGAGGACCTGGTACAGGAGACGTACGCCAAGGCGTACGCGTCCTTCCACCAGTTCCGTGACGGTACGAACCTCAAGGCCTGGCTGTACCGCATCCTGACCAACACGTTTATCAACTCGTACCGCAAGAAGCAGCGCGAGCCGCTGCGCAGCGCCTCCGAGGAGATCGAGGACTGGCAGCTCGCGCGTGCCGAGTCGCACATGTCGACCGGGCTGCGCTCCGCCGAGTCCCAGGCGCTCGACCATCTCCCCGACTCCGATGTCAAGGAGGCCCTCCAGGCCATTCCCGAGGAGTTCCGCATCGCGGTCTACCTCGCGGACGTCGAGGGCTTTGCGTACAAGGAGATCGCGGACATCATGGGTACCCCCATCGGCACGGTGATGTCCCGGCTGCACCGGGGCCGTCGTCAGCTGCGCGGACTGCTGGAGGACTACGCCCGCGAGCGCGGTCTGGTCCCGGCCGGGGCCGCCCCCGCGCCGAACGGTTCCGACGAGTCGCACAATCGGAAAGGCTCGGACTCATGAGCTGCGGAGACCCGCACGAGACGGACTGCTCTGAAGTCCTCGGTCATCTTTACGAATTCCTCGATCACGAGATGCCGGACGGCGAGTGCGCCAAATTCGAGGTGCACATCGACGAGTGCTCGCCGTGCCTGGAGAAGTACGGCCTGGAGCAGGCGGTGAAGAAGCTCGTCAAGCGCTGCTGCGGCCATGACGACGTGCCGGCCGACCTCCGCTCGAAGGTCATGGGCCGCATCGAGCTGATCCGTTCCGGGCAGGCGGTGCCGGAGCAGGACGTGGTGGCCGAGGCGAAGGCGGCGGAGGCCGCCGCGCAGCAGGACTGATCCACTGATCCAAACCACCGTACCGGGGAACGTCACCCGAACGGACGGTGCAATACCCGCAAGGCCGTTTTCCGGCCGCCTCTGAGCCTATTCTCCCCATCCAGACGCCATGTCCAAGGGTCGGGGAGGACGCGACATGTGGGCACTTCCGGCGGTGGCGCGCGTGTATATCGCGTGCGCCGTGCTCGCCGCCGCGGTGTGCGCCGTGCCCGCTGTGAGGGACGCGCCGGCCGTCCCCTGGGGTGCGGTCGCGGTGCTCGCGGGCGTCTGCGTGGCCTGCGAACGGATGCCGCGCTGCCCGCTCACGCTGCCGGTGCTGCTCGCCGGGGCGTTCCTGTTGCCGCCGGGCGCCGCCGGGCTCGTCGCGGTGCCGGGCGCCCTCCTGGGGCGGGTCGGCCGGCGGCCCGTGTGGGTACGGCGGCTGTGGCACGCGGCCCAGTTCTCGCTCGCCACGACCGCGGCCTCCTGCGTGTACAACCTGGGCGCCCCCCGCCTCGTCCCGGCCCCGGCTTTCCCGTACGCCCTGCTCCCGGCGCTCGCCGCGGCCCTGGTCCTCACCCTCGTCGTCACCGCCCTCGACGGCGGGGTGCTCGTCACCGCCGAGGGGCGTTCCCCGCGCACCGCCTGGCGCGGCCCGCTGCCGGACGCCCTCGTGCCCCCGCTGGTGCACGGCCCGACGGGCCTGATGACGGCCGTGCTGTGGCACAGCTCGTACGGCCCCCCGGTGGCGCTGCTGGTGCTGCTGCCCATGGCCGTCTCCTCCCGGGTCCTCGAGCGCTGCCGCCGCGAGCGCGCCGCGCACCAGGCCACGGTCCGCGCGCTCGTCCAGGCCGTCGACCTCAAGGACCACTACACCCGCGGCCACAGCGAGCGCGTCGGCCGGGCCTCCGTGCTGATCGCCCGGGAGCTGGGCATCAGCGGCGACCGCCTCGAAGCGCTCCGCTTCGCCGGCACTCTGCACGACGTCGGCAAACTCGGCGTCCCCACCCGCCTGTTGCGCAAGGACGGCCCCCTCACGCCCGAGGAGCGCCGCATCATCGAGCTGCACCCCGAGTACGGCCACGAGATGGTCCGCGGCATCGGCTTCCTGGAGGAGGCGCGCGCGGCGATCCTCCACCACCACGAGCGCCTGGACGGCAGCGGCTATCCCTATGGGCTGATGGGCGGACAAATCCCCGAGTTCGCCCGGGTGGTGGCCGTGGCGGACGCCTTCGACGCCATGACCTCCACCCGCAGCTACAGCCGTGCCCGCCCGGTCTCCGTCGCCCTGGCCGAACTCCACCGCTGCTCCGGGACCCAGTTCGACCCCCGCATGGTGGCCGCGCTCGCGCGGGCGCTCGACCGCCACGGCTGGCGCCCCGCGGCGGGCGCCCCACCCGAGCTCGCCGCCGCCCCGCCCCTTCCCGTGACCGGAGGCTCCGCCGCGGGCCCACCGGGACCGCGGAGCGCGCCGTCCCCTGCCGCGCTCAGCCGAAACGTCCCTGTTGATCACTGCCGGGCGGCCGCGGATGAATAGAAGGCCGCTCGTCCGCGGCGTGCACGCCACCGCCGCCGCGGCCGCCGTCGCCGCCCTGGTGTGGACCGCCTGGCGCGGCGTCGAGCAGCCCCACGTGGCGCTGGCCTACGGGGTGCTCATCGCCCTGGGGGAGGCCGCCCGGCGCCGGCCCCGGGCCTCCGCCGGAATCCGGGAGACGGCCCCCGTCGGCTCCGCCGGGACGCTCGCCTACGCCCTGCTCGGCGAGGTGGGCGGCGAACCCACCTCGCACGGCGCCCCGCAGGTCGTCGCCGTCGTCCTCGGCGCCACCCTGGCCGGGGCGGTGGGACGGCCCCCCGCTCTGGACCGGCTCGCCCGCCGGGTCCTGAACGCCGGGTTCGCCGCCGTCTGCTTCCAGCCGTTGCACACCTCCGGCACGCTCGGCCGGTGGCCGGCCCACAGCCCCTGCTACGCGCTGTTCCTGCTCCTCCTCCTCGCCCTGACCGCCCTGTGCGACGCCGTCCTCGCCGCCGCGCTCGCCCGCGCCCGCACCGGTGGCCGCTACGGGCCCGCCCTGCGCGAGGAACTGCGCGCGCTGCCCGGCATCGGCTCGGCGATCGGGGCCACCGGCGTGGTGATGGCCCTGGCCGTGGCC
The DNA here is from genome assembly GCF_040638465.1 of Streptomyces sp. NPDC026206. Classification (NCBI taxonomy): domain Bacteria; kingdom Bacillati; phylum Actinomycetota; class Actinomycetes; order Kitasatosporales; family Streptomycetaceae; genus Streptomyces; species Streptomyces sp. NPDC026206. Next base: position 553,763 of record NZ_JBEZYL010000001.1, read on the forward strand.
GCGGCCGGCCTCTGGGCGCTGCCCGTGTTCTGCCTGCCGCTGCTGGTCACGCAGCTGTCCATCCACCGCTACGAGGCCGTACGGGCCACCCGCCGCCAGACCGTCGCCTCCCTGGCCCGTACCACCGAGATCGCCGGGTACACCCCCGCCGGGCACGCCCGCCGCGTGGCCACCCTCAGCCGGGCGGTCGGCCGGGAGCTGGGTCTGTCCGGCGCGGACCTCACCGTGGTGGAGTACGCGGCCCTGATGCACGACATCGGCCAGCTCTCCCTCCTCGACCCCGTGCCCGCCGGTGCGACCGAACCGCTGCCCGCCGAGCAGCGCCGCCGCATCGCCCTGCTGGGCGGCGCCGTGGTGCGCCAGACCGGCGTGGACCCCGAGGTCGCACTGGTGGTCGAGCGGCAGGCGGACCCGTACCGGGAGCAGCCGGTCACCGCCCGGATCGTCCGCACCGTCAACGCCTACGACGACCTGGCCGGCGACCCGGCGTGCGGCCCGCTGCGCGCGCTGGAGCGGCTGCGTCTGGCGACCGCGTACGACCACGAGCCCCGGGTGGTGGAGGCGCTCGCGACGGTGCTCGCGCGCGGCGGCTCCGCCCCGCCGGACCTGTAGAAGTCGGGCGAATCGGGACTGGCCCGCCGAACCCACGGGTAATGAGCGGGCGTCCGAAGGGGCATGGTTGGATGCGAAGAGACGAAGAGAATGGCGAGAATGCGGAAATCGGGGGGTGTCGTGCGCGCTCGCGTCGGCAAGGAGGTGTGGTGGGCGCCGCTCCCCGAAGCAGTCGAGGAGTGGCAGGGCGCCGTCCGTGCGGACGGTGGCCGTCACCCGGTCCATCCGGCGTGGTCGCACGCAGAAACCGGCAGGCGGGAATCGTGAGGATCTTCGGCAAGGTACGGCACCGGCCTTCCGCCTCGTGGCGGCAGGCCACCGACCGTGCCTTCACTCTCATCGGCGACGGCCGGTACGAGGACGCGGGCGCGCTGCTGACGCGCGCGGCCGACATGGAGCCGTGGCTGTCCGAGTCGTGGTTCAACCTGGCGCTGCTGCACAAGTTCCGGCACGACTGGGAGCAGGCCCGCGCCGCCGGCCTGCGGGCCGTGGCACTGCTGGACCGTGAGACGGGCGCCCCCGACTGGTGGAACGTCGGCATCGCCGCCACGGCCTTGCAGGACTGGCCGCTGGCCCGCCGCGCCTGGCAGGCGTATGGGCTGCGGGTACCCGGCGAGGGCGGCCCGGCCGCCGAGCCCGTGGGCATGGAGCTCGGCAGCGCGGCCGTACGGCTCTCCCCGGAGGGGGAGGCCGAGGTCGTCTGGGGCCGCAGGCTCGATCCGGCGCGCATGGAGGTCCTCTCCATCCCGCTGCCGTCCTCCGGCCGCCGCTGGGGCGAGGTGGTGCTGCACGACGGCGTCCCGCACGGCGAGCGCGTGACCGCCGCCGGGCCGTCCTACCCCGTCTTCGACGAGATCGAGCTGTGGGCCCCCTCGCCCGTCCCGACCTGGGTCGTCCTGCTGGAGGCCGCCACGGAGGCCGACCGGGACGCCCTGGAGCGGCTCGCGGCCGACGCGGGTTTCGCCGCCGAGGACTGGTCCTCGTCCGTGCGCCTGCTGTGCCGTACGTGCTCGGAGAGCCGGATGCCCAGCGACGAGGGCGACGGCGAGCACCTCGACCCGCACGACCACAGCGAGCCCGGCCACCCCGGCCCACTGGGCCACCGCACCGCCGGCACCGGCTCGGGCTCCCTGTGGGTGCCCGAGCGCGAATGCGGCATCGCGGCGCCCGCCGGGCTGGTGCGCGGCCTGCTCGACGGCTGGGTCGCCGACAGCCCCGACACCCGTGAGTGGCGGGATCTCGAAGAGGTCTGCTGAGGGGCAAGCCGTCGTCCCCTTACCCTGTATGAACCCTGTAGATAACGTTTTCGGGTTTGTGAGAGAGGCATACGGCGGCATGGCGCAGCAAGACACGGATCAGCCGGTGAACGACGAGACGAACGAGTCGGCCGCAACCAGCGAGTTCATCGTGGACACCGAGGACTGCGAGGCTCGTGAGCTCGCACACCGTGAGCGTGGCACCTCCCGCCCGATCACCGTCGTCGGCAACCCCGTCCTGCACAAGGAGTGCAAGGACGTGACCGAGTTCGACGGAGGGCTCGCGCAGCTCATCGACGACATGTTCGCCAGCCAGCGCACCGCCGAGGGCGTCGGCCTGGCCGCGAACCAGATCGGCGTCGACCTCAAGGTCTTCGTCTACGACTGCCCCGACGACGAGGGCGTCCGCCACGTCGGCCACGTCGTGAACCCCGTCCTCGACGAGGTGCCGGCCGGTCTGCGCGTCCTGGACGACTCCAACGAGGGCTGCCTGTCGGTTCCGACCGCCTACGCGTCGCTGGCGCGCCCCGACTACGCGGTGGTGCGGGGCCAGGACATGCACGGCAACCCGATCGCGGTCGAGGGCACCGGGTACTTCGCGCGCTGCCTGCAGCACGAGACGGATCACCTGTACGGGTATCTGTACATCGACCGGCTGTCTAAGCGGGACCGCAAGGACGCGCTGCGGCAGATGGCGGAGGGGACGCCGCGGTACCCGGTCGTCGCGAACGACTGAGTTCTCCCGGGGCTCCGCCCCTTGTCCTCAAGCGCCGGACGGGCTGGAAATCCAGCCCGTCCGGCGCTTGAGGACAAGGGGGATGGGCAACGCGCGCGCGGCACGCGCCCATCGTAGGGACTACGGCCGGTTCTTCCGCTGCAGCTCGTCGCGCAGGGCCTCCTCGCGGGCCGCGTCCTCCGGCGGGAGGATGTCGGCGGGGAAGTCGGACGGCTCGAAGATCTGCCGCACCTCGACCTCCCCGTCCTGGAAGGGAACGCGCCGGGCCCACTCCAGGGCCTCGTCCCGGTCCTTGACCTGGATGATCCAGAAGCCCGCGATGAGCTCCTTCGTCCCGGCGAAGGGCCCGTCGGTCACAGTGCGCCTGCCGCCCGAGTACGAGATCCGGGCGCCCTTGGACGAGGGCTGCAGGCCGTCGCCCGCGAGCATCGCACCGGCCTTGACCAGCTGTTCGTTGTACTGCCCCATCTCGGCGATCATCTCTTTGGTCGGCAGTGCGCCGGCCTCGGAGTCCTCCGTCGCCTTGACGATCATCATGAAGCGCGGCATAACGACATCTCCCGTTCGATCGGTAGGTGGGCTGTTTCCCAGCCTTCACCTGTACGTCGAACGGGAGCCGTCGGAACCGACGTGTCGCGCGATGTTTTTCAGCGTGTTTTTTTAGAACTCGTCGTCGAAGGAGACCGAGCCCTCGACCGCCGTCTGGTACGCGGACGCGCGGCGCTCGAAGAAGTTGGTCAGCTCCTGGACGTTCTGCAGCTCCATGAAGGAGAAAGGGTTCTCCGAGCCGTAGACCGGGGCGAAGCCCAGGCGCTGCAGACGCTGGTCGGCCACGCACTGCAGGTACTCGCGCATGGACTCGGTGTTCATGCCCGGCAGGCCCTCGCCGCACAGGTCACGGCCGAACTGCAGCTCCGCCTCGACGGCCTCCTTCAGCATGTCGGTGACCTGCTGCTGGAGCTCGTCGTCGAAGAGCTCGGGCTCCTCCTGGCGGACGGTGTCCACGACCTCGAACGCGAAGTTCATGTGCATGGTCTCGTCGCGGAAGACCCAGTTGGTGCCGGTCGCCAGGCCGTGCAGCAGGCCGCGGCTGCGGAACCAGTACACGTAGGCGAAGGCCCCGTAGAAGAACAGGCCCTCGATGCAGGCGGCGAAGCAGATCAGGTTGAGCAGGAAGCGACGGCGGTCGGCCTTCGTCTCCAGCCGGTCCAGCTTCTCGACCTCGTTGATCCACTTGAAGCAGAACTGGGCCTTCTCGCGGATGGAGGGGATGTTCTCCACCGCGTCGAACGCCGCGGCGCGGTCGTCCGGGTCGGGCAGGTAGGTGTCCAGCAGCGTCAGATAGAACTGGACGTGCACGGCCTCCTCGAAGAGCTGCCGCGACAGGTACAGCCGCGCCTCGGGGGAGTTGATGTGCTTGTACAGCGTCAGGACCAGGTTGTTGGCCACGATCGAGTCGCCGGTCGCGAAGAACGCGACCAGGCGGCCGATCATGTGCTGCTCGCCCGGGGAGAGCTTGGCGAGGTCGGCGACGTCCGAGTGGAGGTCGACCTCCTCCACGGTCCAGGTGTTCTTGATCGCGTCGCGGTAGCGGTCGTAGAAGTCCGGGTACCGCATCGGACGCAGCGTCAGCTCGAAGCCCGGGTCCAGCAGGTTCTTCTGCGGGTTGGTGGTCATTACTGGCAGGCCTCGCAGGACTCGGGGTTCTCAAGGGAGCAGGCGATGGCGTCCGCGTCGGACGCGGCCTGCTGGACGGGGATGGCGGCCGCGGGGACGGTGGCGGCGGCACCTGCCGACCGGGCGATCCGGGTCGCCGGGCGGGAGCGCAGGTAGTACGTCGTCTTGATGCCCTGCTTCCAGGCGTACGCGTACATCGAGCTGAGCTTGCCGATGGTGGGCGAGGCCATGAAGAGGTTCAGCGACTGGCTCTGGTCCAGGTACGGCGTACGGGCCGCGGCCATGTCGATCAGGAAGCGCTGCGGGATCTCCCAGGCGGTGCGGTACAGGTCGCGCACCTCCTGCGGGATCCACTTCAGGTCCTGGATCGAGCCGTTGGCGTCGGTCATCGCGTCACGGGTGGTGCGGTCCCACACGCCGAGCTTCTTGAGGTCCTCCACCAGGTAGGTGTTGACCTGCAGGAACTCACCGCTGAGCGTCTCGCGCTTGAAGAGGTTGGAGACCTGCGGCTCGATGCACTCGTACACGCCCGCGATCGAGGCGATGGTCGCCGTCGGCGCGATCGCCAGCAGCAGCGAGTTGCGCATGCCGACCGAGGCGATGCGGGCGCGCAGCGCGTCCCAGCGGTCCGCCCAGCCCGGCACGGCGTTGGGGTAGTGGTCCGGGTGCAGTACGCCGCGGGCGGTGCGGGTCGCGGACCAGGCCGGGTGCGGGCCGTGCCGCTCGGCGAGGTCGGCCGAGGCCTCGTACGCCGCGAGCATGATCCGCTCGGAGATGCGGGTGGAGAGCTCCTTCGCCTCGGGGGAGTCGAAGGGCAGGCGCAGGCGGAAGAAGACGTCCTGCAGACCCATCAGGCCCAGACCCACCGGGCGCCAGCGGTTGTTGGAGTTGCCGGCCTGCTCGGTCGGGTAGAAGTTGATGTCCACGACACGGTCGAGGAACGTGACGGCCGTACGGACCGTACGGTCGAGCTTCTCCCAGTCCATCCGGCCGTCGGCGCCCAGGTGCTGCGCCAGGTTGACGGAGCCCAGGTTGCAGACCGCGGTCTCGCCGTCGTCGGTGACCTCGAGGATCTCGGTGCAGAGGTTCGAGGAGTGGACGACCTTGCCCTTTTCGGCCGTCTGGTTGGCGGTGCGGTTGGCGGCGTCCTTGAACGTCATCCAGCCGTTGCCGGTCTGCGCGAGGGTACGCATCATGCGGGAGTACAGGACCCGCGCCGGGATCTGCTTGACGGCCTTGCCGTCGGCCTCGGCCTTGCGGTAGGCGGCGTCGAACTCGTCACCGTAGAGGTCGACCAGCTCGGGCGTGTCGGCCGGGGAGAACAGCGACCAGTCGGCGTCGGCCTCGACGCGGCGCATGAACTCGTCCGGGATCCAGTGCGCGGTGTTCAGGTTGTGGGTGCGGCGGGCCTCCTCACCGGTGTTGTCGCGGAGCTCCAGGAACTCCTCGATGTCCGCGTGCCAGGTCTCCAGGTAGACGCAGGCCGCGCCCTTGCGCCGGCCGCCCTGGTTGACGGCCGCGACGGAGGCGTCGAGGGTGCGCAGGAACGGCACGATGCCGTTGGAGTGACCGTTGGTGCCGCGGATGAGCGAGCCGCGCGAGCGGATGCGGGAGTACGACAGGCCGATGCCGCCCGCGTGCTTCGACAGGCGCGCCACCTGGTGGTAGCGGTCGTAGATCGAGTCCAGCTCGTCCAGCGGCGAGTCCAGCAGGTAGCAGGACGACATCTGCGGGTGGCGGGTGCCGGAGTTGAAGAGCGTGGGGGAGGACGGCAGGTAGGAGAGCGTGCTGGTGAGCCCGTAGAGCTCGGCGACGTCCTCCAGGGCCCGCACGGAGTGGTCCTCGGCCAGGCCGCAGGCCACGCGCAGCAGGAAGTGCTGCGGGGTCTCGATCACACTGCGGGTGATCGGGTGGCGCAGCAGGTAGCGGCTGTGCAGGGTGCGCAGGCCGAAGTAGCCGAAGCGGTCGTCGGCGCCGTCGGCGAGGGCGGCCGCCACGAGGGCGTCCAGGCGCTCGGAGTGGGTGGCCACGAAGGCGGCGGTCCCGTCCGCGATCAGGCCCTCGCGGTGGCCCACGGCGACCGAGGCGGAGAAGGAGGTCGCGCCCTGGCCGGCCGCCTCGTCGGCGATGGCCCGGGTGAGCAGCCGGGCCGCGAGCCTGGAGTACTCGGGCTCCTCGGCGATGAGGCCGGCGGCGGCCTCGGTGGCGAGGGAGCGCAGCTCGGCCTCGTCCGAACCGGGGTGCCGGCCGCGCAGCGCGGCGGCGGCGACCTTGCCCGGGTCGGTGGCGGGCAGATCGGCGGTGAGATCGGTCAGGGTGCGCAGCAGCGCGGTCCCGGGGCCGGTCGCTTCCGCGTTCGCTGAAACCGGATCTGCGGGCGCGATGGTCACGTGTGGCTCTCCCTCGCTCGGCTGGGGTGGGCCGGGCGGGTGCGCGCGACGGTCGCGTACGGGCATGCCACTTGCACCAGGGCACAGCTCGTAGGCGTCCGTCGGCCCAACCGCGGGGCCCGGACGAATTCAACGCCCATAGCCGAGCCCAGGGCAGGCTCGGTGGTGGACGCGCTGTCGGCAGGTCCTCGGACTTCGGGTGCGCTGTGTATATGCGCACACATACACCGTTGCGGGACAGTTCCGGATTTCCACCGGATTCCCCTGCGACGACAGCGAGCACGAGCATACATCTAGTGCCGGGCCTCGTACGCGCCCCCACATGTTGTGTCGTCCCGTCATGAAGCGGTTGCGGAATGTGCTAACGGGCGGGCCCTGCAGGGTAAGAGAGGAGGGCCGCCACGCCCCCTGGGCGGGGATGTGACGGCCCTCCGGGAGGGGGGACGGGTCAGTGCCCGCCGGGGGCTCCCACGGTGGCCGGGGGGAGGTCCGTACGGACGCCGGGGTCGCCGGCGTCGGCGGTGTAGTCCGACGGCCGGGTCCGGTCGACGCCGTCCGGCACCTTCAGTGCCCTGAGGACGAACGTCGCCACGATGACGACGATCACATTGAGGAGGAAGGCGGTGAGGCCGATGTACCCCTTCTCGCCGATGAGGGGAATGAGGTTGGTATTCCCGAAATGATCCTGGGTGGCGCTCGGCGTCTCGTATGCCCGCCACGTCCCGTACGTCATGCCGGCCGCCCACCCCGCGAGCAGCGCCCAGCGGTGGCACCAGCGGGTGAAGAGGCCGCCGACGAGCGCCGGGACGGTCTGCAGGATCCAGATGCCGCCCAGCAGCTGGAAGTTGATGGCGACCGTTTTGTCCATGGTCAGGACGAAGACGAGGGCGCCGACCTTGACGAGCAGGGAGGCGAGCTTGGAGACCTTCGCCTCGTGTTCGGGCGAGGCGTCCGGCTTGATGAAGTCCTTGTAGATGTTGCGGGTGAACAGATTCGCGGCGGCGATCGACATGATCGCGGCCGGAACGAGCGCGCCGATGCCGATCGCCGCGAAGGCCACCCCCGTGAACCAGTCGGGGAACATGTCCTCGAAGAGCTGCGGAATCGCCAGCTGACCGTTCTTGACCTTCACCCCGGCGGCGACGGCCATGAAGCCGAGCATGGCCAGCAGGCCCAGCATCAGGGAGTAGAGGGGAAGAATGGTGGTGTTGCGGCGGATGACATTACGGCTCCTGCTGGAGAGGACCGCGGTCACCGAGTGCGGATACAGGAACAGCGCCATCGCCGATCCGAGTGCGAGTGTGGCGTAGGACCACTGCGCCTGTGCGCCGGGAACGAGTGAGCCGCGTGGTTTGCCGGTGGCCGGATTCTCGGCCGCGAACGCGTCACCCGCCTTCGCGAAGATGTGGTCGAAGCCGCCGAGCTTGATCGGGATGTAGACGATCGCCACGATGATCACGATGTAGATCAAGGTGTCCTTGACGAACGCGATCAACGCGGGCGCGCGCAGCCCCGAGGAATAGGTGTAGGCCGCGAGCACGCCGAAGGCGATGAGCAGGGGCAGGTCCTTCACGAACCAGTTGGTGTTCTCGCCGCCGCCGACGCCCATCACATCCAGAACGGCCTGGATGCCGACCAGTTGCAGCGCGATGTACGGCATGGTGGCGAGAATTCCCGTCAGCGCCAGGGCGAGCGAGAGGCCCTTGGAGCCGAACCGGCCCCGGACGAAGTCCGAGGAGGTCACATAGCCGTGCTTGTGCGAGACCGACCACAGCCGCGGCAGGAAGGTGAACACCAGCGGGTAGCACAGGATGGTGTACGGCACCGCGAAGAAGCCCGCCGCGCCGCCCGCGTAAATGGCGGCCGGAACGGCCACGAACGTATAGGCGGTATAGAGGTCGCCGCCCAGCAGGAACCAGGTGACCCAGGTACCGAAGGAGCGGCCGCCCAGGCCCCACTCGTCGAGATTGTTCGCGTTCTCCGCACGCCGCCACTTCGAGGCCAGAAAGCCCATGACGGTCACGGCGAGGAAGAAGATGATGAAGACGGTGAGTGCCACACCGTTCACGCCGTCCTTCACCGGGACTCACCCCCCGCCGCTTCCCGCGTCCGCCGCTCGTGGCGGCGGACTATGACGTAGGCGGCGACGGTGAGCAGCGTCGAAAGGACGACCCACAGCATCTGGTACCAGTAGAAGAAGGGAATGCCGATGAAGGCCGGGGTGAGACGGGAGTAGGAGTCGACCCAGAGCATCGCCGCGAAGGGCACCGCCAGGCACACGCCGGCGATGATCAGCGGCACGGTGACGACCGGTCTGCGGCCGTTTCCGGGTGGTTGCGCGGGTGGTTCAGACATGCGTGACTCCGTCCCCTGTGCGATCACGTGCGTAATGCGCAGGAAATCTAGGGGAGGGCGCCTCGGGACGTCACCCCCTATCCGCATATCGGAATGACAACGTCAGACGGTGCCGGTTCCGCTTGTCCCCGCGAGGAACTCGGCCGCGGCCTGCCCCGATACGCGGGTGGCGCCGTACGTCGCCACGTGCACGGCGCCGGGCGTGGCGGCGGTGGGGACGCCCATCTCGACGACGACCGCGTCGGGCCGCTCGCCCAGGAGACGGCCGAGGGCGTCGGCCATCCAGGCGTGCCGGGCGGCGTCGCGGACCACGACGACCAGGGGGCGCCCGGTGGCCGGGGCGAGCGCGGTGCGGCCCAGCAGGCCGGCGTCACGGGCGAGTTCGCGCTGGGTCAGCCGTACCGACGTGGCGGCGGGCCGCAGTTCGCGCAGGGGCGCGGCCACACCCCAGGGGGTCTGCCGGTCGATGGCGAGGGTGGAGGCGGGGGCGAACTCGACGACGTGCGGGTCGGCGCCCAGGGGGAGGGCACCGGCCGGCGGCCCGACGACGCGCAGGGCGCGCCGGGCGGCACTGAGCCCGATGCCGGAGCGTACGCCGTCCCCGGCCGTACGGGCCCTGAACCGCTCCCCGGACCAGGTGGCGAACTCCGCGACCCGGCCGGCCGCCTCGGCCAGGCGCTCCTCCGGCAGCGTGCCGTCGTGAACGGCCCCGGCCAGCGCGGCCGTCAGCTGTTCGGTCACCGCTTCCGCCGCGCTCTCGCCGCCGACGCACACGGCGTCCGCGCCGCCCGCGACGGCCCCCACGGTCGCGCCGTCGATGCCGTAGCGCGAGGTCACGGCGCTCATCTCGATGCCGTCGGTGACGATGAGCCCGTCGAAGCCCAGCTCGGTGCGCAGCAGGCCGGTCAGGATGCGCCGGCTGAGGGTCGCGGGGAAGCCGGGGTCGAGGGCGGGGACGAGCAGGTGGCCGGTCATCACGACGCGTACGCCCGCTTCGATCGCGGCGACGAAGGGCGGCAGGGCGGTCACCGCGATCTCGGCGGCGGAGGCGGCGACGGTGGGCAGGTCGTGGTGGGAGTCGACGGCCGTGTCGCCGTGGCCGGGGAAGTGCTTGGCGCAGGCGGCGACCCCCGCCGACTGCAGTCCGCGCACCCAGGCCGCGGTGTGCCGGGCCACCAGCGCGGTGTCGGAGCCGAAGGACCGCACGCCGATGACGGGATTGCGGGGGTTGGAGTTGACGTCGGCGCTGGGCGCGTAGTCGAGGGTGACGCCGGCCGCGTGCAGCTCCCGGCCGGTGTCCTGGGCGACCGACTCGGTCAGCGCGGTGTCGTCGACCGCGCCCAGGGCGAGGTTGCCGGGGCGCGAGGCGCCGGTCCAGGCCTCCAGCCGGGTGACGTCGCCCGCCTCCTCGTCGATGGCGATGATCAGGTCGGGGTTCTCGGCGCGGAGGGCGGAGGTGAGCCGGGCGACCTGTTCGGGCGTGGAGATGTTGCGTCCGAAGAGGACGACGGAGGCGAGGCCCTCGTCGGCGATCCGGCGGCGGACCCAGTCGGGGGCCGTCGTGCCCTCGAACCCCGGCTGCAGCACCGCGTGGGTCAGCTGCGTGAGTTTCATGTGCGCCCCCTCCGGCCGGCACCGCACGGTGCCGCGCGCATGTCCGGTGCCCCGGTTGCCCGGACAGTCGGGATATTGGACTGTACCAATCAGGGTGTCAAGGACGCCGTGAATGCCTCTGAGCAGTCCAAATGGTCAGGCATGTAGCGGTGTTGATCGCGGCGTGGAGTGCGGTGTGGAGTGCGGGTGTTATCCGTAACACGTCAAGTGCGCCCCTGCGCCCGCTGTTTGAGAAAGATAAAGACTGTCATCGGCAGGTAATGTGTGGGTAAAGTGCTCGTAGCGGCAGCCGTGGAGAATCGGACACATCACGGCTGCCGTTGGCGCCCCGCCGTCGTGGCGCCCGCTGTCCGGCAATGCCGATCCGACCTGACATGACCCGACCCGACCACACCGCGCCCCCCTCTGATTGAAGGGGTGCAGGAGGCAGGCCAACATGAAGTCGCTCATTGACAACGCCCGTTCGTTCGCGAGCCACGTGGCCGAGAACGCCGAGACCTTCCGGCCCCTGGAGGCCGGACAGTCCCCCGAGGCCCTGTTCATCACCTGTTCCGACTCGCGCGTCGTACCGTCGTTGATCACCGGCGCGCGCCCCGGCGAACTCTTCGAGCTCCGCACCGCGGGCAACATAGTTCCCGAGTACCACAACGACCACCCCGCCGGTGAGACCGCGACCATCGAGTACGCGGTCCGCGTCCTCAATGTCCGCGACATCATCGTCTGCGGGCACTCCCACTGCGGAGCGGTGAGCGCCATCGTGCGGGACGACGACCTCTCGTCCGCCCCAGCCGTGCGGGGCTGGCTGGAACGTGCCGTACCGCGGGCCGTGCGGGCCCCGCGGGTGAAGGACCCCTCCGCAGTCCCCGCCGACATGGCGGAGGCGGTGCAGCAGCACGCGGTCGCCCAGCTCGACAGGCTGCGCGCCTACCCGTGCGTACGTGAACGCATGGACGACGGACTGCTGTCCCTCCACGCCTGGTACTACGAGGTGCACACCGGTGCGGTCAGGGCGCACCGGCCCGGCGGCAGCCGTGCCTTCGGCCCGCTGTAGCGCGCAGCCGCTCCTCACGCAGCCGCTCCTCACGCAGCACTCCGCCGTGCACCACCTTGAACCACAAGGAACCCTCACCCATGCTCTCCAGCCTCAAAGACCCTCCCGTCCTGCGCCGTGACGCGCTCGCCTCCCTCGTCGTCTTCCTGGTGGCCCTGCCGCTGTGCGTCGGCGTGGCCGTCGCCTCCGGGGTGCCGGCCGAGCTCGGCCTGATCACCGGCATCGTCGGCGGCCTCGTCGTCGGCGCCATGCCCGGCAGCACCTTCCAGGTCAGCGGCCCGGCGGCAGGGCTGACCGTGCTCGTCTTCGAAGCCGTGCGGGAGTTCGGCCTCGGCACACTCGGCGCCATCGTCCTCGTCACCGGCCTGCTGCAACTCGCCCTGGGCGCCCTGCGCTTCGGCCGCTGGTTCCGCGCGATATCGGTCGCCGTCGTCCAGGGCATGCTCGCGGGCATCGGACTCGTCCTCCTCTTCGGCCAGCTGTACACCATGGCCGGGGCCAAGCAGCCCCGCTCGGGCCTGGAGAAGATCACCGGCGTGCCGGGACTGGTCGCCGACGTCGCCACCGGCCGGACCGCGCCGGTCTCCCTCGCGGTCGGCGCCGGCACCATAGCCGTCCTCGTCCTGTGGAAGAAGCTCCCGGCGAAGGCACAGCTCGTCCCCGCACCCCTGGTCGCCGTCGCCCTGGCCACGGCCGTGACCGCACTGGGCGGCCTGAACGTGGCCAACGTCGAAGTACGGGGCCTCATCGACGCCGTCCAGCCCCCGGGCCTGAACGACCTGACGACCCTGGGCAGCGTCGCCGCCCTCGGTACGGTCCTCGCCTTCACGCTCATCGCCTCGGCGGAGTCACTGTTCAGCGCCGCCGCGGTCGACCGCATGCACGACGGCGACCCCACGGACTACAACAAGGAACTCCTGGCGCAGGGCGTCGGCAACACCGTCTGCGGCGTCCTCGGTGCCCTGCCCATGACCGCCGTCATCGTCCGCAGCGCCGCCAACGTCCAGGCCGGCGCCAGGACCTCCCTCTCCCGGCTGCTGCACGGCGTCTGGCTCCTGCTGTTCGCCGTCCTGCTCCCGGCCGCCATCGGCATCATCCCCCTGGCGGCCCTCGCGGGCGTCCTGGTCCACGCGGGCTGCAAGCTCGTCCCCGTCAAGGAGCTCGCCCCCCTGTGGCGCGACCACCGCGGCGAGGCCGTCATCCTCGCGGTCACGGCCCTCGCGATCGTGACGACCAGCATGTTCGAGGGCGTGGTGCTCGGCCTGCTGCTCGCCGTGGTGAAGTCGGCCTGGGAGACCTCCCACGTCCAGGCCGAGGTCCGCGAACTGACGGGCGGACGCCTGGTCGTGACGGTCACGGGCCACGCCACGTTCCTCCGCCTCCCCCGCCTCCTGGACACTCTGGAGTCCCTCCCGCAGGACCGCCCCATCGAACTCGACCTGTCCGGCGTCCGCCACCTGGACCACGCGTGCCGCACCGCCCTGGAGAGCTGGGCGGCACGTCACAACGGAGCGGGAGTGGAGGCGGTACGGGTGCGGCACCCGGAGGTGGTGGGCGTGGCGTAGGGGAGCGTCAGCCCGCCGCTCCGCCGCGGTTGACGGCCATGACCATCACCGAGCCCACCACGACCAGGCGGTCCGTCAGCGCGTCGAGCTGCTGCCGCTGCTCCGGCGGCAGGTGCCAGTCCTCCCACCATGAGGTCTCCTGCGGGCTTATGGGGCCCGACCACTCGGCCTCCCACGCCTGGGCCAGCTGCGCGGACAGCGGCTGGACCGAGCGGGCCAGTCCGCCGTAGGCGCCGAGCAGGGCCATCATGTGGCTCGCCGGCAGCCAGGGCTGCCAGGCGTTGAGCATCTCGTCGGCGAGGTGGGCGACGTCCTCCAGCCACAGCACGTGCTGCGTGCCCCAGCCCTGCGGGGTGGGGCACGCGGGCATGCCCGGCAGCAGTCGGGGCGGCAGCCCGTCGCGGCGGGAGAGGAACTCCCGGGCCAGGGCCAGCTCGTAGTCCGAAGGGGTCCAGGAACGCTCGTTCAGGGCGGTCGCGGCTGCATCGACCGCATCGACGGCTTGGCTCATTCCGATACCGTACGTGGTGATCTCCGTGCTGTTCACCCCCGGGTCGCGAAGGCCTCGGGGCCGCCGTAGCCCCGCCCGGCCGGCCGGCCCAGCGGCTCGACGCGTACGTCAGACGAAGTCGGCGTGCAGCGTGCTGGGCACTTCGAGTGCGTACGCCCCGAGAGCCTCGTCGAGCTCCGTCCGGCGGTGCCGGAGCAGCTCCAGGAGTTCGTTTCTGGGGCGGTAGAAACAGGATTTGCACCGGTCGGTGCAGAGCGGATCGGACTGCTCCCACTCCGCCCGCGGGCCGCCTCCGAGGACCTCGGCGTAGCCGTCGTCGATCACATTGCCGAGCCGGTAACGGCTGTCGAGGTGCACCTGCGGACACGGGTAGAGGTTGCCGTCGGCACCGACGGCGGTCACGAAGCGGCTGTAATGGCAGCGGCCGAAGTCGCCCTCCACTGCCCCGACCCGGTCCGTCGGACCCTGGTCGAGCTCGGGCACGGAGACCTCGAACGCGCCGGTGGCCAGCCCGGCCGCCTCGCCCAGCGCGGCCGTGACCTCGTCCATGACGGGCTCGGCGGTCGCGTGTCCGAGCGCGCCGGAGAGCTCCGGCTCGAAGCGGATGTAGTGCGCCCCCGCCTCCCGCGCGACGTGCGCTGCTGCCATGATCTCGCGGTGGTTCCGCGCGGTGATCACATAGTGGAAGCCGATGCGGAAGTCCGGGTCGATCGCCGACTGCCGCAGCCGCCCGACGTTCTCCAGCAAGGAGACGAAGGTGTCCTCACGGTCGCGGGTGATGGCGTCGAACGTGGCCTCGGTGCCGGCGTTCAGCCCGATCCGCACCCATGTGTGGGTGGAGGCGACGCACTCCGCGGTCACGCGGCGGCCGAGCCGGGAGCCATTCGTGATCAGCCCGATCCGCAGGCCCGCCTCGTGGCCCGCGTCGCAGATCGCGGGGTAGCCGGGGTGGGTCGTGCACTCGCCGCTGCCGCAGAAGGTCACGGCGCGCCCGTCGTTGGCGGCGAACTGCCGCAGCAGGGAAATGGCGTTGTCCGTGGAAACGGAGTCGTTGAAAGAGAAAATGTCGTAGAACTGTTCCTCGTCCGGCGAGTGGGCATTGCGGAAATCGCGCCGCGTGGTGGAGGTGCCCACGATGCTGATGTGCATATGGACCGGCCGGATCTCTTTTCCCCCGACGAAACGGCGCAGCAACTCACCATGGGCCAGCACCCTTTGCGGCGAGTGCGTGCTGTCGGGACTGACCAAGGGGAGACCGGGACGGCCATCGGGGGCAGCCGCTTCATAACTCCGCACGGGAGCGGCGTCGTTCATGGTGTTCCTCTCGCAACTCTCGCAAGGGTCTCGCAAGGGTCTCGCAAGGCCAGAGGTTCGGCTCCGGGCGACACTAGAAGTCGCCGTCACGAGCGTCAATAGGTCTAGACCCGGAGGAATTCCCTTGGGAGCGCGCCGTTGTGGGGTAAGGGCGCGTGGGTATGCGAGATGCGGAGAACAGCCCGGCCCCCGGCTCCCCGGCTCAGGCCGGGGAGCCGGGGGCCGCCGTCATTCGTCACTCCGTAGGCCGCCGCAGCCTCGCCACGAACTTGTACCGGTCCCCGCGGTATACGGACCTGACCCACTCCACCGGCTTGCCCTCCGCGTCCACCGAGTGCCGCGAGAGCATGAGCATCGGCAGGCCCACGTCCGTACCGAGCAGGCTCGCCTCGCGGGGGGTGGCCAGGGACGTCTCGATCGTCTCCTCCGCCTCCGCCAGGTGGACGTCGTAGACCTCGGCCAGGGCGGTGTAGAGCGAGGTGTACTTCGCCAGGTTCCGGCGCAGCGCCGGGAACCTCTTCGCCGACAGGTGGGTCGTCTCGATCGCCATGGGCTCGCCGCTGGCGAGCCGTAGCCGCTCGATGCGCAGGACGCGGCCGCCCGTCACGATGTCGAGGAGCTGGGCGAGCCGGTCGTCGGCGGTGACGTAGCCGATGTCCAGGAGCTGGGAGGTGGGCTCGAGCCCCTGTGCCCGCATGTCCTCCGTGTAGGAGGTCAGTTGCAGGGCCTGCGAGACCTTGGGCTTCGCGACGAACGTCCCCTTGCCCTGGATGCGTTCCAGCCGTCCCTCGACGACCAGTTCCTGCAGGGCCTGGCGCACCGTCGTGCGCGATGTGTCGAACTCGGCGGCCAGCGTGCGCTCCGGCGGCACAGGGGTGCCGGGGGGCATGGTTTCGGTCATGTCCAGCAAGTGCCGTTTGAGCCGGTAATACTTGGGAACGCGCGCGGTCCGCGCGCCACCCGTGGTGCCGCCGCCTTCCGTCGTGCCGCCCTCGGTCGCCATGGCGCGCCTTCCCGACTCCGTTCCTGCTGCCGTCACCGGCTCCTCCGTCTATCGCGGTCACATGGTGGCACGGGCAGAGCCCGAGGGGGCCGAGAAGCCCAGGTAGACCTCGAGGTGTCGGTCCGGTAACGGAGCCGACAGCGACTCTTATACACCCTTGACACCCCAAAAGGTCTAGGCCAAGCTGCGGGCACTGGTCTAAACCATTAAAGACCACATTCGGTCCTTGAGGAGAGTGCTGTGAAGCGTGGGCTCATAGCGGCGACGGGTGTCGCGGCCATGTTGGTGAGTGTTGCTGCCTGTGGGTCCAGCGACAGTGACAAGGAGACCGGTGGCGACGGTTCCAAGGCCAAGTCCCTGACCGTCTGGTTCATGGATGGCTCGAATCCGCCGGCCTGGACGAAGGCCGTTCAGGCCGAGTTCGAACAGAAGACCGGGGCGAAGCTGGACATCCAGGTCCAGAAGTGGGACGGCATCCAGCAGAAGCTCACCACCGCCCTCTCCGAGTCCAGCCCGCCGGACGTCGTCGAGATCGGCAACACCCAGACGCCCTCCTACGCCCAGACCGGTGGTCTCGCCGAGCTCGAGGACCTGAAGAAGGAGATCGGCGGGGACTGGACCGGCTCCCTCAACAAGCCGTCCGTCTTCGAGGGCAAGCAGTACGCCGCGCCCTGGTACGCCGCCAACCGCGTCGTCATCTACAACAAGAAGATCTGGGCCGACGCGGGCATCAAGGACACCCCGAAGACCCGCGACGAATTCTTCAAGGACCTCGACGCCATCCAGAAGAAGGGCGACGCCGAGCCGCTCTACCTGCCCGGCCAGAACTGGTACTTCTTCGACGGCCTGACCATCGGCACCGGCGCGGACCTGGTGAAGAAGGACGGCAAGAAGTACGTGTCCAACCTCGGTGACCCCAAGGTCGCCAAGGCCATGGACGTCTACAAGCAGTACCAGGCCTTCAGCAAGGCACCCAAGGACAAGGACGAGGCCACTCCGCAGCAGGCCGACATCTTCGCCAAGGGCAGGACCGGCGCCTTCATCGGTATGGGCTGGGAGGCCGCCACCGCCGTCAAGGCGAACCCGGAGATCGAGAAGGAGATCGGCTACTTCACCATTCCCGGTGAGAGCGCCGACAAGCCCGAGGGCGTATTTCTCGGCGGCTCCAACCTCGCCGTCTCCGAGGGCAGCAAGAAGAAGGAGCTCGCCAAGGAGTTCCTGAAGATCGCGCTGTCCGACAAGAACGAGGGCGCGCTGGCCAAGGAGGTCGGCTCGATTCCGAACAAGGAGTCGCTGCTCACCAACGTGAAGGGCAACGCGGCCGCCGAGGCCGCCGCCCCCGCCGCCAAGAGCGGCGGCACCACGCCGCTGATCCCCGAGTGGGCCGCGGTGGAGAACGCGCCGAACCCGATCAAGGCCTATATGACGGCCGTCCTGAGCGGCAAGTCGCCCGAGGAAGCCGCCAAGCAGGTCGAGGCCGACATGAACAAGCGCCTCAGCCAGAAGCAGTGACCTGACCGGTCCCGTACGGGCCGGGCGGCCACGGCCTCCCGGCCCGGCCCCCGGCCACGGCCTCCCGGCCCGTACGGAACCGCGTGCACGTAACACCGTTCGACAGGGGAGAAGGCGGACGACGATGTCAGCGCAGACCGAAGAGGTGGCGGCGGAACCCGCCCCCCGGATCGGCAAAGGCGGCGGCCCGCCGCCCCGCCCCCGCACGGAACGGGCCGCGAAGAGCGTCCCCTACCTGCTGATCCTCCCCACCGTCGTCCTCACCGTGCTGCTGCTGGGCTGGACGATGGTCAAGAACGGCCTGCTGTCGTTCCAGAACCTCAACAAGCGCCAGCTGATCCGGCACGTCACCGAGTGGACCGGCCTCGACAACTACAGCGAGGCCCTGGGCAACTCCGAGTTCTGGGCCGTCACCGGCCGCTCGATCGTCTTCACCGCCGCCAACGTCGTCCTGATCATGGCGGCCGGCTGTCTGACCGGGCTGCTGCTCGCCCGCCTGGGCACCAGGCTGCGGCTGCTGCTCTCGCTCGGCCTCGTCCTCGCCTGGGCCATGCCCGTCGTCGCCGCGACCACCGTCTTCCAGTGGCTGTTCGACCAGCGCTTCGGCGTCGTCAACCACCTGCTGGACCTGCTCGGCTGGCACGCGATGGCCGGCTACAACTGGACCAGCGGCCAGTTCTCCACCTTCTTCGTGATCACCGTGCTGATCGTCTGGCAGTCGGTCCCCTTCGTGGCGATCAACCTCTACGCGGCCACCACCACGATCCCGAAGGAGCTGTACGAGGCGGCCTCGCTGGACGGCGCCGGCACCTGGAAGCAGTTCACCTCGGTGACCTTCCCCTTCCTCAAGCCGTTCTTCCTCGCCACGACCTTCCTCGAGGTCATCTGGGTCTTCAAGGCCTTCACCCAGGTCTTCGCGATCAACGAGGGCGGTCCCGACCGGCTCACCGAGACCCTGCCCGTCTACGCCTTCCAGGAGGGCATGGGCGGCCAGCACTTCGGCATGGGCGCCGCGATCTCGATTCTCACCATCGTGATTCTGCTCGCCCTGACGGCCTACTACCTGCGCCTGGTTCTCAAGCAAGAGGAGGACGAGCTGTGAAGCGTGTGGTCCTCAATCGCCGGACGGGCTCCGGCTCGCTGCCCGGCCGCGTCTGGCCGGGGGCGACGGCGGTCGTCCTCTTCGCCGTCTTCGCGTTCCCCGTCTACTGGATGTTCGCCACGGCCTTCAAGGCCAACAAGGACATCGTCAGCGACACCCCCGTCTGGTTCCCCACCAGCCCCACCTTCGAGCACTTCACCAAGGCGGTCGGTGCGGACGGCTTCTGGACCTTCGTGGGCAACTCCTTCGCCGTCACCCTCGTCGCGGTCGCGCTGTCGCTGGTCATCGCGCTGCTCGCGTCCTTCGCCGTGGCCCGCATGCGCTTCAAGGGCCGCAAGAGCTTCATCCTCGTCATGATGATGGCCCAGATGGCCCCCTGGGAGGTCATGGTCATCGCGTACTACATGATCGTGCGCGACGCCGACATGCTGAACAGCCTTCCGCCGCTCATCGCCATCTACACCGTCATGGTGCTGCCCTTCACCGTGCTGACGTTGCGCGGCTACGTCGCCGCCGTGCCCAAGGAGCTGGAGGAGTCCGCGATGGTCGACGGGTGCACCCGCACCCAGGCCTTCATCAAGGTGATCTTCCCGCTGCTCGCCCCCGGCCTCATGGCCACCTCGCTCTTCGGCTTCATCACCGTCTGGAACGAGTTCCCGATGGTCCTGATCCTCAACAAGGACCCCGGCGCGCAGACCCTCCCGCTGTGGCTCACCGGCTTCCGCACCACCTTCGGCGACGACTGGGGCGCCACCATGGCCGCCTCCTCGCTCTTCGCCGTGCCGATCCTCATCCTCTTCGTCATCCTCCAGCGCAAGGCGGTCGGCGGTCTGACGTCCGGCGCAGTGAAGGGCTAGCACTACTTCCCATGGACACGCTCACCCGGGACGCCCTCACCGTCCTCCAGCCCGGCTTCACCGGCACCACCGCCCCCGCATGGCTGCTGCGCCGGCTCGGCGAGGGCCTCGCCTCCGTCGGCCTCTTCGGCCGCAACATCGCCTCGCCCGAGCAGCTGGCCGCCCTGACGGCGCAGCTGCGTGCCGAGCGCGGCGACGTGCTCGTCGCCATCGACGAGGAGGGTGGTGACGTCACCCGCCTGGAGGTCCGTACGGGCTCCTCCTTCCCCGGCAACCTCGCCCTCGGCACCGTCGACGACACCGGCCTGACCCGCGCCGTCGCCCGCGAGCTCGGCCGCCGCCTCGCGGCGTGCGGCGTCAACCTCAACTGGGCGCCGTCCGCCGACGTCAACTCGGACCCGGACAACCCGGTCATCGGCGTACGGTCCTTCGGCGCCGACCCGCACCTGGTGGCCCGGCACACCGCCGCCTACGTCGAGGGCCTGCAGGCCGCCGGCGTCGCCGCCTGCACCAAGCACTTCCCCGGCCACGGCGACACCGCCGTCGACTCCCACCACGACCTGCCGCGCATCGACGCGGACATGGAGACGCTGCTGGCGCGGGAACTGGTGCCGTTCCGCGCCGCCGTGGCCGCCGGCACCAAGGCCGTGATGAGCGCCCACATCCTGCTGCCCGCGCTCGACGCCGCCCTGCCCGCCACCCTCAGCCCCGCCGCCCTGCACGGCCTGCTCCGGGCGCCCGTCGCCGGCGGCGGCCTGGGCTTCGACGGCCTCATCGTCACCGACGGCATGGAGATGCAGGCCATTTCGGGCACGTACGGCATCGAACGCGGCAGCGTCATGGCCATCGCCGCGGGCGCCGACGCCATCTGCGTCGGCGGCGGCCTGGCCGACGAGGACACCGTGCTGCGGCTGCGCGACGCGCTCGCCGCGGCCGTACGGTCCGGGGACCTGCCGGAGGAACGGCTCGCGGACGCGGCCGCGCGCGTACGCGCCCTGGCGGGCTGGACCTCGGGGGCGGGTGCGGCACGGGAGGGAGTCGCACCGGCCCCCGAAGTGGGGCTCCAGGCGGCGCGGCGCGCACTGCGGGTGACCGCTTCGGCGGGGTACGAGCAGGTGTCCGGGCCCGTCCACGTGGCCGCGTTCACGCCCCTGGCCAACATCGCCGTCGGCGACGAGACGCCGTGGGGCGTGGGGGCGGAACTGGCCCGGCTCCGGCCGGGCACGGAGACCGGGACGTACGGGAGCGATGCGGCCGGGGCCGGGGCCGAGGCGGTGCTGCGGGCGGCGGGGGAGCGGCGGATCGTGGCGGTCGTGCGTGACGTGCACCGGCATGAGTGGATGGCCGAGGCGCTCGGCGCGCTGCTCGCCGCCCGCCCGGACACGGTCGTCGTCGAGATGGGCCTGAACCAGGCCCCGCCGGTGGGGTCGCTGTACATCGCCACGCACGGCGCGGCCCGTGTCTGCGGCCGGGCGGCGGCGGAGGTCATCTCTCCCCGGTCCCGCCCCTTCCCGTAACCGGGGCTCCGCCCCGCACCCCGGTCCTCAAAGTCCCCCAGCTACCGCTGGGAGGTGCCCCCAGACGGGCTGGAAATCCAGCCCGTCCGGCGATTGAGGACACAAGCACAGCCAGCCCGTCCGGCGATTGAGGACAAGAAGCGGGTAGGGGCGGGGAGGGGAAAGCTACAGCCCCTGCCAGGCCGGCTTCGCCGCGTACGTCGCGCGGAAGTAGTCCGCCAGCTTCAGCTTCGAAGCCGCCGCCTCGTCGACGACCACGGTCGCATGCGGATGCAACTGCAGCGCCGACGCGGGCACGAACGCCGAGACGGGCCCCTCCACGCTCGCCGCCACCGCATCCGCCTTGCCCTCACCCGTGGCCAGCAGCACCAGGTGCCGCGCCTCCAGGATCGTCCCGATGCCCTGGGTGATGACGTGATGCGGCACCTGGTCGATGTCGCCGTCGAAGAACCGGGCGTTGTCCACGCGGGTCTGCTGCGTCAGCGTCTTGATGCGGGTGCGGGAGGCCAGCGAGGAGCACGGCTCGTTGAAGCCGATGTGTCCGTCGGTACCGATGCCGAGCAGCTGGAGGTCCACCCCGCCGGCCGCGGGCAGCGCGCGGTCGTAGGCCTCGCAGGCGGCCTGGACGTCCTCGGCGGTGCCGTCGGGGCCCATGAAGGACGCCTCGGTCAGGCCCAGCGGCTCGACGACCTCGCGCAGGACCACCGAGCGGTAGGACTCGGGGTGCTCGGCGGGCAGACCGACGTACTCGTCGAGCTGGCAGATGCGGGCGCGCGAGGCGTCCACGGCGCCGGCGCGGACCTTGGCCGTCAGCGCCTGGTAGACGGGCAGCGGGGTCGAGCCGGTGGCCACCCCGAGCAGGGCGTCGGGCTTGCGGTTCAGCAGGGCGGCAATGGCGTCCGCAATCAGTTCGCCGCCTGCCTTGGCGTCCGGAACGATGACAATTTCCACGACTGGGCCTGCCGATCTGAACGATGAAACTCGGTGGTATAGACCAATCTAGCAGAGCGGTCCCGGCCGCCCGCCGGGCTTCCGGCCGGTTCTCCCGCTGGCGCGGGTGCGGACCGCCGTGGTCGACTGGCAACCAGCCGGCAGGCGGCATCGGGAGGTACCGAGCATGTCGAGCGAGCGGCCGGGACTGATCATGTCCGGCGAGATGTCCGAACAGCCCGTCGTACTGCGCCGCATCCTCGACGAGGGCGCGCCCCGCATCCGCGAGACCGCCAGGCGGATCGCCGCCCGCAAGCCGCGCTTCGTGCTGCTCACCGCGCGCGGCACGTCCGACAACGCGGCCCTGTACGCCAAGTACCTGCTGGAGGTGCGGCTGGGCATCCCCTGCGGCCTGACCTCCATGTCGACGACGACGGCGTACGGCGCGCGGCCCGACCTGAGCGACGTCCTGGTCGTCACCGTCAGCCAGTCCGGCGGCTCCCCGGACCTGGTGGCCTCCACCCGGGCCGCCCGCGAAACCGGCGCCGTCACGCTGGCGGTCACCAACAACGCGGACTCCCCGCTGGCCGCCGTCTCCGAGTACCACCTCGACATCCTGGCGGGTCCGGAGAAGGCGCTGCCGGCCACCAAGACGTACACCGCCTCGCTCCTGACCCTCTACCTCTTCGTCGAGAGCCTGCGGGGCGGCGACGGCTCGGCCGCCATGGCGCTGCCGGAGCTGGCGCTGCGGGTCCTGGCCCGCGGTGACGAGGTCAAGCAGCTCGCGAGCCGCTACCGCTTCGCGGAGCGCATGGTCCTCACCTCGCGCGGCTACGGCTACCCGACCGCAAAGGAGGCGGCGCTGAAGCTGATGGAGACGAGCTACATCCCCGCTCTCTCCTACTCCGGCGCCGACCTGCTGCACGGCCCGCTCGCCATGGTCGACAACATCTCGCCCGTCATCGCCATCGTCACCGAGGGCAAGGGCGGCGAGGCCCTGCAGCCGGTACTGGAGCGGCTGCGCGGCCGGGGCGCCGACCTCTTCGTCGTCGGCAGCGAGGCGGAGGTCGCCAAGGCGTCGGCCGGTTTCGCGCTGCCGACCGGCGGGGTGGCGGAGGAGGTGCAGCCGGTCCTGGAGATCCTGCCCCTGCAGATGCTGGCCTACGAGATCACGATCGCCCGGGGGCAGGACCCGGACGCGCCCCGTGCTCTGGCCAAGGTCACGGAGACCCACTAGGGGCGCGGCGCCGCGGGCCGCACGGCGTCGCCCCGGCGCCGGGCCCCGAGGGCGAGCAGGCCCCCGGCAAGGAATGCGGCCGCCGCGAGTGCCGCGGAGAGGTGCAGGCCGTCGGTGAGCCGGCCGGAGGTGGCGGCGAAGGTGCCGAAGAGGGCGACCCCGACGGCGCTGCCCACCTGACGGGCGACGTTGAAGACCGCCGAGGCCACCCCCGCCCCGTCCGCCGGGGCCGACTCGATGATCGCCGCCATGGCGGCCAGGGCCGTCACGGTCTGGCCCAGACCGGTGGCGATCAGGGCGAACAGCAGCACCCAGTACGGGGTGCCGGGCCCGGCGAGCAGCCAGCCGAGGAAACCGGCGGCGCCCAGGAGCAGCCCGGCCGCCATCGGAACGTACGGGCCGGTGCGGGTGGCGGCCCGGCCGAAGAGGGGGGCCGCGACCAGGCCCATGCAGACCGACGGCACAAGCGCCAGGCCGGTGGCCAGGGCGTCGTACCCGCGCTCCTGCTGGAAGTAGAGGGTGGAGAGGAACAGCATGCCGTAGTAGCCGAAGCTGATCAGCAGGCCGATCAGGGTGGTGGCGCCGAAGGCGCGCGTGCGGAACAGGGACAGCCGCAGCAGCGGAGCCCGGCCGTCCGGCCGCGTTCTCACCGACGCCTCCAGATGCCGTTCGACCGCGACGAACGCGGCCAGCGCCATGGCGCCCACGGCCAGGGTGCCGAGAACGAGGGGAGAGCCCCAGCCCGCCGGGCCGGCCTCGTTGATCCCGCCCGCCAGGGCGAGAAGCCCCACCACGGCCAGGACCTGGCCCACCGGGTCCATGCGGCGGGCCGCGGGCTCACGGGTCCCCGCCGGTAGGTGACGTACCGTCAACAGCATGGCGAGCGCACCCACCGGCAGGTTGAGCCAGAACACGGCCCGCCAGTCCAGGCCGGCGACCAGCAGGCCGCCCACCACGGGACCGGCGCCGAACGCGAGGGAGGCGACGGCACCCCACAGGGCGATCGCCCGGGCGCGGACGGCCCGTTCGGGGTAGGTGACCTGCAGCAGCGCCAGCGAGGCCGGGACGAGGAACGCCGCGCCGGCCCCCTGCGCCAGCCGGCCCGCCACCAGCGCGGCCGTCGTACCGGCGAGCCCGCAGCCGACCGATGCCACGGTGAACACGGCCAGCCCGGCGAGGAACGTCCGGCGGTGGCCGAGCCGGTCGCCCAGGCCACCGCCGAGCAGCAGCAGCCCGGCGAAGAGGGTGCTGTAGCCGTCGACGATCCACTGCAGCCCGGACGGCCCGGCGCCCAGCGAGGCGCGGATGTCCGGCACCGCCACGGTGACGACGGTGACGTCCAGCATCACCAGGAAATAGCCGAGGCTCAGCGCGATCAGAGGGGCGAGGGCGAGGGGCGGGCGCGCGGGCGCCGCGCCGGCGACGCCGACGGGCCGCCGTGCGGCCGTGGGCTCGGTGACGGTCATGAACGCAGTCTCGGCCGCGGACACTTCGACGGCGGGCGAAGTGTCGTCGGCGTACGGTGCGGACATGAGCGACAGGACCACCCCGCCCGGCGGGCGGACCGCCGGCCGGCTGAACCACCAGACCGACATCGCCCGCGCCGCCGCCCTCATCGCGGACCCCTCCCGCGCACGCGTCCTCAAGGCCCTCTGCGACGGGCGCGCCCTGCCCGCCGGGGCCCTGGCCGCCGAGGCCGGCGTCAGCGCCCCCACCGTCAGCGCCCATCTGGCCAAGCTCGTGGCGGGTGGTCTGATCACCGCGGTCCGGGAGGGCCGGCACCGCTACTACCGGCTGGCGGGCCCCGACGTCACCGCCGCGCTGGAGGCGCTCGCCCTCATCGCCCCGCCGCTCCCGGTGACCTCGCTGCGCGAGAGCAGCGTCGCCAACGCCCTCCACCGCTCCCGGACCTGCTACGACCACCTCGCCGGGCAACTGGGCGTCGCGCTGATGCAGGCCCTGCTCGACAACGGCGTGCTCACCGGGGGCGACGGCATGCACCGCCCCACGGAAGCCGTGCGGGACCGGCCCTCGGCGTACGGACACGATGCGGACTACCGGCTGACGGACACCGGCCGTGGCCACCTCGCAGCCTTCGGCGTCGACCCGGACCGGCTGCCCGCGCGGCGCCCGGCCGTCCGCTACTGCGTCGACTGGAGCGAGCGCCGGCACCACCTGGCGGGCGGACTGGGTGCTGCGATCACCACCAGGCTGTTCGACCTGGGCTGGCTGCGCCACGGCGTGAGCCCGCGCGTGGTGCACCTGACCGAGGCGGGGGCAAAGGGGCTGCGGCAGGCGTTCGGGCCGGCCGTGGAAGCGTGACGTGCCACGCCCGGGGCGCGCACCGGAAGGCCCGGGCGGCCCGGCCGCGAAGGGCCCGCGGGCCGGGGCGGCCCGGTGCCGGAGGACCCGCGGGCCGCGGCGCCGGGACAGGACCCTCGACCTGTCCGGCACCGCAGCCCGGAGTTGCCATCGGCCGGGTGCGCCGTGGAGTGTGCGGTTCTCCGTGACGGTTCCGGCCGATCCGAGGCCGTGGCGCCGTCAGGGCTGAGAGCGTCACGGTCCTCGTTCCGCTCTCCTGTGCGGGGAGAGCGGACATCCATGCGGGGCTCGGGAGGAGATCCCGGGCCGGTGGTACTGAGCAGCATTGTGGACTAGACCATTCGCCGGTGTCCATGGCCCGGCAGCACCGCCCGGGGAAAATCCACCGGCAGCCCGGCCGCGGGTAGGCTCGCAGCCGTGCCCTCCATGAACGATCTCGTACGCCAGCACACCGCACTCGACGACTCCGACCTGGAGTGGCTGCATCTGCTGGTCTCGGAGTGGCAGCTGCTCTCCGACCTGTCCTTCGCCGACCTGGTCCTGTGGGTGCCCACGCTCGACGGCACCCGCTATGTGTCCGTCGCCCAGATGCGGCCCAACACCGGCCCCACCTCCTACCAGGACGACATGGTCGGCCACCTCGTGCCGCGCGGCCGGCGCCCCATGCTCGACGCCGCCCTCGACGAGGGGCGGATCGTGCGCGAGGGCGACCCGGAGTGGCGCGAGGAGGTGCCGGTGCGGGTCGAGTCCATCCCGGTCCGCCGGGAAGGGCGGGTTCTGGGGGTCATCGCGCGCAATACGAATCTGCTGACGGTACGGACACCCAGCCGGCTGGAGCTCACCTATCTGCAGAGTGCCTCCGACCTCGCACAGATGATCGCCGCCGGGGCGTTTCCCTTCCCCGGTCAACAAGTCGACATGGACGCCTCGCCGCGCGCCGGCGACGGCCTGATCAGGCTCGATGCCGACGGGACCGTGCAGTACGCCAGCCCCAACGCGCTCTCCGCCTATCACCGGCTCGGCCTCGCCGCCGACCTCGTCGGGCATCATCTGGGCGAGACCACCGCCCAGTTGGCGCCCTCGCGCACGCCGGTCGACGAGGGCCTGGCCAAGCTCGCGAGCGGCTGGGCGCCGCGCGAGTTCGAGGTCGAGGCGAACGACGGGGTCATTCATCTGAGGGCGATCCCGCTCAAACCCAAGGGCAGTCACATCGGTTCACTCGTACTGTTGCGCGACGTAACCGAACTGCGACGGCGTGAGCGCGAGTTGATCACCAAGGACGCCACCATCCGGGAGATCCACCACCGGGTGAAGAACAACCTCCAGACCGTGGCCGCCCTGCTCCGCCTCCAGGCCCGCCGCATCGGCTCGCCCGAGGGCCGGGAGGCGCTGGAGGAGGCGGTCCGCCGGGTCGGCTCCATTGCGATCGTCCACGAGACGCTGTCGCAGAATCTCGACGAACGGGTCGAATTCGACGAGATCGCCGACCGGGTCCTCGCCATGGTCGCCGAGATCTCCCCGGGCCGGGTCACCGCCCGGCGGACGGGCCGCTTCGGCATACTCGACGCCGAGGTCGCCACGCCGCTGGCGATGGTGCTGACCGAGCTGCTGCAGAACGCCCTCGAACACGGCTTCGGGCCGGGGGAGCAGGGCGCGGTCGAGATCACCGCGGTGCGCGGCGGCACCCGCAAGGACGCCCGGCTGCTGATCTCCGTGCAGGACGACGGCCGCGGACTGCCCGAGGGCTTCGACCCGCAGCGCACGGGCAACCTCGGACTGCAGATCGTACGGACCCTGGTCGAGGGGGAGTTGGGCGGAAAGTTCGACATGGTGCCCGCTTCCGGGCAGGGAACGCGCGTTGTGCTCGACCTTCCCGTACGGGCGGGGAAGCCCTGACGCCGGCAGGCGCCCCGCACGGCACTGAGCCCCGGCCACAGCACTGAGCCCCGGCCCTCATCGAGGAGGTCCGGGGCTCAAGGCTTCACGGCGCGATGCTCAGCGGCATCGCTTGCGCATCGGGGGGTACTGCGCGCTGCGGCTCGGGAGCCGAGGGGCGTCGTCAGGCGGTCGCGTTGCGCGCCCGGTTGCGAGCGGCACGGCGCTTCATCGCGCGGCGCTCGTCCTCACTGAGGCCACCCCAGACGCCGGAGTCCTGGCCGGACTCGAGCGCCCACTGCAGGCACTGCTCCATCACGGGGCAGCGGCGGCAGACGGCCTTGGCTTCCTCGATCTGCAGCAGCGCAGGACCGGTGTTGCCGATGGGGAAGAACAGCTCGGGGTCTTCCTCGCGGCAAACGGCGTTGTGACGCCAGTCCATGGCTGCTCCATCTCCTCGTATTGCGGCTACGTGGCTTGTGAATGTGAACGCTTTCACGAATCCCCCCGCAAGGGAAGGGCCGACGCCCAGGCAGGGCTGGATGCGGTCCAGTGAATGAAGGAGGGGGTTCGGGCTATCCGGGAAGGCCGAGGTGAGTGGCTGTCCCGTTCGCCATGAAGAGACTCGCAAACCTCGGCGACGGATACAACCCCTTCCGGAAAGTTTTTTTTGATTCCTCGGTGTCGGCTAGCTCACAGCCGTCATTCCAGGGGGTGCAACCCAGTCTAAACGTTCGAGTGGAAGGACTTTGGGCCCTTGCACTCACACAATCACACGCAGTGCACGGCGTACGCCTGTGAACGTCACGCTCGTGCGCACTCCGAGGTGGTCGCCGTCCATCTGGAACGGCAGGGGAGCCTGCGAATGCAAGGTGAAGGAGGTCTGGTCATGCAGTGACACAGCGTGTCTGCCCTGCGGTCCGCGCTCCGGAGTGGACGTGAGCAGCTGCGTTGCGTAACGGGCCGCCGTCAGCGTCGACAGCTTGGAGAATCCCAGCACGTCAAGGGCGGTGTCGAAGGACGCCTCGGGCGCCGCGTAAACCGGGCGGTTGCCCAGATAGGTCCACGGGGCGGTGTTGCAAATTATCGACATGACGAGATTCGCGAGTGGCTCCTCGCCCGGTCGTTCGAGGGTGATCGAGCCGTGCCGGCGGTTGGTCTCGCCGAAGAACTGACGCATCACCTGTCGCACGTACAGGGCGTGTGTCGAACGCTTGCCGCGCTCGCGCTGTTGCTCCACCCGGCCTACGACGCCCGCGTCGAAGCCGAATCCCGCACAGAAGGTGAACCAGCGCGACGGCACGCCCTCGTCCTCCGTGCCCGGCGTGCCGGCCGCCAGGCCCAGGCCGACCGTGCGCTCCGAGCCGTCGCGCACCGCGTCCAGCAGCGCGCCGGTCGCCTCCACGACGTCGTTGGGCAGGCCCAGCGCGCGGGCGAACACATTGGTGGAGCCGCCCGGCACCACGGCCAGGCGCGGCAGCCCCTGCGGATCGGGGCCGGAGTGCAGCAGGCCGTTGACGACCTCGTTGACCGTGCCGTCCCCGCCCAGCGCCACGACCAGCTCGATGTTGCCGCTCTCGGCGGCCCGCCGCGCCAGGTCCCGGGCGTGCCCCCGGTACTCCGTGGTGGCGACGTCCAGCTTGAGGTCGCTCGCCAGCGCGTGTGCCAGGACATCGCGAGTACGGGCACTGGTGGTGGTGGCCGAAGGATTGACCACGAGAAGCGCACGCATGCGCGCCAGCCTACCTACCTGTCGGTACACGACCCATCCCAGGCCTGATCTCCCCACGGCCGGAACGGCGTGGGTGGCAGCCCCACCCGACGTTTGCGGACAGATACCCTGCAGGGGTGAGCAGCAAGCAGCCCGCGTCGAAAAACGCCCGGAAGGGCGCTCCGAAGAGCGCCGCCCCCGCCCCCGTGCCCGCAGGCCCCCGGCCCGCCCGGCTGACGGCGGCCGCCGCGCTCACCGCCCTGGAGGGCCTGGCGCTCGCAGCCTCGGGTCTCTACCTGCTGATCATGGGCCTGCTGGGCCGGCCGGACAGCCCGCAGCAGGCGGAGACCGGGGGCCTGACCGTGCTGGCGCTGGCCGTGCTGCCGCTGGCCGCGGCGCGTGGGCTGTGGCTGCGCCGCCGCTGGAGCCGCGGCCCCGGCATGATCACGCAGATCATGGCGCTGCCGGTCGCCTGGACCCTCTTCAACGGCGGCGGCGCGCTCATCGCGGCGGCCGTGGCGCTCGCGCTGGCCGCCGTGGCCACCCTGGTGCTGCTGGTGAACCCCACGGCGACCGAGGCGCTCGGCATCGGCCCGCGCGAGAGCTGACGCCGAAGGCCGCCCGCTACTCCTCGATGAGCAGCCGGTCCCGGAGCTGGGCGAGGGTACGGGCCAGCAGCCGGGAGACGTGCATCTGCGAGATGCCCACCTCCTGGGCGATCTGCGACTGGGTCATGTTGCCGAAGAAGCGCAACAGAAGGATCTTCTTCTCGCGCGGCGGCAGGTCCTCCAGCAGTGGCTTGAGGGACTCGCGGTACTCGACGCCCTCCAGGGCCTCGTCCTCCGCGCCGAGGGTGTCCGCGACCGCCGGGGACTCGTCGTCGGTGTCCGGCACGTCCAGCGAGAGGGTGCTGTACGCGTTGGCGGACTCCAGCCCCTCCAGCACCTCCTCCTCGGAGATGCCCAGGTGCTCGGCCAGTTCGTGGACCGTGGGAGCGCGACCGTGCCGCTGGGACAGCTCGGCAGTGGCGGTCGTCAGGGCCAGCCGCAGTTCCTGCAGCCGGCGCGGCACCCGCACCGCCCAGCCCTTGTCGCGGAAGTGCCGCTTGATCTCGCCGACGACCGTGGGCGTGGCGTAGGTGGAGAACTCCACCCCGCGGTCCGGGTCGAAGCGGTCCACGGACTTGATCAGACCGATCGTGGCGACCTGGGTCAGGTCGTCGAGCGGCTCGCCGCGGTTGCGGAACCGCCGCGCCAGGTGCTCGACCAGAGGCAGATGCATCCGCACCAGGTGATTGCGCAGCTCGGCGCGCTCGGGCGAGCCGTCCTGCAGCCGGCGCAACTCGATGAACAGGGCCCGGGCACCGCTGCGGTCATGCGGGTCGGGATGCTGCTGCCGCCACTGATGCTGGTGCTGATCCATGTGGTCCGCCCGCTCTGATGGGTCGCTCGCCTGCTCCGGCCCCGGACCGGACCGGTCCTGGGCCTGGTCCGGATGCGGTTCTTCCGGATGCGGCCGGGCAGGCTGCTGCGGGATGGCCGGGGTGCGCACTCCCCGCGATGACGCAGTACTCACGGAGCCCCCTCTTCCGTCACGGCTGCCCGGGGCCGGCGCCGCGCTTCTTGTGCAGGCTGATGCTGACCGTACGGTCGTCCGCGACGGTGGAGTCGACCTCACCGGCCAGGGCGGAGAGCACCGTCCAGGCGAAGGTGTCGCGCTCGGGCGCGCGGCCGTCCGTGGTGGGTGCCGAGACGGTCACCCGGAGCGCGTCGCCCACGAGGCGGAAGACGCAGCTGAGCACGGAGCCGGGAACGGCCTGTTGCAGCAGGATCGCGCACGCCTCGTCGACGGCGATGCGCAAGTCCTCGATCTCGTCGAGGGTGAAGTCCAGGCGGGCCGCGAGGCCGGCTGTCGCCGTCCGCAGCACCGACAGGTAGGCACCCGCAGCGGGCAGCCGGACTTCTACGAAGTCCTGGGTCGTCCCAGGCTCGCCTGCGATTGGGGACACCCTCACCTCCAAGGTGGCACAAGCTCATTGAGCTGTCGGGAGCGCCGGTCCCGCGGCCTTCGGATGAAGGCCGGCGCGGGCCGGTGCGGCACATGGTCCGGCTGAGACGCTATCGCGATCTGCGGTTCCGCGCCGCAGGCCCACGACTGTCACTCATGGTAAACCCATGAGCACGGACAGTGGGTAGGGTCGTGCGGTCTCAAATCGAAAGAGAAATCGGCCTGTTGGGATTTTCGTCACTCTGCGCGAGTGCCGCAAGGGCCCGGAGCGGTTCTCCCGACATCCGTCGTACCGTCCAGTCGTCCATCGCCTCGGCGCCCAGGGATCCGTAGAAGGCGATCGAGGGGGCGTTCCAGTCCAGCACTGACCACTCGAAACGCTGGTAGCCCCGGTCCACGCAGATCCGGGCGAGCTCCGCCAGGAGTGCCTTGCCGTGGCCGCCGCCGCGGGCCTGCGGCCGTACGTAGAGGTCTTCGAGGTAGATACCGTGCGTACCCGTCCACGTCGAGAAGTTGCGGAACCACAGCGCGAAGCCGACGGCCTCGCGGACCGCGAGGCCCTCGCCGTCCGTGATGTCGTCACTCTCCGCTATCAGGGCGAAGGCCGCCGGATCCTGCCCGAAGAGCGCGTCGCGCAGCTGTTCCTCGGTGGCCCGCACCTCCTCCAGCGCCCGTTCGTAGTCCGCCAGTTCGCGGATCATCGCGTGGAGGACGGGAACGTCGGCGGGCGTCGCGGATCGGATCATGGAGGAATGCTAGCGGGCACCTGTGACAACGGCCCGGGCCCGCCCGGCCCGCGCTCAGACGATGTGCTTGTCCACGTAGCACCAGCGCCAGCTCTGGCCCGGTTCGAAGCTGCGCATCACCGCGTGGCCCGTCTCCTCGAAGTGCCCCGTCGCGTGGCGGTA
This sequence comes from Streptomyces sp. NPDC026206, assembly GCF_040638465.1. NCBI lineage: Bacteria > Bacillati > Actinomycetota > Actinomycetes > Kitasatosporales > Streptomycetaceae > Streptomyces > Streptomyces sp. NPDC026206. Next base: position 585,825 of record NZ_JBEZYL010000001.1, read on the forward strand.
CGGCGAGGAGTCGCAGCAGCCCACGTGCCCGCACTCCAGGCACAGCCGCAGTTGCACGGGATGGCTGCCCGCGGCCTCGCACTCCGGACAGGTCGCGGCCGTCGGCCGCGGTTCGGGGCGCGGCAGCTGTGGAAGATGAGAACACTCGATCATGATTGCCAGGTTAGAGCGCGTGACTGAGGACGGCGGGAGACAGGCGGGGACCCATGGACGTCATGCCACTGCTGATCCTCGTCGCGGGCGGCGCGGCCATCGCCGGTGCCGCCCGTCGTACACCCGTGCCCGCGCCGCTGCTGCTCGTCGCGGCCGGGCTCCTCGCCGCGTACGTACCGGGCGTACCGGACTACGCCCTCGAACCCGACGTGGTCCTGCCGCTGCTGCTGCCGCCCCTGCTGCACACCGCCGCGCTCGACAGCTCGTACCTCGACCTGCGCGCCAACCTGCGGCCGGTGGCACTGCTGTCCGTCGGCTACGTGCTCTTCGCGACCCTCTCCGTCGGCTACGTCGCCTCCCGCGTGGTGCCCGGACTGCCGGCCGCCGCGGCCCTCGTGCTCGGCGCGGTCGTCGCGCCGCCCGACGCGGTCGCCGCCACGGCCATCGCGCGCCGCCTCGGACTGCCCTCGCGGATCACCACCATCCTTCAGGGCGAGTCCCTGGTGAACGACGCCACCGCCATCACCGCCTACCGGGTCGCCCTCGCCGCCGCCGTCGGCGCGGGCGCGACCTGGGCGGAGGGCATCCGCGAGTTCGCCGTCGCGGCCGTCGGCGGCATCGGCGTCGGGCTGATCCTCATGGTGCCGATCCACTGGCTGCGCAAGCACCTGCGCGAGCCGCTGCTGCAGAACAGCCTCTCCCTCCTCATCCCCTTCGTCGCCTACGCCGCCGCCGAGCAGGTCAAGGCTTCCGGGGTGCTCGCCGTCGTGGTCGTCGCGCTGTACCTGGGGCACCGCTCCTGGCAGGTCGACTTCGCCACCCGCCTCCAGGAGGCGGCCGTATGGAAGATGGTCGCCTTCATCCTGGAAACCGCTGTCTTCTCGCTGATCGGCCTTCAGCTGCCCGTCGTGCTGCGCGACCTCGGCGAGTACGGGCTCGGGGAGGCCGCCTGGTACGCGGTCGCCGTCTTCGTCGCCGTCGTCGCCGTCCGCTACCTCTGGGTCTTCCCGGCCACGTTCCTGCCGCGCACCCTGTCCGCCCGCATCCGTGAGCGCGAGCCGGACACGACGTGGAAGGCCCCCGTCGTGGTCGGCTGGGCCGGGATGCGGGGCGTGGTCTCCCTCGCCATCGCCTTCTCCATCCCGGTCACCACGCACAGCGGCGCGCCCTTCCCCGGCCGCAACCTGATTCTCTTCCTCACCTTCACCACGGTGATCGGGACGCTGGTCGTGCAGGGGCTCACCCTGCCCCTGCTGATCCGCCGTCTCCGGCTGCCCGAGCGCGACGCCGGCGCGGTCACCCTCGCGGAGGCGCAGGCCCAGAGCGAGGCGTCCGCGGCCGCCGAAGCCCGCCTCGAAGAGCTGCTGTCCGACGACCGCAACGCCCTGCCGCAGCCGCTCGCCGACCGCCTCCGCACGGTCCTGGAGCGGCGCCGCAACGCGGTCTGGGAGCGGCTCGGCGCGGTGGACGAGCGGACGGGCGAATCGGTGGACGACACCTACCGCCGTCTGGCGAGGGAGGTCATCAGTGCCGAACGCGAGGTCTTCGTGGCGCTGCGGGACGCCCGGCGCATCGACGACGAGCTGCTGCGGACGCTGCTGCGCAGGCTGGACCTGGAGGAGGCGGCGGCGTACCGGGAGGAGGGAGGTGCGGGCTGAGGCGGGCTGCCGTGGGCGGGGGCGGGGGTTGGCCGGTTGACGGGGGCGGGGGCCCATCGTCACGGCGACCCCGTCACCACCGCCACCACCGTCGTCCCCGGCGTGAAGGCCCCCTCCCCGGCGAGCGTCGTCAGGCCGTACAGCATCTTCGCCACATACAGCCGCTCCAGTGGCAGCCCATGGCGCGCGGTGAAGTCCTCGGCGAAAGCCTCCAGCTCCGGCGGGCGCTTGGCGTAGCCGCCGCCGTGGAAGCGCTCGTCCAGGCTCCAGTCGCCGCACCGGCCGCCGAATGCCTCCTGCTGCAGGCGGAGTACCTCCTCGCCCAGGAAAGCGCCCTTCAGCACCGGGAAGCCGATCGCCTGCTGTCCTGCGGCCAGTCCTGCCGCCAGGCCCGCGAGCGTGCCGCCCGTTCCGCAGGCCACGCCCGCCACGTCCGCCACGCCGCGCAGCTCCTGCCCCAGCGCGGCGCAGCCCCGTGCCGCGGCCGCGTTGCTGCCGCCCTCGGGGATGACGAAGCAGTCCTCGCCGGCCAGGGCGGCCAGGACGTCCGGTTCCGCCTTGCGGCGGTAGGTGGCGCGGTCCACGAAGCGCAGCCGCATGCCGTCCGCCGCGCACTGCCGCAGGGACGGATTGAGGGGGCGGCCGGCCAGTTCGTCGCCCCGCACGACGCCGACCGTGGCGAAGCCCAGCAGCCGGCCCGCCGCCGCGGTGGCCCGCAGGTGGTTGGAGTACGCGCCCCCGAAGGTCAGCAGTGTCCCCTTGCCCGCGGCGGCGGCCTCGGCGAGGTTCGGCGCCAGCTTGCGCCACTTGTTGCCCGGCAGGTCCGGATGTATGAGGTCGTCCCGTTTGAGCAGCAGGCGCAGGCCGCGCCGCGCGAACCGTTCGTCCGCCAGCTCCTGCAGCGGGGACGGCAGCTGCGGCCGCAGGGCGTCGGGGCCGGCCGCGCCGGGGGGATTGTCGCTGGTCACACGGTCCATTTTGTACTCTTGCCCGGCCAGGACCGAGCGAGGAAAGCGCAGAGCAGCAGTGGACTACCAGGCCGTACTCGAAGAGGTCGCCGCCTTCGCCCGTCCACTGATCGGCCGTGGTCAGGTGGCCGACTACATTCCGGCGCTCGCCGAAGTGGAAACCACCCGCTTCGGGATGGCCGTCGCCGACATCGACGGCGGCGTGTACGGCGTGGGGGACTGGGAGCGGCCGTTCTCCGTGCAGTCCATCTCCAAGGCGTTCAGCCTGGCGCTGGTGCTGGCCGAGGGCGGCGACCGGATCTGGGACCGGGTCGGCACGGAGCCGTCCGGAAACCCCTTCAACTCCCTGGTGCAGCTCGAATACGAGCACGGCATTCCGCGCAACCCGTTCATCAACGCCGGTGCGCTGGTCGTGACCGACCGACTGCAGACGCTGACCGGTGACGCCAGTACCACGATGCTGGAGTTCCTGCGTGCGGAGAGCGGCAACCCGGACGTCTCCTTCGATCCGTCCGTCGCCAAGTCCGAGTCCGAGCACGGTGACCGCAACGCGGCGCTCGCCCACTTCATGGCCAGCTACGGCAACCTCGACAATCCGGTGCCGACGGTTCTGGAGCACTACTTCTGGCAGTGCTCCATCGAGATGAGCTGTCGCGACCTGGCCCTGGCCAGCGGCTTCCTGGCGCGGCACGGCCTGCGCGCGGACGGCACGCGGCTGCTGCCGCGCCGCGAGGCGAAGCAGGTCAACGCGGTCATGCTGACGTGCGGGACGTACGACGCGGCGGGGGACTTCGCCTACCGGGTGGGCCTGCCCGGCAAGAGCGGCGTGGGCGGCGGCATCGTCGCGGTGATACCGGGGCGGTGCACGCTGTGCGTATGGAGCCCGGGACTGGACGCGCGCGGCAACTCGGTGGCCGGCGTGGCGGCACTGGACCACTTCACGACCCTTACGGGGTGGTCGGTCTTCTGAGGCGGCGAGGCCCGTCCCACCCCGGCCCCGCCCACCGACAACCGGCCCCGCCCCCTACGGGCAGCGGATGACCTGTCCCGCGTACGACAGGTTGCCGCCGAAGCCGAAGAGCAGGACCGGTGCGCCCGGGGCCACCCGGCCCGATGCCACCAGCTTGGACAGCGCGAGCGGAATGCTCGCCGCCGAGGTGTTGCCGGACTCCGTCACATCGCTGGCGACGATCGCGTTGACCGCGCCCAGCTTCCGGGCCACCGGCTCGATGATCCGCAGGTTCGCCTGGTGCAGGACGACCGCCGCCAGATCCTCCGGCCGGACGCCGGCGCGCTCGCACACCTGCCGGGCGATCGGCGGCAGCTGGGTGGTGGCCCAGCGGTAGACGGACTGGCCCTCCTGGGCGAAGCGGGACGGGGTGCCCTCGATCCGTACGGCGTGCCCCATGCCGGGCACCGAGCCCCACACCACCGGCCCGATCTCCGGCTGAGCCGCCGCCGTGATCACGGCGGCGCCCGCGCCGTCACCGACCAGGACACACGTGGTGCGGTCGGTCCAGTCGGCGACGTCGGTGAACTTCTCGACGCCGATGACCAGCGCGTTCGTCGCGGCCCCGGCGCGAATGGAGTGGTCGGCGGAGGCCAGGGCGTGGGTGAAGCCGGCGCAGACCACGTTGAGGTCCATCACGGCCGGCGAGGGCAGGCCCAGCTCGGCGGCGACGCGCGCGGCCGTGTTCGGGCTGCGGTCGACGGCGGTGCAGGTGGCGACGAGGACGAGGTCGATGTCGGCGGGCTCGAGGCCGCTGCCGGCCAGGGCCTTGGCGGCGGCCTCGGTGGCCATGGAGGCGACGGTCTCGTCGGGCGCCGCGATGCGGCGGGTGCGGATGCCGACGCGGGAGCGGATCCACTCGTCGCTGGTGTCGACCATGGTGGCCAGCTCGTCGTTGGTGAGCACCCTGGCGGGCTGATAGTGGCCGAGGGCCAGTACGCGCGACCCGGACATCGGCGGTTCCTCCTGCGAGGGCGAGTGGTGTGACCTCCCAGTGTTGACTCTGCGCGGCCGGGAGCCGGGTGTGTGATCCACCAATGTTCCGGCGTGATAACTGGCGCAATCGGCAGGGGCCCGGCCGCCGGAGCGGCCGGGCCCCTGTCCGGTCAGCGGTGGGATCAGCGCAGCGAGAGCGCCGTGCGGAGGGTGGTGAAGAGCTCGGTCTGGTCGGTGACGCCGAGGACGCGCTGGGCCTGCGGGCCCTGCGCGGCGATGCGGACCTGGGTGCCGGTGTGCTCCTGCGCCTTGCCCGGGGTGTTGGTGGAGTAGTTCACCTTCAGCTGCCGGCCCTCATCGGTGACCAGCGTCGAGGAGAGGCCGGGCGGGTTGGCCTCCAGCGGCACGATCTGGCTGCTGTGGCCGTGGTCGGCGGTGGTGACGACCAGGGTGTCGGGGTGCTTGGCGGCGTAGTCCCGGGCGATCTTCACGGCGCGGTCGAAGGCGGCCGTCTCGCCGATCTGGCCGCACGGGTCGGCGGCGTGGTCGCGCTTGTCGATCGAGGCGCCCTCCACCTGTAGGAAGAAACCATTCTTCTTGGCCTTGGGGGTGTCCAGGAGCTGGAGCGCCCGGCGCGTCTGCTCCTCCAGGGCGGGCGTGCCTGCCTTGCGCTCGGGGTTGCTCGTCACGCAGCGCTGCGCGTCGGTGCCGCCGACGGCCGCGGCCTTGCCCGTCCACTCCACGGGGACGTTGCCGGGGGCGAACAGGCCCAGCACGGGCTTGCCGGAGCGGGCGGCCCCCAGGCCCTTGGAGTCGGTCACGACCTGGTAGCCCAGCTTCTCGGCCTGCTGGGTGACGGTCAGACCCCGGTAGCGGCCCTCGGTGATCTTCTGGTCGAAGCGGTCCTTGCCGCCGCCCAGCAGCACGTCAACCTTGTGGTTGACGCTCTGTTCGGCGATGGAGCCCGGGCCGCCCTTGGCGACGGTGTCGTCCGGGCAGGCCTTCATGTCGGCCGGGCCCGCGCAGCTGCGGTCGGTGGCGTGCGAGGCCAGCACGGCCGGGGTGGCGTCGGTGAGCTCGGCGGTGGTGACGCTGCCGGTGGCCAGGCCGTTGCGCTGGGCCAGCTCCAGGACGGTGGTCATCGGCTTGTCGGTGCCGGGGGTCTTCGATATCCGGCCGTTGACCGTCTTCCGCCCGGTGGCCCAGCCGGTGCCGCTGGCGGCGGAGTCCGTGACGTAGTCCGGCTTGCCGTCCTTGTCCACGGAGTACGTCGTGTACGCGCCCGTCAGCGGGAACTTGTCCATGTCGAGCCGGCCGGCCGCGCCCACGGTGTAGTCGCGGGCGAGGGTGATCTCCGAGTCGCCCATGCCGTCACCGATGAGCAGGATGACGTTCTTGGCCTTCTTGGGGCCGTGGCCCGTGACGTCCGACAGGCCGCCGTACCCGGACGCGGCGGCCGCGGCGGGAACCGCGACGCTGGCGACGAGCAGTGCGGCGGCGCCCCAGGCGAGACGACGTCGGTACGGACGAGAACCCATGGTCAATTCCTCCTAGCCGGTCCGGGCGGGATGCCCGGCCGCAGGAAGCTCACCAGGGGAGGGTGTACCGCGGGGGACGTACAGGTGACGTGGAGGTCACCGGGCGCTGTCGACGGGGCTGTTGGAAGCCGGCGCCGGTGCGCCGTCGTCCTTCATTGCGGCCGCCCCACCGCCTCTCCACTCTTGCCGGGCTCGGCAGGTTCCTTGAACCCCGTCTCTGTCACGACTGCCCACCATAGTTGCCAGATTGCGCAACTGGACAACCAAAGTGGGTAGCAGCCCGTCTAACCCGGCGACACGGCACGGACCGGGGGAGCGGATGAGGGCGCGGATGAGGGCGCGGACATGACTGGCAGGCGAGGCATACCCAGGCGTCGCCGGACCCGGGCGGCCGCTGCCGTCGTGGTGTCGTTCCTGGTGCTGCTGGCCGCCGGCGCCGGGTGGCTGTACCTGAGGCTCAACGGCAACATCGCCACCTTCGACGCGGACGGCCTGTCCAAGAACCGTCCCGGCGCGGGCGTCGCCGGCCAGAACGTGCTGGTCATCGGCTCGGACTCGCGCGCCGACGGCAACAGCGCCCTCGGCGGCGGGGAAGGTGACGTGGGCCGTTCGGACACCGCCTTCCTGCTGCACGTCTACGGCGACCGCGAGCACGCCGTAGCCGTGTCGATCCCCAGGGACACGCTGGTGGACATCCCGCCGTGCAAGCTGCCCGACGGCAGTTGGACCGCCGAGCAGCGGCACGTGATGTTCAACTCCGCCTTCTCGCTGGGGGAGTCGGCCAAGGGCAACCCGGCCTGCACCCAGAACACCGTCGAGAGGCTCACCGGCCTGCGCGTCGACCACACGGTCGTCGTCGACTTCAAGGGCTTCTCCGCGATGACCTCCGCCGTGGGCGGAGTCGAGGTGTGCGTGCCCAAGGACGTCCACCAGGGCGACCTCGATCCCCACCTGGGCTCGCGCGGCCCGCTCGTCTTCCCCAAGGGGCAGCAGAACATCTCGGGTCAGAAGGCGCTGGACTACGTGCGCGTACGGCACGGAATCGGCGACGGTTCGGACATCGGGCGCATCCAGCGGCAACAGGCGTTCCTCTCCGCCATGATCAAGAAGGTGCGCTCCCAGGGCTTCGACCCGACCACGCTGCTGCCGCTCGCCGACGCGGCCACCAAGTCGATGACGGTGGATCCCGGGCTGGGCTCGGCGAACAAGATGCTGTCGTTCGCGATGTCGCTCAAGGACGTCGACCTGCACAACATGAAGTTCCTGACCCTTCCCTGGCGCTACGACGGCAACCGCGTCGCGATCGTCCAGCCCGACGCCGACACGCTGTGGGCCTCGCTCAGGGCCGACCGCACGGTCGACGGCAAGGACGCGGGCAAGGGCACGGGCAAGGGCAAGGCCGGGTCCGGCGGCGGGCCGGGCGCGCCGTCACCCCCTGCACCGGGGCCCGTCTCCGGCGCCGGGGTGAAGGTCTCCGTGCGCAACGCCACCGACGTCACCGGCCTTGCCGCCCGCGCCGCCGGCATGCTCAAGGACCACGGCTACGAGGTCACCGGCACCGCGACGGACCGTGACCGCGACGCGGCGAGCACCGTGATCGAGTTCGGCCCGGGCGAGGCCGGCCACGCCCGGGCCCTGGCCCGCCTCTTCCCCGGTGCGTACGTCCGGGGTGCCGCCGCGGACGGGATCTCGCTCCTGCTCGGCCGTGACTACGCGGCCGCACCCTCATCCGGTCCGGCGGGAGCGTCGCCCTCGCCGTCGGCATCGCCCTCGCCCTTGCCCGGAACGCTGTCCTCCGACGTCGTGAGCGGCGTCCGGTCGGCGGACGACGACCCCTGCGCGAACCTCTCGTACGGCTGACCGGGCGGTAAGGGCGGCAGGGAAGGGGGCGGGCCGGGAAGGGAACCGTATGCCTGTTTGGTCCGTTTCCGTGGTAGGTGCAGAGTAGGCAGTGAGTGCGCAGTGAGAGCAAAGAGCAGGCCCTTCCCCAGGAGCCCAAGGAGCCACACCATGTCCGCCACCGCCGTTCACCGGGCGCTGCCCAGGCCCGTACTGGCCCTGATCGTCGCGCTCCTCACCTGGGCGGGCGCGGTGCTCTGCGCCCCGGCCGCCGCGCACGCCGACTCCGCCGTCGGCACCGCCGCCGGACTGGACAGCGCGGCCGAAACGCTGCGCAAGAGCCCCGTCTACGTCGACCCCAGGGCCGCCGACCAGCTCCCGGCGGCCGACGCCGACGCCCTGGCGAAGAAGATCAAGGACGCGGGCAAGCCGGTCTTCGTGGCCGTTCTCCCCAACTCTCCCGACTACCCGAAGGCCACGGTCCTGAAGGACCTGCGCACCAAGGTCGGCATCGCCGGCGTCTACGCCGTCCACCTCGGCGGCGCCTTCAACGCGGCCGCCGACCGCTCGGTGATGTCCCGCAACGCCGTCACCAACCTCGTCGGCTCCGTCCAGCGCTCCGGCGGCGACACCAAGGCCCAGGTGAACAGCTTCGTCGACCAGGCCGACCGGCTCGCCAAGGGCCGGGCGCCCGGCTCCTGGGGCGTGGAACCCGAGGGCATCGGGGCCGCCGGGCTGATCACCGGCGGCGTGGTCGTCGTGGCGGGCGGCGCCGGAGCGTACGCCTTGTACAGGCGGAACAAGCGCCGCCGCGAGGAGCGCGAGCGCCGCGAACTGGACGCCCTGCGGGTGGTGGTCGACGAGGACATCACCGCCTTCGGCGAGGAGCTGGACCGGCTGGACTTCTCCCCCTCGGAGGCCGGCGCCACGGACGGGATGCGCACGGACTACGAGTACGCGCTGGACGCCTACGAGGAGGCCAAGGCCAAGATGGCCGCGGCGACCAGGCCGCAGGAGGTGCAGGGCGTCACCGAGTCGCTGGACAACGGCCGGTTCGCCCTCGCCACGCTGGCGGCGCGCCGCTCCGGCGCCCCGCTGCCCGAGCGGCGGCTGCCGTGCTTCTTCGACCCCCGCCACGGCCCCTCGGTCCAGGACGTGCAGTGGGCGCCGCCCGGTGCGGCGGCCCGGACGGTACCGGCCTGCGCGGCGGACGCGGCGCGGCTGGCGGAGGGCGAGGAACCGCTGTCCCGGCAGGTCCAGACCGCGCAGGGCCCGCAGCCGTACTGGAACGCGGGCCCCGCCTACGGGCCCTGGGCGGGCGGCTACTTCGGCGGTGGCCTGCTGCCGGGGATGCTGATGGGCACGATGCTGGGCAGCATGCTCAGCGGGCCGGCGTACGCGGCCGGCCCCGAGGCGGGCGGGCCGGACGGCGGTGACTTCACCGGTGCGGACTACAACTCCGACGACTTCTCCGGGGGCGGCTGGGGCGACGGCGGCGGTGGTGGCTTCGGCGACGGCGGCGGTGGCGGCGACTTCGGGGGCGGCGGCTGGTGAGCCGGTGAGCGGGCGGGTTGACTTTGCCCCTTGCCCCGCCCTTTCACCTCCCCAGCTACCGCTGGGGGGTGCCCTCAGGTCCTCAATCGCCGGACGGGCTGGAATGGCCCCGGGGCCGTCGCGCCAGCCGGAGGCAGCCCGCATACAGCCCCAGCACCACCCCCACCAGCCCGTAATACCGCGGCGGCAGCGCCGACATCGACAACATCGCGCCCACCGGGGACAACGGCAGCAGCAGCCCCACCACCGCCAGGTCCGCCACCGCCACCCCCACGGGCCGCCCCGCGGGCCCCGCCCGCAACAGCAGCATCACCAGGGCAGCAGCGTCGGCCGGGTGCGGGGCCCGCTCGCCAGGGCGCGCAGCACCTCCAGCGTGGTGCCGGCGCCCTCGTCGTGGGCCGCAGGGGCGTCAGGCGCCCAGGCCGCGGAGGCGTCCGGCACCGGCACCCGCGCCGGCACCCGACCTGCGGTCGGCGAGCTGGCCGACCATGAGCCGGACGATGGTCACGACGTCGGGGTCGTCCACGAGGTACACCACCCGGCGCCCCTCGCGCCGGGACCGCACCAGCCCCGCCAGCTTCAGTTTCGCCAGGTGCTGGCTGATCGCCGGCAGCGCGCCGCCCACCCGCTCGGCCAGCCCGCTCACGTCGCTCTCCCCCTGGGCCAGCGCCCAGACCAGGTGCAGCCGGGCGGAGGACGCGAGCAGACCGAAGGCGGCGGCCGCCTCGGCCAGGACCTCGGCCGACGGGTCGCTCGTGCCGTCGAAGGGCCCTTCGAAACTCTCGAAGCTCCCGACGCCTGCCGTCACTGTCGCTCTCCCGTCCACGTCGGGCGTCCCTACGCCCGGGAAGGCCCCAGTCTAGGCACCGCCGACCGGGCCGGCGGCGTGACATGCACCCACCGCACGCTGGGCAGCTCTATCGACAGGAATCGGTCACAAAGGGGAGGGCATGGAAATCTCAGGAGTTATCAGTGCGATCGTGATCGGGGCGATCATCGGTCTGCTGGGCCGGCTGGTCGTTCCCGGGCGCCAGAAGATCGGCGTGCTGGCAACGGTCCTCGTCGGCCTCCTGGCGGCGTTCGTGGGCGCGTGGATCGCCCGTCCGCTGGGCCTGTACGACCACAGGGGCCTCTTCTGGGTCGTGTGGATCACCCAGATCGCGCTCGCGGCCCTGGGCATCGTCGCGCTCGAGCGCTTCCACGCACGACGGCAGCACTGAGAGGAGTCCGGGCCGTGGTCAGGACAGCTTGCCGTCGTAGTCCGGCAGCTTGAAGGTCCTCTCCGCGTGTCCGCCGGCCAGGTCCGTGGTGTTGTTACCGATGTTGGCGATGATCGTGTAGCCGTTCGCCTCGATCTCCGCCCGCTTGGCGGCCTTGTACGTGCTCACGTCCCGGAACAGGTCGGGGAGGTGGCGCACGTACAGGCCGCTGACGGGGTAGCCGACCTGGCGCAGGTTCCATTCCGTGACCGGAACGAGGATTCCGGGGCGGGCGGTCACGAAGAAGACCGCAGCGCCGCGGGCGTGGGCGTAGCGGGCCAGTCCGAGGACGGACCGGATCGCGGGGGTGGGCAGGGCCGCCCAGTGGAAGTCCGTTTCCAGCGAGCTGTTGTCGATGTCCAGGACGATGGCCTGCTTGTGGCCGCGCGGGTCGGCGGTGCGCTCGGTGATGTAAGGGGTCGCCCGGTCGACGACCGCCGCGACGTCGCGCTGCCAGCTGTCGTAGTCGACGCCCTTGAGGCCGGCGGTGCCGCTGGTCGCGGTCGCGGCGCGGGAGGGGGCCGCTTCGGCGGCGGTGGTGGTCGCGCCCAGGGTGGCCAGGGCGGTGGCGGCCACGACGGCCGCGGCGGTGCGGAGCGCTCTGATCGTCTCGGTCATGCGTGGCATGCTCACGATCGGCGGTGACCGGACGGGGAAGTGCTGCTTACGCGCGGGTGAACCGGTGCGGGACCTTTGTGCCGCGGACGGCCCCGCGGTGCGATGCCGATGGGGCCCGCAGTCGCTCACCCCCGCACTAACTGCTGTGTGGCGTACGCCTGTTGGTCAACATGCGTATGTTTTCGGCCAGTAGGCAACCGCTGCCACTCCTGAATGCGACGTACCGGGGGACTGTGGTCCTGATCGTTCGCCAATTCATGGGGGAATACATGCGAATGAGAAGAACAGCGCGCCTTGCCGCCTGTGCGGTGGTCGCCGCCGCCATGGGACTCGGGGCGGCGCCCTCGGCCCTGGCCGCGCAGAGCCGCACCGCCGAGGGGGCCGCGATGCCGGCCGCCGATGCCGCCCCGCTGCACCGGATCGCCGAGAGCTATCTGCAGCAGCGCGCCGACACCGTCACGGCCACCGGCCGCGCCCGCGTCGCGCCCGAGCCGCCGCAGCAGGCGACGGCCGAGCTCGCGAACCGGCTCAAGGGTGAATTCCGGCAGCTCGCCGCGCAGGGACGCGCCTACGAGAAGGCCAGCGGGGGCTACACGCGCGCCGAGGTGAAGGTCACCCCGGGCGAGGCCACCGAGGCGGGCGGCACCGCCACGGTCCGGCTCACCGAGGACACCAGACTGCACTACCCGAACGTCCGGCAGGGCGACCCGGAGGCCGAGGAGTACTCGGTGGGGCACACCCTCACCTTCACCCGCGACGCGGCGGGCCGCTGGCTCCTGGCCTCGGACAAGCCCGACCTGGGCACGGGGGACGTCACCACCTACCTCGCGGCACCGGCGGAAGGGCCCAAGGAGCCCGACGCCGACGCGGAGGGCGGGAGCGCGCAGCGGTCCGCCGTCACGGCCCGCCCGCAGAAGCCTGCGGAGGCCGCGAAGACCGCGGCGGCGTCGTACGACTACGACGCCATGGCCTACTACGCCAACAAGTACTGGAAGAACCCGAACCGGGCCTTCCGTACGTACGACAACGACTGCACCAACTTCGTCTCGCAGGCCATGAACTTCGGAGGCTGGCACGAGACCGGTGGCAACATCTTCAACCGCAAGAGCAACAAGAGGTGGTTCTACGGCGGCCACACCTGGACCACCAGCTACACCTGGGCCGGCGCGGAGAACTGGTACTGGTTCGCCAGCAAGCACTCCGGGCGCACCAGCATCCTCCGTAACGTCTGGGACCTCCGCAAGGCCGACGTCCTGCAGGCGGACTGGGGGCCGCGGCCCAACAACACCATCGACCACACCATGATCGTCACTGCGTGGACGCCCCGTGACACCTACCTCACCTACCACACCGGCAACACGCACAACCGGAAGCTGAGCAATCTCCTGGCCAAGCGTCCCGACGCCTGGTACTACGCGCACCGCACCTGATCCGAAAACCTCATCCGCCCCTGGGGGTTCGCATGAGAACACGTCGTCGCGTCGCCGTGCTCGGCACGGCCGTCCTGTTCGCGCTGGCCGGCTGCGACAGCGACTCCCAGGGGCGGGCCAGGACGGAGCGAGAGACCGCCACCGCCTACGTCGACGCCCTCAACGCCCGGGACGCCGACGCCCTCGCGGCGCTCGGCAGGCCCGGGACCGAGGGCGCGCGTGAGGACGCCCGCGGCATCGTCGCCCAGCGGGGCGGCCGGGGGCTGAAGGTCACCGGCATGGAGGTCACCCACGAGTTCGGCCCCGGCTTCGCGGACGTCGCCATCACCGCCACGGACGGCGGGGGCCGCGACCACCGCGAAAGCCTGTCCCTCGAACGTGAGGGGAAGACGTGGTACGTCCCCCTGGGCCGCAAGGGCGGTGGCACGGCCAAGCCGTCCGCGGGCACCTCACGCTCCTGAGCGGACCGGCGCCGGCGCGGGGGAGCCGGTGGGCAGCGTGATGGTGAAGCGGGCGCCGTGGGCGCTGTCGGCGATCTCCAGGGTGCCGTGGTGGGCCCCGGCGATGCGATGGGCGATCGCGAGGCCGAGCCCGGTTCCGCCGGTGTCGCGGGTCCGGGCGTCGTCGAGGCGGGTGAAGCGCTCGAAGACGCGGCGGCGGTCGGCCGGCGGGATGCCCGGGCCGTCGTCCTGGACGCACACGACCGCCCGGCGGGCGACCGCGTCATGCGTGAGACGGACCTCGATCACCTGGACGGCGTGGCGCTCGGCGTTGTCCAGCAGGTTGCCGAGGAGGCGGGCGAGGAGAGCGTGGTGGCCGTGCAGCGGGACCGGCCCGGGGGCGGCCTCCACACGGAGCGCCAGGTGCTCCGGCACGCGGCGGCGGCCGGTCTCGTCGCGGACGAGGGCGGCGAGGTCGACGGAGCCACCACCGGCCGGGCCCGCGGAGCCGGACGCGTCGAGACGGGCGAGCAGCAGCAGGTCCGTGGTGAGGCGCTGCAGGCGCCGGGTGTCGCCGAGGGCTCCGTCGACGACGTCCCGCCAGTCGGCCCGGTCCGGGTGGGCGAGGGCGATCTCCAGCTCCGCGCGCAGCGCCGCGAGGGGGCTGCGCAGTTCGTGGGAGGCGTCGGCGACGAACCGGCTCTGCCGGTCGACGTTGGCCTCGAGGCGGTGGAGCGTGCTGTTCATCGTCCGCGCCAGCCGGGCGACTTCGTCGTCGGTGCCCGGCACCGGGACCCGGCGGTCCAGGTGGTGCGCGGTGAGGTCGGCGAACCGGCTGCGGATGGCCTCCACCGGGCGCAGTACGCGTCCGGCCGCGAACCAGGTGGCGGCCGCCACCAAAGCGGTCGTCAGGGTCACCGCGCCGGTCAGGGACCACACGACGGTGTTCAGCCGGGCCTGTTCGTACCGCAGCGGGCTGAAGACGAACAACACCGGACCGGAAGGGCCGCTGCCCCGGCGCAGGAAGGACTCCAGAACGGGGGACCGGCCTGCGGGGTCGGTCCAGGGCCACAGGGACAACGACGCCGGACCCACCTGCCGCACCATGGTCACGAGGGCCGGCTCCCGGCCTTGCAGGCCCGGCAGGGACGGCACCTCCTGGGCCGTGCGCACCTGGATCTCCAGCCGGGGATCCCCACGGAGGCGTTCGGGGACGCGGGCCGGGTCCGCGGCGGCCTCCCGGGCCGTGTCGATGTCGGCGATGCCCGTGGTCACCGTGGCGTAGTCGTGGGCCTCCTTGAGCAGATAGCCACGCATCGACACGGCGGCGACCACCGCCCCGGTGCTCAAGGGCACCAGGGCCGCGATCGTGGCGATCAGGGTCAGACGCCCGCGCATCGAGGCGGGCCGCCACCGGGCCGGCCGCCGGCGCGGCCGCTTCACCGGCGGTCGTCCTCGGCGGCCAGCCGGTAACCCACCCCGCGCACGGTGTGGATCGTGCGCCGCCCGAACGGTACGTCGATCTTGCGGCGCAGGGCGCTGACGTACACCTCCACGATGTTCATCTCGCCCTCGAACGCGGCGTCCCAGACGTGTTCGAGCACCTCGCGCTTGGCGACGACCTCGCCGTTGCGCAGGGCGAGGTATTCCAGCACCGCGAACTCCCGGGCGGTGAGGTCGATTTCGGCCTCACCGCGCCGGCATCTTCGGCGGGCGGGGTCGACCTGCAAGTCCCCGATCCGCACCGTCGCGGGCCGTTCCGGGCGGCCACGGCGTATCAGCGCCCGCAGGCGGGCGACGAGAGCGACGTAGGAGAAGGGCTTGGTGACGTAGTCGTCGGCTCCCGTGTCCAGGCCCTCGGCCTCGTCGTACTCGCCGTCCTTGGCCGTCAGCATGAGCACCGGTGTCCAGATCCCGGCCGCGCGCAACCGGGCACACACGTGGTAGCCGTTCAGTCCCGGCAGCATGACGTCCAGCACGATCGCGTCGTAGTGCCCTTCCCGGGCCAGGTGCAATCCCTCGGGCCCGTCGTGCGCGAACTCCACCGCGAATCCCTCTGCGGCCAGGCCCCTGCGCAGCAGTTCGGCCAGCCGCCGGTCGTCGTCCACCACGAGTATGCGCATACGCCCACCTTGGCCCGGCCGGGACCCGACCTGTAGATCATTTCAGGTTGCTTCAGCCTCCCTTCAGCGAGCCGCTGCCAGCATCCCTCTCGGCCGCCCCGTCCACCGTTCCTCGTGGGCAAGGCGGACCCCCAGCAGGCCGTCGCACGCCGCGACCACACCCAGATCCGGGAGTTTCCATGACCTTCGCCCTTCTCCGCCGGCCGGCCCTCGCGGCCACCACCCTCGCCCTGGCCGGTGCCACCCTGGCCGGCGTGGCATCGGCCCCCGCACAGGCCGCGCCGGCCAAGGCCGCGGCGAACTACTGCCACGTGTCGGGCCTCGGCGGCGACTACATCTGCGAATACGGCGAGGCCTGGATCACGTACCCGGCCGGCAATCGGCAGGTGTTCATCATCGGTACGGACTTCGCGGTCTGGACGCGCTGGCAGTACGCGGGCGGCAGCTGGAGCGAGTGGACCTCGTTCGGCGGCAAGCTCCGCAGCGGTGTGCGGGTGGACGGGAACAACACCTGGGCCCCGACCATCTCGGCCGTCGGCGACGACGGCGAGCGCTATTACCGCCACCGCCTGAGCAGCGGCAGCTGGACCGGCTGGCAGAGCTGACCGGCCCCAGCCCCCGCGGGCCCGTACGGCGACGGCCGTACGGGCCCGCTGTGCACCCCCGCCTGCCGGGCGGCCGTCAGGCCTTCACGCCGGCGAGCTCCGCCGCGACCATCCTCTCCATCGGGATGATGGCCAGGGCGCCCCCGACGTAGGTCGCCAGGGTCATGGCGACGGCCAGGATCACATTGCCCAGCCACACCATCGTGTCCACCGGCAGCGTGTAGACGCCCACCACCCGGGCGACGGCCTCGGCCAGCAGGGCGGCCCCCCACACCACCGAGAAGGTCCGCTCGGTCCGCCGGAAGCGCGCGGACGCGCCCACGAGCCGGTCCCAGGCAGCGTGCTTGGCGGTCTCCCCCCGGGTGACCCAGGGCCGCAGGCCGGCCGTCATCAGGGGACGGCCGGCGAACACGGAGGCCAGCACGACAAGACCGACGACGCCGCTGCCCGCGCTCTCCTTGGCGAGCATCAGACGCACATCGCCGGTGACGGTGCTGAGGAGCAGACCCACGGCGTTGACGGTGAGGATGAGGGCGGCCAGCCCGTTGAGCCGGCGGTTCCTGACGAGCCCCCAGAGGGTGCGGCCAGCGGGGAGAACACTGCTCCAGGCCAGTGCGGCCAGCGTGCTCATGCCGAAGCCGCCGCTGAGGACGTAGTAGGCGCCCATGGGGACGAGCGCATCCACGACCAGCGGCGCCAGGCTCTCCGCCAGCGCGCGGCGCCGCGTGGTGCCGCCGGGGGCCGCGGGGGCGGGGGCCGCGGGGTCCGTGGTGGCGGGGGCCTCGGTGACTGTGGCCGTCTGCATGGTGGGGAGCCTCCGGGTCGCTGCCCGGGCGCCGTACCCGGACCCCTACAGACTCGCGGGCCGGGCCACCCGGGCGGCAGAGCGGACCGTCAGGACCTCGGCATGACTTTTGTCAGGAAGCGGGACATCGGCCCCGCCGCCCGCCGCGGTACGCGAAGAGGGCGCCCCCCGAAACGGGTGGGCGCCCTCCGCCGCGAGCCGGCCGGAAAACCGGTCAGGCCTTCTTGGTCTCCCAGAAGATGCGGTCGATCTCGGCGATCAGCTCAAGCGCCTTCTCGCCCGTCTTCGGGTCCGTCGACGCCTTCGCGGTGCTCAGTGCCTTGAGGGTGTCGTTGACCAGCTGGTGCAGCTGGGGGTACTTCTCGAAGTGCGGAGGCTTGAAGTAGTCGCTCCACAGCACCGAGACGTGGTGCTTGGCCAGCTCGGCGCGCTGCTCCTTGATGACGGTGGCGCGGGCGCGGAAGTGGGGGTCCTCGTTGGCCAGGTACTTCTCCTGGACGGCCTTGACCGACTCGGCTTCGATGCGGGCCTGGGCCGGATCGTACACACCGCAGGGCAGGTCGCAGTGGGCGCTGACCTTCACCTTGGCGGCGAACAGGCGGGAAAGCATGTGCTGTCCTTCCTCGTGATCGTCTTCTCAGGTGCGAGATTACTCGGTGCGGGAAGGCTTTTCTCGAGTGCCCCGGGGGGCTCAGGGCAAAAGTCCAGTGTCAGTCTGGGACTGATGGAGGAACGGACGCGGAGGTGCCGTGGTGCAGGAGCAAGTGGACGAACGCGGGCAAGAGGTGGACCGCGAGCGCCGCGGACTGCTGCGGATCGGGCTCGCCGAGGTCTACAACCCCTCGATGGTCCCGACGCTGAACCCGGGCGACCAGCTGGTCGTGCGGTACGGGGCGGCCGTACGCCCGGGTGATGTGGTGGTGATGCGGCATCCGTTCCGGCAGGACCTGCTGATCGTCAAGCGTGCGGTGGAGCGGCGCGAGGGCGGCTGGTGGGTGACGGGGGACAACCCCCTCGTGGAGAACGACAGCCGGGAGTTCGGGGCGGTGCCGGACGAGTTCGTGGTCGCCCGGGCCTGGGCACGGCTGCGCCCGCCCCCGCGGGCGGGTCAGCGGTCGGTGGGGGCGCTGCTGTCGTGGGCGGCCTCGTCCGTGCGGCCGTTGCGGTCGTCCGTGCGGTCCGCCGCATCTCCGGGGCGTTCGCTCTCCAGGCGCTTGCGGGCGCGGTAGGCGGCGACGTTGGCGCGGGTGGCGCAGCGGTCCGAGCAGTAGCGCCGGGAGCGGTTGGTCGAGGTGTCGAGGTAGGCGTTGCGGCAGGGCGTCGCCTGACAGATGCCGAGGCGGTCGACGCCGTACTCGGTGAGGTGGACGGCCAGGCCCATGCTCGCGGTGGCGGTGTAGGTGGAACCGGCGTTGGCGGCGTGATCGGCGATGTGCATGTGCCACTTGGGGCGGCCGTCCTCGTCGCGGTGCTCGTGCCCGGAGATCTGCGGACTGACCGGGAACTCCATCAGCAGCGCGTTGAGCAGGTCCACCGCCCGCACCTCGTCGCCCTCGGCCGCCGCCTGGAAGACCGTACGCAGCCGGCCCCGCACCGACCGCAGCCGGGTCAGGTCGCCGTCGGTCAGCCGGCGGGCGGACTGGGACGCCGGGCCGAAGAGCTCGCGCACGGCCTCCAGCGAGGTGAGCGTGTCGATGCCCCGGGCCGGCTGCTCGGTGTTGACCAGCCGCACGGCGAAGTCCGAGTAAGAGGCCAGTTCCACTTTGGGTCCTTATGCAGAAGGCTGCGGTCGCAGTCAGGGGTCAGTAATGGCCTGCCTTCAATCGAGGGTATTACATGCCGTTGGCAGTTTGCTGCAAATGGGGTGGTGCACCCGGCAGCGGGCGCAGACGATGAGGACGTCCGAAAAGCTGTCGTCGTTGCCCCACGAACAGCTGAAAGCGCGGGGTACGGGCCGAAAGGCCCGTACCCCGCGCTCTCATATGTGCTGTACCTGCCGCCGGAGACCGGTCAGAGCACCTTGGACAGGAAGGACTTCGTCCGCTCGTGCTGGGGGTTGGTCAGCACGTCGCGCGGCGCCCCGGACTCCACGACGACGCCGTCGTCCATGAAGACGACCGAGTCGCCGACCTCCCTCGCGAAGCCCATCTCGTGCGTGACGACGATCATCGTCATGCCGTCCTCGGCGAGGCCGCGCATGACGTCCAGGACGTCGCCCACCAGCTCGGGGTCCAGCGCCGACGTCGGCTCGTCGAAGAGCATCAGCTTCGGCTCCATCGCCAGCGCCCGCGCGATGGCCACGCGCTGCTGCTGGCCGCCGGAGAGCTGCGAGGGGTAGTTGCCGGCCTTGTCGGCCAGCCCCACGCGGTCGAGGAGCCTCAGCGCCCGCTCCCGGGCGACCGCCTTCGTCTCGCCCTTGACCTGCATCGGCGCCTCCATGACGTTGGCCAGCGCCGTCATGTGCGGGAAGAGGTTGAAGCGCTGGAACACCATGCCGATGTCCCGGCGGTTGCGGGCCACCTCGCTGTCCTTGAGCTCGTACAGCTTGTTGCCGTGCTCCCGGTAGCCGACCAGCTGGCCGTCGACGTACAGCTTGCCGGCGTTGATCTGCTCCAGGTGGTTGATGCACCGCAGGAACGTGGACTTGCCGGACCCGGAGGGACCGATGAGGCAGAACACCTCGCGCGGGGCGACCTCGAGGTCGATGCCCTTGAGGACCTGGACCGCGCCGTAGGACTTGTGGACGCCCTCGGCCTTCACCATCGCGTTCATGCGGTGACGCCTCCCTTGGAACGGTTGCTGAAGGAGGACAGGTTCGCCTTGACCTTCTGCCAGGGGGTGAGCGGCAGGCTGCGCAGTGAGCCGCGGGCGTAGTGCCGCTCCAGGTAGAACTGACCGACGCTGAAGACGCTGGTCAGGATCAGGTACCAGGTGGCGGCGAGGAAGAGCATCTCGACCGTGGCGCCCGTGGTCTGCCCGATGTCGGAGGTGGAGCGCAGCAGCTCGAGGTATTGCGCCGCGCTCGCCGCCAGCGACGAGGTCTTGAGCATGTTGATGAACTCGTTGCCCGTCGGCGGCACGATCACGCGCATCGCCTGCGGCAGTACGATCCGGCGCAGCGTCTTGCCCTGGCTCATGCCCAGCGCGTGCGCGGCCTCGGTCTGGCCCTCCTCGACCGACTGGATGCCGGCCCGGACGATCTCCGACATGTAAGCGGCCTCATTGAGTCCCAGGCCGAGGAGCGCGGCCATGAAGGGGGTCATGAAGTCGCTCATCTCGTCCCGGTAGATCGGGCCGAGATTGATGTACGGGAAGATCAGCGCGAGGTTGAACCACAGCAGCAGCTGCACGAAGACCGGGGTGCCGCGGAAGAACCAGATGTATCCCCAGGCGACCGAGGAGGTCACCGGGTTCTTCGACAGCCGCATCACGGCCAGCACGATGCCCAGCACCAGGCCCAGCACCATGGCGAGGACCGAGATCAGGACGGTCTTGCCGAGGCCCGAGAGGACCGAGGAGTCGAAGAGGTAGTCCGGGATGGCGCTGTAGTGGACGTTCGCCGTGGCGAAGGCGTTGACCACCAGGCCCAGCAGGGCCAGGACGACGACGGCGGAGATCCATCGGCCGTAGTGCCGGACCGGGATCGCCTTGATCGCGTCGGGCGCGGTCCCGGCCTTGCCGGGCGCCGGCTTGTCGGCGGGCTCCGACGTCTCTGACGTCTCCGACGCCTTGGCAGCCGCCTTCTTGACGGAGACCTTCTCGGTGGGCTCCGGCTCGGGCTCGGGCTCCGGCTTGCCGGCCTCGGCCTTGCCTGCGGCCGGCTCGTCGGCGGGCACCTTCTCGGCCTTGTCGGCGGGCTCGGGCTTGTCGGCCTTGGCCTCGTCCTTGCCGGCGGGCTCGGCCTCATCGGCCGACTCGTCCTTGCCGGCGGCGGCGGCGGCCTCGGCCTCGGCCTCCGGCTCGGGCTTGTCGGTGCCCTTCTCGCCGGTCTCGGGTGCGGTCTCGGGCGTGGGCTCCGACTCCGGCGTGGTCTCCGGCGTGGGCTCGGGCTCCGGCTTGTCGGGCTTGTCGGGGGAAGCAGTCACGGGTGATGCCTTTCAGCGTTGCCGTACGAGGGGGACGGGGAGGCAAGCGGGGTCAGGAACCGCCGTTGACCTTGACTTCCTTGATGGCGCCGGCGTCGACGCCCCAGGTCGTGATGACCTTCTCGTAGGCACCGTTCTTGATGATCGCTTCGAGCGCTTCCTTGAGGGCGTCCCGCAGCTGGGCGTTGTCCTTCGAGACGGCGATGCCGTAGGGAGCGGCCTCCACCTGGTCACCGACCGACTCGAAGTCGTTGCCGCCGCCGGAGGTCTTCACCGCGTAGGCCGCGACCGGGAAGTCGCTGGAGACGGCGTCGACGCCACCGGCCTTCAGCCGGGTCTGGGCCTCGAGGTCGGTGTCGAACGCCTCGATGCCGATCGAGTCCTTGTCGTCCTGCTCGCACTTCTCGGACTGGGACTTGGCGAGGTCGTGCGAGACCGTTCCGCGCTGGACGGCGATCTTCTTGCCGCAGAGGTCTTCCCAGCCCTTGATGTCCTTCGTCTCGCCCTTCTTGGTGTAGAGCGAGACGCCGGCGTTGAAGTAGTCGACGAAGTCGACTCCCTCGGCGACCTTCTTCTTGGTCTTGGGGTCGATGCCTTCCTGGCGGTCCTTGGTGTCGGTCATCGCGGACATGGCGATGTCGTACCGCTTGGAGCGCAGGCCGGTCAGGAGGGCGTCGAAGGTGCCGTTGTTGAACTCGACCTTCACGCCGAGTTCCTTGCCCATGGCGGCGGCGATGTCGGGGTCGATGCCGACGACCTTGCCGTCCTTCTTGAATTCGACGGGCGGGTAGGCGATGTCGGAACCCACCTTGAGGACCCCGGCGTCCTGGATCCTCTTCGGCAGCTTGCCGAACAGGGGAGCCGAGGAGCCCTTCGAGGTTTCGGTGGCGCCGTTGCTCACCTTGTCACGCTGGTCGCCACAACCGGTCAGCAGCAGGGTGCCGGCGACCGCGATCGCGCCGGCAGCGGCCAAACGACTCCTGGCGGCGGCCGGGCGGGGGGTGGTGCTTGCGGTCATTGCTGGTTCCTCCTGCGGGTGAGGGGATTTCAGTCTGGTAACGCTGCAATCACGCAATACACGGGCGATGCCGCAGCACACTTCCTCGTGAGCCGCGACCTCGTGCAGTCTGCGCATCTTGCCATCCGGACTGCCCCATTCGGGGGGCCAGCCATGTCAAAATCGGATAACGGGTGATCCCCGCGCGGTACAGGCCGGTTCATGCCCTTTCGTATGCGGTGTCTCTTCTGGGCATCTTCTGATGGCGAGATCCATGTCACGCTCGCGCCGTCTCAGTCCGTGGACGCCGCGGTGCATCCGTCACCAGTTGACACGTTCCGGACGGGCCCGGGGGTGGCGGTCGCGCCGCATCGAGCCGGAACTCACTCGTCGGCCCTGGCGCTCATTTGATAGAAATGCCAGCTACACCCCTCATCCGGGGCTCAGGGCGCGTGTGTGCGGCGCGCCCGGTGTCCGTACTCCCCCCGTGGCGGCCATCCGCCCTCCGGGTCACGGACACGGTGCCCGACCCGTTCCCACACCTCAGGGGCGGTTACCCTCGACAGGAATTTTTCGACAAAGGGGTCAAAAAGTGGCAGCGGAGATCGTGAACCCTCGCAGCGACAGTGGTGCGGACGACGGAGCTCAGGGAGAGTTCTTCGATCCGGCCTTCGCGTTGCACCGGGGCGGCAAGATGGAGATCCGGGCGACGGTGCCCGTGCGCGACAGGGACGACCTGTCCCTCGCCTACACGCCGGGTGTCGCCAAGGTGTGCAGCGCCATCGCCGAGCAGCCCGGGCTGGTCCACGACTACACCTGGAAGTCCCAGGTCGTGGCCGTGGTGACGGACGGCAGCGCCGTGCTCGGCCTGGGGGACATCGGTCCGGAGGCATCCCTGCCCGTGATGGAGGGCAAGGCGATCCTCTTCAAGCAGTTCGGCGGCGTGGACGCCGTGCCGATCGCGCTGGACTGCCGCGAGGTCGACGAGATCGTCGAGACGGTCGTGCGCCTCGCGCCGTCCTTCGGCGGCATCAACCTGGAGGACATCTCCGCCCCCCGCTGCTTCGAGGTCGAGCGCAAGCTGCAGGAGCGCCTGGACATCCCCGTCTTCCACGACGACCAGCACGGCACCGCCGTCGTCACGCTCGCCGCGCTGCGCAACGCCGCCCGCCTCACTTCCCGCACGCTCGGCGAACTGCGTGCCGTGATCTCGGGCGCGGGCGCGGCCGGTGTCGCCATCGCCAGGATCCTGGTGGAGGCGGGCATCGGTGACGTGGCGGTCTGCGACCGCAAGGGCATCGTCTCGCCCGACCGCGAGGACCTCACCGACGTCAAGCGCGATCTCGCCGGTTTCACCAATAAGGCTGGTCTGTCCGGTCCCCTGGAGACCGCTCTGGACGGTGCGGACGTGTTCATCGGCGTCTCCGGCGGAACGGTGCCCGAGCCGGCGGTCGCCAAGATGGCGAAGAACGCGCTGATCTTCGCCATGGCCAACCCGACCCCGGAGATCCACCCGGACGTCGCCCACAAGTACGCGGCCGTCGTCGCTACCGGCCGCAGCGACTACCCGAACCAGATCAACAACGTCCTGGCCTTCCCCGGCATCTTCGCCGGCGCCCTGCAGGTGCGCGCCTCGCGCATCACCGAGGGCATGAAGCTCGCGGCCGCCGAGGCGCTGGCCGCGGTGGTGGCGGACGAGCTGAGCGCCGAGTGCGTGATCCCCTCGCCGTTCGACGAGCGGGTCGCCCCGGCGGTGACCGCGGCCGTGGCGGCGGCGGCGCGCGCCGAGGGCGTCGCGCGGCGCTAGCGCGGAGGTAGGTGCGGGGCCGGTCCGGACTTCGGCAGTCCGGGCCGGCCCCTCCGTATGCGGCCGACGCACGGAGGCGTTGTGTCCGTACGGCGGCCGGCGGGCATGAAGGCGTCGTGCCCGTACGGCGCCCGGCGCACGGAGGCGTTGTGTCCGTACGGCGGCCGGCGGGCATGAAGGCGTCGGGCGCACCTTGTCCTGCGCACCTTGCCGGGATCGCCCGGCACGAGGCTGTCCGCCGGGGCGCTGACGATCACGACGCGGCCGGTGGCGTCAAGAGGACGAAACGGCGCTGCGCGCCGGATACGGCAGTTGTGGGAGAGGGCACTGGACGGACGCGGCGCGTGTCACACCCGCATGCGGTTCCCTCGCCCGCCCCCCGGGGCTAGGTTCGGCTCATGTTCGCCGCCTACGCCGCACGCATCGACCGTGACCAGCCGCTGAACGGCCTCCAGTTGGGGGAGCGCCCCGAGCCCGGGGCGCGGCCCGGCTGGACGATCGTCGACGTCAAGGCCGCCTCCCTCAACCACCACGACCTGTGGACGCTGCGCGGCGTGGGGATCAGCGAGAAGGCCCTGCCGATGATCCTCGGCTGCGACGCCGCCGGCGTCGACGAGGACGGCAACGAGGTCGTCATCCACTCCGTCATCGGCCAGACCGGCCACGGCGTGGGCCCCGACGAGCCCCGCTCGATCCTCACCGAGCGCTACCAGGGCACGTTCGCCGAGCGCGTCGCCGTCCCCGCCTGGAACGTGCTGCCCAAGCCGAAGGAGCTCTCCTTCGAGGAGGCGGCCTGCCTGCCCACCGCCTGGCTGACCGCGTACCGCATGCTCTTCACCAACGCGAACGTGCGTCCCGGCCAGAGCGTCCTCGTCCAGGGCGCCGGCGGCGGGGTGGCCACCGCGGCCATCGTCCTGGGCGCGGCGGCGGGCCTGCGGATCTTCGCGACCAGCCGTGACGAGGCCAAGCGCAAACGCGCGGTCGAGCTGGGCGCGGAAGCGGCGTTCGAACCGGGTGCACGTCTCCCGCATCGCGTGGACGCCGTGATCGAGACCGTCGGCGCGGCAACCTGGTCCCATTCGGTGAAGTCCCTCAAGCCGGGCGGCACGCTGGTCATCTCCGGCGCGACCAGTGGCGACAGCCCGCCGGCCGCCGAGCTGACCCGCATCTTCTTCCTGGAGCTCAAGGTCGTCGGCTCGACGATGGGGACCAAGGAGGAGCTGGCCGATCTCCTCAGCCTCTGCGCGACCAAGGGCGTACGCCCGCTGATCGACTCCGTCCTGCCCCTGGACCGCGCCCGCGAAGGCTTCGAAAAAATGTCCACCGGCGATCTGTTCGGGAAAGTGGTCCTGACGGTATGAACGACGGATGCCGAAGAGACGCTTGCGCAAGGCGGCGTTCCTCGCCGTAACCGCTGTCCTGGCACTTCTCGCACCCACGGCCGAGGCCCGTACGGACCCCGGCATCCCCCGCCTGACGGATGGGACCGGCCGCGCCCTCACCCTGCGCGGCTGGAACCTCGCGGACAAGGACCACCGGGGCGACCGCGCCCTGGAGGACATCACCGAGCGCTCCCTGCGCGACATGGCGGCCCACGGCTTCAACTTCGCCCGCCTGGCCGTCTTCTGGGACGACCTGGAGCCGCGGCGCGGCCACTACAGCGAGCGCTATCTGCGCAAGATCGAACGAGTCCTCGACTGGGCCAGGCGCTACCGCGTCCAGGTCGTCATCGACGCCCACCAGGACATCTACGGCCCGGCGTTCGGCGGCCACCGGGGCATTCCCGAGTGGGCCACGCGCACCGACGGGCTGCCCTACACCCCGCACCCCGACGACTGGTTCGCCGAGTACTTCGAGCCCGGAGTGCAGGCGGCGTTCGAGCACCTCTACGAGGACGCCGACCTGCGGGACGCCCAGGCCCGCATGTGGCGCGTCCTGGCCGGCCGCTTCGCGCACCACCCGGCGGTGCTCGGCTACGACCTGATCAACGAACCGATGGGCCGGCTGCGGCCGGGCGAGGACATGTTCGAGGCCGCCCGCCGCATCGAGGCCACGCAGATCACCCCGATGTACAACCGCATCGCCGACGCCATCCGCCAGGTCGACAAGCGCCACTGGCTGTTCATCGAGCCCACCCCGGCCGCCGGCGAGGGCAAGCGCACCGGCCTGGGCCGCGTGCACGACCCGAAGGTCGTCTACGCGCCGCACTTCTACAACGCCGCGATGGAGGCGGGCCGGGACTACGACCCCGCTTCCGGCTGGCTGAAGGCGTACGAGGCGGAGATCGTCCACTACCCCCGCGAGCAGCGGGTGCCGGTCGTGGTCGGCGAGTGGGGCCCGCTCAACAGCTCGCTGCCCAACATGGGGCGCTTCTACGAGGAGGCCATCGCCTCCATTGGCCGGTACGCCTCCGGCTGGGCGAGCTGGGCGTGGTGCTACGGAGGCGGCTACTGCGCGCTCGACCAGGACGGCCGCCGCTTCCAGCCGAACAAGGAGCGGACGGTGCGGCCGTACGCGGCGGCGGTTTCGGGGGCGGTGCGGTCGCAGTCGTACGTACCCGGGGAGTACCGCCTGGAGTACGTGCCGGCTGCGCGCCGCGGCGGCGGGGTGACGGAGCTGTCGCTCCCGCCGATGCCGCGCGGATGGCGGATCGCGGTGACCGGGCCCGCGCGCAGCGACGCGGCGAGCGTACCGCCGGGCCGGCGCGGCACCGTCCGTGTGCGGTCCCTGCCCGGCGGGGCCGGGGCGGTGACGGTCACCGCGGCGCCGCGGTAGGAACACGCGCCTCCGGCGCGTGACTTTCCCACCCGCCCACCCGTTACCCGGCACCGTCGGAAGCCATACGGCGGCCGCCCACCGGCCGGAGGGGCCGGGGCGGTGCGGGCCCTGGCAGGGGCGTAAAGCGTGATGTGCGGGCCAAGTGCGGGGCTTCCATGGGAAACGCCGCGTACGGCCCGTACATCATGCAGCCCCAGAAGGGTCCGTACCGCCCCGGCCCCGCCCCTCACGAAGCACCGCTCCCACCCGCTCGGCCGCATCCGTCAACAAACCTCGCACCTCGACCAGCTGATCCACCGTCACCCCATGGTCGCGGGCCGCGTCCCGCACCTCGTCCCGGAACCGGTCCAGCAGCCGGTCGAGCTCACGCACCGGCTCCTTCGCGCCGGAGCCCCCGGCCGCCTGCCCCGCCAGCGCACCGAGCTCCTTCGCCAGGGCGTTGACGCCCTCGACGATGCCCGACGGCCAGTCCCCGTGCCGCGTGTGCTCCTTGACCTGCTCCCGCACGCGCTCCTGGATGCGCAGCATCTCCTCCCGCGCGTACTCCTGTGCCTGCCAGGCCTGCCGCCGGGCGCTCTGCGCCTCCTGCCGG
Organism: Streptomyces sp. NPDC026206; assembly: GCF_040638465.1. Taxonomy (NCBI): domain Bacteria; kingdom Bacillati; phylum Actinomycetota; class Actinomycetes; order Kitasatosporales; family Streptomycetaceae; genus Streptomyces; species Streptomyces sp. NPDC026206. The sequence goes on from NZ_JBEZYL010000001.1 coordinate 613,019, forward strand.
GCGCGGTGGCTCTCCTCCTTCGCCCGCCGCGCCTGCTCCTTCCACTCCTCCTTGGCGCGCCGCAAGTCCTCCTTCGCCCCGGCGAAGTAGTCGCCGGGGCGGTCCCCGGCGGCGTCCGTACGCGCCTGCCGCGCCGCCTCGCGCATCTCGCGCCGCAGGTCGCCGGCCGCCCCGCGGACGTCCTCGCGGATGTCCGCGGCCAGGGCGGCGACGGAGTCGCGGATCTCCAGTTCCAGTTCGGCCAGCTCCCCCTGCCGGTCGGCGAGTTCGGCGCGGCCGGCGTCGGTGATGGAGTACACCTTGCGGCCGCCCTCGGTGGCATGCGTGACCAGCCCCTCGGCCTCCAGCTTGGCCAGCCGGGGGTACACGGTGCCGGCGGAGGGGGCGTACAGCCCCTGGAAGCGCTCCTCCAGCAGGCGGATGACCTCGTAGCCGTGGCGCGGTGCCTCGGCGAGCAGCTTGAGGAGGTACAGGCGCAACCGGCCGTGGGCGAAGACGGGAGGCATCAGAGGACCTTTCGCGGAGCAGGGGCGTCGGCGGGCCCGTCCTGCGCCGGTGGCCGGCGCAGCAGTGCGACACCCCCGGAGACGGTGGTGACCTTGAGGCGCCCGCCGCCCGCGCCGAGCGTGCCGGTGATGCGCTTGGCACCCCACTGCCCGCTGATCCGCAGGTCCTCGAAGGCGCAGGAGAGCTGGCCGCTGGTGGTGTTGGCGTCCACCTCGGCGTCGACGGGGTGCGGCAGCCGGACGGCGACCTCGCCGGAGACGCTGGTGAGGCTGAGCGCGGGGCTCGCCCCGGTGGCGGACAGGTCGACGAGCATGTCGCCGCTGACGGACTCGGCCTTGACCGTGCCGCCGGTACTCTCGATGAGGGTGAGGTCGCCGGAGACGGAGTTGAAGCGCAGGTCGCCACCGAGGGACTGGGCCTCCAGCCCTCCGGAGACGGTTTCCGCGCGGACGGCGCCGGTCACGCCGACCAGCGTGGTGTCACCGCTGACCCCGCGGATGTCCGTGGCGCCGGAGATGCCGGAGACGACGGCACCGGCCCCGACGACACCGACCTCCACGCGGGTGGCCGCCGGAACGGTCAGCGTCACGGTGGCGCTGCGCTTCCACGCCTTGCGGTCGAGCCACTTCAGGAAGCCCTTCCAGGGCAGGTCCTCGTAGGCGACGTTGAGGGTGCCCTCCTTGAGGGTGACGGTGAGCGGTGGCCCCTCGATCCCGGACAGCTCCAGCCGGGCCGGGCCGCTGCCGGCGCCGACGACGTTGACGGTGCCGCCCACGACGCGCACGTTCAAAGCCGTGACCGGCTCCTCGAACGTGAGCTTCTGCGGCTCGGCGAGTGACCACTGGGACCTGCCCGGCATGTCCGGCCCTCCTCGCAAGAACGACAGCAACGCAACATATCGCGTCTCTACAAGACACGATATATCGCGGTCTGGGGAAGTCAAGTGTCAGCTGCGTGGCTTAGCGTTGACGCATGTCCGCTACTGATCGCAGCCGGGCGGCGGGGGTACTGCTGCTCTGCCGGGCCGAGCCCGACCGTGTCCGCCCCTCCGCGCAGCTCCTGCGCGAGCCGCTGCTCCTCGCCCCGGCGGGCGAGGAGTGGAGCGTGCTGGTGCCGGGGGAGGAGGCCTGGCAGGAGGAGGACACGCACCTCGCCGCGATCACGGCCGAGTGGGCGCACGCCCTGACGGTCGCCGAGACGTGGCCGGCGGTCGGGCTGTGGTGGGACGCCGAGGGTGCGGGCTTCGTGGTCGCGTCGGGCTTCCGCCGCACGGCCGGCTACACCTGGCTCGCGGACGGCGCTCCGTTGGGCGAGGACAGTGCGCTGACGGCCCTGCGGGCCCGGCTGGGGCTCGACCCGGTGCTGGACGGGGCCGCGTTCGACCGGCTGACGCACCCCGACTCCGACGCGGACGCCCCCGCCAGGGTGCTGGGCCTCGTCGCGCTCCTGGCCCGCGCCGGCCTGCACCTGCCACCGGGCCTGGCCCCCGGATCGGGTGCGGACGCGCTCCGGACGGCGGCGGCCGCGGCGCCGGGGGCGGAGCCGGTGGAGTGGCCCGGCTGGCGGGAGGCGGTACGGACCGGGCTCGACGCGTCGGAGCACGGGCCCCTGGGGGAGTGGATACGCGGTCCGAGGGCACGGGCGCTGGGTGCGGCGGAGCTGGCGGCGGGCCTGTCGCTCCTGGTCTACGCGCGACGCGGCCGGGGCTCCCGCGGTTGGGCGGCGGCCGGAACGGCGCTGCTCGTGGACGGCGCGCTGATGATCGCCTACGACGCGTGGCACTCACGCGGCAGTTCGAACGGTTAGCAGTTCCCCGGCCCGGCCCGGCCCGGCCCGGCCCGGCCCCGCCCCTCCCCGAACCGGGGCTCCGCCCCGGCCCCCGAGGGCGGGACGCTACGCGCTCCGGGTCCGCCGGTGCGGCGGAAGCCTACTCGTCGTCCTCGTCGTCGAGCCGGGCCAGCCAGGTCGCCAGGCGCTCGACCGGGACCTCGAAGTCGGGGTTGAGGTCCACGAAGGTGCGCAGCTGCTCGGCCACCCAGCCGAGGGTGACCTCCTCCTCGCCCCGCCGGTTCTCCAGCTCCTCGATGCCGCGGTCGGTGAAGTACAACGTGTTCTCCGTCGGTGATGGTCAGGGGTGGGCGGACAGTCCCGAACAGGATAGGCGGCGCGCCCCCGCCGGCCTTGGCCAGGACCTCTCGCGCCGCTCCGGCCAGAGGACTAGCCTGCTCCATCATCTGCGTAACGGGGGTGGCGCGTGGCTGACGGCATCACGCAGGTCCGGCTCGACGACGGCACGGTCGTCTGGGCGCGGGTCACGGAAGCGCAGGAACTGCGGGCCGGGTTACCGAAGGGCGCGTACGAGGACTCGAGCGCTGCCCGGCGCGTGGCCGGCATGGCGGGGGGACTCGCCGATGTCGCACGCGGCGTGGTGGGCTCGCTCCGCATGGGGCTCGCGGCGGCGCGGCCGCACGAGGTCAAGGTGGAGTTCGGCATCGAACTCTCCGCCCAGGCCGGGCAGGTCATCAGCCTGATAGCCGACGGTAGCGGCAAGGCGTCGATCACGGTGTCGCTCACCTGGACCGAGCGCGGGGACGAGCCCGGGGCCGACCCGGGAGCCGGGCGAAGGAACGAACCCGGACCCGAGTCCGGGGCCGACCCGGGAGCCGGGCGTAGGAACGAGCCGGGGGCAGACCTCGGGGCCGGGCGCGGGAACGGGCGCAGAGAGGAGCGCGGGGACGGGCGCGGTTCGGCCCCAGGACCCGACCCCGGACCCGAGCGCGGTTACGCCCCCGGAGCCGCCCCCGGTTACGCCCCTGGACCCGAGCCCGGTTACGCCCCCGGACCCGCGCCCGGCTACGCCCCCGGGGCCGCCCCCCGAACCGGGCGCGGTAACGAGCGCAGAGGGGAGCGCGGGGACGGGGGCGGCGCTCCTTGAGCGCCCTGGACGGAACCGTACGCCGTGCGGTCGTGCGCATCTCCGCACCCGGCGGCGGGTATGACCGCACCGGCGTCCGGTTCTGGGGCAGTGGCTTCTTCATTGCCCCCGGCTGGGTCCTGACCTGTGCCCATGTCGTGGGGAACGGGGGTGGCGACGTGCTCGGCGGAGCAACGGCCATCGACGTCACCGACGCGTGGGACCGCACCACCGAAGGCCGGGTGGCGCTCGCCGTGCCGTTCCCGGACGACCCCGACGTCCCGCCCCGGCCCTGGGGCCTGCCCGACCTGGCGCTGGTGGAGGTGGCGGACGCCGACGACGCCGAGTGCCTGTGGCTCAGCGACCGTTCGGCGATCGTGCCCGCCCCGGTCAGCCTGCACGGCTGGTCCGAGGAGACCGGCGAACTCGCCCTGCGCTTCGGCCTGGGCACCGCCAGCGGCGGGGACGGCAGGGACGGCGCCGCGATGCTGCTGCGCGGCGAGATCCCGGTCGCCGGCTGCTCGGGCGGGCCCGTCGTGGACACGGGCCGGGGCGCGGTCATCGGCGTCGGCAAGGGGCGCGGCAGGGACACCGCCGGCCTGGCCGTACCGATCACCGCACTGCGCCGCATCGCCAACGAGCGCTCCGGCCGCGACCGGCTGCACTCGGTCATCCGCGCCCACGACCGCCACCACCTGCGCCGCTACCGCACGGTGGGCACCGGCGGCAGCTGGACGGGCCTGCAGCAGGCGCTGCGCCCGGCGCCGGCGGACGGCTTCACGCCCGTGCTGCGCACCCACCTCTTCGCCCGGCTCGCCGAGCTGACGCCGCCCGCGACCCCCGGCGAGGTGATGCTGCTGGTCGAGGCGGCCAAGCGCCGGGTGATCCAGGACCCGTACCAGCCGGGTGTCGAGCACGACCCGCGGACGTGGCGGGAGGGCGTGGGCCTGCTGTACGACCTGCGCGACGGCGGGGACCGGACGGGCCGGGCGAAGGACGGCGGCCCGGACCGGGACCTGGAGCTGGAGGCCGTACTGCTCTACGCGGCCCGGGTGGCCGCCGCCGTCAGCCGGCTCGGCCGGGCGGGCGACACGGCGCCGCTGCGGGAGCTGAGCACCTGGCTGGCCGGGCAGGCCGAGCCGCTGCCCGACGTCATACGCGAGGACATCCACCGGATCCTGCACGGCGGGGCCGACGACCCGGCCGGCCCCCGCGAGCCCGCCCCGCCGGGCGCGGTCGAGCTGCGCAAGCCCGAGCGCCGGGACGTCGAACCGGGCGCACCCGGCGCGGCCGAGGCGCGGGCCCGCGCCGATGTGATCGTCGAGATCGACCAGTGCCTGTACGGCGACCGCTACCCCTGGCGGGTGAAGCTGCTGCTGGAGGACGGCGTGGTCACCCCGCTGCGCGCCGACGAGGTGGGCGTGCCCAGGGCGCTGCTGAAGGAGACGCTGCGCGAGCCGGTCGCCGAGGCGCTGCTGCAGGGGGACGTCGGCGAGTACCTGGCGGCCGTGCACGTGATGCTGCCGCGCGAGCTGTTCGACGAGCCGCTGGACGCCTGGCAGCTGGCGCCGCCCGGTGCCTGCCGGGAACACCTCCCGGCGGAGGCGCAGGCAGGCATCGACCCGCACACGATGCCGCTGGGGCAGCGCCGCGTGGTGGTCGTACGGGACCGGCGCCGCCGCGACCGCCCGGCGACCCCCGAGTGGCGCCGGCGCTGGCGCGGCACGGACCGGGGCCCGCTGACCGCCGTGCCGCTGCGGCGCGAGGCGCCGGCGAAGGGGCACGACGGCCCGGGCCGCGAGAGCGGGCACCAGGCGTACGGGCGGCTGTCGGAGGCGGCCGACACCGCCGTGCCGGTGTACTGCGGCGAGGTCGCGGCGGGCGCGGGCGCGACGGCCATGGACGCGGCGCTCGCCGCCGGGCACGCGGTGGTGATCTGGCGCAGATGCGCCACGGGCCATGCGGATTGCGCCGAATTCCACCGGCAGGTGTCCCGGCTCGTGGACGAGGCGAAGACCGCCGAGGGACTCCACCGGCTCATCCGCAGCCTCCGTATCCGCTGCGCCGACCCCGCCGACTCCGACCCCGAAGCGCTGTGGGCACGGTCGATTGCCCTGCTCTTCGACTCCCCGCTCCATCCACCGCTGCCCGACACGCCGTTGTACGCCCCCGGCGCCCGCCCGGACGGCATGCCATGACGGCACGTCAAGTACGTGCCAGGGGAGTGCTGCGGGGGTCGGCAGGGCACCGGCCCTGCCGGTACCTTCGAGCGGGGGCCGTCGGACGGTGCGGCGGGCACACGGGGCCCCGGGCACAGCAGGCCTTGGGGGCATCACCAGTCACGAGGAGCCCAGTGTGAACGATTGGCGCATCTACCGGGGAGCCGGCCTGCCGCACGACGGAGTACGCCGCCTGCCGCCGCCCCCGCCCTGGCGGGACTTCGCGTCCTCGGGCCCCGACGCCGGCGCGGGCACCGACCCGAGCGCCGCCCGCAGACTCGGGGTGCTGCGCCGGCTGGTGGAGAACCACCACCCGCGCCCCGAGGAGGTGGAGGCGGTCAACGCCGCCCTCTATCTGCGCCGCCCGCTCCTGGTCACCGGGAACCCCGGCACCGGCAAGTCGACGCTCGCCCACGCCGTCGCCCACGAGCTGGGCCTGGGCCGGGTGCTGCGCTGGCCCATCGTCAGCCGCTCCACCCTGCACGACGGCCTCTACCACTACGACGCGATAGCCCGCCTGCAGGACGTCCAGCTGGAGCGCGCGGGCGGCGGCAGCGGCACGGGCGAGGTCCGGCAGCGGCGCTCCATCGGCTCGTACGTGCGGCTGGGGCCGCTCGGCACGGCCCTGCTGCCCGCCGCGCAGCCCCGCGTGCTGCTCGTCGACGAGCTGGACAAGGGCGACCTCGACCTGCCGAACGACCTCCTCAACGTCCTGGAGGAGGGGGAGTACCGCCTCCCGGAGCTGGAGCGGATCGCCGACCTGGAGCCGGAGGTCGACGTGCTCACCGACGACGGCGGGCGGGCCCTGATCGGCGGTGGCCGGGTGCGCTGCACCACCTTCCCGCTGATCGTGCTCACCTCCAACGGCGAACGCGACTTCCCCGCCGCCCTGTTGCGCCGCTGCATCCAGCTCAACCTCGAACCGCCGGGCGAGGAACAGCTGACCGCGATGGTCAGAGCCCACCTGGGGGACGACGCGGTGACCGACGGCGACGCGCTCATCCAGCGGTTCCTCGACCGGGAGCCCGGCGAGGTCATCGCCGCGGACCAGCTGCTCAACGCCCTCTTCCTCACCCAGCACGCGCCCCGCACCGAACGCGTCACGCGCGAGCGGCTCGCGGACATGCTCATGCAGCCCCTGGACCGTCCGAGGTGATGAGAGATGACGGCGCCCCCCGACCAACGGCTGGGGCAACTGGTCGCCCGGCTGCAGGCCGCGGAATGGGACCTGTCGGCCGAAGAGCTGGCCGACGCGCTCTGGCTGGCCCAGTGGGCCGGCCCGGGCACCGCGGCGGGGCAGGCACGGGACGGGGAGCCGCCGGCCCGTGAGCACCCCGGACCCACCGGCCGCACCACCGGCTCCACCGGCTCCGGGCACCCCGGGGACGGCGAGGGGCGCCGTCCGGGGACGCCGGACGCGCCCCGCGGCGGGACGCCCGGCGAGCCCGCGCCGGACGGCAGCGGCGGCCGCGCCGCGGTGCGGCGCGCCGAGCGCTCGGGACCGGTGTCCGTCTACGCTCCCCGCGGCGGGCCCGCGGCCCCCGCGGACGCCTTCCCGATACGCGTCCCCATGGCCTCGTCGCTGCCCGGACTGCTCGGCCTGCAGCGCGCCCTGCGCCCGCTGCGCGGCTACCGCCCGCCCGCGCGCCCCGCGCCGGGCCCCCTCGACGAGGAGGCCACCGCCGACTGCGCCGCCCGCACCGGCGTGCTGGACCCCGTCCACCGGCCGGGCGGACGGCGGGCGGCGTCCATGCAGCTGCTGATGGACACGGCCCCCTCGATGGCCGTGTGGGAGCGGATGCTGGAGGAACTGCGCCAGACCTGTGCCCAGCTGGGCGTCTTCCGTGACGTCCAGGTGCGCTACCTGCACCGGGCCGACGACGGCACGCCCCTCGTCGGCACCACCGCCTCGCCCGGGGCGCCCGGGGACCCGCGCCGCCTGCGGCCGCGCCCCGCCGACCAGTTCCGCGACCCCACCGGCCGCCGGCTCACCCTGGTGATCAGCGACTGCGTGGGTCCCCTGTGGCAGGAGGGACGTGCGCAACGCCTGCTCCACCACTGGGCGCTGACCTCGCCGCTGGCGGTCGTCCAGCCCCTGCCGCCCCGCCTGTGGCCGCGCACCGCGCTGCCCGCCGACGCCGGGCTGCTGATCCGCGACGCCGGCACCGGCGGCAGGCTGCGCTTCGAACCCGGGGGATACGGGCCGCTGCCCGGCCCCGGGGCCCTGCCGGCCCCCGTCCTGCTGCCCACCAGGGACGCGCTCGGCGCCTGGGCCCGCCTGCTGTCCGGACCGGGCCGCACCGCGGTGCGCGGCGCCGCAGGTTGGGTGCTGCCCGGCCACCCGGCCCGGCCTGTGCCCGCACCCGGCGAGCACGCCGCGCGCGGCGCCGACGACCTGCTCAGGTCCTTCCGCGCGGTGGCCTCGCCGGGCGCGCTGCGGCTCGCGGTGCACCTGGCGGCGGTGCCGCTGACCCTGCCCGTCATGCAGGTCGTACAGCGGGCGATGCTGCCCGACACCGGGCCCATGGAACTGGCCGAGGTGCTGCTGAGCGGACTGCTGTGGCGGCTGCCCGGCACGGGACCCGGGCCGGGAACCGGACAATGGTACGAATTCGCCGACGGGGTACGGGAGATGCTGCTGCAGTCCCTCGACCAGGGCGCCGCGGCCCTCGTGCTCAAGCACTGCTCGGACTACGTCGAGCGCCACTTCGGCAAGAGCGCCCGCAACTTCTCCGCCCTCGCCGCCGCCCAGCTCTCCGGCCGCCCCCCGCAGGGCGGCGCCGGACCCGGCGGGGAGCCGGACGGGCCCGTCCGCACCGAGATCTCCGGGCCGGCCGAACCGGAGCTGTTCGCCGAGGTGCCCGCCCGCGTGGTGCGCTGGTACCAGCCCGTACCCGTCGAAAGCGGCCCGGTGGGCGAGGCGGAGCGGCTGCTGCGCCTGTGGCAGGTCCAGGCCGACCCCACCCTGCTGCACGAGGCCCGCGCGCACGCCGGGCCGGCCGCCACCGCACCCCTGGTGCCGGGCGACGCCGCCGAGGGGATACGGGCCCGCCTCGTCCTCGGCGCGGTCCTGCGCGCCCTGGCCGGCACCGAGTCCGTACGCGCCGACCCCACCCGGCGGCACACGATCCTGACGGAGGCCGTCGCTCTGCTCACCGAGGCCCACGACCACACCGAGCCCGGCAGCGACCGGCACGCCGCGGCGGCCCTGGAGCTGGCCGCCGCCCACCACTCCCGCTGGCTGGCCGGCGGCGGCCGCGAAGAGCTGCTCGCCGCCGAACGGACCCTGCGCGCCCTGCCCCCCGGCGACCCGGTGCGCCACCTGCGCCTGGGCCGGGTGCTGCTCACCCTGGCCCGGTCCGGCCCGGAGTCCGTATCCCGGGCCGTCGAGGCGGCCGCCGAACTGCGCACCGCCTGCGAGCTGCTGGAGTCCGCCGACGCACCCGACGTCCAGCGCTGCGCCGCCCTCCTGGACCTCGCCCGGGCGCTGCGGCACTCCGGCGCGCCCGCCGCCGAGGCCCTGGCCGTCCTCGGCCGTGCCCGGGCGGCCGCCGCCGACGGCCTTCAGCTGCTGCACTGCCGCACCGAGCAGGCCCGCGCGCACGCGGCGGCGAGGAGCTGGCCGGAGGCGGACGACGCCTACGCGGCGGCGGTCTCCCTGGCCGGCCGCGACAGCGTCCGGCGCTGCGAACTGCTCCTGGAGTGGGGGGAGTCCCTGCTGGGCCGCGCGCGGGCGGTTCCCCCCACGAGCGAAGGACCTCCCGGCGGTGCGGGAGGCACCGACGCCCTCGCCCGGGCCGAGGCGGTGCTGCGGGAGGCGTTCGCGGTGAGCCCCGGCAGGTCGCCGCTGCGCTCGCGGACGCAACTGATGCTCGGCAGCGCCCTGGTCCTGCGGTTCGGGCGCCAGGGGTTCCCGCCCGACCTGTACGAGAGCTGCCACCTGCTGGAAGGGGCGGCCCGGCACGCCCCGGACGGCACCGTCCGCGCCGAGGCGTGGCTGGAGCTGGGCACCGCCCGGCTGGCGCTGAGCGAGAGCCCGGGCACCGTCGCGGTGGCCGACGCCGCCGCTGCCTTCGACGCCGCGGCCAAGGAGGCCGCGCGGCTCCCCCGGCCCGACGGCCCTGGTTCGGTGACCGCGGCCCGCGCCCTGCACCGCCACGGCGAGGCACTGGAGCGCATGGGCCTGCGCCGGGACGCCCTGGCCGCCTACCGTGACGCGCAGCAGCAGTGGCGCCACCTCACCGCCCGGCTGGCCCCGGTGCCCTGGGCGGAGGTCGCGGCGACCAGGGAGAGCGTGGCGCGACTGACCGGCGCATGAGCCGGATGTCCGGTCCTGATCCGAACGTGTTTCCGCCCCGCGGGCGTTGGGAAGAACCGTGCAGCCGCGGGGGGCCGCTCCCGGCGGAGCGGCAGGGAGGAGCAAGAGGTGCCTGAGCACAAGAACGCCGCTACGGCCGAACGCGACGGCTCGGCAGGGGGACCGCCCCTGCCGAACCTCACCGGCATGGGGCTGCGAGCCCTGCGCGGGACGACGGAACCGGGCCTGGTGGCCGCGGTGGAGCGTGCGCTGTCGTTCCCGGCGGAGTTCGGGGAGACCTGGTACTCCGACAGTACGGACGCCGGCCCGTGAGGGGCGGCGACGGAGGGGACCATGCCGTTCCGGCCATGGAGGCCGGGCCACGGAGAGAGGACGCCCCCATGGCCGCGGAGCGCGCCGGTGCCGGCCCGCCGGGCCCCTGGCCGGCGGCCCTGGCCCGCCTCGCCCGGACCCGCTCCGCCCCCGAGGACGTCGCCCTTCTGCTCGACGGCGCGCACAGCCGGCGGCTGGTGCTGCTCAAGTCCCTGCTGACCCGGCTGGAGCAGCGGCCCGGTGCGGTGCCGGGCGCCGACCGCGAACGCTTCGAGGCGCACTGGCGCCTGCTGGAGCGCGCCGAGGCCCGCCACCCGCGCGCGGTGCGCGACACGCTCGGCTACCCGTCCGTGGGCACCTGGCTCACCCGCGCCCTGACCGCCCCCGACGGGGACGCCCTCGCCCGGTGCCTGGCCCACTTCGGCTCCGTGGCCGCGGCCGCCGCCCTGCGGGCGGGCGAGAGGTTCACCCTGGAGCTGGCGGCCCCCGGCGGCCGGCTCGCGCTGCCCGGCACCGGGCTCGCCGAGACCGGCGCCCCCGCCCTGCGGCTGACCGCCGACGGCCGCACCGCCCGCCTGAGCGCCGGGGGCCACCGCACCGGACCCGTCCTGCTGCGGCTGCCGGGCCGCACCACCGGCACCGGCACCGGCTGGCGGGGCCTGCGCAGGCTGCCCGGCAGCGCCGCCTGCCTCGACGACCTCGACCCCTACCGGGCACCGGCCCAGGGCGTGGGCAGCGCCGCCCTGCCCGCCGCCACCCCCTCGCAGACCGGAGCCGAGCCCTGGGGGCAGCGCTGGAGAGCAGCGCTGGCCCTGCTGCGCGCCGCGGACCGGGCCCGGGCCGCGGAGGTGACCGCACTGCTGCGCTGTGTGGTGCCGTTGGCCCGCCCGGCCCCGCACGGGCCGGCCGGACCGAAGGTGAGCGCGACGTTCCGGGCCGCGCCCGGCGCGGTGTTCGCCACCCTGCCGGACTCGGCGGCGGACTTCGCCGATGTCCTCGTCCACGAGACCCAGCACAGCAAGCTGTCGGTCCTCCACGACCTCGTGCCGCTGCACGAGGCCGGGCCGGGTGAGGTCTACCGGGTGGCCTGGCGCCCGGACCCGCGGCCGCTCGCCGGGGTCCTGCAGGGCACCTACGCGCACCTGGCCCTGGCCGACTTCTGGGCCCGCGCGGCGCTGCGGCGGCCACCGGCGCCCGGCGCCCGGCGTGGCGCCCGCACGCGCCGTGATTCCTACCTCCGACAGGTCGCGGAAGCCCTGCCCATCCTGCTTGAATCGGCTGAACTGACAAAGGCCGGGCGGGAGTTCGTGGTCGGCATGGACCGGCACCTGACGAGTCTGGCGCGGTCCGCCGACCGCCCCACGAGAATAAGCGTTATGTCACCGCGTGGTGACGTACGGTAATCTTGGTGCGTGTCGGCTCCCGGTCGGCGCGGTGCGAAGGAACAAGGGAGACGTGCGGATGGCCACGCAGCGGCAAGCGGCCGGTTCCAGTGCGCAAGGGCAGCCCGGCGAGCACTTCGTCGTCGTCTTCGCCGGTTTCCACCGGCCGTGGGCCACCTGGATCGCCCACCGGCTGGAGAGCCACGGCCACCGCGTCACCCTGCACCGCTGGGACCCGCCCCGCGAAGTGCCGCTGGAGAGCGCGCTCGGCGACCTGCTGCTGGCCTCCGGCCGCATACTGCTCGTGCTCAGCGACTGGTTCTTCCAGCTCGGGCCCCGCCCCGAGGCCGAGTGGAACGAGGCCCTGCGCGGCGTGGTCGCCGCACACGCCGAGCGCTTCGCCGCCGTCAACCTCACCAACCGCGCGCTGCTGCCCGCCACCGCCGTCCTCGAACCCGTCGACCTGTGGAGCGTCGGCGCCCAGGAGGCCGAGCGCCGCCTGCTGGGCCGGCTGGGCCTGCCGCCCGCCCCCGCCCGCCGCCACGTGCCCGCGGCCACCGGCTCCCGCTACCCCAACGACCCCCCGGCCGTCTGGGGCGAGGTCCCCCGCCGCAACGTCCGCTTCACCGGCCGCGACGACCTCCTCAACCGGCTCCAGCAGCAGCTGATGGACGCCGACCACGGCACGGCCGTCGTCACCCTCCTGGGCATGTCCGGCATCGGCAAGACCCAGATGGCCGCCGAGTACGCCCACCGGTTCAGCTCCGACTACGACGTCGTGTGGTGGGTCAACTCCGACACCCGCGGCACCCTGCGCGAACGCCTGGGCGAACTCGCCCCCGAACTGGGCCTGGCCAGCGGCTCCGAGCCCGGCGAGCGCATCCGGGCCGTCCACGAGGCGCTGCGTCGCGGCGATCCGTACGGCCGCTGGCTGCTCGTCTTCGACGGCTGGGACGACATCGACACCGCCGAGGAACTGCTGCCCGAAGGACCCGGACACGTACTGATCACCTCCCGCAACCGCAGCTGGAGCGAGAGCCGGACGAACCTGGTGGAGATCCCCGGGTTCGAACGCCGCGAGAGCACCGGCTACCTGATGCGTCGCGCACCCCGCATCACCGCCGCCCAGGCCGACGAGGTCGCCGCCGAGCTCGGCGACATCCCGCTCGCCCTGGTGCAGGCCGCCGCCTGGCTGGGCGAGTCGGACATGGACGTCCACGACTACCTGCGCATGGTCCGCGACGGCGAGCTGTCCGAACTGACCGGCCAGGGCGGCTTCGACGGCGTCCCGCGCTCCTCCCTCACCTCCTGGTCGATACTGATCAACCGGCTCCGCGACTCCCAGCCGCACGCGGTGGAACTGCTCTCGCTGTGCGCCGCATTCGCCCCCGGCCGCATCCCCATCGGCCTCGTGCGCCACCTCAGGCCCACCGAGCTGCCCGAGGGCATGGACTGGCTCGCCAGCGACCTGGCGGGCTGGACCCGCGCCCTGGACACCCTCGTCAACTACTCCGTGCTCACCCGGGACACCCGCAGCGTCCTCGCCGGCGAGGAACCCGGCCCCGAGCAGGAGTCGGTGCACATGCACCGCATCGTCCACGACATCGTCGCCCGCCTCACCTCGCCCGAGGACCGCAAACTCCACCGCGAGGTCGTACGCCGCACCCTCGCCGCAGCCGACCCCGGCAACGCCCAGGACTCCCGGCTCTGGCCCCGCTACGCCGAGCTGCTGCCCCACCTGGAGCCCTCCGGCGCACTGAGCAGCCGGGACGAACGCGTCCAGGAGACCGTGCTGAACCTGCTGCGCTACTGCTACCGCAGCGGGGAGTTCCGCACCGGCGTCGAGCTGGCCGATCAGGTACGTGCCCACTGGTCGGAGCTCTGCCCGCCGGTCCACCCCCGCATGGTCGAACTCAGCACCCAGCAGGGCAACATCCTGCGCGCCAACGGCGCCTTCCGCGCCGCCTACGAACTCGACCGTCAGCTGCTGGACCGGCTGCGCGCCACCCCCGGCCACGACGGCGCCGGCCTGATGACCGCCACCAGCTGCCTCGCCGCCGACCAGCGCTACCTCGGCCAGTACACCGAGGCCCTCCAGACCCAGCGCGAGGTACTGGACACCGCCCTCGAACTCTTCGGCCCCGACGACTACCTGACCCTGCTCGCCCAGCACAACCTCGGCGCGGGACTACGGCTGCTCGGCCGCTACACCGAGGCCTACGACATCGACCTGGAGACGTTGCGCAAGCGCGAGTCCCTGCTGCGCGCCCGGCACGCCGCCACCCTCGTCTCCGGCATCGCCTGCGCCCGCGACCTGCGGCTGATGGGCCGCTACCGCGACGCGCTGGCCCGCCAGGAGCACGGCATGCGGCTGCACATCCAGGTGCTCGGCCCCCAGCACCCGCAGACCCTGCGGGCCCGGCACAACCTGGTGCTCTGCGAGCGCCGGGCCGGGGCCCTGCAGGACGTCGGCGGCGCCATGGCCAGCCTCCTCGAACAGACCGAGCAGGTCCACGGCCGCGGCCACTACGCCACCCTCGGCCTCGTCGTCGACCACGGCAACCACGCCCGCGAACACGGCGACCTCCAGCAGGCCAGGGACCTCATCACCGAGGGCGAGCACGGCTTCCGCGAACTCCTGGGCCCCGCCCACCCCATCAGCACCGGCATGCTCTCCAACACCGGCCTCATCCTCCAGGCCGCCGGCGAGCGCGGCGAGGCCCTGACCATGTTCGAAGCCGCCCTCGCCGGCCTGTCCGCCACGCTCGGCCCCGACCACCCCTGGGTCCTCGGCTGCGCCCTCAACGCCGCCGGCGGCCGCAACTTCACCGGCCGCCTCGACACCGCCCAGGAACTCAGCCGCGACACCCTGCGCCGCGCCCGCCACGCGCTGGGCGAGGACCACCCCTTCACCCTCTCCTGCGAGGTCGCCCTCGCCATGGACCTGCGCGGCCTGCGCGAACACGAGGAAGCCGGCAAGGTTGAAGCCGACGCCCTCCAACGCCTCACCCGCACCCTGGGCGCCCAGCACCCGCACACGCTCGCGGCACGGCAACGCGTCCGGCCCTACTGGGACTTCGAGCCGTATCTGGGGTGAGCGTGCCGCACGTCCGCCGACGGCGGCTGGTGAAAGCCCGTCCGACTGGGTGGGATGGCCGTCCTTCACGCACGTGCGTCCCTCGACCACGAACGAGTGACGTTCGACCGGGACGCCGGAATACTCCAGCCTTGCATGAAGCGGAGATCGGCAGCTTTGCAAGGAAGCCGAGTGGACTGTCGAATTTCTGGCCGAAATTCTAGGGCTGGGATTCAAACGGGCAGCAACACCCGTGGGGCGAGCTAGTAGGTTGACGATGCCGATAGTAGGTTGATGGGCTTGCGCAGTAAGAGCTGCGCTTACTCGATCGCCCAGCCTGGCGATGAGATGCGGACGACACGCCAGACATGAAACTGGCCATTTAGGCCCTTCGAAAGGTGTGAGGGGAAGGCGTTAGGCCTGTTCCTGTACGTGGCATCGATATATGGCCAGTCCGGTCAGTGTCGCGCGGGCCTATGCTCGCTGGTCAGCCCTGCTCAGCGGCGCTCGCGGCAGCTGGGAACGAGCCAACTCCCTTATGTTTCTTGCCCTTTGATCACCCTGTGGCATAGATTCGACACGCACTCAGCGAAACGGGCAACTGGGGACCGTTCAGCACCGAGGCGGGGGGATAATTTGCGGGAGCCTCATAGGGCAAGAAAGCGTCGCGTTGTCGACGTCTTCGACCGACGTGTTCGGAGTATTTCTCCCACGTCTCACCTGCAAAAGTAGCTATCGAGTAGCCCTGTCGCGCGCAAGTGATCATTCTCCAGAATCGAAGCACTGCCTTCGCTCTTAAATGTCCGCGCCCTAGCTGGCTTTGGCGACCCTCGCAAGGACGCGGACACTCTTCAATCGCTCTGCTGAAGAAGTCTCCTGGACTCTTCAAGGACGCCGTGAAGGCCGCCAAGAAGGGCGCAGGTGCCTTCAACGACTGGGTCAACGGACTGTCCAACT
This sequence comes from Streptomyces sp. NPDC026206, assembly GCF_040638465.1. NCBI lineage: Bacteria > Bacillati > Actinomycetota > Actinomycetes > Kitasatosporales > Streptomycetaceae > Streptomyces > Streptomyces sp. NPDC026206. Next base: position 628,704 of record NZ_JBEZYL010000001.1, read on the forward strand.
GGAACCCGGTCAAATGGGCCATCAAGGGAGCGCCCAGCGAGCTCCTGTACGAGCTGATCCGCTACCTGGCCGGCATGTAATACCGCTTCTGGCTGCGGTGTCTTCCGACTTCGGAGGGCACCGCAGCCCCCTGCTTGGAGCTGCAGATTGAACAAGACAAGGGAACAGGTCGTCACCGATAATATCTGGGGCGCACCGGCACTGTTCATGATTGCCGCCTTCGTTTGCTTCAACTTCGCGAGTGGTGCGTCGGCCACGAAAGCGGGCTGGATCCTGTACGCATGCGGGTGGGTCCCGGCACTCACAATGCTCACCTGGTGCGCCATCAAGCGGCGCAAGCCCGGTATCGGCGGCGCCGTCAGCTTTTCCCTACTGACTATGTTCGCCCTCGTGTTCTGGCTGACTCATGGCTGATTGCGTACGAGGATGTGACGGAAATTCCTCCGTTGCCTCGTCGCCGCCTTGCCGCTGAGGGCTGCTCGCGCGGGAGATCGGACCTCGCGCTGTCCTCGATCGTCATGCGGTCACACGAGCTCATTCTTTAGCGCTCCCATCACAGCGGGACGCTCGAACACCGAGTCGGTGCGGCCAAGTACCTGGCGGACGTAGCCTCTTGGTGAGGGGATGGTGAAGCTCATGTCGTCAGGGTTGGCAGACAACGTCCGTAAGTTCCGCCGCGCGGTAGGCCTGAGCCAGGAGGGGCTGGCCCATGAGTCGGGCCTCTCCGTCGGTGTTGTGCGCAAGCTCGAACAGGGCGGTGACGCGCGCGTCGAGACGTTGCACGCGCTGGCTCGCGTGCTCGGCGTGACGACGTCGGCCCTGTTCGCGACGGAGGCGCCCCAGCCGGTCGTCGGGGACGAGGCGAACCGGCGGTATCTGGTCGAGCTGCGGAAGGCGTTGATGCCGCCCATCGGGCTCGGCTGTGCGCCTCTCACTGACCTCGGGGAAGCGGTGGATCTGTCCGCACTGCGGAGGGACATCGCCGACATCCATGCGCTTTACCATGCGGACAGGTTCGGCTCCGTCGCCCGCAAGTTGCCGGGCCTGCTGCGAGCCGCCGAGGCCACCGTCTCCACGGTGGAAGGTGAGCAACATCAGCAAGCGATGGTCGTGCGGGCGCATGCGTTGCTGATGGCGGGCAAGTACCTCACGCAAGTACGCCAGTACGACATGGCGTACTTCGCGCTGGCAGAGAGCATCCGGCTTGCCCGCGAGAGCGGTGAGAGGCTCATGGCCACCACCGGGGTGGTCGGCTTGTGCTGGCTCCTTCTGCGGCAGGACCGGTTCGACGAGTGCGAGCAGCTCGCGGCGGCCACGGCGGCGGAGACGGAACCACGCCTCTCGGATGCGAGCGCTGGTCAGCTGGCTGTGTGGGGTGAACTGTGGCTTCGAGTCGCCTCGGCGACCGTGCGCAACAACCGGCCTGACGTCGCCAGGGATGCTCGCAGGATGGCAGGCACGGCGGCTGTCGCACTGGAGAGGGAATTCGCCGTCTTCGGGGAGACGTGGGGACAGTTCGGTCCGGTCACGGCGGAACTGAAGGTGGTCGAAGACCTCTCGATCACGGGTGACGCACGGGGTGTCCTCCGACGCTCCGACGAAGGCGTGCTGAGCCAGAAGTCCGTGAACCACTACGGCAAGCCGAGCCCGCCGAACTGGGGCCGTCACCGGCTCGACGTCGCCAAGGCGCACATCACCCTCGGTTCCCACGAAGACGCGTTGGGCGAGCTGAAGCAGCTTAGGCACAGCTCCGGGCAATGGCTGAAGCATCAGCCCATGGCCCGGTACGTCATGAGCGATCTCCTCAAAACGCGGAAACGAACGCTGACCGAGGAGATGCGAGAGATGGCCTCCCACCTGGGCATCCAGGAGTAACTACCACACAGCGTGGTACTTCCCGTTCAGCCTCCCACCGAACTACCACGCTCCGCGCCTGGTCCGCGGCTTCGCACGCCCATACGTTCCTCGTGAGTCACGAGACGAAAGGCGTTACGCGAATGACGTACCGGAACGGTGCCTACGTCGTGGACATCCGCGACAACAGAATCGCCCAGGTGACCGGGGCCACCGGCAACCGTGTCCAGGTCCAGCGCCCCGGTGGCGGACTGGCTTGGGAAGCCCCCGCCCCCGCGCTGCGGCTGGCCACCCGCGAGGAGCGCAACGCCGCCGGGCTGCGGGCGTACCTCAGCGGATGCGCGGAGTGCGCCGAGCTGGAGGAGGCATGGCGGCAGGCGACGGACGGTGAGCGGCGGCAGGCCGGTGCCGAGGCGCGGGCGCACTGGATCGTCGCGCACGCCACCGTGCGGGAGAACGCATGAGGATCATCGGCCGTCTCGTGAACAAGTGCCTCCACCACGCCGGCTGGACCCGCGCCGATGGCGAGCAGCGCTGCAATGCCTGCGGGACCCGGCGCTTCACCGGCTACGGTGCCCTGCGGCCCCCGGGGCTGCCGCAGGTGCGGACCCCGTCCGACGAGGCCCGCGCCAGGGCAGACCGCTCGGCGGCACTGCTGACCTCGCGCACCGCCTATCACCTCCGCCGGTGGCGGCTGAGCGCCGCCGTGTGAAACAACGGGACCGGGCCCCCACCGTCGAAACGGACGCTGTTGGCGAAGTCCGCCCCGCCGGTCCAGCCGACGGGGCGGAGTGCTGCGAAGTGGGAGGTTCGCGTGGGGGCCAGGGGGGTGCCGGTGAGCCAGGTGTTGAGGCGGGTGAAGTTGATCGGGGCGCCAGTGCAGTGGTGTTGCAGTCGTGCCTGGGCGAGGACCACACGAGGAAGCCGGCAAGGTCGAAGCCGACGCCCTCCAACGCCTGACCCGCACCCTGGGCGCCCAGCACCCGCACACGCTCGCGGCACGGCAGCGGGTACGGCCCTACTGGGACTTCGAGCCGTATCTGGGGTGAGAGGACGGACAGCCGGATCCCCCGGGGCTTCCGTGCCGCCGGCGCGCCGGATCTCAGTCCCGGGGAAACTCGTCAGTGGTCAACGTCAGGCCGAGGACGGTGTCGGTGAGGTCGATCGGGTCGCCGAACTTGATGGCCGGTCCGGTGCGGTACGTGCCGTCCTTGGGTTCCGTGAACAAGTGACACTGGCCGGTGTACGGGTCCACGATCAGGTACACGGACACGCCGGCCCGCGCATAGGCGTCCCTCTTCGGCCCGTAGTCGTTCTTCGCGGTGCCACTGGAGATCACCTCCGCGACAAACACGATGTCCTGGTACTGCCAGTGCCCGTCGGCGTCCTTCGACGCCCCTTCCTTGACCAGGGCAACGTCGGAACAGAACCCGTTCAGATAGCCGGGATAGTCGACACGCACATCATTCTTGACCCGCACTCGGGGGTACTTGGTCCGCAGTTGCTCGACGACGTTCAGGATGATGTCCCAGTGGGTGTCCCGCTGCGGCGACATGTAGATGGCCCCCTCGACGATCTCTACCTTGTAGCCCTCGGGGACGGGCATCCGCTTCAGCCAGTCGAACATCATGTCCAGGCTGAGCTCGTCGCTGTCGGCCATCTCGATCCTGTCGGTCAGCTCGATGGTCACTGTGCGCTCCTCCCCGCTGCCGCTGTTTCTCAGCGGCCGCGCAGTACAACGATAAGCACGGCGGCCGGGACACGCCCGGGGCGCGGCCCCCTCCGGCTCCGTGTGCAGCAAACGGCTCCGGGCCCCCACCGTCGAAACGGTGGGGGCCCGGAGCCGTCGTACTACCGGATCACGCGAGGTCAGGCGTCGAAGACCTCGGCGACCAGTGCCTGCTGCTCCGCCTGGTGGCGCTTGGCCGAGCCGACCGCCGGGGAGGAGGAGTGCGACCGGGAGATCCGGCGCAGTCGCTCGCGGGCCGGGATGTCGGCGCCCACGGCCAGGTCCAGGTGGTCGATCAGGTTGAGCGCGATGAACGGCCACGCACCCTGGTTCGCCGGCTCCTCCTGCGCCCAGATGTACTTCTCGGCGTTCGGGAACTTGGCGATCTCCGCCTGGATCTCCGCACCCGGCAGCGGGTACAGGCGCTCAAGACGGATCAGGGCGGTGTCGGTCGTGCCGCGCTTGTCCCGCTCGGCGACGAGGTCGTAGTAGACCTTGCCGGCACAGAAGACGACCTTGCGGACGTCGTTCGCCTGGACCTTGTCGTCACCGATCACCGGGCGGAAGCCGCCGGTGGTGAACTCCTCCGCCTTCGACGCCGCGGCCTTCAGACGCAGCATCGACTTCGGGGTGAAGACGATCAGCGGCTTGTGGTGCGGGTTGTGGACCTGCCAGCGCAGCAGGTGGAAGTAGTTCGACGGCAGCGTCGGCATGGCGACCGTCATGTTGTTCTGCGCGCAGAGCTGGAGGAAGCGCTCGACACGGGCCGAGGAGTGGTCCGGGCCCTGGCCCTCGTAGCCGTGCGGCAGCAGCAGGGTGACACCAGAGGTCTGGTTCCACTTCTGCTCGGAGGAGGAGATGAACTCGTCGACGATGCTCTGGGCACCGTTGACGAAGTCACCGAACTGCGCCTCCCACAGCACCAGCGCGTCCGGGCGGGCCAGCGAGTAGCCGTACTCGAAGCCCATCGCCGCGTACTCGCTGAGCAGCGAGTCGTAGACGTTGTAACGGGCCTGGTCCTCGGACAGGTACAGCAGCGGGGTGAAGTCCTCGCCGGTCTCCCGGTCGACGAGCACCGCGTGGCGCTGGCCGAAGGTGCCGCGGCGGGAGTCCTGGCCGGCGAGCCGGACCGGGGTGCCCTCCATCAGCAGGGAGCCGAAGGCGAGGGTCTCGCCCATGCCCCAGTCGATGGTGCCGTCCTCGACGCTGGAGGCGCGGCGCTGCAGCTGCGGCAGCAGACGCGGGTGCACGGTGACGCCCTCGGGCAGGTTGACCTGCGACTCGGCGATCCTCTTGATGACCTCCTGGGAGATCGCGGTCTCCACCGGCACCGGGAACTCGGCCTTCGGGACCGGGACCTCGGCGGGGACCGGGACCGTGTTGGCCTCCCGGACCTCCATGAAGACCTTCTCCAGCTGGCCCTGGTAGTCCTGCAGCGCCTGCTCGGCCTCTTCCAGCGTGATGTCGCCACGACCGATGAGGGACTCGGTGTAGAGCTTGCGCACCGAGCGCTTCTTGTCGATCAGGTCGTACATCAGCGGCTGGGTGAAGCCCGGGTTGTCGGACTCGTTGTGGCCGCGGCGGCGGTAGCAGATCAGGTCGATGACGACGTCCTTGTTGAACGCCTGGCGGAACTCGAAGGCCAGCCGCGCGACGCGGACCACGGCCTCCGGGTCGTCACCGTTCACATGGAAGATCGGCGCCTCGATCATCCGGGCGACGTCGGTGCAGTACATCGACGAGCGCGAGGACTCCGGCGGCGCGGTGAAGCCGACCTGGTTGTTGATGACGATGTGCACGGTGCCGCCGGTGCGGTAGCCGCGCAGCTGCGACATGTTCAGCGTCTCCGCGACCACGCCCTGGCCCGCGAAGGCCGCGTCACCGTGCAGCTGGATCGGCAGGACGGTGAAGTCCGTGCCGGCCTTGCCGATGATGTCCTGCTTGGCGCGGGCGATGCCCTCGACGACCGGGTCGACCGTCTCCAGGTGGGAGGGGTTGGCGGCCAGCGAGACGTTGATCTGCTCGCCGTCCAGGCCGGTGAAGACGCCCTCGGCACCCAGGTGGTACTTCACGTCGCCGGAGCCGTGCATCGACTTCGGGTCGAGGTTGCCCTCGAACTCGCGGAAGATCTGCGCGTAGGACTTGCCGACGATGTTGGCGAGGACGTTGAGGCGGCCGCGGTGGGCCATGCCGATCACGCACTCGTCCAGGCGGGCCTCGGCGGCCGCGTCCAGCACGGCGTCGAGCAGCGGGATGACGGACTCGCCGCCCTCCAGCGAGAACCGCTTCTGGCCGACGTACTTCGTCTGCAGGAACGTCTCGAACGCCTCAGCAGCGTTCAGCCGGCGCAGGATGCGCAGCTGCTCTTCGCGCTCGGGCTTGGAGTGCCCGCGCTCGACCCGGTCCTGGATCCACTTGCGCTGCTTGGGGTCCTGGATGTGCATGAACTCGATGCCGGTGGTGCGGCAGTACGAGTCGCGCAGCACGCCCAGGATGTCGCGCAGCTTCATCAGCGACTTGCCGGCGAAGCCGCCGACCGCGAACGACCGCTCCAGGTCCCACAGGGTGAGGCCGTGCTCGGTGATGTCCAGGTCGGGGTGCTTGCGCTGGCGGTACTCCAGCGGGTCGGTGTCGGCCATGACGTGGCCGCGGACCCGGTAGGAGTGGATCAGCTCGAAGACGCGGGCGGCCTTGGTGACGTCGTCGTCGTGCGAGGCGTCGATGTCCTTGAGCCAGCGGATCGGCTCGTAGGGGATCCGCAGCGCCTCGAAGATCTCGTCGTAGAAGCCGTTCTCGCCCAGCAGCAGCTGGTTCATGATCCGCAGGAACTCGCCGGAGGCGGCGCCCTGGATCACGCGGTGGTCGTACGTCGAGGTCAGCGTCATGACCTTGGAGATGCCCAGCTTGTTCAGGGCGTCCTGCGAGGTGCCCTGGAACTCGGCCGGGTAGTCCATGGCGCCCACGCCGATGATCAGACCCTGGCCGGGCATCAGACGCGGCACGGAGTGGACCGTGCCGATGCCGCCGGGGTTGGTCAGCGACGCGGTGACCCCGGTGAAGTCGTCCATCGTCAGCTTGTTGTTCCGGGCGCGGCGGACGATGTCCTCGTACGCCTGCCAGAACTCGAAGAAGTTGAGGGTCTCGGCCTTCTTGATGGCCGCGACCACGAGCTGACGGTCGCCGTTCGGCTTGACCAGGTCGATCGCCAGGCCGAGGTTGACGTGCTCGGGCTTGACGAGGGTCGGCTTGCCGTCCTTCTCCGTGAAGGAGTGGTTCATCGACGGCATCAGCTTCAGCGCCTGCACCATGGCGAAGCCGATGAGGTGCGTGAAGGAGACCTTGCCACCGCGGGCGCGCTGCAGGTGGTTGTTGATGACGATGCGGTTGTCGAACAGCAGCTTCACCGGGACGGCGCGCACGGACGTGGCCGTGGGCAGCTCCAGCGAGGCGTTCATGTTCCTGGCGACCGCGGCGGAGGGACCGCGCAGCGTCACCAGCTCCGGGCCGGCGGCCGGCTCGGCCGGCTTGGCGGCGGGCACCGGCTTGGCGACCGGAGTCTTGGCCACGGGCTTCGCCGCCGGCGGGGCGGCCGGGGCCGCCTTCGCGGGAGCGGCCGGGGCCTGCGCCGGGGCGGCCGGGGCCGCGCTCGGCTGCGCGGCGGCCGGAGCCGCCGCGGCGGGCTGCGCGGGCGCAGCGGGAGCTCCGGGGGCTTGGCCCCCGGTCACCGGCTGCGGCGGCGCGGCCGCCGCAGAGCCCGGCTTGTAGTCGGCGAAGAAGTCCCACCAGGCTCGGTCGACCGAGTTCGGGTCCTGGAGGTACTGCTGGTAGATCTCGTCGACGAGCCACTCATTGGGACCGAACACGTCGGCAGGGCTCTTGCCCTGCCCCTCCTGCTCGGTCGAGACGCTCGAGGTGTTGGGGGACTGTGGCGACACGGCGGCAACCGCCCTCTTCCGCTTCCTAAGGTGGTGGACAGCGGGAATAAAGGCTACGCCTGTCGGGACCTTAGATGCAGGCCACCCGGGCCAGTCGTCGCCTAAGTCACACTCTGCCTCGGGTTTCGGGGCATGGCCAGCCGGGAAAAGCCGGAGGTTCCGTGCCTCCCGGACTCTCCCGGGTTCGCCGAAGCCTGCCCCAGCACCCGGTTGGATGTGTGCTCCCGCCACCGACCCTACGTCAAGTCTGATCTCAAGGTCCGCCCGGAAGAGTGACCCGGATGCGGCAGCCCCGCGGTGACTCGGCCACCCCGATGCTCCCGCCGTGCAGGTCGACCGCCCAGCGCGCGATGGCCAGGCCCAGGCCCGTACCGCCGTCGCTGCCCGGCCCCTGCGGTCCGTACGGGCCACGGTTGAAGCGCTCGAAGACCCGGTGCCGCTCGGCCTCCGGGATGCCGGGCCCCTCGTCGAGGACCTCCAGGGCCAGCGACTGCGCTCCCTCGCCCCGGCGCGCGCGTACGGTCACCCGGCCGTGCGGGGGGCTGTGCTTGACGGCGTTGTCCACCAGATTGGCGACCACCTGGTGCAGCCGTTCGGCGTCCGCGTGCGCGGTCAGCTCCGGCGGGGAGACGTCCAGGTGCAGATGGACGTCCTTGCGGGCGCGCGGGGACGAGCCGCTGCCGCAGGCCATGCTCGCCTCCTTCAGGACGCCGGCCAGGTAGGGCCACACCTCGAAGCGCCGGGCGCGCAGCGGCACCACACCGTTGTCCAGCCGGGAGAGGTCCAGCAGCTGCTCCACCAGACGGCCCAGCCGTTCGGTCTGGCGCAGCGCGGTGCGCATCGTCTCCGGGTCGGCGGCGGAGACCCCGTCCACCACGTTCTCCAGCACGGCCCGCAGCCCCGCGATGGGGGTGCGCAGCTCGTGCGAGACATTGGCGACCAGCTCCTTGCGGTGGGTGTCCACCGCCTGCAGATCCGCCGCCATCCGGTTGAAGGCGATGGCCAGGTCGCCGAACTCGTCCCGCCGTGCGGCCCGCACCCGCCGGGTGTAGTCCCCCTGTGCCATCGAACGGGTGACCTCGGTCATCTCGTCCAGCGGAGCCGTCACGCCGTGCGCGACGAACTGGGTGATCAGCAGCGACGCGATGATCGAGAAGACGGTGATCACCCGGATCTCGGTCGCCGAGTGCAGGGCGACGAAGACCAGCAGGGTCGTGATCACCACGGAACCGATGACGAGCGCGCCCAGCGCCGCCTTCACCGAGCGGTACGGGTCCAGCGGGCGCAGGGCCTCCCAGACGCGGGCGCGCAGGCTCGGCGGCGGCGGCTCGTCGCCGGACAGGGAACCGGTCATGCCGCCGGGGTCTCCAGTGCGTAGCCGACACCGTGGACCGTGCGGATCCGCTCGGCGCCGATCTTCCGGCGCAGCGCCTTGATGTGGCTGTCCACGGTCCGGGTGCCGGAGGCGTCGGCCCAGTCCCACACCTCGGCCAGCAGCTGCTCGCGGGAGAGGACCGCCCGTGGGGTGTTGGCCAGGCAGACCAGCAGGTCGAACTCGGTCGGCGTCAGGTGCACGTCCGCGCCGCGCACCCGCACTCTTCGCTGCGCGTGGTCGATCTCCAGTTCCCCCAGACGCAGGATGCCGCTGCGCGGCGTGTGCGCGGCCAGCGTCGCCCGCTCCACCCGGCGCAGCAGGACGTGCACCCGGGCCGCCAGCTCGCGCATCGAGAACGGCTTGGTCATGTAGTCGTCCGCCCCGACGCCCAGCCCGACCAGCATGTCGGTCTCGTCGTCGCGCGCGGTCAGCATCAGTACCGGCACCGGCCGCTGGGCCTGCACTCTGCGGCAGACCTCCAGGCCGTCGAAGCCGGGCAGCATGACGTCCAGGACCAGCAGGTCCGGCTGCCACGCCTCCGCCGTGTCGACGGCCGAGGGCCCGTCCCCGGCGGTACGTACGTGAAATCCCTCGGCCCGCAGTCGGGCCGCGATGGCGTCGGTGATCGTCCTGTCGTCCTCGACGATCAGTACCCGGCGCTGTGCCCCCGCAGAGGCTGCGGCGCCGCTCGGGCCGATGTGTGTCTGCTCCATGCGCCCGCCCCTAGCGTCTTCCCGTAGCGCTTTCGCTACCAGTCCTGCAGGTGTGCAAGGCAGGGTACGGGCACCCGGCGCAGCTCGGCTACGCGGCACAGATGCCGAGGTGGACGACGTCGGGGACGCCTCGGGCAACGGTGATCTCTTCAGTAATTACCCCGGCGAATCCGGCATTCCGGAGGGCTTGTTCGAATGCGGGGGAGGGTTGCGCGGACCAGACGGCGAGTACGCCGCCGGGCGTCAGGCGCGCCCGGCAGGCCGCGAGGCCGGCGGGGGAGTACAGGCCGGCGTTGCCGTCGGTGACGGTCCAGGCGGGGCCGTTGTCGATGTCGAGGCAGAGCGCGTCGTAACGGGGTCCGGGCCCGTGCACGTACGCGACGAGGTCGGCGTGGACGATGTCGGTGCGGGCGTCGGCCAGCGCCTGCCCCGAGATCGCGGCCAGCGGGCCGGTGCGGTGCCAGTCGATGACCGCGCCCTCGCGTTCGACGACCGTGATCCGGCCCCAGCGCGGTTCGGCGGCCGCCCTGGCGAGTGAGAAGCCGACGCCGAGGCCCCCGATCAGCACGGACGGCGCCGGGCGGTCCATGGGCAGCGCGGCGAGGGCGGCGTCGGCGAGCAGGCGCTCGGAGCGGCCGTCGGCGGTGTCCATCAGGAAGCAGCCGTTGGCGATGATCTCGTAGTGCGCTCCCCGCCGCCGCAGCACGACCTCGCCGTGCGGACCGTCGCGCCGCTCGACGACGACGGGCGCCTCGCCGGCGCCGTGCCGCACCGGACCGGACGGTTCCTCGTCATGGCGGTCATCGCCGTACCGGACACTCGGGACAGTCATGCGGTCCTCCTGAAGTCGTCGGTCACCCGGCCGACGCGGCACCGCGTCAAGAGGTTGACAAGGGTGACCGGAGTCACGGCCAGAGGTTGATTCGGCGGCTGCTCGTGCACCTTAATGTTCTCGTGCGGACGGGCGGGAACGGCTGCCCGGAGAGCCCGGTAAGTGTGCGGAAAGGGGCTTGGCCGAGTGAGTCCGGTTGACGCCGACGTGAACGCCGACGCGGTGCCCGCTGCCCCCGCGGGCCGCGCCCGCCGTGCGCTCGCAGCGCTCCGCCGGCTGCTGCCCACGCCGGCCGGGACGCCCTTCACCTTCGTCTACGCCCTGATCCTGCTCGGCACCGCCGTCTACGCCGACCTCGGCGACGAGGCCACGGTCGCCCAGCTGCTCCGCGACTCCAGCACGGACGCGGCGCATCTCGCCGAGAGCCCGCTGTTCGTCCTGCTCGCCAGTGCGCTGTGGGTCGCGGGCGGCCTGTACTCCGCGTACGGCGTGGCCTTCGTGTTCGTCCTCACCGCGCTGGAGCGCCGCGTCGGCGGGGCCCGCACGGCCGGGGTCTTCCTCCTCGGGCACGTCCTGGCCACGCTGGCCACGGAACTGCCCGTGGCGGGCGCAGTCGCGGCCGGGCAGCTGCCGGAGGCCGCGCTGCACCGCCTCGACTACGGCATCAGCTTCGGCCTGATGGCCTGCGTCGGCGCCCTGTCCGGGCTGCTGCGGCCGGGCGGCAAGTGGGCCCTGCTGGGCGTGGCCGGCGCGATGTGCGCCCAGGACCTGATCGAGCTCGTCGACCCGCTCTCCAGCTGGGGCCACCCCATCGCCCTCCTGACGGGGCTGGCCTGCCTGCCGCTCGTCCGCGAGGGCGCCCGCCGGACGGCCCGGCCCGACGACGCGGCGGGCGCTGCCGCCTCAGCGGACGCTGCCGTCCCACTGCCACTGTTGCCGCCGTGGCTGCCCCGGCAGTATGTCCCGCCCCGTGCACCACAGGAGGGTGCGGCCGGCGGCGTGGCCGTCCGGGGCGCCGGGGAAGAGCCGGCGGACGGCGGGCGCGCAGAGCCCGTCGGGCGGATTCCAGCCGAGTCCGAGGCCCCGCGCGATGTCGTGGGTGTGGACGACGGTCTCCACCACGCCCATGGCGGCGAAGCCGGGCCCGTCGGCGTGGCCCCACGGGTGCCACGCCCGGTCCCCCGGCCCCGCGCCGCGGACGGTGGCGGCGAGGAGCGACGCCGCGATGCGGATGCCCTCCAGTCGCGCTGAGACCGGGGCGCCCGGGTCCAGCGAGGCGAACAGCGCGATGTAGCGGTCGGTGGGCCTGGCGGTCAGCAGCCCCGCGTAGCCGACGAGGCCGAGCGCCAGGTGGTCGAGGGTGGCGTGGCAGGACCAGTCGAGACCCCCGGCGGGCCGCGACCAGTCCCCGTCGGCGCCCGCCTCCAGAAGGGCCGTGCACTCCTCGGCCGCCGCGATCACGAGCGCGGCCCACGAGGCCGTGCTGAGCCCGTCGCCGGTCGGTGCCGGTGCCAGTGCCGCTGCCGGTGCCGGTGCCAGTGCCGCTGCCGGTGCGGGCGCCGTCATGCCCGGCCCCCGTCGCGTACGACCTCGATCAGCCGGGCGTAGCTGTCGCCGCCGTGACCCGCCGCGACGGCCTTGGCGGTGAACGCCTTCAGCAGCTCCGGCAGCTCGACGTCCAGGCCGCGGGCCTCGCTCGCGTGCACGAGGTGGTCCATCGTCGCGAGGTGGATGTCGAGGGTGGCGTCGGCGCCCGGGTAGCGGCCCGCGTCGATCTGGGGCGCGTACGTGTTCATGAAGCCCGTGACGGCCGTGAGCCAGCGGATCGCCACCGGCGTGAACGCCGCCGCGCTCACCTGCTCGGAGCCGGTCAGCGCCGCGCCGTGCAGCCAGCCGCTCAGCGCCGACCACATCAGGCCGAGCAGCGCCGTGTCGTACAGCGAGGCGAGCCCCGCGTCGGCGCCGAGGTCCACCGGGTCGGCCAGGCTCGCCAGCGTGTCCCGGTGCGCGGCGAAGGCGTCCGGCGAGCCGCTGCACAGCAGCATGAACTCGGTGCTCCCGATGCCCGGCGGGGTCGTCATGACCGCCCCGTCGAGGTAGCCGGCGCCATGCCCCGCGGCCCACGCGGCCGTCTCGCGGGCCTGCTCCGGCGAGCCGGAGGTGAGGTTGACGAGCGTGCGCCCCGCCAGGGCGTCGGCGACGGGGCCGAGAACGGCGTGGGCGGCGTCGTAGGTCGTCACGCAGACCACGACGAGCTCGCTCGCGGCGACGGCCTCGCGGGGCGACCGCGCGCGGACGGCGCCCCGGGCGGCGAGGGCGTCGGCCTTGGCGGCCGAGCGGTTCCAGACGGTGGTGGGGTGGCCGGCGGCCAGGAACGCGTCCGCCAGTGCGGAGCCCATCCGGCCGAGGCCGAGAACGGTGACAGCAGTCATGGGGTTGCTCCCGTGGGTCATGAGGGTTTCTCCCGTTGTTGATCAAGTGGGACCACGCTCGCACCGCCCGCCGGCCCCCGACAGTGGCAGGAGTGACACGCACCGAAAGATTCCTGCCATAGGCTGCCGCCATGAGCGCCGGTTCCGTGGCAGTGGTCGTGATCGATGACGACGTCCCCTTCTGGGACCTGTACGAGCTGGGCGTGGTCTGCACGGTCTTCGGCATTCCGCACCACGATTTGGCCGATCCCTGGTACGACCTGCGGCTCTGCTCGGCAGGAGCGACCGGGGCGCAGGGGCCGGCCGGTGCGGGCGGCTTCGCGCTGCGTACGCCGCACGGCCTGGACGGGCTGGCCGGCGCGGACACCGTGATCATCCCCTCGGTGCCGGAGGCCTGCATCGACGGCGACCGGGAGCTGCCCCCGGATCTCCTCACCGCGCTGCGCCGGGCCGCCGATGCCGGCGCCCGCATGGTGTCCCTGTGCGCGGGCGCCTTCGCGCTCGCGGCCGCCGGGATCCTCGACGGCCGCCGCGCCACCGCCCACTGGATGCACACCGAGGAGCTCGCGCGGCGCCATCCCCGCGTCGACATCGACGACTCGGTCCTCTACGTCGACGACGGCGACGTGCTCACCAGCGCCGGGGTCACCGCCGGGCTCGACCTGTGCCTGCACCTGGTCCGCCGCGACCTGGGCGCGCATGTCGCCAACCAGCTGGCCCGCCGCCTCGTCGTGCCCGCGCACCGGCCCGGCGGTCAGGCCCAGTTCGTCGACCTGTCCGTGCCCGCCACCGACGACGACGGCCTCGCGCCCGTCCTGCAGTGGGCCACCGCGCACCTGGACCGGCCGCTGACCGTCGGCGACCTGGCCCGCCGGGCCGGGATGAGCCCGCGCACCCTCTTCCGGCGGCTGCAGGCGGCCACGGGCGCGACGCCGCTGCAGTGGTTGCTCACGCAGCGCCTCGCCCGCGCCCAGTCGCTGCTGGAGTCGACGCCGCTGCCGGTGGAGCGGATCAGCGAGCTGAGCGGGCTGGGTACGGGGGCGAACCTGCGCCGGCACTTCTCGCTGCACTTCGGGGTGACGCCGACGGACTACCGGCGGTCCTTCCCGGGCGGCGCGACCGAGCGCCCCGCTTGATCGCTCACAGCGAACGCGGGGGCGGGGGCGGGGCGGGGACATCGGGACGGCCGCACGCATTGAGCAATGCACTGAGTCGATGTAGGCACGCTCGACGTCCACCCGGTCCCGGACGTCGGTCAGGTCCTGGAGCCGGCCCTGACGGCGGCCACGACCGCCGAGAAGGCCGCCTACGCCGCCGGTGAGATTCCGGTGTACCTGATCGCGGACCCGTACACCGGGCAGTGCCACGCGCACACGCAGCCCAAGGACGGCGAATACCGCACCGACCGAACCCTCGACTTCGGCGATCCGTTCGTGAGCGGGCTCAAGCGCGCACAGGCGTAGTCGGCTCGGCCGCGGCGGCGCCCGCCGGGCGGAGGTAGATCGCACCCTTCCGGTTCCTTCGCAACCCCGCCCATCGCCTTTCGGCCGAAAGGCGCCCCCCGAAACGCACACCCCATTGATCGGTCCCCGGCACGCCTGTTGCATGTCCCCCGACCAAAGATGTTCCGGTGTTCCGGCACGTACGGAGGGGGAATCCTTGCGTAAGCCCAGAGCTCGTTCAGGAAGACCGACTGCGAAGAGCGGGATAGCAGGGGCGGCGGCGCTGATTGGCGCTGCCGCCCTTGTCGTCTCCACGGTGCCCGCTCAGGCGCTCGCGGCGCAGAAAGGCACGGACCCCGCCGAGGTGATTCCGGGGAAGGGAACCTCCACCCCTTCCCTCGTGGACGGCATCCGGGAGGGCGCGAAGGCCGGCGGGAGCGCCGCCGACGCGGCGCGCGGACACCTCGCGGACAAGCACAGCCGATACCGCATCGCCGATCCGGGCCGTGATCTGAAGCCCTTGCAGACGCTCACGAGCGGGGCGTCGGAGACGGTGCGGCTTCAGCAGAAGCACCACGGCATCGACGTGCTGGGCGGCCAGTACGTCGTCCGGATGGAGAAGAAGGACGGCAAACGGGTCGTCACCGGCACCTCCGGCACGTACTTCACCGGCCTGAAGGCCGACACGAAGGCGGAGGTCGGCGAGGAGCTGGCGGTGCGGCGGGCCGTCGGTGCGACGCTCGCGGGGATCGGCGGCAGGAAGCTGGGCAGGAACGACATCGCCACCCCGCAGGGCGGGAAGACCAAGGCGGCGGCGTCGCTCACCGGCACGGCACGCGGCCTGGTCGTGCTGCCCAAGGGCGCGGGGGTACTCGCCCACCACGTCACCGTCCGCGGCTCGGACCCCGCCACCGGCCGGCCCGTGCTGCGCGAGGTCTACATCGACGCCAAGGCCGGCTTCCCGGTCCTGCAGTACAGCAGCATCAAGACCTTCGGCACCGCCAAGGCGCCCGCGGCGGGGCAGACGGCGGCCCGGCAGGCGGGCGACGGCAAGGCGCCCGCGGCCGGTGACCGCCACCCGGGGGTCGCCGGGTCCGGTGTCAAGTACGACGGCACCACTGTTGAGCTGGGCCTGTACTTCGACACCGCCCGCGGCGAGTACGTCATGCGCGACTCCTCGCGGATGTGGGACTCGAGCAAGAACGTGCTGGCCACCTGGGACGCGCGCGGCAAGGACGTCATGGAGACGTCCGGCCGCTGGCCCGAGGGGATCAAGGAATTCGGCTCCAAGGGGCCGCAGTTCCCCAAGGAGGCCACCGAGGCGGGTGCGGTCGACGCGCACTGGGCCGCCGGCAAGGTCTACGACTACTACAAGAAGGTGCACGGCCGGGACAGCCTGGACGGCCGCGGTACGGCCGTCAACTCCCTCGTCGGCGTCGACCACTTCGGAATGCCGTACGTCAACGCCTTCTGGGACGGCACCAAGATGGTGTACGGCTCGGGCGACGAGGAGTACAAGTCGCTCGCCGCCGACCTCGACGTCGTCGGCCACGAGATGACGCACGGCGTCGTCGAGAACACCGCCAACCTCGTCTACGCCGGCCAGTCGGGCGCCCTCAACGAGGCGATCGCCGACTACTTCGGCAACGCCATCGCCGTGGACGCCGCCGGGATGTCCATGGACGACCCGAACGCGGGCCTGCTCGGTGGCGACCTGTGCCGCAGGAAGTCCCCGCGCGAGTGCGCGTTCCGCGACCTCAACGACGGTGCGACGACGTCCAGGAACTTCCTGGGCGTCGGCTTCGCCAACGACTCCGGCGGCGTCCACCTGAACTCCACGATCTTCTCGGGCGCCCTGTGGGACATCCGTGAGGACGTCGGCCGCACCCTCGCCGACAAGATCGCCTACAAGGCGCTGTCGGAGTACATGACCCCGCTCGACGGCTTCACCGAGGGCCGTAACGCGGTCATCGCCGCCGCCAAGGCCCTCAAGGTCTCCGCCAAGGACCTGAACACCGTCAAGCGGTCCTTCAACGCCCATGGCATCGTCCCCAACTGGGAACAGGCCCTCGGCGTCGACACCGACCTGCTCTTCGGCAGGCTCAACACAGCCGACACCGGCGTGGGCGCGGGCGGCGGCTGGTGGGCCACCTCCAGGTCCAACGACGACGGCACCGAGGCCTACTCGGTCTACGCCGGCCGCACGGACGGCAAGGGTGCCCCGAAGCTGATGAGCCCCAACGACGGGCGCTACCACATCGAGCCCGCCACCGACGGCAAGAGCGTGGTGTGGCTGGCCTACGGGCCCGCGGGCACGGACGTGCTGTCCCGGCCGCTGGCCGGCGGCCCGGTCAAGAAGCTGCACAGCACCACCGACACCGTCCGCGGCCTGCGGGTCGACGGAGCGGTGGTGGCCTTCGAGGCGACGGACGGCCTCGGCTCCCGGCACGTGGGCTACCTGCGCACCGGCGACAAGCAGCCGGCCTGGGTGGACGACCGCCGCGAGGAGGTGGGTTCGGCCCAGCCGTCCCTCAGCGGTGACCGGCTCGCCTACGCCAAGATCTACCCCGAGGGCGACACGTACCGGATGGGCGTCGAGGTCCTGGACCTCAGGACCGGCCAGAAGAAGCTGATGAACCAGCTCGGCACGCCCGAGGGCATCGGCGCGACGGCCATCACCGGCAAGCACGTCTACTGGATCGCCGACGAGGTCGTCGACGAGGGCCAGACGGCGGTACGGCGTGCGAATCTCGACGGCACGGGCACGGCCGACATCAGCAAGGAGAAGGGCGCCGACGCGCTGTACGCCTTCGACCTCACCGCCTCCGACGACGCGGTGACCGTCTCCGCGCAGCTGCCGGACTCCTCGTACCGCAACGAGACGATGGCCAAGCTGTGGCAGTTCGGCACGGACGCCACCCCCTCGCGGGCGCGGGTCTCCTGCAACCGCGGCGAGCAGGTCTGGGCCGCGGCGGCCGGCGGCCGGCAGGTGGTGTGGATCGACGGCACCACCGGCTACACGGACCTGGTCACCCGCAACCGCCCGGCGGGCAGCTGCGGCTGACGGATCCGGCGCGTTCAGGTGAACGAACCGGGCCCCCGGCGCCGATGTGCCGGGGGCCCGGTGTCCTTTCGGGGTGGACCCGGTCAGCCGTACGCGAGTGACTTCAGCCTGCTGAACGAGCCGTTGAAGCGGTCGTGGTCGCCGACCGTCGGGCCCGTGTCGGTGTACTGCCAGAAGGTGTAGAAGCCCCAGCCGGCCGGGAGCTCACCGGAGGAGGAGCCGTAGCGCGGCACCCACAGCGGGTTGTACTTGCCGAAGCCGCCGTAGTTGCCGGTGCACTTCTTCCACCAGGTGGTCGAGGTGTAGATCACCGCGTCGCGCCCGGTGTGCGACCGGTAGGTGTCGAGGAAGTCCCCGATCCAGTCGATGAGCCTGCCCGTGCCCATGCCGTAGCAGGTGTCGCCGTAGGGGTTGTACTCCATGTCGAGCACGCCCGGCAGCGTCCAGCCGTCGTCCGTCCAGCCACCGCCGTGGTCGACGAAGAAGTCGGCCTGCGCGGCTCCGCTGGAGTTGCCCGGCAGCGCGAAGTGGTACGAGCCCCGGATCATGCCGGCGTTGTAGGGGCCGTTGTACTGCTGCGCGAAGTAGGGGTTGGTGTAGCTCGTCCCCTCGGTGGCCTTGGTGTAGGCGAATCTGACGCCGCTGTTCCACAGCTTCGACCAGGAGACGTTCCCGTTGTGGCTGCTGACGTCCACGCCTTCGACCGTGGTGCTCCGCGAGGGGCCGGCCGACGGGAGGCCGGGCAGCGGGAGGTCGGGGACCGGGAGGCCGGGCAGTGACGAGCCCTTGGCTCCCGGGCCTCGGTCGCCCTCGTGGGAGCGGACGGTGGAGCCCATCCAGTCGCGCTCGGGGTGGCTCGGGCGGCTGTTGTTTCCGGCCACCGCCGCGGCGGTTCCGGGGAGGGAGACGAGCAGGGTGAGTACGGTCAGCAGGGAGAGGAGGAAGGCCGCCGCTGTGGGGGGATGCGGACGGCCCGGGCCGGAGTGGTGCTCGGGCATGAGGTGCCTCCGAGGCCATGGTGGGGGGAGGGTGCGGGGGAGTTCAACGGTCACCGCATTGGTATGACCATGTCATTTATCAAGCTACGGGCGTAGACGCGGCCCGCGATAGGGACCCGGGGTGCTGCCGTTGGTCTACTCCTGCGAAATACTGACGGAGCTGCGGCTACCCGCCGCGGCAGCACGAATTTTTCAGCGGCTGAAAAAGCAGGAGAGGGCCCCCCGTGCACGAGACCAGTACCCCGCCTCCCGAGGAGGGCGGTCCGAGCGTCGGCTGCAGTGGTGTGGACCAGGGCTTCCTCGCCCTGGAGCGAGAGCTGGCCGTCTTCCTGCGCCGCGCCCGCGCCTCCTCCGGCGAACTGGCCCGCGAAGTCCATCCCGATCTGGAGCCGGCGGCCTACGGGCTGCTCGTCCGCCTTGAGGAGACCGGCCAGCAGCGGGCCACCGACCTCGCCGCCTACTTCGGCGTCGGCAAGGCGACCATGAGCCGTCAGCTGCGCGCCCTGGACGAACTCGGCCTCGTCACCCGCGATCCGGACCCCGCCGACGGCCGCGCCTCCCTCGTCCAGATCACCGAGGAGGGCCGCGCCCGCTTCACCCGCGTGCGCGACGCCCGCCGCGCCCAGTACATGAGCAAGCTCGCCGGCTGGGACCGTACCGAGGTCGCCGAGCTCGCCCGCCTGCTCCACCAGCTGAACGAGCGCGCCGAGTCCTGAGCCGGGTCCCGCGGGCGGCCCGGGGCGAGGGCGGCCGCGGCCCCGCGCGGGGGCCCTCGCGTGACCCGGCGTCACACGGCCCGCCGCCGAGTGGGGTACGTGGCCCGGAGCGGGCCTGGGTCTACAGCTCGGCATAGACGGCCGCCGCGTCGTCGTGCGGTTTCCCGCGCCGGAAGGCCAGCCCGTCCGGGTCCGCCCGTTCCGCCCCGCGCACCCGGTCGATCAGGGCCCGCGGCCCCTCCTTCGCCAGGAGGGCGAAGCACTCGTCCCAGCCACCCGCGCCGAAGACCTCCACCCAGCGGGACGCGCCGTCGCTGAGCGCGGCCAGCGCCCGTACGTCCGCGCGCGCCGTGGAGCCCGTGATCGCGCGGGCGGACACGGCGGGATCGGCCGCCGCCGTGAAGAAGCCCCCCTCGGCGTTGCGCTGATCATCAGTCACCCGCCCGAGTGCCGCCAGGCGGCCGATCCGGTCGTCCAGC
This sequence comes from Streptomyces sp. NPDC026206, assembly GCF_040638465.1. Taxonomy (NCBI): domain Bacteria; kingdom Bacillati; phylum Actinomycetota; class Actinomycetes; order Kitasatosporales; family Streptomycetaceae; genus Streptomyces; species Streptomyces sp. NPDC026206. Next base: position 648,273 of record NZ_JBEZYL010000001.1, read on the forward strand.
ACGGCGGACACCGTGCCGTCCACGCCCTCGATCAGCAGCACGGAGTCGGACAGCACCAGGTGCTCCACCCGCTCCGCACCCCAGCGCGCCACGACGACGGTCGCCTGCGGGGTGAGCCGGTGGGCCAGGTCGCAGGTGACCCGGTGGGCGTCGGCCGTCCGCAGGACGGCGGCCGACAGGCACTGCGCCAGCGTCAGCTCCCGTCGGCCGCCGACAAGTTCGAGCAGCGCGCCACCGAGCCGGGCCGTGAACCACGGAACGCCGTGCGAGCAGCCCGACCCGCCGTCCGGCGGCGGCGTCACGCCGTCCAGCAGGACGAGGACGCCGCCCTCTCCCGAGGCGGGCAGAGCGACGGATGCGAAGTCCTCGTTCGGACGCCCCGGATCCCCGGGCTGAGCGGCGAGTTCGATACGCATGCGGCCAGTGTGCCGGATGCCCGAATTTCCGAGCCTGTTGACGCGCATCCTTCCGGCGCGCCGGGCGGTTTACCTGATGGAGCACTTGCCGGGGGAATGCGGTGGGTGCCACCAGCCAGGGGCCACCAGGGTGGGGCACGGACGACAGCAGATTGCGAGCACCGGTGCGGAAGAAGCGGCTTCGCGGCGGCCAGCGCGAACAGCAGACCACAGGAGTGCCGGAGCGCACCGCCCGCGTACGCAACCGGCTCATCGCCTCCGTCGCCGTCGTCTCCCTCGTGGTCCTCGGCGCGAGCGCCTTCGGAGTCGCCGACGCCATGCGCGACCTCGGTGACTCCCGGCGCCTGGCCGCCCTCGCCAGGACCGGCAGCGGCGCCGTCGCGCTCGCCCACGCCCTGGCCGACGAGCGCGACGCCATGACCGAGTACGTGGCCGGCGGCCGCGGCGGATCCCCCTCCTTCTCCGGCGGCGTGTCGGAGCACCAGCGCACACGCGTGGACCGCCAGATCGCGGAGTTCGGCCCGGGCGCGCCCGCGTCCGTGCGGCGGCGGCTCGACGACCTGCCCGAGGTGCGCCGCCGCGCCCTGGCCGGGCCCGTCGACGCCGTGGCGGCCTACACCGCGTACACCGCCACCATCCAGGCGCTGCACGGCGTCGCCGCCGGGCTCACCCAGCGGCTGCCCTCGCGCGCCCAGCCGGGCGAGGTGGTGGCCCTGCCCGCGCTCGGGCGCGCCGTCGAGGAGGCGTCCGCCACCCGCGGCCTGCTCCTGGCGGCTCTCGCAGCACGCGGCACACAGGCGCAGCTCGCCCTGACGGCCCAGCAGACCGGCCTGCGCGAACGGGCCTCGCTCGCCAACTTCCGCCAGCTCGCCCCCGCCGGGCTGCGCGCGGAGTACGCCCGTACGGTCAGCGGCCCCCAGGTCACCGCCGCCGAGGCCCGGCTGGCCCGGCTCATCGTCAGGCCGCAGCCGACGGCGGCGGAGGTGGAGCGGCCCGGGCCGGTGCGGGCGGAGCTGACCGCCCGCATCGACCGGATGCGCGGCCTGGAAACCGGGCTGGCCACGGAGGAGATGGCCCGCCTTGCGGCCCTGCGGGCCCACGACGTCACCGCCCTGGAGGTGCGCGGCGCACTCGCCGTCCTGGCCTTCCTGCTCGTGCTCGGCACGGGCATCCAGTGCACCCGCTCCGTGACCCGGCCGCTCGCCGCCCTGCGGCTCGGCGTGCGCCGTGTGTGCGCAGACCCGGTGGCCAAGGAGCCGGTCCCCTTCCAGGGCCGCGACGACGAGTTCGCCGAGGTCGCCCGGTCGGTCAATGTGCTGCACGGCACGGTCGTGCGGCTGCGGGAGCGCATCGCCCTTCTGGAGGGCGAGCGCAACCGCCTCGACGTGGCCCGGCAGGACCTCGCCGACGAGCGCGACGTGCTGCGCGGCAAGTTCCAGGAGCTCACCGAGCACATGGCAGGGCTCTCCGGGCGGGTGCACGCCACGTTCGTCAGCCTGTCGCGGCGCACGCTCGGGCTGGTCGAGCAGCAGCTGACCGTCATCGAGTCGATGGAGGCCCACGAGGCGGACCCCGACCGCCTGGAGGTGCTCTTCACGCTCGACCACCTCGCCACCCGCATGCGCCGCCACAACGAGAACCTGCTGGTCCTCGCCGGGGCCGAGCCCCGTAGCGGGCACGCCGGGGCCGTACCCCTGCTGGACGTCCTGCGGGCCGCCGTCAGCGAGATCGAGCGCTATCAAAGGGTGCGCATCCACTCCCTCCCGGCGCGGGCCCAGCTCATGGGCTTCGCCGCGGACGGCGTGAGCCATCTGGTGGCCGAGCTGCTGGAGAACGCCACCGCTTTCTCCCCGCCCGACGTCCAGGTCCAGGTCTCCGGCTGGCTGCTGGAGAACGGTGAGGTGATGCTCTCCGTCCAGGACGAGGGCATCGGGATGGCCCCCGAGCGGCTGGACGAGCTCAACGCCCTGCTCGCGGAGGCCGACCCGGACCCGCAGCGCACTCGCAGCGGGGAACGGGGCGAGCCCGTCATGGGCCTCGGCCTGTACGTGGCCGCGCGCCTCGCCGCCCGGCACGGCGTACGGGTGCAGCTGCGCGAGCAGCGGCCGGGCGGCATCACCGCCGTGGTGGTGCTGCCCGGGCACCTGCTGTCGGCCGAGCCCCCGGTCGTCTCCGACCCGGCCACCGCGCCCCCCGTCCCGGGAGCGGCGCGGACGGCCGGCCACGGCGGCCTGCCGGGTGCGGTCGCCGAGGCCAACTCGCACACGCTGCCCAGCCGTGCCCCACACCCCGCGGCGCCCGCGCCGACGCCGGCGCCGGCGCCCGTGCCGGGTCCGCGGCGGCACGCGCCGTGGGTCGGGCAGGACGACCGGACCATCGAACTCACGACGGTGCGCAGGCCGGCCCCGGACCGGGCCGAGCCACAGCCGCCCCCCTTCGGCCGGCACGCCCGCCAGGACGCCCCGCCACCGCGCGCCCACCGCCCGGAGCCGCTGAGGCCGCAACCGCTGCGTCCGGAGCCTCCACGTCCGGAGACCTTCCGTCACGAAGCTCCGCGTCAGGAGGCCCGGAGCCCGGAGGCCCGGAGCCCGCAGGCACTGCGTCCCGAACCCCTGCGTCCCGAACCCCTGCGTCCCGAGCCCCTGCGTTCCGAGGCGAGGCCTGAGTCCGGCCGGGGCCCCGGCACCGTCACCGGCACGGGCCTGCCCAAGCGGACGCCGAGGGTCGTGGCGCAGAAGCCCGTGCCGCTGAGCGTGCGCCAGGGCGTGGACGCGGAGTCGCTGCGCCGCAAGCTCGCCGGCTTCCAGCAGGGAGCGCGGGAGGGGCGCCGCGAGGCCGAGGCGGAGCTGACGGGGCTAGACGGTGGTACTGATCGGAACCGAGCGGGGGCGCCGGACGAGGGCGGCCCCGTCGAGGAGGCACGCGGTTGACTGCATTTTTCCGGGGGGCGGCGCCCGTAACCCCCGTTGGCACCCCTGGCATCACTGCCTTCGGGCTGAGCGACGAGGCCCGCAGTCTGCACTGGCTGCTGACCGACCTGGTCGAGGAGGTGCCCGGCGTGCTGTCCGTCGCCGTCGTCTCCTCCGACGGGCTGCTGCTGCTCTCGTCGTCCCCCGAGCACTCCAGGCCGCCCGGCATTCCCGGCGTCCCGGGGGCCGTCGGGCCGGGGTCGGAGGGCCCGCGCGGCTCCACCGCCGACCTCGCCACGATCGTCGCAGGCCTGGGCAGCCTGACCACGGGCGCGGCGACGCTGATGGACGGCGGCGCCGTCAAGCAGACGATGGTCGCGATGGACGGCGGCGGCCTCTTCGTCATGGCCATCAGCGACGGCTCGCTGCTGGGCGTCCACACCGCGCCGGACTGCGACATGGGTGTCGTCGCGTACCACATGGCGCTGTTCGTGGGCCGGGCCGGACACGTCCTGACCCCTGAACTGCGCAGGGAGCTCCGGCAGTCGGTGGAGGCCGTCAAATGAGCGCCGCAGCCCCCCGGCTGTGTCCGCCCGTCGGCCCCGCACCGGCGCTCAGGACCGCGCGCGTCCGCCCGTACTCGCTCACCGGCGGGCGCCCGCGCCTGGGACACCTGCTGCTCGTGGAGACCTTCGTGGCGGCGGCCCCGCCCGCCGGCGGATGCGGAACGCCGCCGGAGCAGCCCTCCGGCGGCGGGCTGGCCTCCCGGGTACTGCCCGAGGTGCGCGCCATCGTCGGGCTGTGCCGCCGGCTGCGCTCGGTCGCCGAGATCGCCGCCCTGCTGAAGATGCCGCTGGGCGTCGTGCGGGTCCTCCTCGGCGACCTGGCCGACCAGGGAAGGATCCGCGTCTACGGCACCGGCCATGCCACCGGGCGGCCCGACCGCGCGCTGCTCGAAAGGGTGCTGAGTGGACTACGCAGGCTCTGACACGACGGCGGTCCCGGCGACCGCCGCGGACCGGGCGCCTTGCTGGCAGACCGACCTCTCCCGGGCCCCCGCCGCCACCAAGATCGTCATCGCCGGGGGCTTCGGCGTCGGCAAGACCACCTTCGTCGGCTCCGTCTCCGAGATCACTCCGCTGCGCACCGAAGCGATCATGACGACCGCCGGGGAGGAGGTGGACGACCCGGTGGCCGTCCCCGAGAAGTCGACGACCACCGTCGCCATGGACTTCGGGCGCATCACCCTCGAAGCCGACCTGGTCCTCTACCTCTTCGGCACGCCCGGCCAGAAGCGGTTCTGGTTCATGTGGGACGACGTCGTGCGCGGTGCCATCGGCGCGATCGTGCTCGTCGACACCCGGCGGCTGGCCGACTGCTTCCCGGCCCTCGACTACTTCGAGAGCAGCGGCCTGCCGTACGTCGTCGCCGTCAACCACTTCGAGGGCACGCCCCGGCACACCCCCGGGGCGGTGCGCGAGGCGCTCGCCCTGGCCCCGGACGTACCGGTCGTGACCATGGACGCCCGGCAGCGGATCACGGTCGTCGAGACGCTGCTGACCCTCGTCGGCCGGGCCCTCGACGTCAACCCTGCGTGAACACCGAGCGGAGGCGAGCGCATTCGTGCGACGGATTCTCATAGTCGGAGCCGGCCAGTCCGGTCTCCAGCTGGCCCTGGGGCTGCAGGCCAAGGGCTACGACGTGACGGTCATGTCCAACCGGACGGCCGAGGAGATCCGCTCCGGGCGGGTGATGTCCACCCAGATCATGTTCCGCACGGCCCTGCGGTACGAGCGCGAACTGGGCCTCAATTTCTGGGAGGGCCTCGCCCCGCGCGTCGAGGGCCTGGGCATCTCCGTGGCCGGCACCGTGCCCGGCGTCGCCGGTGTGCAGCGCCCGGTCGACTGGGTGGGACGGCTCGACGGCTACGCCCAGTCCGTCGACCAGCGCGTGAAGATGGCCGGGTGGCTGGACGCCTTCACCGAGCGCGGCGGCCGGCTCGTCGTCCACGGCGCGGCCGTCTCCGACCTGGACTTCCTCGCCCACCGCTACGACCTGGTGCTGGTCGCGGCGGGCAAGGGCGAACTGGTCTCGCTCTTCGCCCGCGACGCCGCGCGCTCGCCCTACGCCGCCCCGCAGCGCTCCCTCGCCCTCGCCTACGTCCACGGCCTGGGCCCGCGCGCCGAGCACCCCGAGTACGACGCCGCCCGCTGCAACCTGGTGCCCGGCGTCGGCGAGCTCTGGGTCATCCCCACGCTCACCACCTCCGGCCGTGCCGACATCCTCTTCTGGGAGGGCGTGCCCGGCGGTCCCCTCGACGTCTTCCACGACATCGACGGGCCCGGCGAGCACCTGGCCCGCACGCTGGAGCTGCTGGAACGGTTCGCGCCCTGGGAGTACGGGCGTGCCACCACGGTCGAGCTGACGGACGCCCGGGCCACGCTGGCCGGCCGCTACGCCCCGACCGTCCGCGACCCCGTCGGCCGGCTGCCCTCCGGCGGGCTGGTCCTCGGCGTCGCGGACGCCGTCGTCGTCAACGACCCGCTGACCGGCCAGGGCGCGAACTCGGCCGCCAAGTGCGCGGCCTCCTACCTCGCCTCCATCGTGGAGCGGGGGGAGGAGCCCTTCGACGCGCACTGGATGCGGACGGCCTTCGAGCGGTACTGGGCCTCGGCCCGGCACGTCACCCGCTGGACCAACGCCATGCTGGCGCCGCAGGCCGGGCACGTGCGCGGCCTCCTCGCCGCGGCCGGCGGCCTGCAGCAGGTCGCCGACCGGTTCGCCAACGGCTTCGACGACCCCTCGGACTTCGAGGACTACTTCTTCGAGGCGGCGAAGGCCGAGGCGTACGTCGCGGAGGCCATGGCGACAGCCGGGTGAGGCGGCCGCCGGGGCGGGGTGCGCCTACCGCCCCGGCGCGTCCGCCGGCCCGTACCCGGTGTCCTCCCCGGCGGCCGCGCCGTCGGGCAGCTCCGGGGGCACGTACGAGCTCATCGGGGCCTGCCCCGCGTCCGGGCGCACCGCACCGAGGAGCGGGTTCGCGGCGATGGGCGAGACCTTGACGTAGGCGCCGGGCCGGGGGGCCTGTATCACCTGGCCGTTGCCGATGTAGAGCGCCACGTGCGTGGCGCCCTCGAAGTAGAGGACGAGGTCGCCGGGGCGCAGCTCGTTCAGCGGCACCCGGGGGAGCGACTTCCACTGGTCCTGGCTGGTGCGGGGGATCGCGCCGCCAGCATGCGCCCAGGCCTGGGAGGTGAGCCCGGAGCAGTCGAACGAATCCGGCCCCGCCGCCCCCCACACGTAGGGCTTGCCGACCTGCTGGTAGGCGTACTCCAGCGCCTTGCCGCCGGCTCTCGACGGTGCCTTGGCGCCGCCGAGCGCACCCGAGGACAACAGCTTGCGCTGGGCGTCGCTTATGCCGCGCTGCTCCAGCAGCCGCACGTCGGCGAGCTGGCCGGGCGTCAGCGAGGCCAGCAGCTGCTCGACCTCGGACAGCTTCCGGCGGACCGCGTCCTGCTGCTTCTTCTGGCCGGCGGCCAGGGTCTGCTGGGTGTTCAGCGCCTCCCGCGCCCGGGAGGCGAGGGCGGCGGCCCGCTGCTCGCCGTCGGCGAGCCGGTCGACGGTGCTCGCGCGGCGTCCGGCGGCACGGGCGATCTCGTGGCTACGGTCCATCGCCTGCTGGGGGTCGGAGCCGAGCAGGAACTCCATGTAGGGCGACAGGGAGCTGCCCCGGGTGCCCCGGTACTGCTCGCGGGCCAGCCGGCCGGCGTCGTTGCGGCTGCCGGTGAGCGCGATCCGGGCGTCGGCCAGCTCGTCGTTGAGCTTGTCGACCTCGACGCGCTGGCGCTTGAGCTTCTCCGCGGTCGCGTTGTAGGTCTCGGTGGCCTCCTCGGCCTGCCGGTAGAGCGTCTGGAGCCGGTTCAGCAGCGCGCTGACCGACCGGTCGGGCGGACCGGTGGGCGCCGCGCCCGCCATCGGCGCGGGCATGGCGAGCACGGTGCTCGCCACCAGCGCCGCCGCGCAGACACTGCGCACGAACCGTCCTGACACGGGCTCACCTCCGGTAACGGGCATGATCGCGCCCTCGTGGAGGATCGTCCCATGCGCAGTATTACTAACAGGGGCGCTGTGGGCGAAACCGCCTAATGTGCTTCACTCTCGGGCCGGTCGGCCGTCACCCACGTGGCCGCCAGGAAGCCCGGGGCTACTGGGGCGGCCGGGACCAGGGCCACCGGAGCCGGCCTGCTCCGGTCCGGCCCTCGGGGTCGTAGGCGTACTTCCACCCCTTGGGGAGTCCCAGGCGGCGCGTCGTGCCCGCCGGGACCCGCCGGTAGACGTGCACGGTCGGCGCCCCGCCGTCCTCGACGGCCGGCACCGGGATCTTGTACGTCTTGGGCGGCAGCCCGGTGGTTCCCAGCAGCACGGGCAGCACCCGCCCGTCCAGCGGCCCGCCCTCGAAGGGTGTCTCTTCGCTTCTCACGGGCCCAGTGTCCGTCAGCGGTGTTCGTCGGCCGGTATCAGGTGCCGCAGACAGGCCGCCGGGTCGCTCATGTACCGCCGCCAGTGGTCCACGAGCGGCAGATCCCGCCACTGAACCCGCTGCACGCCGTGCTCACCAGGTGCCCGGCGTCCGCGACGACCGGCGCGACCCGGCGGGCCAGGTCGCCCACCCGCCCGTCGGCCGGCTCCAGGGCCAGCGCCGCGCGGGCCGCACGAGCGGTCTGCGGGTCGCTCGCCGCCGTGGCCGTGAGCAGCGCCACGAAGTGGTCGACCAGCCAGTCGCGCAGCTCCTTCAGCGGCGGCTGCTTCTCCTCGTCGAGCCAGATCAGCGAGGCGGCCTCGACGGCCGTGATCCACGTGCGCACCATCATGCGCAGCCGCACCCCCGGGTCGGGCACCGCCAGGTGCTTGAGGATCTGCGCGGCGGCGGCCCGGCGCACCTCGTCGACGATGGCGCCCGTGCGCGAGGTCTCCGCGACGCTGCCGCCCTGCAGCAGCGCGCTGAAGCCCGCGTCGTGCCCGTCGACGAAGGCGAGGTAGCGGTCGAGCGCGGCGGCGAGCCGCCCCGTGAGGGGGCCGGTCTGGGGCTCTGCGAAGCACAGTTCGAGATCGTCGGCTGCGCTGCGCAGGGCGGCCTCGTACAACTGCGGCTTGCCACCGGGGAAGTAGCGGTAGACCAGCGGCCGGGAGACCCGGGCGGCGGCCGCGACGTCGTCGAGGGAGACGTCCTCGGGGGAGCGGTGGGCGAAGAGCCCGAGCGCCGCGGTGATCAGCTGCGCGCGGCGCTCGTGGACGCTGAGCCTGCGGTAGGAGGCGGTTCCGCTGCCGGTCATGCACGGCAGAGTAACCGGCCCGCCGCTCCGGCCCGCAGCCCGGAGCCCCTCCACAACCGCCGGCCGGGGCCCCGCAGCACGTCGGTGTTGCGCAGGCCGTACCGAGGTGCGGCTTTGCCGCGTGGCTGGTGCCGGTCCGCTGTTCAGGCCAGTAGTCCGGAGCTTCTCCACAAGCGCCGGCCGAGGCCCCGCAGCACGCCGATCTCCTCCAAGCTGTGTCGATGTGCGGCTGCGCCGCGTGGCCGTGAGGCGGGTGGCTGGTGCCGGTCCGCTGTTCAGGCCAGTAGTCCGGAGCTTCTCCACAAGCGCCGGCCGAGGCCCCGCAGCACGCCGATCTCCTCCAAGCTGTGTCGATGTGCGGCTGCGCCGCGTGGCCGTGAGGCGGGTGGCTGGTGCCGGTCCGCTGTTCAGGCCAGTAGTCCGGAGCTTCTCCACAAGCGCCGGCCGAGGCCCCGCAGCACGCCGATCTCCTCCAAGAAGTCCGTGAGGCGACGCGCGCCCGTCTGCATGACCTCGCGCCGGTGGGGGCTGGCCTTGACCTGGGCGACGGCCTCGCGGCGGTCGAGACCGACGTTCGTATACACCTCGGGGTTGACGAACGCGACCGAGAAGACACGTGCCGCCTCGCCCGAGCTGACGCGCGTCAGCTCCGCCTCCCAGCGCGGGCAGGACACCATCTGGCGCCGCAATTCCTCACGGGCGTAGCGCACATGGCGTGCCTCCTCCACCACGTGGATGCGGGTGACCCCGCGCACGAGCGGCTGGACGCGCTCGTCGGGGAAGGTCAGGCGCTGCATGTAGTCCAGGATCTCCTCGCCCAGGAGGGTGCATGCGAAGGATCCCGGCGTGGTCGAGACGGTCTTCAGGACGCGGGCCAGGTTGTGGTGCATCCGGCCGACCGGGTAGGCGGGGGCACCGCCCCGCTCGATCATCCGGGCGAACATCTTCGAGTGCCGGCACTCGTCGGCGATCTCGGTCAGCGCATAGCGGACGTGCGCGCTGGTGACGGGCTTGTCGTAGATGTGACGGACCAGCAGCTGCATCAGGATGATCTCGAACCAGATGCCGAGCGAGGCGAGCGACGCGGCCTCGTGCCGGGCGAGCTCCATGCGCTGCTCCTCCGGCATCCGCCGCCACAGCGGGGTGTCGTAGAGCGAGACCAGTTCGGGGGGCCAGTACCACTTGCCGGGCTCGGACGGCGCGTCCCAGTCGAGCTCGGTGTCGGGGTCGAAGGAGTGCTTCGCGGCGGACTCGAGCAGCCGTTCGGCGACGCGCTCGCGGTCCTTGAGCGGGCCGAGCGCGTCCCGGAGCCGGAGCAGGTGTCCATCAGGCGCGGTCGTCATGGCCGATTCCACCTCATGTTCGAGTTACCCGGGGTAAGTTCTTATGAGACCGCCTGTCAGCAAGACCCGTCAAGCCCCTCGGCATGCCGGACGTTCCGGTCATTGACCCGGCGGCGAACCCCGTGTGAGCCTGCACAACACCCGTGCGTGCAAGGCCGGCAAGGGACAGGAGGCGTCCATGACGACGCGCGAGCTCTACACACAGGACCCCGGTGAACCCGTCTGGGAGGTGCCCGCATCCGGCGCCGCCCGCTTGAGCTGGGACTACGACGACGGTCGCGAACGGCTCCTCGCCCTTTATCAGAAGGGCAAGGACAAACAGTGGGATTCCTCCAAGCGCATCGACTGGGACCAGGAAGTGGACCCATACGATCCGTTGGGCGTGCCCGACGAGAACCTCGTCATCCACGGCACCCCCTACTGGACGAAGATGAGCGAGGCCGACAAGCGCGAACTGCGCCGCCACTACGCCTCCTGGCAGTTCAGCCAGTTCCTGCACGGGGAGCAGGGTGCCCTGGTCTGCGCCACCCGCATCGTGGAGTCCGTGCCCGACCTGGACGCGAAGTTCTACTCCGCCACCCAGGCCATGGACGAGGCCCGGCATGTGGAGATCTACAGCCGATTCCTGCACGAGAAGATCGGAATGCTCTATCCGGTCAACACCAGTCTTCAGTCGCTGCTCGACGACACCCTGCGCGACTCCCGCTGGGACATGCCCTACCTGGGCATGCAGGTGTTGATCGAGGGACTCGCTCTCGCGGCCTTCGGAATGCTGCGTGATTCGACCGAAAAGCCACTTCCCAAGCAGATCCTTGCGTATGTGATGCAGGACGAGGCGCGCCATGTCGCTTTTGGCCGGATGGCGTTGCGGGACTACTACAAACAGCTTTCGGACGCGGAACTTCGCGAGCGCGAGGAGTTCGTGATCGAGGGCTGCTACCTCATGCGGGACCGGCTGCGCGGCGAGGAGGTGCTGGCCGGCTTCGGTATCCCCGCTGCGGAGGCCGCACAGTTGAGCGAGCAGTCCGCGTACCTGCAGATCTTCCGGAAGTTGCTCTTCAGCCGCATTGTGCCGTGCGTGAGGGATATCGGCCTGTGGGGCGAAAGGCTCCAACGAGCCTACGCGGACATGGGGGTATTCGAGATGGGCGACGCAAATCTCGATCAACTGATGGCCCAGGACGAGGAGATCGCCGAACAGCTCGACGCCCGCCGATTCGCCGAGGAGGAGGCGGCCCGTAAGGCGGAGATCGCCGAAACGATCGCGGAAGGGTAACAGTAGTGCGCTAATCGCGGACTTTACATGGACCCCGTGCCTGTCCTGTCTCAATTCTGTGAGCAATGACGCGTCGCGGAACGTCCTGCGGTAGACGGGCCGTCTACGCGGGCAGGGAGAAACACAGGTGCGCGAGGGGGTGTGGGAAGTCCATGGCTCGACTGACTGCCCAGAGGCGGCACATCGCGATCGCAGCGGGAGGGGTGCTGGCTCTCGCCGGAGTGATATCGGGGACGGTGGCCGTGGCCACGGAGGACTCCGGCGGCAGGGATCCGTTCGCACAGGGGCCGGTGATGCCGGGCCCCGACGGCAAGGGGCGGACCGGCGCGCCGCCGTCGAGCCCCGGGCCGGGCCCCGACCCCGGCCCGTCCGCTCCCGTGTCGGCGGAGCTGGCGCACGAGACGGAGAGCGGCGGCAAGAGCGTCGCCCTCACCATCGACGACGGCCCCGATCCGACGTGGACACCCAAGACGCTGGCGGTGCTGAAGCAGAACGGGATCAAGGCCACCTTCTGCATGATCGGACCGTCGGCCAAGGCGTATCCCGCCCTGGTCAAGCAGGTCCTGGCCGACGGCCACCGGCTCTGCGACCACTCCGTCGACCACAACACCGCGATGGACAAGAGGTCGGAGGACTACCAGAAGCAGCAGGTCCTCGACGCGCAGAAGATGATCGAGGACGTCGCGGGCGGTGGCGTGAAAGTGCGCTACTACCGCGCGCCCGGCGGGGCGTTCACCCCGTACAGCCGTCAGCTCGCCGCGGACCACGGCATGCGGCCGCTCGGCTGGAGCGTCGACACCCACGACTGGCAGCGGCCGGGCGTGGAGCGCATCGTCGAAACGGTCAAGCGCGAGATCGGCAACGGCCCCATCATCCTTCTCCACGACGGGGGAGGGGAGCGCAGCCAGAGCGTGGAGGCGCTGAGCCGTTGCATCACCTGGCTCAAGGAGCAGGGGTACAGGTTCGACTTCCCGAAGATCTGACGGCCGAAGATCTGACGGCCCGGGACGTGGCGGCCGCCGTGAGCCCGGCGGCCGTGGACGCGGTGCTCGTGGACGCCGAGTCCGTGGACGCCGGGCCCGGGGGGCCGGCTCCCGGGGGACCGAGAGGGGGAAAAGCGAGGGCCAGCAGGGGCGAGGCGGATTGCCGGCCCGAGACCGTGGCGGGGAAGTCCTTCGGTACGTAGAGCACTTCGCCCTTGTGCAGCCGCATGCGCAAGGGTTCGGGACGGGCCGGCGGGTGGACGCTGCAGTCGCAGCCGCGGTCGATCGGAACGATCAGGAGATCACCGTCGGCCACGAGCTCCTGGCCCGGTGACCCGGGCGGCGCGCAGGCGTGGAAGGCGGTCACCGTGCAGCCGAGCGCCTCGCCCAGAAAGCGGGCTAACGGCTCGGCCTCCGGGCCGGCGGGCAGGAGCGCCCCCCGGGCCGGTCCGGGCGCGGAGCCGGCGGTCCGGGCTGCCGCCCTGGCCGCGAGGCCGTCGAGGAAGCCGGCCGGTTCGCTCTCCGGCCACACCAGCGCGGTCCTGTGCCCGCGGTGCACCGACAGAGCCAGCGCGATGTCCCCGGCGTACGTGCGGATGTCCGCGTACGTGCGGATGTCCGCGTCCGTGACGTCGGCGTTGTGCATGGGCCCCTCCGGCCGGTCGTCTCCTCGGGGGATCCTGACGGGGTGGCTGCCGGGGCGCCAGTCACGAATTCACGGTCCCGTGACGGTGCATGCGCATGCGGGCCGCCCGTCGTCCTCAACGGGCCCGTCACCCGCCTTGTCCGTCTCCTCCGTCTCGTCCGTCTCGTCGGTCTCCTCCGGCGCCGTCAGCCCGGCGCGGGCGGCCAGGATGCCGGCCTGGAAGCGGCTGTCCGCGCCCAGCGTCTCCATGATGTCCGCGATGTGGCGGCGCGTCGTACGCAGCGACATCCCGAGCCTGCGGGCGATCGACTCGTCCTTCAGGCCGGCTGCCAGCAGCCGTACGATCGTCAGGTCGACCTCCTTCGCGACGCGTTCGAGCCCGTCCTGGCCGGCGTCCGAGAACAGCGTGGCGTGGGTCCAGGTCTGCTCGAAGATCTCGCAGAGGTACGCGACGACGGACGGCTCCCGGATGGCCACGGCGCCCCAGGTGCCGAGGTGGTCGGGGATGAACGCCAGCTCACGGTCGAAGACGATGATCCGGCCGAACAGCTCGTGCGCGGTGCGGTACTCCGCTCCGAGCGCCGAGGCCGCGGCGACGTACGCCTGACTGGGGCCGTTGAACCGGGCGGTGTGGTGGTAGAGCGTCCGGATGCGGATGCCCCGTTCGAGCAGGGCGGTGTCGCGGGCGAGGGCCTCCGTCATGGCCTCCGGGTCGCGGCTGCCGCCGGGCTGGCTGGTCATCATCTCCGTACGGCACTCCGCGGAGGCGCGGTTGAGTGCGGCGCGTACCTCCTCCAGACTGGGTATGACCTCCAGGGCACAAGGGGCGGTCCCGGCGCGGCCGCGCAGGAAGCGTTCCCTGAGCCGTTCGAAGTCGTCATGGACGCGCTGGAGCCGCAGCTGGCTCCGGTGGATCGACTCCTGTAAAGGGGCGGTGAGCGTGCCGACGACGGCGTCGGGGTCGACGGCGCGGGCGCGGGCGGGGGAGCCGGTCGCGGCCTCGGCGATCACCAGCCGAAGGGCCGTCAGTTTCGCGAGGGCCGCACGGGCGTCGCCGGGGCGGATCCCGAGATCGGCGGCGGCGCGCAGCGGGTCGGCGCTCTGATGGTCGAGCACCCAGCCGTACACGGCCGTCTCCTCCCCGCTGAGGGGCGCCGTGGAGCCGGGGACCGCCGGGGAGGCATCGGCCGTGTCAGAGGCGTCCGACGCCTGGCCGTCGTTTATGTCCATACTCATTCCCACTCATCCCCTGCTCGCCTTGCTGCCAGGCAGTTTGATGATCCCTTCCGCGCGTGGTGGCACGGCCGGGGATCCGGCAGGCTGTTCCTGCCGGCCAAGCCCCCCACCACGGGACGCCCCGCACCCGAACCACTGTGCGGATCTTAACGACGAATGCCCGTAATAGCGGTCAACCGGCGGCGCCCGTGCCCCCACAAGGAAGGCAGGAAGACAGATGAGTCAAGGGATACCGCAGGCTCTGGCAGTGCTCTCCGAGCGGGAACTCGAGGTGCTCGGCCACCTCGCGGACGGCCACACCTACGCCGCGATCGCCCGCCGCATGGGCGTCAGCGCCCACACCGTCGACACCTACCTGCGCCGCATCCGCGGCAAGACGGGCATCCGCAACCGCACCCAGCTCGCCCTCCTCGCCGCCTCCTTCGGCCGCCCCCACGCCGCCCCGCCGGCCGCGTCGCCGATGGCGTCGATGCCGCGCATGGGCGCCTGATCGCATCGCACGGGTCCCGGCATCACGTGACTTGAGGGGGATTCCCGGGCGCAGAAAACTCTCTCGTACGTACCGTCGAGAGAGGGACCGCATGCGCTTTGGCCTTTGCCGCCCGCCCGCCGAGGCTCCGCGATGAGCACTTCCGCCCTGAACGCCTCCCGGGTCCTGGGCGACCCCGCCGCCCCCGCCTGGGCTGCGGAGACCGCCCGCTGGGCACGCGACGAGCTGGGCGCCCCCGTGCCCGGGCTCGGCCGGTCCGGCACGCTGTGCCCCTACATGCCCAGGGCGTTGCACGAGCAACGCGTCGAACTGATCGAGTGCGCACTGCCCGGCATCTGCGCCACGGACCTCGCGACGCATCTGCGGCGCTCGGCGCGGGAGTTCGCCGAGGAAGCCGGCCGCCTCGCACCGGCGGAGGCCCTGTTGAGCTGCCGGATCGTGGTGTACACCGCGCTGGCCGTGCCGGACCGGGTACTGACCGAAGTACGCCGCCGGGTGAAGCCGCAGCTGCTCGCCCAGGGCCTGACAACCGGCGAGTTCTTCCCCGAGAGCGACGACCGGAGCGTGCGCAACCCCGCCGTCCCGATCGCCCGGTCCCCCTGGCCGGCTCTCGTCCTGCGCCACTCCACCCCGCACGACCGGATCTTCCTGACCGACCAGCCGGAGCTCTACCGGGTCTTCCGGGAGGCCGGCCCGGGCATCAACGCCGCCGCGGCCTAGGAAACATTCCATAAATCCCTGTTCGCCCCCTCTGTCCCCCATTCCCTTTCGTGCACGGCAGTTTGCTGACACCCGTGATCGCTGGCTGCCGGGCCGCACATCCCCGCATATTGGTCCTGCCGGCCCCAACCGGCGCCTCCTCCACACCCCGCGATACCAAGAGGACCCCATGAAGCGCATCGCCGCCCTGGTCGCCGCCCCCGTCGCCGCGGCCCTCCTCGCCCTGGCCACCCCAAGCCACGCGGCGACCCCCACCCCCGCGACCACCCAGGCGAGCGCCCAGACCTCCCAGCACGTCGTCACCCCCGCACCGGGCGCGCACCGCCCCGGCACGAAGGGCACCAACGACAGCAGCTGGGGCGGCTGACTCCCCCGCAGCCGCCCGCCCGAGGCCCCGGACCCGACGTCCCCCCGTCGTCGACCGGGGCCTCGGTGCGTCCGGCTCACGCCCCCACGAGCCCACGACCCGCGCACACAACAGCTGGGCGGCCCACGCATGAGGCGTCCCGGCTATGCCGGCGGACAAGCAGTCGGACATGTCCCGGACAGCCGCTGAACAGGCCGGACATGGTGCGGCCTGTCCCGGACAGCCCAGGCTGTTCCATCCAGGCAGGCCACGCAACAGGCTGCGAGTAACCGAGGCGATCGAGCCGGCATGCGATGTGGGCGGCCGTATCCCTCCAAGACAGATGCTGCTGAGGCTCTGTACATGGCCGGCTCTTCTGGGCTTGTGCGCTTTGGTGAAATCGCAGCCGACCCACAGCAGCTCAGATACCTGACGGAATGACGAAAGGCAGGCCCGTGAAACTTTCACGCACACTGGCGGTCACCGTGCCGCTGCTGGCCACGGTCACTCTCATCACTGCAACCCCGGCCTCCGCCGCCTCGTACAGCGGAGCAAACGCATACGCCCGCGGCGGCATCGACAACGTGACCTCCAAATACATGGGCGGCGGAATTCACGAGCTGTCCCTCCATCGCCCCGTTGCCACCGATCTGAAGAAGAAAGACGGCTGGCGCCCGGTCCTGAAGGTCATTTGGAAGGACTACATTGCAGGGAATCCCACCAAGGAGAGGACCATCGGGCTCGGTGATGATGACGGTGACACCCACTACTTCGCAGACGTCGCGATCGCCACGAAGTACCCGAAGTCCGTGACGTTCAAGATCTGCAGTCGAAAGTCCGTCACCCTGAAATGCACAAATCTCAGCAAGCGCTGACAGGCTCGTTCCCGGCCCTGCGGCCCACGGTCTGGTCGGATCTGTCTCGGTCAGGCCAGCGAGGTCAGGAGCCCTGGGAGTGGGGGTAGCAGCCACAGATGGCGGCCGTGACAGTAATGGCCGTGGTCATCGTCGCCACTCACGCGCCACTCACGCGCCACTCACGCGCCACTCACGCGTGACCAGTGACAGACAATGACAAAGACCCGGACTCAGTGGGACTGAGTCCGGGCCTTCGTGCTTGGCACTCCCGCATGTCAGCCGCCCTACGGCGCTGGTTGCTGCGAAGTGCCCCCGGCAGGATTCGAACCTGCGCACACGGCTCCGGAGGCCGTTGCTCTATCCCCTGAGCTACGGGGGCGTGTCATCCGCTCGTTCGCGGCGACGGGATGAACATTACCAGCTCCTGGTGGGTGCGAGGCAACGGTGATCGAAAACGGGCCGGGTGGAGGGGTGGCGCAGGAGGTGGGGGCGTGGGGGGTGGTCGGGGGGAGGTCGCCCGGGCGGGGTGGAAGTGGGGAAAACCCGGACGCGGGAAGGGGCGCGCGCCTAGTCTCGGGTTGTGCCTGGCTTGTCCGGCCGGGTCCTTGTTGTGGACGACAACAAGGTCATCCGGCAGTTGATCAGGGTCAACCTCGAGCTCGAAGGCTTCGAGGTCGTGACCGCGGCCGATGGTGCCGAGTGCCTGGAGATCGTGCACCGGGTGCGTCCCGATGTGGTGACCCTCGATGTCGTCATGCCCCGGCTCGACGGGCTGCGCACCGCCGCCCGGCTGCGGGCCGACGCGCGGACGCGGGGCATACCGATCGCGATCATCAGTGCCTGCACGCAGCCGGAGGCGGAGAGCGGGTGGTCCGCCGGGGTGGACGCGTTCTTGGCCAAGCCCTTCGAGCCGGGGGAGATGGTCCGGCTCGTGCAGCGGCTCATGCGCTGCCACGGGGGAGAGGCAGGGGTGCCGGAAGCGGTGGCTCCAGGGGAGGCGGGACCGGTCGTCCGTCCCGCTGGGTGAAACCTGTTCGCGGAGCTGCCCCCCTTCTCCCCTAGGCTGGTCCTGTGACCCCCGCCGATCTCTCCCGCACCGTGTTGCACACCGTGCGCCGCGCCGTCGAGGCCGACGAGCTGCGCGCCACCGTGCCGGCGCGGGTCAGCGTGCGGGTGCCGCCCCGGCCCGGGTGCGGGGACTACGCCACGAACGTCGCCCTGCGGCTCGCCAAGGACAGCGGCCGCCCCGCCCGGGAGATCGCCGAGGTGCTGCGCCGGCGGCTGGCCGCCGAACCCGGCATCGCGCGCGTCGACATCGCCGAACCGGGGTTCCTCAACATCACGCTCGACGGAGCCGTCGGCGGGGGCATCGTCCGGGAGGTGCTCGGCGCGGACTTCCGCCGGGGCGAGCCCTTCGGGCTCCGGCCGGATCCCGCCCTCCTGGAGCGGCTCGGCTCCGACGCCGCCCGCTGGAGCCTCCTGTGCCCCCCGGGCCTCGACCGGGATCTGCTGCTCGTCCAGCGTGAGAGCAACCCCCTCTTCCGCGTGCGGTACGCCCACGCCCGTACGCACGCACTCCTGCGCAACGCCCGTGACCTGGGGTTCACGGCCGACGCCGGAGATCTGTCCGAGGACAGCGCCGGGCCCCTCCTCGCTGCCCTCGCCGATCACTCCCGCGTCGGTGCCACCCGCGCCGCCGACCGGCTCGCCCGGCATCTCGAACGGACCGCCGAGGCGTTCCTGCGCTGGCAGGCCGACTGCCCCACGCTGCCCCGCGGCGACGAGAAACCCTCGGTCGTCCACCGCGCCCGCCTGGCCCTCGCCGAGGCCACGGGCAAGGTGCTGGCTGACGGCCTGAACCAGCTCGGCATCACCGCACCCGCACAACTCTGAGCATCCGAGGAGATCAGAGCCATGAGCCGCTCCGCCCACCCCGCCGGGCCCCGTTACGCCGACGTCCTTCCCGAGGGGCGCTCCGCTTCGAGCACCGCGCCGCCCGCCGACCTCAACGCGCTCGACCCGCGCGTGTGGGCCCGTACCGTCGCGCGGGGCGCCGACGGGATCGTCACCGTCGGCGGCATCAGTGTCCAGCGGCTCGCCGAGGAGTTCGGCACGCCCGGCTTCTTCCTCGACGAGGACGACTTCCGGCAGCGGTGCCGCGCGTGGCGTGACGCCTTCGGGCCCGACGCCGACGTCTTCTACGCGGGCAAGGCCTTCCTCTCCCGTGCGATCGTGCGCTGGCTCCACGAGGAGGGGTTGAACCTCGACGTCTGCTCCGGCGGTGAGCTCGCCACCGCGCTCGACGCCGGAATGCCCGCCGAGCGGATCGCCCTGCACGGGAACAACAAGTCCACCGAGGAGATCACCCGCGCCGTCGAGGCCGGCGTGGGCCGCATCGTCGTCGACTCCTTCCAGGAGATCGTCCGCGTCGCGCACATCGCACAGGGCCTCGGCAGGCGCCAGCCCGTCCAGATCCGGGTGACGGTAGGCGTCGAGGCGCACACGCACGAGTTCATCGCCACCGCCCACGAGGACCAGAAGTTCGGCCTCGCGCTCGCCGGCGGCCAGGCGGCCGAGGCCGTGCGGCGTGCCCTCAAGCTCGACGGGCTGGAGCTCATCGGCATCCACTCCCACATCGGCTCGCAGATCTTCGACATGGCCGGCTTCGAGGTCTCCGCCCGGCGCGTGGTCCAGCTGCTCGCCGAGGTCCGCGACGAGCACGGCGTGGAGCTTCCCGAGATCGACCTCGGTGGTGGCCTCGGCATCGCCTACACCTCGGACGACGACCCCCGCGAGCCGCACGAGATCGCGACGGCCCTGCACGACATCGTCACCCGCGAGTGCAACGCCGCCGGGCTCGCCGTGCCGCGGATCTCCGTCGAGCCCGGGCGCGCGATCGTCGGCCCGACCGCCTTCACGCTGTACGAGGTGGGCACGGTCAAGGAGCTCACGGGCCTGCGGACGTACGTCAGCGTCGACGGCGGCATGTCGGACAACATCCGTACCGCGCTGTACGACGCCGACTACTCCGTCGCGCTGGTCTCCCGGAGCTCCACCGCCGAGCCCATGCTGTCCCGCGTCGTCGGCAAGCACTGCGAGTCCGGCGACATCATCGTGCGCGACGCCTTCCTGCCCGCCGACGTGGCGCCCGGCGACCTGCTCGCCGTCCCGGCCACCGGCGCGTACTGCCGCTCGATGGCCAGCAACTACAACCACGCGCTGCGGCCCCCGGTCGTCGCCGTGCGCGAGGGCGAAGCACGTGTGATCGTGCGACGTGAGACGGAGGAGGACCTGCTCCGTCTCGATGTCGGCTGACCGGAAAACCGCAAGGAATCGAGAGACAGATCTCGAATACTGGAACGAGGGCGGAATCCCCCTTCCGGTGAGTGAGACTGGTATCTACCAAAGATGTACGAGAAACGAGGTCGGATGATGCGTACGCGTCCGCTGAAGGTGGCGCTGCTGGGCTGCGGAGTGGTCGGCTCTGAGGTGGCGCGCATCATGACGACGCACGCGGACGACCTCGCGCAGCGCGTCGGGGCGCCCGTCGAACTCGCCGGCATCGCCGTGCGCCGCACCGGCCGGGCACGGGCCGGGGTGCCCGAGGAGCTGATCACCACCGATGCCACCGCGCTGGTCAAACGCGGCGACATCGACGTGGTCATCGAGGTCATCGGCGGCATCGAGCCCGCGCGCGGCCTGATCACGACGGCCTTCGAGCACGGCGCCAGCGTCGTCTCCGCCAACAAGGCGCTGCTCGCGCAGGACGGCGCCGCCCTGCACGCCGCCGCCGGGCAGCACGGCGCGGACCTGTACTACGAGGCCGCCGTGGCCGGCGCCATCCCGCTGGTACGGCCGCTGCGCGAGTCCCTGGCCGGTGACAAGGTCAACCGTGTGCTCGGCATCGTCAACGGCACGACCAACTTCATTCTCGACAAGATGGACTCCAGCGGCGCCGGTTACTCCGAGGCGCTCGACGAGGCCACCGCGCTCGGCTACGCCGAGGCCGACCCGACCGCGGACGTCGAGGGCTTCGACGCCGCCGCGAAAGCCGCCATCCTGGCCG
Source organism: Streptomyces sp. NPDC026206 (assembly GCF_040638465.1). Taxonomy (NCBI): domain Bacteria; kingdom Bacillati; phylum Actinomycetota; class Actinomycetes; order Kitasatosporales; family Streptomycetaceae; genus Streptomyces; species Streptomyces sp. NPDC026206. The sequence continues at coordinate 668,894 of NZ_JBEZYL010000001.1, forward strand.
GCATCGCCTTCCACACCCGGGTGCGCCTCGACGACGTCTACCGTGAGGGCATGACGGAGGTCACCGCGGCGGACTTCGCTTCCGCGAAGCGGATGGGCTGCACCATCAAGCTTCTCGCCATCTGCGAGCGGGCCGCCGACGGGCGGTCCGTCACCGCCCGCGTGCACCCGGCCATGATTCCGCTGAGCCACCCGCTCGCCTCCGTGCGCGAGGCGTACAACGCGGTGTTCATCGAGGCCGAGGCGGCGGGCCAGCTGATGTTCTACGGGCCGGGCGCGGGCGGCTCGCCGACCGCCTCGGCGGTCCTCGGCGACCTCGTGGCGGTCTGCCGCAACAAGCTCGCCGAGTCCACCGGCCCCGGCGAGTCCGCCTACACGCGGCTGCCGGTGAGCCCGATGGGAGATGTGGTGACGCGCTATCACATCAGCCTCGACGTCGCCGACAAGCCGGGTGTCCTCGCCCAGGTCGCCACGGTCTTCGCCGGGCACGGCGTCTCCATCGACACGGTCCGCCAGCAGGGCAAGGACGGCGAGGCGTCCCTCGTCGTGGTCACGCACCGGGCCGCCGACGCCGCACTGTCGGCGACGGTCGAGGCGCTGCGGGCGCTGGAGACGGTCCGCGGGGTCGCGAGCATCATGCGGGTCGAGGGCGAGTAAGGCGAGTACGGGGATCTAAGGGGATCACGAAGCAATGTCTGCGAACATCAGCCGTCCCGGCACCCACCAGTGGCGCGGCATCATCGAGGAGTACCGCGACCGTCTGCCGGTGACCGCCGGTACGCCGGTCGTCACGCTTCGCGAGGGCGGCACCCCGCTCGTACCGGCGCAGGTGCTCTCCGAGCGCACCGGCTGCGAGGTCCACCTGAAGGTGGAGGGCGCCAACCCCACGGGGTCCTTCAAGGACCGCGGCATGACCATGGCCATCACACGGGCGAAGGAGGAGGGGGCGCGGGCCGTCATCTGCGCCTCCACGGGCAACACCTCCGCCTCCGCCGCGGCCTATGCCGTACGGGCCGGAATGGTCTGTGCCGTGCTGGTGCCGCAGGGCAAGATCGCGCTCGGCAAGATGGGCCAGGCGCTGGTCCACGGCGCCCGCATCCTCCAGGTCGACGGCAACTTCGACGACTGCCTGGACCTGGCCCGTGCGCTGTCCGACAACTACCCGGTGGCGCTGGTCAATTCGGTCAATCCGGTCCGTATCGAGGGTCAGAAGACCGCCGCGTTCGAGATCGTGGACGCGCTCGGCGACGCGCCCGACATCCACGTCCTGCCGGTGGGCAACGCGGGCAACATCACCGCCTACTGGAAGGGCTACCGGGAGTACGCGGCCGACGCCATCGCCTCCCGCACTCCCCGGATGTGGGGGTTCCAGGCCTCCGGTTCCGCGCCGATCGTGCGCGGGACACCGGTGAAGGACCCGCACACCATCGCCACCGCGATCCGCATCGGCAACCCCGCCTCCTGGCGGTTCGCCGAGCAGGCGCGGGACGAGTCGGGTGGCCTCATCGACGAGGTGACCGACCGACAGATCCTGGCCGCCTACCGGCTGTTGGCCGCGCAGGAGGGCGTCTTCGTCGAGCCCGCCTCGGCCGCCGGCGTCGCCGGTCTGCTCAAGGCCGCCGAGCTGGGCCTGGTCGACCCGGGCCAGCGCATCGTCTGTACGGTCACGGGCAACGGCCTCAAGGACCCGGACTGGGCGGTGGCGGGCGCGCCGCAGCCGGTCACCGTGCCGGTGGACGCGGGTGCCGCCGCCGAGCACCTCGGCCTGGCGTAGGGAAGAACGAGCGGTTTTGCCGGGGTGACCGAAAAGCGCCCCGACAACCCCGCCCAGCAGCCCCCAAAGCCGACAAAGAAGCACAGGAAATGGCGCGACACGCATCGTGCGCCTCCTGTGCGCCCTATGTCGTCAGTGAACCTTCCTTCGATAGGCTGTGCTCACTCCGCCCCGTCGCAGACCGTGCCGCCTCCCACGCGGCATTGCCGTCGCGGCCCTTGCGGATGTCGCACGCCCTGCCAAGGCCACACCAAGGAGAGTCATCGAGCGATGGCCGGTCCCGCGTTCCGCGCCGCCGCCGTCCGAGTGCGCACCCCCGCCACCAGCGCAAATCTCGGTCCCGGCTTCGACGCCCTCGGCCTGTCCCTGGGGCTCTACGACGATGTCGTGGTCCGGGTGGCGGAATCCGGGCTGCACATCGACATCGCCGGGGAGGGCGCAGACACCCTCCCGCGCGACGAGAGCCATCTGCTCGTACGGGCCCTGCGCACCACTTTCGATCTGCTCGGCGGCCAGCCGCGCGGCCTGGAGGTCGTCTGTGCCAACCGCATTCCGCACGGCCGGGGCATGGGCTCCTCCTCGGCCGCAATCTGCGCGGGCATCGTCGCCGCCCGCGCGGTGACCATAGGCGGGGCCGACAGGCTCGACGACGCGGCGATGCTCGAGCTGGCCACCGAGATCGAGGGTCACCCCGACAACGTCGCCGCCTGCCTGCTCGGCGGTTTCACCCTCGCCTGGATGGAGGCGGGCGTCGCCCGGGCCATTCGGATGGACCCTGCGGATTCCATCGTTCCGGTGGTCTTCGTGCCGTCGAGACCCGTACTGACCGAAACCGCGCGCGGGCTGTTGCCGCGCAGCGTCCCCCATGTGGACGCGGCCGCCAACGCCGGGCGCGCGGCGCTGCTCGTCGAGGCCCTGACCAGGCGCCCCGAGCTGCTGCTGCCGGCCACCGAGGACCGGCTCCACCAGGACTACCGCTCCCCGGCGATGCCGGAGAGCGTGGCCCTGGTCAACCGACTGCGGGCGGACGGCGTGCCCGCGGTCATCTCCGGTGCGGGCCCCACGGTGCTCGCGCTGGTCGAGAACGGTGCGGCCGACAAGGTCGCACGGCTGGCGGGCGAGGGGTGGGCGGCCAACCGGCTGGCCCTCGACGCCGGGGGGACGAGCGTGCTGCCGCTCGCCTGACCAGTGGCGTCCGGGGAATCCGGGCCCACGAAAAACGCGGTTGCCGGTCTTGGAGAGGGGGAATGTTTGTGGGATCCGGTAGTGTTAACCTCAAGTCTGCACTCGAAGCCACATCGGCTCGGTGCGCTGTGTCCCGATCAGGGACCGCTTTTCTTCCGGGAGCCTCCCAAACTGCCTGAGCAGCCTGCCTGAGCAGATTCGAGCACGCTCCGGAATCGGCGTGGGCGACATGAGTGAAGCGTTATGTCGTGCCCTTCCCTCATTCTTCACGCCGGCACCAATGAACTGATTCTTCCGCCGTAACGCGGCGGACCACCGCCCCGGCCCGGTCCGCAATCCAGGACCGCAGCCGGACAGCACAACCGGTCGCCGAGCCAGACAGGCCGACGCCCGCTCCAGGGAAGGACCCCTTCGTGAGCGACACCACCGATCTGATGGGCGTGAACGCCGGCGCCGCCGGCAATGCCTCCGCGCCCGCCACGGACGCTCCCGCCGCGCCTGCCACCGGTGCTGCCAGCGCCCCCAAGCGGCGCCGCTCCGGCACGGGCCTCGATGCCATGGTCCTGGCCGAGCTCCAGCAGCTCGCTTCCGGCCTCGGCATCAAGGGCACCGCGCGGATGCGCAAAGGCCAGCTGATCGAGGTCATCAAGGAGAGGCAGGCCGGCTCCTCCGCCGCGCCCGCCAAGGCCGAGCAGGCCCCGGCGGCGGAGGCCGCCGAGACCAAGCCGAAGCGCCGTACGACCTCCAGGGCCCGTACGGGCGAGGCCGCTGCCGACAAGCCCGCCGAGAAGGCTGCGCAGCAGCAGATCGAGATCCCGGGCCAGCCGTCCCCCAAGCTCTCGGCTCCGGCCGAGCAGGGCGGTGCCCCCACCGACGAGGCCCCGGCCGGCGAGCGCCGCCGCCGGCGTGCCACCGCGGCCGCCGGCAGCCCCGAGCCGGCCGTGGAGAGCGCTGCCCGCGCCGAGACCCGCACCGAGGAGCGGGCCGAGGCGAAGGCAGAGGCCGCTGCGGACAGCGCCGAGGGCAAGGCCGCCAAGGGCGGCGAGCGCCAGGACCGCGGCGAGCGCGCCCAGAAGGGCGAGCGCCGTGAGCGCGGCGAGCGCGGTGAGCGCGGGGACCGTGGCGAGCGGGGCCAGCGCGACCGTGACCGCGACCGCCGTGGCAACCGTGACGGCGACGCCGGCCAGCAGCGCGGCGACCGTCAGCAGCAGCGTGACCGTGGTCCCCAGGGCGGCCCCCAGGGCGGCCCGCAGGACGAGGACGACTTCGAGGGCGGCCGCCGCGGCCGCCGTGGCCGCTACCGCGACCGTCGTGGCCGCCGCGGGCGTGACGAGGGCTTCGCCAGCGAGCCGCAGGTCTCCGACGACGACGTCCTGATCCCCGTCGCGGGCATCCTGGACATCCTCGACAACTACGCCTTCATCCGGACCTCCGGCTACCTCCCGGGCCCGAACGACGTCTACGTCTCCCTCGCCCAGGTCCGCAAGAACGGCCTGCGCAAGGGTGACCACGTCACCGGTGCGGTCCGGCAGCCGAAGGACGGCGAGCGGCGCGAGAAGTTCAACGCCCTCGTCCGCCTCGACTCGGTGAACGGCATGGCGCCCGAAACGGGCCGTGGCCGCCCGGAGTTCGGCAAGCTCACCCCGCTCTACCCGCAGGACCGCCTGCGGTTGGAGACGGACCCGGGCGTGCTGACGACCCGGATCATCGACCTGGTCGCCCCCATCGGCAAGGGCCAGCGCGGTCTGATCGTCTCGCCGCCGAAGGCCGGCAAGACCATGATCATGCAGGCGATCGCCAACGCGATCACTACGAACAACCCCGAGTGCCACCTGATGGTCGTCCTGGTCGACGAGCGTCCGGAAGAGGTCACCGACATGCAGCGGTCGGTCAAGGGCGAGGTCATCTCCTCGACCTTCGACCGCCCGGCCGAGGACCACACCACCGTTGCCGAGCTGGCCATCGAGCGCGCCAAGCGCCTCGTGGAGCTGGGTCACGACGTGGTCGTCCTGCTGGACTCGATCACCCGTCTGGGCCGTGCGTACAACCTGTCGGCCCCGGCCTCGGGCCGCATCCTGTCCGGTGGTGTCGACTCGACCGCGCTCTACCCGCCGAAGAAGTTCTTCGGCGCCGCGCGCAACATCGAGGACGGCGGCTCGCTGACCATCCTGGCCACCGCGCTGGTCGAGACCGGCTCGCGCATGGACGAGGTGATCTTCGAGGAGTTCAAGGGCACCGGCAACATGGAGCTCAAGCTCGACCGGAAGCTCGCCGACAAGCGCATCTTCCCGGCGGTGGACGTGGACGCGTCCGGCACCCGTAAGGAAGAGATCCTTCTCAACAGCGAGGAGCTCGCCATCGTCTGGAAGCTCCGCCGGGTGCTGCACGCGCTGGACTCGCAGCAGGCCGTGGAGCTGCTTCTCGACAAGATGAAGCAGACGAAGTCCAACGCCGAGTTCCTGATGCAGATCGCCAAGACCACGCCCTCCTCGGGCAACGGCAACGACTGATCCGCATCCGCACGGCAACAGCCTCCCCGTCACACCTGTGGCGGGGAGGTTTTGCCTTGCCGCCACTCACCCGCCCCCGGCCCGCCACCGCATCGTGATCTTCCCGTGACCTTTTGAGAGATGCGCCACAGCCGCGACGTCGGCCGCTGGCCGGATCAAAGGCCATCAATTGGCCGAAATCCCAGGTGGCGCCGGGCGCGAAGGCCGCACCGGCACCCTCGCGGCCAGCGAATTTCTAAGACGGTCCTCAGATTCCGCTGTGCAACCCTGTCGCAAGCTCACCCGTCTGGCAGACAGCAGGGGGTAGCCGGAAAGACACAGCGAAGGACTGAGGAGCGGCATGGCTGACGACAGCAGCAGTACGACGGCGGGTTCACCACGCCGCCGTGCCGGCGGTGGGCGCGGTCGCCGTCGCAAGCCACCGGTGCGCCGCAGGGGCCGGCGAATAGCCGCCTGGAGCGCCGCGGCCCTGGTCGTGCTCGGCGGCACGGGGGCGGGCTTCCTCTACTTCAAGCTCAACGGCAACCTCAGCAGCGTCGACATCAACGCGGCGCTGGGCAAGAACCGGCCGGAGAACATCGACAACGGCTCCCAGGACATCCTCGTCCTCGGCTCCGACTCGCGGGCCGGCGACAACGGCAAGTACGGCAGGGACGAGGGCAGCTCCCGCTCGGACACGGCGATGATCGTCCACGTCTACGCGGGTCACAAGGAGGCCAGCGTCGTGTCGATCCCGCGCGACACCATGGTCGGCCGCCCCGAGTGCACCACGCAGAGCGGCAAGAAGGTCCCGGCCGTCAGGCGCGCGCAGTTCAACGAGGCGTACTCCATCGGCGGCGCGGTGTGCGCGGTCAAGACCGTCGAGGCGATGACCGATATCCGCATGGATCACTACCTGGAGGTCGACTTCGCCGGCTTCCAGAAGCTGATCGACAAGCTGGGCGGGGTGAAGGTCACCACCACCAAGCCCATCCGCGACAAGGACAGCCACCTCAACCTCGACGCGGGCACCCACACCCTCGACGGCGAGCAGTCCCTCGGCCTGGTCCGGACCCGCAAGGGCGTCGGGGACGGCAGCGACCTCGGCCGGATCAAGCTGCAGCAGGCCTTCATCAAGGCCCTGCTGGAACAGGTCAAGTCCATCGGCCTCTTCACCAGCCCCACCAAGCTCTACGGGATCGCCGACACCGCCACCAAGGCGCTCACCACCGACCGCGACCTGAACTCCGTGGACAAGCTCTACAGCTTCTCCAACGGCCTCAAGGGCATCGGCTCGCAGGACATGCACATGGTGACGCTGCCCATCGGCGCGGACCCCCGCGACTCCGACCGGGTCGTGCCGCTCACCGTGCAGTCCGAGCAGGTCTGGCAGGCCCTGCGGAACGACCAGCGGATCCCGGAGTCCGCGATCAAGGACAGCGAGGGCACGAAGACCGGCGCCGACGACGTCGTCAAGTAGCCCCGCGCCCCCGCCGGGGCCGCCGGAGCGGCCCAGGGAATAACCGGCCCGGACCCCCCGTTTTGGGGGATACGGCCAGGACTGGCAGACTGGTACGTCGGCCCCGGTTCACGTAAGGCAACCCGCCTCTACGACCCGGAGCCCTCCCGAACCTAGGAGAACCCCTTGAAGCGCGACATCCACCCGGATTACGTCGAGACCCAGGTCAGCTGCACCTGTGGCGCCTCGTTCACCACGCGTAGCACTGTCGCCGACGGCACCATCCGTGCCGACGTGTGCTCCGAGTGCCACCCGTTCTACACGGGCAAGCAGAAGATCCTCGACACCGGTGGCCGTGTGGCGCGGTTCGAGGCCCGCTTCGGCAAGGCCGCCGGGTCGGCCAAGAAGTAGCGACCCGCAGGCGCCGGTCCTCGGTCGCCCAGTTTCGGCTGGGCGACCGGACCGGCGCTTTGTCGTCCAGCAGGAGGCCCGCGGGCCCGTCACTTCCAGCAGCTAGGGAAATTCGATGTTCGAGGCAGTCGAGGAACTGATCGGTGAGCACGCCGACCTCGAGAAGCGGCTCGCCGACCCCGCCGTACACGCGGACCAGGCCAACGCCCGCAAGCTCAACAAGCGCTACGCGGAGCTGACCCCGATCGTCGGCACCTACCGCTCCTGGAAGCAGACCGCGGACGACATCGGGACCGCGCGCGAGTTCGCGGCCGACGAGCCCGAGTATGCCGCCGAGTTCGCCAAAGAGGTCAGGGAGCTGGAGAAGCAGCGCGAGGAGCTCACCGAGAAGCTGCGCCTGCTGCTCGTCCCCCGCGACCCCAGCGACGACAAGGACGTCATCCTCGAGATCAAGGCGGGTGCGGGCGGCGACGAGTCCGCGCTCTTCGCCGGCGACCTGCTGCGCATGTACCTGCGCTACGCCGAGCGCGTGGGCTGGAAGACCGAGATCATCGACTCCACCGACTCCGAGCTCGGCGGCTACAAGGACGTCCAGGTCGCGGTGAAGACCAAGGGCGGCAATGGCGCCACCGAGCCCGGCCAGGGCGTCTGGGCCCGGCTGAAGTACGAGGGCGGTGTGCACCGCGTCCAGCGCGTGCCCGCCACCGAGTCCCAGGGCCGGATCCACACCTCCGCCGCCGGCGTCCTCGTCACGCCCGAGGCCGAGGAGATCGAGGTCGAGATCAACATGAACGACCTGCGGATCGACGTCTACCGCTCCTCCGGCCCCGGCGGCCAGTCCGTGAACACCACCGACTCCGCGGTGCGCATCACCCACCTGCCGACCGGTGTGGTCGCCTCCTGCCAGAACGAGAAGAGCCAGCTCCAGAACAAGGAGCAGGCCCTGCGCATCCTGCGCTCCCGGCTGCTCGCCGCGGCCCAGGAGGCGGCGGAGCAGGAGGCCTCGGACGCCCGCCGCAGCCAGGTCCGTACCGTGGACCGCTCCGAGAAGATCCGCACCTACAACTTCCCGGAAAACCGCATTTCGGACCACCGGGTCGGTTTCAAGGCGTACAACTTGGACCAGGTGCTCGACGGCGAGCTGGACCCCGTGATCCAGGCCTGCGTCGACGCCGACTCGGCGGCGAAGCTCGCTGCCGCGAGCTGACGGTGTTGGCGGTGCCGACGGTGCCGGCGGTGCCGACGGTGTTGGCGGTGCTGACGGTGCTGGTCAAGTGATGAAGAATCGAGCCCGTCCGGCCACTGAGGACGACCGGGGCGCCGACGCGAGAGGAACAACGTGAACCTGCTGCTAGCAGAGGTGGCGCAAGCCACTCAGCGGCTGGCCGACGCCGGCGTACCGTCCCCGCGCTTCGACGCGGAGGAGCTCGCCGCCTTCGTGCACGGCGTCAAGCGCGGTGAGCTGCACAACGTCAAGGACGCCGACTTCGACGCCCGCTACTGGGAGGCCGTCGCGCGCCGTGAGGCCCGCGAGCCGCTGCAGCACATCACCGGCCGCGCCTTCTTCCGCTACCTCGAGCTCCAGGTCGGACCCGGCGTCTTCGTGCCCCGCCCCGAGACCGAGTCGGTCGTCGGCTGGGCCATAGACGCCGTACGGGCCATGGACGTCGTCGAGCCGCTCATCGTCGACCTGTGCACCGGCTCCGGGGCCATCGCCCTGGCCCTCGCCCAGGAGGTGCCGCGCTCGCGCGTGCACGCCGTCGAGCTCGACGAGGGCGCCCTCGGCTGGGCCCGCAAGAACGTGGCGGGCTCCCGGGTCCAGCTCCATCACGGCAACGCCCTGGCCGCCCTGCCGGAGCTGGACGGCCAGGTCGACCTCGTGATCTCCAACCCGCCGTACATCCCGCTCACCGAGTGGGAGTACGTCGCTCCCGAGGCCCGCGACCACGACCCCGAGCTCGCGCTCTTCTCCGGCGAGGACGGCCTCGACACCATCCGCGGCATCGAGCGCACCGCGCACCGGCTGCTGCGGCCCGGCGGCGTCGTCGTCATCGAGCACGCCGACACCCAGGGCGGGCAGGTGCCGTGGATCTTCACCGAGGAGCGCGGCTGGGCCGACGCGGCCGACCACCCCGACCTCAACAACCGGCCCCGCTTCGCCACCGCCCGCAAGGCCACCCCGTGACGGCCCCGACGGCCCCGGCAGCCGGCCGACCCCAGGCAGAGACCCAGTACGAGGAGGTCCGTTAGATGGCACGGCGATACGACTGCAGCGACGCGACCGACCGCAAGACCGGTCTGCGCGAAGCGGCCGCCGCGGTCCGCCGCGGCGAGCTGGTCGTGCTGCCCACCGACACCGTCTACGGCATCGGTGCGGACGCCTTCAGCCGCGAGGCCGTCGGCGACCTCCTGCACGCCAAGGGCCGCGGCCGGGGCATGCCCTCGCCCGTCCTGGTCGGCTCCCCGAACACTCTGCACGGCCTGGTCACGGACTTCTCCGAGCAGGCCTGGGAGCTCGTCGACGCCTTCTGGCCCGGCGCCCTCACCCTCGTCGCCAAGCACCAGCCGTCGCTGACGTGGGACCTGGGCGAGACCCGCGGCACCGTCGCCGTGCGGATGCCGCTGCACCCGGTGGCCCTGGAGCTGCTCACCGAGTTCGGCCCCATGGCCGTCTCCAGCGCGAACCTCACCGGCCACCCGGCCCCGCAGAACTGCGACGCCGCGCAGGAGATGCTCGGCGACTCCGTCTCCGTCTACCTCGACGGCGGCTCCACGCCCGCCGATGTGCCGTCCTCCATCGTGGACGTCACCGGCAAGGTGCCCGTCCTGCTGCGCGCCGGCGCCATCAGCGCCGAGCAGCTGCGCGAGGTGGTACCCGAACTCGAGGTGGCGAATTGATCGCCCCGCAGGGGCGTGGCATAGCGGGACCGGACACCATCACCGACACTTTCCGCATCCTCCACGTCAGCACCGGCAACGTCTGCCGCTCGCCCATCACCGAGCGGCTGACCCGCCATGCCCTCAGCCACCGGCTCGGCGACCCCACCGCGGGCGGCCTGGTTGTGGAGAGCGCCGGTACCTGGGGACACGAGGGCGCGCCGATGGAGGCGCACGCCGCGACCGTCCTGGCCGACTTCGGCGCCGACGCCCACGGCTTCACCGGCCGTGAGCTCCTCGACGAGCACGTCATCCGCGCCGACCTCGTCCTGACCGCCACCCGCGACCACCGCGCCCAGGTCATCTCCATGGGCCACTCCGCGGGCCTGCGCACCTTCACGCTCAAGGAGTTCACCCGGCTGGTACGGGCCATAGACCCCGCCACGCTCCCCGACCCCGAGCAGGCCGGCGGGGTGGTCGACCGCGCCCGCGCCCTGGTGCAGGCCGCCGCCGCCCTGCGCGGCTGGCTGCTCGCGCCCAACGCGGAGGCCGACGAGGTCCACGACCCCTACGGCGCCCCGATCACCTTCTTCCGCTCCATCGGTGACGAGATCAACCAGGCCCTCGACCCGGTCGTCACCGCGCTCACGGGAGTCGCTTCCCGCTCCTGAGCAGCGACCGCGCGGCCCCGGGCCTACATTGGGTGGTGAGCCCATCGCACCCGCCCACAGCTCGGAGCCCGCGATGTCCGCCACCCCCCTCACCCCCGCGCGCGCCCGGAGCGCCGGCGCGGCCGAAGCCACGGCAACCGCGGAGCCGAGGCTGCCGCACCCCGCGTGGGGGCACGGCTTCGAGGCGCTGCTGCGGCAGGATCCCGAGCTCGCCGGGCTCCTCCTCGGCGAGGCCGAGCGCCAGGCGACCGGCCTGCAGCTGATCGCCGCCGAGAACTTCACCTCGCCCGCCGTGCTCGCCGCCCTCGGCTCCCCGCTCACCAACAAGTACGCCGAGGGCTATCCCGGCGCCCGCCACCACGGCGGCTGCGAGCTCGTCGACCTCGCCGAGCGCATCGCCACCGAACGCGCCAAGGCCCTCTTCGGCGCCGAGCACGCCAACGTCCAGCCGCACTCCGGCACCGCCGCCGTACTGGCCGCCTACGCCGCCCTGCTGCGTCCCGGCGACACCGTGCTCGCCATGGACCTGCACCACGGCGGGCACCTCACCCACGGCTCCCCGGCCAACTTCTCGGGCCGCTGGTTCGACTTCGTCGGCTACGGGGTCCGCGCGGACACCGGCCTCATCGACTACGACCAGGTGCGCTCGCTGGCCGGAAAGCACCGGCCCAAAGCCGTCGTCTGCGGCTCGACCTCCTACCCCCGCCACCCCGACTACGCGGCCTTCCGCGAGATCGCCGACGAGGTGGGGGCGTACCTGATCGTCGACGCCGCCCATCCCATCGGCCTGGTCGCCGGGGGAGCGGCGCCCAACCCCGTCCCGTACGCCGACGTGGTGTGCGCCACCACGCACAAGGTGCTGCGCGGGCCGCGCGGCGGGCTGCTGCTGTGCGGGGCCCGGCCGGCGGAGCAGGTCGACCGGGCGCTGTTCCCGTTCACCCAGGGCGGTGCCCAGATGCACACGGTCGCCGCGAAGGCCGTCGCCTTCGGCGAGGCGGCGACCCCCGCCTTCACCGCCTACGCCCACCAGGTCGTCGGCAACGCCCGCGCCCTGGCGGCCGCGCTGGCCGCCGAGGGCCTGGGCATCGTCACGGGCGGCACGGACACCCACCTCGTCGTCGCCGACGTCGCACCGCTGGCCCTGGACGCCGCCACGGCACGCCGCCGCCTCGCCGCCGCCGCGATCGTGCTGGACGTCTGCGGCCTCGCCCCCGGCGCCGCGCGCGGGCTGCGCCTGGGCACCGCGGCGCTCACCACCCAGGGCATGGGCGAGGCGGAGATGGCGCGGGTGGCGGCGCTGCTGGGGGCCGCGCTGCGGGGGGACGGGCGGGAGGGCGCGGTCCGTGCCGAGGTGGCGGATCTGGCCGGAAGGTTTCCGCCCTACCGGTCCCACATGTGATCATTTGAAACCACCTGGGCACGCAGCACGTCTTCTCCTGCATTCACGGATCCGGGGCGGACGCGAATATGGTGTGGGGCTGTGATGTCCGGCGCGATCCCTGGGGCAGCCCGTGCGTGAATACCTGCTGACGTTGTGCGTCACCGCGGCTGTCACTTATCTGCTGACGGGCCCGGTGCGCAAGTTCGCGATCCTGGCCGGCGCGATGCCGGAGATCCGTGCGCGCGACGTGCACCGGGAGCCGACGCCCCGCCTCGGCGGCATCGCCATGTTCGGCGGCCTGTGCGCGGGCCTGCTGGTGGCCGCGCACCTGCCGAACCTCCAGCACGTCTTCGAGCTGTCCAACGAGCCGCGCGCGCTGCTCTCGGGCGCGGGCCTGATCTGGCTGCTGGGTGTGCTGGACGACAAGTGGGGCGTGGACGCCCTCGTCAAGCTCGGCGGGCAGATGATCGCCGCCGGTGTGATGGTGCTGCAGGGCCTGACGATCCTGTGGATCCCGGTGCCCGGTGTGGGCACGGTCTCGCTGACGCCGATGCAGGGCACGCTGCTGACGGTCGCGCTGGTCGTGATCACCATCAACGCGGTGAACTTCGTCGACGGCCTGGACGGGCTGGCCTCCGGGATGGTGTGCATCGCGGCCGCCGCGTTCTTCTTGTACGCGTACCGGATGTGGTTCGGGCACGGCCTGGAGGCGGCCGCCCCCGCGACGCTCTTCGCGGCGATCCTGATGGGCATGTGCCTGGGCTTCCTGCCGCACAACATGCACCCGGCGCGGATCTTCATGGGTGACTCCGGCTCGATGCTGATCGGGCTGGTCCTGGCGGCGGGCGCCATCTCCGTCACCGGCCAGGTGGACCCGGACGCGCTCAAGCTGTGGGCCGGTTCGGAGCGGGCGGCCGTGCACACCATGGTGCCGGTCTACATCCCGCTGCTGCTGCCGCTGACGGTGATCGCGGTGCCGGTCGCGGACCTGCTGCTGGCGGTCGTGCGCCGTACGTGGAAGGGGCAGTCGCCGTTCGCCGCCGACCGGGGGCACCTGCACCACCGGCTGCTGGAGATCGGCCACTCGCACAGCCGCGCCGTGCTGATCATGTACTTCTGGTCCGCGCTGATCGCCTTCGGCGCGGTGGCCTACTCCGTGAACTCGGCGAGCGTGTGGATCCTGCTGCTGGTCGTCGCGCTCAGCGCGGTCGGCCTGGTGCTGCTGCTGATGCCGCGCTTCACCCCGCGCGCCCCGCGTTGGGCGGAGCGGTTCGTACCGCCCCGCTACCGCCGTCGTGCCGTCCCCGCGGCCGTCACGGGGGCCGTGGCGGCCGCGGAGGCCGAGGAGCGGCCGGAGCCCGTTCCGGCCGGTCTGCACGGCGCCACGGCCATCGGCGACCGCTCGCGTTTCTCCCAGCGTGGGAAGATCGGCAGTAATCACTGAACGGCCCGGAAGGGGGCGTTCAGCCATCCGCAATAGCAGACCAAAAGGCGCCCCGTCAGCCCCGTGACCAGCGCATTGACCCTTCCGTGTGACATGCGGCACACGATGTAGGTAAAGACCTCATCAAATAGTTTGTGATACCGTTCACGAAACCCGGTGCTAGAGCCGAAGGACCGTAGTGCGGCGGCCCTTCGTCGCGAGCCATGTCTCATCCCCGGGGATACGCTCGTCACGACGAATCGTTGCTTCCGACCTTCGCCGGAGAATCCCTTCATGCAGTCCAACGACGCCCGAACGCTTTTGCAGTGCGCCGTCCCGACCGCCGTTGCCGGCGTGGTCGCCGTCGCCGTCAGCTCGGTGCTCGCCGGTGGCAAGGGAGGGGTCGGCGCTGTTGTCGGCGTGGCCCTTGTCGGTGCTGTCATGGGCGTGGGGCTGATCATCCTGAACCGCACTGCGCGGCACCTGCCTCACCTGTTCCAGGCGATGGGCCTGTTGCTCTACACGACGCAGATCCTGCTCGTGGCGGTGTTCCTTCTGGTGTTCAAGCACACCACGCTGTTCAACACCAAGGCTTTCGCCTTCTCCCTGCTCGCCGCGACTCTCGTATGGATTGCGGCGCAGGCGCGCGCCTACATGAAGGCGAAGATCTTGTATGTGGATCCCGAGTCCGTAGACGCGAAGAAGTCCGCGCCGGCCGGGTCTCCGTCATGACCAGTAGGGCCGGGATAAATGCTCGCGTGCTCACCTGCTATCGTCCGGTGCCATCTGAGGTACAGCGGACGCAGGCAGCCGAATCCCCGGTTCTCACCGGTGAGGATCGGCTTCCCGTGCAGCTGACGCCTGCGATGACTTCCGGCCGCCGGCCGACCTGCCGCACCCCCATCCGTATGTCCAGTCCAGTGCCGTTCCGTGGCTGTGCGCCGCGCCGACACAACGAGGTTGCCGTACCTATGCGCCACGCTGAAGGAGCTCGCGGTGAGTGCTGACCAGACGCTGCTCGCCTTCGAGACCGATTGCCACATCTTCGAAGGGTGCGGCTTCCCGGCCCCAGGGCTCCACTCGTTCGTCTTCGAACCGATCTTCACTGTCGGCGGATTCGACTTCAACAAGCCGATGCTGCTCGCCCTGTTGGGCTCGATCGTCATCGTCGGCTTCTTCTGGGCGGCCTTCGGCAAGGCCAAGGTGGTGCCGGGCAAGCTCCAGATGATCGGTGAGGCCGGTTACGACTTCGTCCGGCGCGGCCTCGTCTATGAAGCCCTGGGGAAGAAGGAGGGTGACAAGTACGTCCCCCTCATGGTCTCCCTGTTCTTCTTCGTGTGGATCATGAACCTCTGGTCGGTCATTCCGGTCGCCCAGTTCCCGGTGACGTCGATCATTGCCTACCCGGTGGGCCTCGCCCTGATCGTCTACGTCCTGTGGATGTCCCTGACCTTCAAGAAGCACGGCTTCGTCGGTGGCTTGAAGAACCTCACCGGCTATGACAAGTCGCTCGGCGGGATTCTTCCCCTGGTCGTCGTGCTCGAGTTCCTCTCGAACGTGTTCATCCGGCCCTTCACCCACGCGGTCCGGCTCTTCGCCAATATGTTCGCCGGTCACATGCTGATCGTGATGTTCACCGTCGCCAGCTGGTACATGCTGAACGGCATCGGCATCGCCTACGCGAGCGCCTCGTTCGTGATGACCATCGTGATGACCGCCTTCGAGCTCTTCATCCAGGCCGTTCAGGCGTACGTCTTCGTCCTCCTGGCCTGTAACTACGTTCAGGGTGCGCTCTCCGAGCACCACTGAGTAGTCCTCCCGCTCCAGACCAACAGACGTCCGGTGGCCAACCCCCACCGGTCCGTGAAAGAGAAGGAAGAACCGGTATGTCCGCTCTCCAGACCCTTGCCGCCACCGACGCCGTCAGCGGCAACGTCGCTGCGATCGGCTACGGCCTCGCCGCCATCGGTCCCGGCGTCGGCGTCGGCATCATCTTCGGTAACGGCACCCAGGCCCTGGCCCGCCAGCCCGAGGCGGCCGGTCTGATCCGCGCCAACCAGATCATGGGTTTCGCCTTCTGTGAGGCGCTTGCACTGATCGGCATCGTCATGGGCTTCGTTTACAAGTAAACCGGCCCACGACCACCTTTTTCGACGAAAGGCACTGATGTGTACGCCCTGATCGCGTCAGAGGAGATGGAAAACCCGCTCCTCCCGCCGATTCCAGAGCTTGTCATCGGCCTTGTCGCCTTCCTCATCGTCTTCCTGTTCCTCGGCAAGAAGCTCCTCCCGAACATCAACAAGGTTCTGGACGAGCGCCGGGCGGCCATCGAGGGCGGCATGGAGAAGGCCGAGGCCGCCCAGGCCGAGGCTCAGCAGGTACTCGAGGACTACCGGGCTCAGCTCGCCGACGCCCGCCACGAGGCCGCGCGTCTGCGCCAGGAGGCGCAGGAGCAGGGCGTCGCGCTGATCGCCGATATGCGGTCCGAGGGCCAGC
This sequence comes from Streptomyces sp. NPDC026206, assembly GCF_040638465.1. Taxonomy (NCBI): domain Bacteria; kingdom Bacillati; phylum Actinomycetota; class Actinomycetes; order Kitasatosporales; family Streptomycetaceae; genus Streptomyces; species Streptomyces sp. NPDC026206. Next base: position 685,059 of record NZ_JBEZYL010000001.1, read on the forward strand.
GGCAGCGTGAGGAGATCATCGCTGCCGGTCACGCCCAGGTCGAGGCCGACCGCAAGGCCGCCGCGGCCTCGCTGCGCCAGGACGTCGGCCAGCTGGCCATCGACCTGGCCGGCCGGATCGTCGGCGAGTCCCTCGCGGACTCCGCCCGCCAGAGCCGGACCATCGACCGCTTCCTCGACGCGCTCGAGGACAAGTCGGTTGACGTGACGAAGGCCGAGGCAAGCCGATGAGCCTTGCGAGCCGGGAGGCCCTGGCCTCCGCACGCGAGAGCCTCGACGCGCTGGCGGACAACACGTCCGTGGACGCGGCGAAGCTCGCCGAGGAGCTCACCGCCGTCACCGCGCTGCTCGACCGCGAGGTCTCGCTGCGTCGGGTCCTCACCGACCCGGCGCAGTCCGGCGAGGCCAAGGCCCAGCTGGCGGCGCGTCTGCTGGCCGGCCAGGTGGGCGACGAGTGCGCCGACCTGGTGGCGGGCATGGTCCGCTCCCGCTGGTCGCGCTCGCGTGACCTGGCCGACGCGACCGAGGAGCTGGCCAGTGCGGCCGACCTCGTCGCGGCCGAGCGCGCCGGCAGCCTGGACGACGTCGAGGACGAGCTGTTCCGCTTCGGCCGGATCGTCACTTCGAACCCGGGACTGCGTGCCGCGCTGACCGACAAGGTCGCGGACCGGTCCGCCAAGGCGGGCCTGCTGCGCGAGCTGCTGGGCGGCCGGGCCGACCCGGTCACCGAGCGCCTCGTCGTCCGGCTGGTGACCGCACCGCGTGGCCGTAGCCTGGAAGGTGGGCTGAACGCCCTCTCCAAGCTGGCCGCCGACCGCCGGAACCGCATGGTGGCCGAGGTCACGTCCGCGGTGCCGCTGAACGAGCAGCAGAGGCAGCGCCTCGGTGACGCGCTCGCCAAGCTGTACGGGCGGCGTGTCCACATCAACCTGGACGTCGACCCCGAGGTCCTCGGCGGCATCCAGGTGCGGATCGGCGACGAGGTCATCAACGGGACCATCGCGGACCGGTTCGCCGAGGCGGGCCGCCGGATGGCCGGCTGACCAGCCACCAACTCAAGAGCAAACTGACGGCCCGGGTTGGGTCGACGGTGTCCTCTGGGGGCCCGCAGCGCAGCTGCTGTGGGAGCAAGACCCCAGACCCCCAGAATTACTTCGGGCCCAACAAGGAGAGCAGGGAACCCAGATGGCGGAGCTCACGATCCGGCCGGAGGAGATCCGGGACGCACTGGAGAACTTTGTCCAGGCGTACAAGCCGGACGCGGCCTCGCGCGAGGAGGTCGGTACGGTCAGCGTTGCCGGCGACGGCATCGCGAAGGTCGAGGGTCTTCCCTCGGCCATGGCGAACGAGCTGCTGCGGTTCGAGGACGGAACCCTCGGTCTCGCCCTCAACCTCGAGGAGCGCGAGATCGGTGCGGTCGTCCTCGGCGAGTTCAGCGGCATCGAGGAGGGCCAGCCGGTGCAGCGCACCGGTGAGGTGCTCTCCGTCGCGGTGGGCGAGGGCTACCTCGGCCGCGTCGTCGACCCGCTGGGCAACCCGATCGACGGCCTCGGCGAGATCGCGACCGAGGGCCGCCGCGCCCTCGAGCTGCAGGCCCCCACGGTCATGGACCGCAAGTCGGTCCACGAGCCGATGGAGACCGGCTACAAGGCCGTCGACGCCATGACCCCGGTCGGCCGCGGCCAGCGTCAGCTGATCATCGGTGACCGCCAGACCGGCAAGACCGCGCTGGCCGTCGACACGATCATCAACCAGCGCGACAACTGGCGCTCCGGCGACCCGAAGAAGCAGGTCCGCTGCATCTACGTCGCCATCGGCCAGAAGGGCTCCACCATCGCGTCCGTGCGCGGTGCGCTGGAGGAGGCCGGCGCCCTGGAGTACACGACCATCGTCGCGGCTCCGGCGTCCGACCCGGCCGGCTTCAAGTACCTCGCGCCGTACACCGGCTCGGCCATCGGCCAGCACTGGATGTACCAGGGCAAGCACGTCCTGATCGTCTTCGATGACCTGTCGAAGCAGGCCGACGCCTACCGTGCCGTCTCCCTGCTGCTGCGCCGCCCGCCGGGCCGTGAGGCCTACCCGGGTGACGTCTTCTACCTGCACTCCCGCCTGCTGGAGCGCTGCGCCAAGCTGTCCGACGAGATGGGCGCGGGCTCGATGACCGGTCTGCCGATCGTCGAGACCAAGGCGAACGACGTGTCGGCGTTCATCCCGACCAACGTCATCTCCATCACCGACGGCCAGTGCTTCCTGGAGTCGGACCTGTTCAACGCGGGCCAGCGCCCGGCGCTGAACGTCGGTATCTCGGTCTCCCGTGTCGGTGGCTCCGCCCAGCACAAGGCCATGAAGCAGGTCTCCGGACGCCTCCGCGTGGACCTCGCCCAGTACCGCGAGCTCGAGGCGTTCGCCGCCTTCGGCTCCGACCTGGACGCCGCTTCCAAGGCCGCCCTGGAGCGCGGTAAGCGCATGGTCGAGCTGCTCAAGCAGTCGCAGTACGCGCCGTACGCCACCGAGAACCAGGTCATCTCCATCTGGGCCGGCACCACCGGCAAGATGGACGACGTCCCGGTCGAGGACATCCGCCGCTTCGAGCGCGAGCTGCTGGACTACCTGCACCGCGAGCACAAGGGCCTGATGACCAGCATCGTCGAGGGCGGCAAGATGTCCGACGACACGCTGCAGGCCGCTGGTGACGCGATCGCGTCCTTCAAGCAGCAGTTCGAGACCTCGGACGGCAAGCTGCTGGGCGAGGGCTGAGCATGGGTGCCCAGCTCCGGGTCTACAAGCGACGGATCAAGTCCGTCACTGCGACCAAGAAGATCACCAAGGCGATGGAGATGATCGCCGCCTCGCGCATCGTCAAGGCGCAGCGCCAGGTGGCAGCGTCCACTCCGTACGCCAGTGAGCTCACCCGGGCAGTGACCGCGGTTGCCACCGGCTCCAACACCAAGCACGCCCTGACGACCGAGGTGGAGAACCCGGTCCGGGCCGCGGTGCTGCTCATCACGAGCGACCGCGGTCTGGCCGGTGGCTACTCCTCGAACGCCATCAAGGCCGCCGACCAGCTCACCAGCCGCCTCAAGGCGGAGGGCAAGGACGTCGTCACGTACATCGTCGGCCGCAAGGGCGTCGCGTACTACGGCTTCCGTGAGCGTCCCGTCGTCCAGTCGTGGACGGGCTTCACCGACAGCCCGACCTACGCCGACGCCAAGAAGGTCGCCGGTCCGCTGATCGAGGCCGTCAAGCAGGACACGGCCGAGGGCGGCCTGGACGAGCTGCACATCGTCTTCACGGAGTTCGTGTCGATGATGACGCAGACGCCGGTCGACAAGCGGCTGCTGCCGCTGCGCCTCGAGGCGACGGCGGAGGAGGCCGGAGCGGCGAAGGACCAGATCCTTCCGCTCTTCGACTTCGAGCCGTCCGACGAGGGTGTGCTCGACGCGCTGCTGCCGCGGTACGTCGAGTCCCGGATCTACAACGCTCTGCTGCAGGCCGCCGCTTCCGAGCACGCGGCCCGCCGCCGGGCGATGAAGTCGGCGACCGACAACGCCGAAGATCTCATCAAGTCGCTCACGCGGCTTGCCAACGCGGCCCGCCAGGCCGACATCACCCAGGAAATCAGCGAGATCGTCGGTGGCGCCAGCGCCCTGGCCGACGCGACCGCGGGGAGTGACCGATAAATGACCACCACAGTTGAGACGGCCGCCGCGACGGGCCGCGTCGCGCGGGTCATCGGCCCGGTCGTCGACGTGGAGTTCCCCGTCGACGCCATGCCGGAGATCTACAACGCGCTGACCGTCGAGGTCGCCGACCCGGCCCAGGCCGGCGCGAAGAAGATCCTGACCCTCGAGGTCGCGCAGCACCTCGGCGAGGGCGTCGTGCGCGCCATCTCCATGGAGCCCACCGACGGCCTGGTCCGTCAGGCCTCCGTGACCAACACCGGCGACGGCATCACCGTCCCCGTCGGCGACGTCACCAAGGGCCGGGTGTTCAACACCCTGGGCAAGATCCTGAACGAGCCCGAGGCCGAGGCCGAGGTCACCGAGCGCTGGCCCATCCACCGCAAGGCCCCGGCGTTCGACCAGCTCGAGTCGAAGACCGAGATGTTCGAGACCGGCCTGAAGGTCGTCGACCTGCTGACCCCGTACGTCAAGGGCGGCAAGATCGGTCTGTTCGGTGGTGCCGGTGTCGGCAAGACCGTGCTGATCCAGGAAATGATCATGCGTGTGGCGAAGCTGCACGAGGGCGTTTCCGTCTTCGCCGGTGTCGGTGAGCGTACCCGTGAGGGCAACGACCTCATCGCGGAGATGGAGGAGTCCGGCGTTCTGGACAAGACCGCGCTGGTCTTCGGCCAGATGGACGAGCCCCCGGGCACCCGTCTGCGCGTGGCCCTGGCCGGTCTGACCATGGCGGAGTACTTCCGCGATGTGCAGAAGCAGGACGTGCTGTTCTTCATCGACAACATCTTCCGCTTCACCCAGGCCGGTTCCGAGGTCTCCACCCTGCTGGGCCGCATGCCCTCCGCGGTGGGTTACCAGCCGAACCTCGCGGACGAGATGGGCATCCTGCAGGAGCGCATCACCTCGACCCGTGGTCACTCGATCACCTCGATGCAGGCGATCTACGTCCCCGCGGACGACCTGACCGACCCGGCCCCGGCGACGACCTTCGCGCACCTCGACGCGACGACCGTTCTCTCGCGTCCGATCTCGGAGAAGGGCATCTACCCGGCGGTCGACCCGCTGGACTCGACGTCCCGCATCCTGGACCCGCGCTACATCGCGCAGGACCACTACGACTGCGCCTCCCGCGTCAAGGGGATCCTGCAGAAGTACAAGGACCTGCAGGACATCATCGCGATCCTCGGTATCGACGAGCTCGGCGAAGAGGACAAGCTGGTCGTCCACCGCGCCCGCCGTATCGAGCGCTTCCTGTCGCAGAACACCCACGCCGCGAAGCAGTTCACCGGTGTCGACGGTTCGGACGTGCCGCTGGACGAGTCCATCGCCGCGTTCAACTCCATCGCCGACGGTGAGTTCGACCACTTCCCGGAGCAGGCGTTCTTCATGTGCGGTGGCCTCGAGGACCTCAAGGCCAACGCCAAGGAGCTGGGCGTCTCCTGATCCACGGGCTCGCCAGAGCCCTGTGATCAGCGGCCCGGGGGCGGGGCACTCCCGCCCCCGGACCGTACGTCCCCTATTCTTTGACCCAACACCCGCCGTACCCGGCGGGTGGAGACCCGAGGAGCCACGTTGGCTGCTGAGCTGCACGTCGAGCTGGTCGCGGCGGACCGAAGCGTCTGGTCCGGCGAGGCCACTCTGGTCATCGCGCGTACCACATCGGGTGACATCGGCGTCATGCCCGGCCACCAGCCGCTGCTCGGTGTGCTGGAGTCCGGCCCGGTGACCATCAAGACCACCGACGGTTCCACCGTCGTCGCCGCGGTGCACGGGGGCTTCCTCTCGTTCGCCGACGACAAGCTCTCGCTGCTCGCCGAGATCGCGGAGCTTGCCGACGAGATCGATGTCGAGCGTGCCGAGCGGGCGCTCGAGCGCGCGAAGTCGGAGGCCGACGCGGCCGCCGAGCGTCGCGCGGATGTCCGGCTGAAGGCGGTCACGGGCGTTCGCTAGCCCGACCCGCTTCGAGTACGTCCCTCAGCCGCGGACCGGCCTGGAACAATTCCAGGGCGGTCCGCGGCTGAGGCCATAACGCAGGTGCGGTTGCTCTAGATGATGCGAGGAGGTCGGTGGAGATGATCCTCGCTCTGCTCGTGAGCGGCATCGTCGTGCTGCTGGTGCTGGTGGGGCTCTTCGTCTTCGGGCTGCGCAGGCGGCTCATCCAGCGGTCCGGCGGCACGTTCGACTGCAGCCTGCGCTGGAACGTCCCCGAGGACGACCCCGAGCCGGCGGGCAAGGGCTGGGTGTACGGCGTCGCCCGCTACAACGGTGACCGGATCGAGTGGTTCCGGGTCTTCTCGTACGCGTACCGGCCGCGCCGGACGCTGGAGCGGGACTCCATCGAGGTGCTGCGCCGCCGCATGCCGCAGGGCGAGGAGGAGCTGGCGCTGCTGTCGGACGCCATCGTCCTGGTCTGTGTGCACCGCGGCACGCACTTGGAGCTGGCGATGAGCGAGGACGCCCTGACCGGCTTCCTGGCCTGGCTGGAGGCGGCCCCGCCCGGGCAGAGAGTCAATGTCGCCTGATGCGGGCGTCTCTGAATGGGGGTCCCCCGGACGGAGTCCGGGGGAGGGTCAACGTCGCTCGATGAGCTCCGCGGCGTCGGATTTCGGGGCCTTGGCAGCCTTCGGCTCCTTGGGCCAGATCGTGTAGCTCAGCGCGATGATCACGTTGATGCCGACGACCCACAGCATGGTCGACTGCCAGTTCCGCAGCGAGCCGGTGTCGCCCGAGCCGCCCACGTACCAGATCGCCGCCTGCAGCAGGCCCGTCGCCACCGCGGCCGCCAGCACCCACCGCCCCGCGACCTTCCACTCGTGGACCGTGCGCGCCCTGCCGTACTTCGGCGGCTTCACCGGCGGCGGGCCCCCGGCGAAGCGGTGGGCGAAGCGCTGGTCCACCCACGTGATCGTGGAGTGGCCGAGGCCCGCCGAGTAGCCGATGTAGACGGCGGCCAGCCCGTGCTTCCAGTCCGCCTGGGCGCCGTTCCTCAGGTCCACCGCCGTGGCGATCAGCAGGACGAGCTCCAGCACGGGCTCCAGCAGCAGCACCGCGGCCCCCGTGCGGGGCATGCGGGCCAGGTAGCGCAGGCTCAGCCCCCCGGCCAGCAGCACCCAGAAGCCCACTTCGCAGATGACGATCAGCGTGACGATCACAGCTCTCTCCCTTCCTCGCTCCCAGCGTGACCGCCGCCACCGGCCCTTTCGTCGTCGCGCGTGAGGATTGCCGACTGCATCCTTCGATGTAGTCGCAGGCCGCCCCGCCGCCCAGGCAGGGGACGACCGTTCCGCTTGCGACGTGCTGTGATGGATCCATGCCGGTCCGCCTCCTCCGTCAGCCCCCCGATCGCGAAGCGATGCTCATCGGCGCGGCCGGGCTGCTCGGCGGGCTCCTGCTGTGGTTCCTGGGCCTGACCGGCGAGAAGGCCTGGTTCGGGCTGCCGAAGTGGCTGGCGCTGGTCGACCTGGTGGTGATGGCCGGGGCCGAGCTGCTGCGTCGCCGGGCTCCGCTCGCGGGCCTGGTGATCGGCACGTGCGCGGTGACGCTGGACATCATCACCGGCACGCTCGTCGCCACGATCGTGATGTACACCGACATCGTCTACGCGGCCGTGCTGTACGGGCCGCCGGCTGCGGCCCGCCGGATCCCGCGGACCTGCGAGATCCTCACCGCGCTGGTGACGCTGCTGGCCCTGATCGCGACGCGCAAGCCGGAGGCCCTGCTCCTCGGCACGGGCTTCGGAGTGATCACGGCCGCCCCCGCCTGGACCGCGGTGGGCGTCCGAAGGCACCGCGACCGTGCCGAGGCCGCCCGGCTGGAGGCCGAACGGACCGCGCTGCTGGCCGAGCTGGACCGGCGCGAGGCGGTGGGCGCGGAGCGCGCCCGGATGGCACGCGAGCTGCACGACATGGTGGCCGGGCACCTGTCGGCCATCGCGATCCACTCCTCGGCCGCCCTGTCGATCGACGAGCCGGAGGCGTCCCGTCAGGCGCTGGGCGTGATCCGCGAGAACAGCGTGCGGGGCCTCGCCGAGATGCGCCGGCTGATCGGCCTGCTGCGCGAGGAGGTGGGTGCGGACGAGCCCGCCGCCACCCCCACGCTCGACGGCCTCGACGCGCTGGTCTCACGGGCCCGCAGCTCCGTGGCGGACGACCGCTTCTCGTTCGCGCTGCGCGACGAGCGCGGCGGTGCGGCGCTGCCCGTGCCGGTGGAGCTGGCGGCGTACCGCATCGTCCAGGAGTCGCTGACCAACGCGGTCAAGCACGCGGCGCCGGGCGAGGTGACGGTGGAGCTGACCCGTGCCGGAGAGGGCGCCGGGCCGCTGACGGTACGGGTGGCCAGTGCGCTGGGCGACCACTCGGGCCCGCGGGCACCCGGCGCCGGGGCGGGCCTGGTCGGCATGCGCGAGCGCGTCGCGCTGCTGGGCGGGGAGCTGACGGCGGGACCCGTGGCGGATGGCGGCACGGTGTGGGAGGTACGGGCCGAACTGCCCGTCGGATGCGAGGAGAAGGTCTGATGACGGTCCGCGTTGTCGTTGCCGAGGACCAGGCCGCCGTGCGGTCCGGGCTCGTGCTCATCCTGCGCTCGGCACCCGGGATCGAGGTCGTCGGGGAGGCCGCCGACGGCGAGGAGGCCGTGCGGACGGCGCGGGAGCTGCGCCCGGACGTGGTGCTGATGGACGTGCAGATGCCGCGCCTGGACGGGGTGTCCGCCACCCGGCAGATCACCGGTGAGCAGCTCGCCGACGTGCTCGTGCTGACCACGTTCGACCTGGACGAGTACGTCTTCGGGGCGCTGCGTGCGGGTGCCGCGGGCTTTCTGCTCAAGGACAGCGAGGCCGGTGATCTGGTGGCGGCCGTACGGACCGTCGCGCGTGGCGAGGGCCTGATCTCCCCGGCGGTCACGCGCCGCCTCATCGCGGAGTTCGCCCGCCCCACGCCCGTACGCCCGCCGGGCGGCCCCGGTCCGGCCGTGCTGGAGGTGCTCACCCGGCGGGAGCGGGAGGTGCTGGCCCGGCTGGGGGAGGGGATGTCGAACGCGGAGATCGGGGAGCGGCTGGGGATGGCGGAGGCGACCGTGAAGACCCACGTCAGCCGGTTGCTGGGGAAGCTGGAGCTGCGCAGCAGGCTGCAAGCGGCCGTGCTGGCACGGGAGTTGGGTCTGGTCCAGACCTCTTGACCATTGGTACGGACCTTCTTACGCTCCCCCCACAACGCGCACCCCCCACCCTGTCCGGACCTCACCAGGGGAGCACCCCTTGAGCACAGGAACCTTGGGACGACGCAGACGCATCACTCGCATCTCTCGCATCAGAGCCGTGGTGGCCGCCCTCGGGGCGCTGCTGCTGCCGCTCGCCACCCTCGTCGGACTGGCGGCTCCGGCCCATGCCGCGGCCTCCGCGACGGCGACATTCGTCAAGACCTCCGACTGGGGGACGGGCTTCCAGGGCCAGTGGACGGTCAGGAACACCGGCACCACCACCCTCGACTCCTGGGCCGTGGAGTGGGACTTCCCCGCCTCCACCACGGTCGGTTCCTTCTGGGACGCCCTGGTCAGCACCTCCGGCAGCCATGTGACGGCCACGAACCGCGAGTACAACGGCACTCTCGCACCAGGCGCCGGCGTCACCTTCGGCTTCGTCGCCTCCGGCGACGGCGAGCCCGTCGGCTGCAGGCTCAACCGCGGCCCGTGCGACGGTTCGTCCGGGGGTGACAGCGTGCCGGGCGCGCCCGGCACGCCCCTCGCCACCGGAGTGGGCGCGGACAGCGTCTCGCTGAAGTGGACCGCCGCCACGGACGACAAGGGCGTCAAGGACTACGACGTCTACCGGGGCCCGACGAAGGTCGCCACCGTCGCCAAGCTCGCGTACACCGACACGGGCCTGAGCCCCGGCACCGAGTACCGCTACACGGTCGTGGCCCGCGACACGGCCGGCCAGACCGGCCCGGCCAGCGCACCGCTGACCGTACGGACCACCGGCGGCGGCGAGCCCCAGCCGGGCGGCGACTACATCAAGGCCGGCTACTTCGTGCAGTGGGGCATCTACGGCCGTGGCTACACCGTGAAGTCCCTGGACACCACGGGTGCCGCCGCCAGGCTGACCCACATCAACTACTCGTTCTCCAACATCGACCCGGTCAACCTCACCTGTCTCAACGGCGTCACCAAGGCCACCACCCCCAACCCCCAGGACCCCGGCCAGGGCGACGGCGCCGGTGACTCCTGGGCCGACTACGAGAAGGGCTTCGGCGCCGGCGAGTCCGTCGACGGCGTGGGCGACACCTGGGACCAGCCGCTGGCCGGCAACTTCAACCAGCTCAAGAAGCTCAAGGCCAAGTACCCCAAGCTCAAGATCAATATCTCCATCGGCGGCTGGACCTACAGCAAGTACTTCTCGGACGTCGCCAGGACCGACGCCTCGCGCCAGAAGTTCGTGAAGTCCTGCATCGACATGTACATCAAGGGCAACCTGCCGGCGACCGGCGGGCGCGGCGGCAACGGCGCCGCGGCCGGCATCTTCGACGGCTTCGACATCGACTGGGAGTGGCCCGGCTCCGAGGGCCACGCCGGCAACCACGTCTCCAAGGACGACAAGGCCGGCAACACGCTGCTCTTCGCGGAGTTCCGCAGGCAGCTCGACGCGCTGAGCGGGACGACCGGCAAGAAGTACCTGCTCACCGCCTTCACCCCGGCCGACCCCGCGAAGATCGACGCGGGCTGGGACATCACCACCAAGGACGGCACGCCCAGCGTCCTGGACTACATGGACTTCGCCAACGTCCAGGGCTACGACTTCCACGGCTCCGGCAGCGACAACAGCTGGGAGCCGAACCGCACCGGCCACCAGGGCAACCTCTACGCCGACGCCAAGGACCCGTACCCCACGAAGTTCAGCGTGGAACGGACCGTCCAGACCTACCTCGACGCGGGCGTCGACCCACGGAAGGTCGTGCTGGGCCTGGCCTTCTACGGCCGGGGCTGGCAGCAGGTCGCCGACGGCGGGGCCCGGGGAGTGTGGCAGGCCGCGGGCGGCGCGGCCCCCGGCCAGTTCCCCGAGGAGGCCGGCACCCGCGGCTACGACAATCTGCTGGCGTCCGTGCCGAACCTGACCGTCCACCACGACGAGCAGGCGGTGGCGACGTACGGCTACACCGGGCCCGGTGGCCAGTGGTGGACGTTCGACGACGCGTGGTCCATCGGGAAGAAGACCGCTTGGCTCAAGCCGAGGAAACTGGGCGGCGTGATGATCTGGGAGATGTCCGGCGACAGCGGCACGCTGATGACGGCCGTGGAGAACGGCCTGCGGTAGCGGTTGCCTCGCTTCGGCGGTCCTTCCCCTCCCCGCCCGCCGGACGGGCTGACATCCGGCCCGTCCGGCGATCGAGGACACCGCGGTGCCCCCCCCTGCTACCGGTTCTCGCCCGGTACCCACAGGATGTCGCCGAGCTCCTTGTTGGCCGTCCGCGCCAGGATGAACAGCAGGTCCGAGAGCCGGTTGAGGTACGTCGCCGTCAGGGGGTTCATGATGTCGGCGTGCAGCTCCAGCGCCGCCCACGTGGAGCGCTCGGCGCGCCGTACGACCGTGCAGGCCTGGTGCAGCAGTGCGGCACCCGGCGTGCCGCCGGGGAGGATGAAGCTACGGAGCTTCTCCAGGTCCTCCAGGAAGTGGTCGCAGTCCGCCTCCAGCTTGTCGATGTAGGACTGCTCGACGCGCAACGGCGGGTACTTGGGGTCCTCGACGACGGGAGTGGCGAGATCCGCCCCCACGTCGAAGAGGTCGTTCTGCACTCGTACGAGCACCTTGACGACCTCCGCGGGCAGCTGCCCCAGCGCGATGGCCACCCCGATCGCGGCGTTCGCCTCGTTCGCGTCGGCGTACGCCGCGATGCGGGTGTCGGTCTTCACGGTGCGGCTCATGTCGCCGAGGGCGGTGGTGCCGTCGTCACCGGTGCGGGTGTAGATACGCGTCAGATTGACCATGGGTCCGAGCGTAGTCACGGCACCGGCCCGATGGGGGAGCGGCGTGCCCGCGCCACACGAGGGCACGGTGCGGGCTGTGTGACCCCTGAGTCGCGAGGGGCCCAACTGCAGGGTGGGACCCGGCCCCTGGCCGTCTCAGTGTGATGTCCGTCATTCGGGACGTGACGCGCATCTCTTACTGCCCAACCGCGCGCTCACGGGCGCTAATCTCCGGGCGGAGAGCCGTAAATGAACAGATACATGCACAGGGAGTAAGGGGACAGCCGTGGCCAAGAAGCTCGCCGTCATCGGGGCCGGACTGATGGGCTCCGGGATCGCGCAGGTCTCCGCCCAGGCCGGGTGGGACGTCGTGCTCCGGGACGTCACCGACGCCGCGCTCACGCGCGGGACGGACGGCATCAAGGCCTCGTACGAGAAGTTCGTCTCCAAGGGCAAGCTGGAGGCCGCGGCGGCCGAGCAGGCGCTGGAGCGGATCACGACCACCACCGACCTGGACGCGGCGGCCGACGCCGACATCGTCGTCGAGGCGGTGTTCGAGGACATCGACACCAAGCGGGAGATCTTCCGCACCCTGGACGGCCTGGTGAAGGACGAGACGGTCCTGGCCTCCAACACCTCCGCCATCCCGATCACCAAGATCGCGGCCGCGACGTCCCGCCCGGAGCGGGTCGTCGGCACCCACTTCTTCTCCCCGGTGCCGATGATGCAGCTGTGCGAGCTGGTGCGCGGCTACAAGACCAGCGACGAAACGCTCGCCAAGGCCCGTGAGTTCGCCGAGGGCGTCGGCAAGACCTGCATCGTCGTCAACCGCGACGTGGCGGGTTTCGTCACCACCCGTCTGATCGCGGCCCTCGTCGTCGAGGCCGCCAAGCTGTACGAGTCGGGCGTGGCCAGCGCCGAGGACATCGACATCGCCTGCAAGCTGGGCTTCGGCCACGCCATGGGGCCGCTGGCGACCGCGGACCTGACGGGCGTGGACATCCTGATGCACGCCACGGGCAACATCTACACCGAGTGCCAGGACGAGAAGTTCGCCCCGCCGGAGATCATGCGCCGCATGGTGGACGCGGGCGACCTCGGCCGCAAGAGCGGTCAGGGCTTCTACCAGCACTGAGGTTGAACCGTCCACCGGGCTTCACCCTGTGGGGTGAATTCGGTGTCGGTTCGCTTACAGGCGGCAACTTTGTCGTGTGAGAGGCAGTCAGTTCTTTAGAGCCACACCCTCATCAGGCACCACTCCCGGGAGCGCATATGCACATCAGGGGCGACCACGCCGAACTGGTCGTCGGGGGGCGCCTCGACGTCCGCAATGCGGCGGACGCCCGTACGGTCCTGCACTCCGCCCTCGACGCCGGGCGAGGCGACCTCGTCCTCGACCTGACCGAGCTGGACTCCTGGGACGCCACCGGGCTCGGCGTCATCATGGGGGCTCACCGCCGCGCCGGGCGCACCGGGCGGCGGCTCGTCCTGCGCGGCGTGCCGGACCGGATGCAGCGCCTCCTGGTGGCCACCCGGCTGCACCGCATCCTCGCGATCGAGGGAATCGAGGGAATCGAGAGTGCCCAGACAGGCGGCATCGACGCCCCCTCCCCGCAGGCCCTGCCGAGGGCCTGAGCCACCCGCCCGCCGGCTGCCCCATGGGACGAGGGGCGCCGGGCGGGCCCGGTGAGCCCCCTGCGGCGCGAGTACCCCGATCCTCACGAGACTGTGACGTCCCGTGGCGACGCGGCACCCTCCCGGTCGTAGATACTGTGCCAAGGTCTGTTCGGTTTCCCGCCGCCCACCAAAGCCCACGGCGGGCACCGGACCGGAATCGACGGCACGGGCAGCGCCCCGGCCGGAGGTCGAAGGAGTGCGGACAGGCCGGAGGGCACGACGGCACGCCACGCATCTTGGGGGCTCTGAACCATGGACCCGACGAACCGGGGACCCGAGGAATTCCACGACGACGAGCGCACTCCCGCCGAGGACAGCGGCAAGCAGCGCCCACCTCGCGAAGCGGCGCCGGCGCCGGAGGCATCCAGCGGTGGCCAGGGCCCCGTCCGCGTCGTCCAGCTCGTCTGCGGTGACTACCTCGTCACCGTCAACCCGGTCGACGGCAGCGAAATAGAGCCCTGCCCGCCCGGCGCCCTCCCGGACCGCCCCGAACGGCACGGCCCCGAGCAGCGCGCCGAGCTGCGCCGCGCCGCCGCTCCCCCCGTGCCCGCCCGGCAGGCCGGCCCCCAGCTGCCCCTGCTGCACCGCGAGGAGGAGCGCGAGAGACTGGGCCGGCTCCTCTCGCGCGGCCGCTCCGTACGCCTGACCGGACCCTCCGGCTCGGGGCGCAGCGCCCTGCTGGACGCCGTCGCCGAGGACTGCGCGGACCTCGCGCCCGACGGCGTCGTACGCCTCAGCGGCTACCACCGCACCCCCACCGACCTGCTGCACGAGCTCTTCGCGGCCGTCCACCACGCGCCGCTGCACCGCCTGGACCGCACCGAGCTGCCGGCCGCCGTGCACGAGATCGGCGCGGTCGTGGTCCTGGACGACCTGGAGTTCGGCGGCAGCACGCTCGACGAGCTCCTGGACGCCACTCCCGAGTGCGCCTTCCTGCTCGCCGCCACCCCCGATGTGGCCGCGCCCTCCGCCGACTCGCACCTGGAAGAGGTCTTCCTCGGCGGGCTCGACCGCACCGGCTGCCTGGAGCTGCTGGAGCGGGCCGTGGACCGGCCGCTCACGGACGAGGAGGCGGGCTGGGCCGCAGATCTGTGGTTCGAGTCCGAGGGGCTGCCGCTGCGCTTCGTCCAGGCCGGTGCGCTGCTGCGGCAGCGCGACGCCCAGGCCTGTGGCCCGGCGGCCGTCGACGAGTACGGGGTCTTCGCCGAACGGCCCTACGCCGCCTCCGGCGCCGCCGAGGAGACCGACGGGAGCGCCGATGCCCAGGGCATCGCGCTGCCGAGCCTCGCCGAGGCCGCGGCGCCTGCCGTCCTGCTCTCCTCCCGGCTGTCCAAGGCCGCCCGCGAGACCCTGCGGTTCGCGGTCGCCCTGGGCGGCGAGGTGCCCCACCAGGCGCATCTGCCCGCCCTGGCCGGCGACACCCACGCCGACGCCGCCATCGGCGAGCTCCTCTCCTGCGGCCTGATCACCACCGTCGGCGCGCACTACCGGCTGGCCGCCGGCATCGCCGACCAGCTTCTCGCCGAGGGCTACGGCAGTGACGCCACCGCCAAGGCGCACGCCGCCGCCCAGCACTACGCCTGGTGGGCCGGGCACCCCTCCGTCACCCCCGAGCGGATCGCCGTCGAGTCCGACGCGGTCCTCGCCACGATGGGCGCCCTGATCGGCGACGCCGAGGCCGGGCACCGCGCCGCCGCCGTGCTGCTGGCCCGCACCGCCGCGCCGGCGTTCGCGGCGGCGCTGCACTGGGGCGCGTGGGAGCGCAGCCTGCGCTACGGGCAGGAGGCCGCCCGACTCGCGGGCGAAGTCGGTGAAGAAGCGTATTTCCACCACGAGTTGGGCGTACTCGCCCTGTGCAGCGGCAACCTCGACCGGGCCCGCGCCGAGCTGGAGGCGTCCATCGGCCTGCGCGGCGTCCTCGCGGACAAGCGCGGCGCCGTCGCCGGGCGGCGGGCGCTGGCGCTGGTCGCCGACCGCTCCGGCCTGGCCATGGGCGCCCGGCCCGGCCCCGGCGGCGCCCCGTCGCGTCCCCCCTCCGGGCCCGTGCCGCCCCTGCCGCCGCTGCCGCCCCTGCCGGGCAGGACGGACGGCCGGCAGCGCGTCAGCGGCGACAGCCACACGCCGGCCGGCGAGGAGATCCCGGACGCGCGCAGCGAGGAGTCGGCCGCGCCGCCCGCGAAGGTGCCTCCGGTGCTCGCGCGCCGGCAGCCGGACGACTCCACGACCACGGTCGTCAACAAGATCCTGCCGCCGGGCGCGTCGGCGGCCCGGCCGCCCGCCGCCCCGCAGCGCGGTCCGGTGGCCGAACAGTCGTGGGCGCAGAAGCTGATGTCCGGCGGCAACCGGCGCAACCTCCTCGCGGCGGGCGCGGGTGCTCTCCTCGCGGCCGTGCTCGGCACGGTCGTCACCCTCGGCGCCACCTCCGGTGACAAGGGCGGCACGCACTCGGACACGGTGCAACCGGGCCGGTCGGCGTCCCAGCAGGACGGCGACGGCGGGCTGAGCGCCGACGAGCCGACGGCGGGCGAGCCGGGAGCGCCACAGGTGCAGGACAGGCCGCGGGAGCCCGGGCGGACGCCCGGCACGAGCGACGGGCCCGGTACGCCGGGCCCCTCCGGCAGTGCTTCGCCGTCCGCCCCGCAGACCAGCGGCGGCCCGGCGACGGGGGCGCCGTCCAGCCCGGGCCGGCCCCCGCAGAGCCCCACGCGCACGCCCGGCGGCGGGGAGTCCCCGAAGCCGCCGACCACGCAGCCGACGCCCACCAGGACGGGTGACGGGCAGCCGCCGACGAAGTCTCCGGACCCGCCGACGACTCCGTCCCAGCCTCCCGCGGGCGGCAGCTCCGACTCGGCGAGCGGGCCGGCGTCGGGCAACCCGTCTGCCGGGGGCGGCACGCCTGTCGTCTAGGTGACCGGGGCTCCGCCCCGGACCCCGGTCCTCAAGCTCCCCCAGCTACCGCTGGGAGGTGCCCCCGGACGGGCTGCGATGGCAGCCCGTCCGGCGTTTGAGGACAAGAAGCCCTCAGAACAGTCGCAGCTTGTCGTCCTCGATGCCGCGCAGGGCGTTGTAGTCCAGGACGACGCAGCCGATGCCGCGGTCCGTGGCGAGCACGCGAGCCTGCGGCTTGATCTCCTGGGCGGCGAAGACGCCGCGCACGGGAGCGAGGTGCGGGTCGCGGTTGAGGAGCTCCAGGTAGCGGGTGAGCTGCTCCACACCGTCGATGTCGCCGCGCCGCTTGAGCTCGACGGCCACCGTCGCGCCGTCCGCGTCGCGGCAGAGGATGTCGACCGGGCCGATGGCCGTGGGGTACTCGCGGCGGACCAGGGTGTAGCCCTCGCCGAGGGTCTCGATGCGGTCCGCGAGGAGCTCCTGCAGGTGCGCTTCCACACCGTCCTTGATGAGGCCGGGGTCGACGCCGAGCTCGTGCGAGGAGTCGTGCAGGACCTCTTCCATGGTGATGATGAGCTTCTCGCCCGCCTTGTTGATCACCGTCCACACGCCGGTGCCGTCTTCGACGTCCTCCTTGAGCGTGCACGGCGGGGACATCCAGTTGAGGGGCTTGTAGGCCCGGTCGTCCGCGTGAATGCTGACGCTGCCGTCCGCCTTGACCAGAATCAGTCGGGGGGCGGAGGGCAGATGGGCGGTGAGCCGGCCCGCGTAGTCCACGGAGCAACGGGCGATGACGAGACGCATGGTGTGTCACGCTACTCGACTTCCGCCACTCCACGCGATTCGCCCTGGACCGGCCCTCGGGCTTTGGCCAGTTGTCGGTGTTCTCCTGGTGGGGCAGCAGTGGCCGGATTACCGTTGAAGCGGGCGGTCGCCGTACGGGCACTGGGCGTCGTCGTCCGCTCGCCCATCCCTGAGACCCCGCTCGCGGGGTCGCGAGAGGAGAACCTCATGTCGCTCGACGTCTCACCGGCCCTCCTTGAACAGGCCGAGCGAGGCGAGGTCGACGAAGCCGATTTCGTCGACTGCGTCCGGAACTCCCTGCCCTATGCGTGGGAGATGATCAGCTCTCTGGTGGACCGGCTCCAGGTCGAGGGCGGAGAGTTCGCCGACAACCGGACGCCCCCGCCGGACGAGCAGGCGCGCGGCCAGCTGCTGCGCGCCCTGGCGAGTGACGCGATTCGTGGTGCGCTGCAACGACACTTCGGGGTCCGGCTGGCGTTCCAGAACTGCCACCGGGTGGCGGTCTTCCCCGTCGACCGCTCGGTGGACCAACGCCTGGCCCGCTTCACCTCGGTCCGGGGGCAGCTGCTGAACCAGTCGCCGGAGCTCCGCGACTGCTGACGCGTACCGTGCTGCCGCTCCGGTCCGGGAGGCGAGAGAGCGCGGGGGCGGCAGCTCCGCCAGGGGGCCTGGGGCAGGGGGCACGGGGGAGTCAGGCGAGCAGGGGAAGTACTTCCGAGCCGAGCCGGCGCAGGTTCTCCTCGGTGGCCGCGAGGTCGCCGGAGCCCTCGGCGAGGAGGGCGAAGCGGCTGATGCCCGTCCGCTCGGAGGTGACCGCCAGCCGGTCCGCGCACAGCCGGGGCGAGCCGACGGGATGCAGCTCGCACAGCAACTCCGTATACGCGAGGGGATCGCGCATCGCGCGCGCCCTGCCGTCGACCGTCACATGCGCCGACAGGCCGTAGTGCAGCCAGCCCGGCATCGCCTTCAGCAGCGTCTCCCTCGCCTCCTGGGCGCGGTCCGCGATCTGCACCACCCCGGCGGCCACATGGCCGGCCGCCGCCACCGTCTCCGGTGAACTCCCGGCCTCCAGAGCGCACTTGCGCCAGCAGGCCACCATCTCCGCCTTCTCCTCGTCCGTGCTGTGCATGCCGAGCAGCATGGGCAGGCCGTGGGCCGCCGCCAGCCGCACGCTCGCGGGGGAGGTGCAGGCGACGATCACCCCGGGGCCGGTGGAGTCCAGCGGGTCGTCGGGCCGGGGCACGACCGGCACCTCGCGGAAGGCGAACCGTTCACCGGCACTGCCGACCCGGGGCTCGCGCAGCCACCGCATCAGCAATTCGAGCGATTCGGGGAACCCCTCTTCGTACGCCCCCAGGCCTGAGTTGAACACCTCCAGGTCGACCCACGGCCCGCCCCGGCCCACCCCGAGAGTGAACCTTCCGCCCGATGTCAGGTGCAGCAGCGCCGCCTGCTCCCCCAGGGCCACGGGGTGGGTGGTGGGCAGCACGCTCACGGCCGTGCCGACGTCGATGGTGCGGGTGCGGCCGAGCAGCAGGGCTGCCAGGGTGACGGCGGACGGGCAGACCCCGTACGGGACGAAGTGGTGTTCCGCCAGCCAGACCGCGGCCAGCCCCGCCTCCTCGGCGACCTCGGCCGAGCGGACGGCCCGGTACAGCGCCTCCTCGTGGCCCTGGCCCGGGAACTGGGCGGCCAGGACAAATGCTCCAACGCGCATCGCTCTTGTTCCTCCTAGCGACCGACGCGGCATCCCCCTGGAGGCAATAACGGCTGACACGTGCCAAAGGTACGGCCGAGCGTGAAGTTTTCATGATGATCGGAGCGCGGACGCCATAGTGCCGCGAGGATGCCGGACCGGGGTGGTGACCGTGCCGCGTAGGCTGGTCGCGACCCGTAGCCCCAGACCTCCCGAGGTGCCCCGTGTCTCCGCGCCGAAACCGCCCGCGAGGCGGCGCCGACAAACAAGCCCCCCTCCCGCGCGACGAGAGCGGCGCGCGGTACGGCCTGGAGCGCACGGAGGCCTGGCAGGGCGAGGACTGGGCGGTCCGCATGATCGGGGGCGGTGCGGCGGCCAAGCACTACCGCTGCCCCGGCTGCGACCAGGAGATCCCCCCGGGGGTGCCGCACGTGGTCGCCTGGCCGCAGTACGGCGGAGGGATCGACGACCGGCGCCACTGGCACAAGGCCTGCTGGAACGCGAAGGACCGCCGGAGCGTGCGGCTCCAGCGGTCCCGTAACGCGCCGAGGTACTGACGGCCGGGCGGGCGGCCGGTGCGGACCTAGGCGTCGCGCCGCAGGAGTGAGGCGTAGGCGCCGGCCATGGCCACGGCCGCCACGCCCAGCATGATCCACAGGGAGTCCCAGCCCGTGGGACCCTCGTCCATCGCACCGGCCGCGGTGGTGTAGAACGCCGACAGCTGGTTGGGGATCGAGTAATCGAACAGGCCCTTGCGGAGGTCCTCAAGGGCGTCGCCCACCATGAACATCGCCAGGACCAGCGGGAGCAGCACCACGCCCAGCATGACCGTGATGGCCCCTGCGGAGTGCCGCAGCAGCGTGCCCATGGCGAGGGCCAGCAGGCCGAGCGCCGCCACGTAAAGGCTCACGCCGACCGTCGCCCGGAGCCATTCCCCCGCACTCGGTTCGACGGTGGACCGGTCGCCCAGCAGCGCGATGTCGGCCATCGCCACCAGCAGGGTCGACAGCAGTGTGATCACGAACGTGAGAAGGAAGAACACGATCGCCTTGGCCGTCAGCACGCGGCCGCGGTCCGGGCAGGCGGTCAGCGTCGTGCGGATCAGGCCCGTGCCGTACTCGGACGAGATCGTCAGCACGCCGAGCGTGATCACGCAGACGATGCCCAGCAGGATGCCGAAGAAGCCGAGGCCCAGGGGGGAGTTGCCCTCCAGCGTGCTGCTCGTGCTGCTGTACGCCGTCGCGACCAGCAGGCCGATGCCGACGACGAGCACGATCATCACGCCGAGCGTCCACATCGTGGAGCGGACCGAGCGGATCTTGGTCCACTCGGAGAGCAGGGCGTCGGCGAGGGTGGCCCTGCGGATCGGGATCGGCGAGACGTAGCCGGCGGCGGGCGCCTGGCCGGGCCAGTAGCCGCCCTGCGGCGCGGACGGCTGCCCGTAGGCGGGCGCGCCCGCGGAGGCCTGCGGCGGGTGCTGCGGAGCGTGCTGCGGGGGCGCGGGGTGCTGGGGAGTGGTCATCGGGCGTCCTCGCTGTCGCGCTTGGTCGGGCCGGCGGGGGCGTGGTCGGGGGCGGGGGCGGGGGCGGCGGGCGCTGCGACGGCCGCGGTGGGCCGGTGCGGTGCGGGCGCGGCGGCCTGCGGCTGCGGCTGCGGTGCCTGCGGGGCGGCGGCCTGGGGCTGCGGTGCCTGAGGTGCCTGCCACTGCGGTGCCTGCGGCTGCAGCTGCGGTGCGTGCGGTGCCTGCTGGGCCGCGGCCGGCTGCTGATGTGCATGCGGGGCCTGAGGCGCCGACGGCTGTGTGCCGGCGGCCGGCATGGCCGGGCCGGGCTGCCGTGCCGCCTGGGCCTGGGCCTGGGCGTACGGGTTCGGCTGCTCGCCCGGCAGGACCGGGTACGCCTGCTCGGGCCAGCCCTGCGGGGCCGCGGCGGTCTGCTGCCACGGCTGGGCGGGCGCCTGGAGACCGGCGCGCTGGTCCACCGTCGAGCGGTAGTCGACCGCGCCCTGGGTCATGCGCATGTACGCCTCCTCCAGGGAGGCCTGGTGCGGGGAGAGCTCCCAGAGGCGGACGTCCGCGCCGTGCGCGAGGTCGCTGATCCGCGGCAGCGCCAGCCCCGTCACCCGCAGGGCGCCGTCCTGCTCCGGCAGGACCTGGGCGCCGGCCTCCACCAGGGCGGCCGTGAGCTTCTCGCGGCCCTCCGGCTCGCCGTCGGGGGTACGGACGCGGGCGAAGTCCGCGGAGTTCGCCGAGATGAAGTCCTTGATGCTCATGTCGGCCATGAGCTGCCCGCGCCCGATGACGATCAGGTGGTCGGCGGTCAGCGCCATCTCGCTCATTAGGTGCGAGGAGACGAAGACCGTACGGCCCTCGGCCGCCAGCCGCTTCATGAGGTTACGGACCCAGAGGATGCCCTCGGGGTCCAGGCCGTTGACCGGCTCGTCGAAGAGCAGCACCTGCGGGTCGCCGAGCAGCGCCGCGGCGATGCCCAGGCGCTGCCCCATGCCGAGGGAGAAGCCCTTGGAGCGCTTCCTCGCCACGCCCTGGAGGCCGACGACGCCGAGGACCTCGTCGACGCGGCGGGCCGGGATGCCGGAGAGCTGCGCCAGGGACAGCAGGTGCTGGCGGGCGCTGCGCCCGCCGTGCACGGCCTTGGCGTCGAGGAGGGCACCGACCTGGCGGGGGGCGTTGGGGAGCTTGTGGAAGGGGTGGCCGCCGATGGTGACCCGGCCGGCGGTGGGCATGTCCAGGCCGAGGATCATGCGCATGGTCGTCGACTTGCCGGAGCCGTTGGGCCCCAGGAAACCGGTGACGGCGCCCGGCCGCACCCGGAACGTCAGGTTGTGCACGGCTGTCTTGGCGCCGTAGCGCTTCGTCAGACCGACTGCCTCGATCATTCCTCGCCCCTTGCGAACTCGGTCAGGGCGAAAAGCCCCCGTAAGGGTTAGGAGGATAGACGAGGGATTGACGGTTCCCGATTTGTGCGAGTTGTGGCATGGGTAAGGGCCGGAGAGACCTGCGGAGGGTTGTCTTCCAGATCGTCCTGGCAGAGCGCGCTCGCCCCGTCGCCGCCGTGTGCGGGGTCGTATGCGGGAAGCCCCTCGGGGCTCCGCACCCAGCCCTCGTCGACGAACACCTGCGCCCCCGCCGCCCGCACCCGTGCGTCGGCCGCGGCCCGCTCCACCCAGTTCCCCGGGCCGGGCCCGAGCAGGGCACGCAGCCGCGGCGAGGCCAGCAGCAGTGCCGCGAGCAGGGCGCTCTGGTCGCCGCCGCCCGGGCGGGGCAGCCCGCTGCCGGGGTCGGTGAGCACGCCCCACTTGCTGACGTAGAGATACGCGCCGCCCAGCCGCCGCCCGGACGGCAGCACCATCGCGAACGCGTCCCCGGGCAGCAGGACGCGCCAGTAGTTGAGCTCCGTGGCGTCCACAGCCGCCAGCTGTCCGGCGTCCAGCCAGCTCGCCACCAGCGGGCGCTCCGCCGCCGGGTCCGCGTACGGGGCCGCCGCCACGTACCCGAACCGTCCGATGTGCCCCGAGCAGCCCACGCCGATGCCGCGCACCCGCACCGGGACCATCGGCACGGTCGCCGGCAGGCCCTGCCGGGTGAGCTTGTGGGCGAGCTGGGCGGGGGAGGCGTTGGAGCCGACGGCGAGGACCGGGTGGCGGCGGCCGGTGAGCGGGCAGCCGAGAGAGGCGAGGACGTGGTCGAGGGCGGCGGTGCCGACGCGCCACGTGCCGAGCCGGCCCGGGCCCGCCACCAGCGGTGTCAGCTCCTCGCCGGCCAGCAGCGCGGGCTCGGTGACCGGGCGGCCGGGGTAGCTGAGCGGATGGCGCGCGGGGGCGACGTCCAGGCCGAGGGCTCGCAGGGTGCGGCGCGTCATGACGGGATCTTTCCCCAGGCCCGCCCCTTCCCGAAACCGGTGGCTCCGCCCCCGGGCCCCGGGTCCGGCGGTTGAGGACACAGCACCCGCATCACACGCCGCGGCTTGCCTACGCGTCCCGCCTCTTCAGCAGGACGTACCCGCCGGCCAGCGCCGCCACCACCCACAGCACCATGATCGCGAAGCCGCCCCACGGCCCGTACGGGGCGTCGTCAGCGGCGACGACCTGCATGACCTTCTGGCCGGCCTGGTCCGGCAGGTACTGCCCCACCTTCTTCGTGGCCGAGACGTTGCCCAGGATCGCCGAGATCAGGAAGAAGAACGGCATCAGAATGCCGAGCGAGAGCATCGGGCTGCGCAGCATCGTCGCGACGGCCATCGAGAAGACCGTGATCAGCGTCATGTAGAGGCCGCCGCCGAGCACCGCGCGCAGGACGCCCGGATCGCCGAGATGTGCCTTGTAGGCGCCGAGCATCGCCTGGCCGGCGAAGAACGTCACAAAGCTGGTGACCATGGCGACGACGAATGCGAGCAGCGCGGCGACGGCGAGCTTGCTGAAGAGAAAGATGCCGCGCTGGGGAACGGCCGCGAGCGAAGTGCGGATCATTCCGGTGCTGTATTCGTTGGAAACGACCAGCACGCCAAAAACGATCAATGCCAGCTGGCCGAGTCCCATCCCCGCGAAGCTGATGAACGTCGGATCGAATTGGATCTTCTCCCGGGGTGACAGCTTCTCGAACTCGTTCTTCGACAAAGCACTGATCAGCGCGCCGAGAGCCACCGTCACGACCACGGCGAGCCCGAGCGTCCACACCGTGGAACGCACTGATTTGATCTTTGTCCATTCCGATTGGAGTACCTGAGTCACCACGGCCATCGTCAGGACCCCTTCTTCCGCCAGTCGGCTCCCCAGCCCGCACCCGCGCTCGTACCCGTACCTGCGGCCGTTCCCGGCGGCTGGTGGTTGTCGTGCGCGTGGTACTCCACCGACCCGGCCGTCAGCCGCATGAACGCCTCCTCCAGCGAGGCCTGCTGCGGGCTCAGCTCGTGCAGCACGATCCGGTGCCGTGCCGTCAGCTCGCCCAGGTGTGCGGCGTCCTCGCCCTCCACTTCCAGGGCGCCGTCGGCGCCGGGCGCGAAGTCGATGCCCGCGCCGTGCAGCACGTCCCGCAGCCGCTCCTGCTGGGGGGTGCGCACCCGGACGTAGGAGCGGGAGTTCTCCCTGATGAAGTCCGCCATGCTCGTGTCCGCGAGCAGCCGGCCCTGGCCGATGACCACCAGGTGGTCGGCGGTCAGCGCCATCTCGCTCATCAGGTGCGAGGAGACGAAGACCGTACGGCCCTGGGTGGCCAGGTTCTTCATCAGGTTGCGGATCCAGTGGATGCCCTCGGGGTCGAGCCCGTTGACCGGCTCGTCGAACATCAGGATCTGCGGGTCGCCGAGCAGCGCGGCGGCGATGCCCAGGCGCTGGCCCATGCCGAGGGAGAAGCCCTTGGAGCGCTTTTTGGCCACAGGCGTCAGGCCCACGGTATCCAGCACCTCTCGGACACGCGTACGCGGAATGCCGTTGCTCTGCGCCAGACACAGCAGATGGTTGTGGGCGCTGCGGCCGCCGTGCATCGCCTTGGCGTCCAGCAGGGCACCGACCACCTTCAGGGGGTCGCGCAGCTCGCGGTAGTGCCTGCCGTCGATGCTGACCGTGCCGCTGGTCGGATTGTCCAGATCGAGCATCATCCGCATCGTCGTGGACTTGCCCGCGCCGTTGGGCCCGAGGAAGCCGGTGACGATGCCGGGCCGCACGGTGAACGTGAGGTGATCCACCGCGCGGACGTCGCCGTAGTACTTCGTCAGCGCCGCCAGCTCGATCATTCAGCCACGGTAAGGGCGCCCCCGGCCACCCGCCACCGGTGGCGCGGACTCCGGAGCAGGCGGCGGAAAGCACTCAGCGCGCCCTCCGCCACACCGGGTGGCGCAGTGCGCGCTGAACACAGGATCCCCCGAACGAGCGCCGTACGTGCCGTGCCGCCTGCCGCGTCAGCGGCTCTGCTGGGCCGGGACGCCGCGCGAGATCGGCTCGTCATCACCCGGTACCCCGGCCGCGGCCACGGCCGCACCGGTCAGCGTGGCCAGCATCTCGCGGACATTGGTCAGCTGGGCGTTGATGCTGTCGCGGCGGTTGGTGAGCGCCGCCAGCTCGCGCTCGGACTCGCTGCGGATGCGGTCGGCCTTGGCATTGGCGTCGGCAACGATGTCCTCGGCCTGGCGCTGCGCGGTCTCCACCGTCTGACGGGCCCGGCGCTCGGCGTCCGTGCGCAGCTTCTCCGCCTCCAGGCGCAGCTGCTCGGCGCGGTGCTCGATCTCCGCCAGCCGCTTCTCGGCCTTGGCCTGACGGGAGGCCAGGTCGCGCTCGGACTGCTCGCGGCGCTTGGCCAGGTTCGTCTCGAAGTCGGCCGCGGCCTGGGCGGCCTTGGCGCGGGTCTCCTCGAAGAGCGCGTCCGCCTCCTCGCGCTTGGACTGCGCGTCCTTCTGCGCCTCGGCACGCAGCGTAGCCGCGTCGCCCTTCGCCTTCTCGACGATCCGCGCGCCCTCGTCCTCCGCCTTCGCCTTCCGGTCGGCGGCGAACGACTCGGCGTCGTTGCGCACCTGCTGCGCGGCCGACTCGGCCAGCTCACGGTGCTGCTCGGCGGCGCGCCGGGCCTCTTCCCGCAGGTCCTTGGCCTCTTCCTCGGCCAGCCGGAGAATCTTTTCGACCCGGGCGCCGAGCCCCGCGTACGACGGCTCCGCGTCATTGATCTGCGCCTGAGCGTTCTGCGTTTCGAGGTGGAGCTCCTCGATGCGCTTTTCCAGCGAGGTGATCCGTGCCAGTGCGCTGTCACGGTCCGCTACCAGCTTCGTAATGCGGTCGTCCACCTGGCCGCGGTCGTATCCACGCCGCACCAACTCGAAGCCGAAGGGGGAGGAAGTGTCGCTCATGGGGTTCCTGTCATAAGAGACCGGTGAGGTGATAGAGGGAATCCTAGGGGCGTGAGCGGCGTCTCATCGAGCAGATGGAAGTAGACAGTTGGGGAATCCGGATTCCGACCCCTCGATTGAGTGTTACTTCTGTGACTGCTTGCCACCCGATCGAGTTGCGCCGGCACCCGCCGCCGCCTTCACCCCGCCCTCCTTGGAGCCGCCTGCCCCAGGGGACTCAAATGATTCCAACGCCTCCAACACGTCCTGGACACGGGAAATCTCGGCCTGAATGTCCTCGCGACGGCGGACCAGCACCTCCAACTCCCGCTTTCCCTCACCGAGAAGGCGTGAGGCCTCCTCCTGAGCCTCGGTGCGCAGGCGCTCCGCCTCGCGTACGGCGGAGGTCCTCTTCTGCTCCGCCTCCTTGATCAGCCCGTCCGCCTTCTTGACGGCGGTGATCCGCACCTTGCTGGCCTCGCTCTGGGCGTCCGAGAGCAGCTTCTCCGCCTTCTCCTCGGCCTCCGCCAGCTGTTCGGTGGCCGCCGCGACGAGCTTGTCGCACCGCTCGCCCGCGGACTGCATCGCCTCGGCCGCCTCCCGGCGGGCCCGCTCGTGCAGCTCCTCGACCTCGCCCTCGAGCCGCGACCGCAGCTCCTCGGCCCGTTCCCTTATGGCTGTGGCGTCCCCACGGGCCTCGGCGAGCATGGTGTTGGCGTCCGTACGCGCCTGCTCCACCAGCACACTGCCCTCGCCGGTGGCCTCCTTGACGATCCGCTCGGCCTCCTTGCGGGCCGCGCCGACCATGGCGTCCGCCTGCTCCTCGGCCGCCGCGGCCGCCCGTACGGCCTCCTCCTGCGCCTTGGCGACCAGCGCGTCCGCCTGCTCGGCGGCGT
Source organism: Streptomyces sp. NPDC026206 (assembly GCF_040638465.1). Classification (NCBI taxonomy): domain Bacteria; kingdom Bacillati; phylum Actinomycetota; class Actinomycetes; order Kitasatosporales; family Streptomycetaceae; genus Streptomyces; species Streptomyces sp. NPDC026206. The sequence continues at coordinate 711,486 of NZ_JBEZYL010000001.1, forward strand.
CCGCCAGCCGCTTGGCGCCCGCGTCCCGCGCCTGGTCCACGGTCCGCTCGGCCTCGGCACGGGCCTCGGCCCGCAGCCGCTCCGCCTCCATGACGGCGTCGGCCTTGACCTTCGCGGAGTCGGCGCGCGTGCTGTTGGCGTTCTCCTGCGCGGCGGCCAGCGCCTCGGCGGCCTCGGTGGCCATCCGCTCGGCCTCCGCCGTCGCCTCGGCGACCAGGCTGTCCGCCTGCCCGGCCGCCTCCGCGCGGCGGGCATGGGCCGCCTCACGGGCCTCGTCGGTGGTCCGCGCCGCCTCGTCGCGGGCGCTCTCCAGGGTCGCGTCGGCGTCGGCACGCAGCCGCTCCGCCTCCGCGGCCGCCTCGGCCAGCGTCCGCTCGGCCTGCTCGGTGGCCTCCGCCAGGCGGGCGTCGGCGGCCTCGCGGGCCTCCGCCATCGCGCGGGCGGCCTCGGCGGCCATCTTCTCCGCCTCGGACGTCGCCTCGGCGATCAGCTCGTCGGCCTGCTGCGCCGCCTCCGCGCGCCGGGCGCCCGCCGCCTCGCGCGCCTTGTCCACGATGCGGTCGGCGTCCTCCTGAGCGGAGGAGGTCAGCTCGGCCGCCTCGTCGACGATCCGCTCCGCCTCGGCCCGGCCCTCCGTCCGGATCTTGTTGGCGTCCTCGCGGGCCTCGGCGCGCGTGCGCGCCGCGTCCTGCTCGGCCGACGCCAGCGCGTCGGAGGCGTCCGTGCGCATCTGCTGCGCCCTGGCGGACGCGTCCGCCACCACCCGCTCGGCCTCGGCCGTCGCCTTGGCGAGGACGGCCTCGGCCTGCTCGTCCGCCTTGGCCTTCTTCTCGGCGGCCGCGGCCCGCAGCCGCTCCGCCTCCGCGCCGGCCTCGGCCAGCGTGCGCCCGGCCTGCGCCTCGGCCTCGGCCCGGTGGGCGTCGGCGGCCTCGCGGGCCTCCGTCACCGTGCGGGCGGCCTCGGCGGCCATCTTCTGCGCCTCGGTCGTCGCCTCGGTGATGAGCTCGTCGGCCTGCTGCGCGGCCTCCGCCCGGCGGGCGCCCGCCGCCTCGCGGGCCTCGTCCACGGTCCGCGCCGCCTCGGCCCGCAGCCGCTCGGCGTCCGCCTCGGCCTCGGCCCGGTGGGCGTCGGCGGCCTCGCGGGCCTGCTCCTCGAAGCGTGCCGCCTCGCTGCGGGCGGCCTCGACCATCTCGGCCGCCTCGGCGATCAGCCGGTCCGCGTCCGCTGAGGCCTCGGCCCGGTGACCGTCGGCCTCCTCACGTGCCTGCGCCACGATGCGGGCGGCCTCGGCCGCCATCTTCTCCGCCTCGGCCGTGGCCTCGGTGATCAGCTCGTCCGCCTGCTGCGCGGCCTCCGCACGACGGGTACCCGCGTCCTCACGGGCCTCGTCCAGGACGCGGGCCGCCTCGGCACGCAGCCGCTCGGCGTCGGCGTCGGCCTCGCCGCGCTGGGCGTCGGCGGCCTCGCGGGCCTCCTCGACCGTACGGGCGGCCTCGGCACGCAGCCGCTGCGCCTCGGCCGTGGCCTCGGCGATCAGCTCGTCGGCCTGCCCGGCGGCCTCCGCGCGGCGGGCGTTGGCCGCCTCGCGCGCCTCGTCCAGCACCCTGGCCGCCGCGGTCTCCACGCGCTCCGCCTCGGCGAGCGCCTGCGCCACCGTGCGCTCCGCCAGCTCCTCGGCGGCGTCCGAGGCCTCCTTGGCCTCCGCACGGATACGGGCGGCGTCCTCGTCGGCGCGCTCGCGCTCGGCGTAGGCGTCGGCGCGGACCCGGTCCGCCTCGATCTGGGCGTCGGTGACGGTGCGCTCGGCGTTGTGCTCGGCGGCCGAACGCAGACCGGCGATCTCCTCCTCGGCCTGCTCGTGCAGCCCGGCCACGGAGTCCCGCACCTGCTGCGCGGTCTGCTCGGCGGCGGTCACGAGATCGCTCGCCCGCTGCTCCGCCTCCTCGACCAGGCGCCGGCCCTCCTCCTGCGCCTCGGCGACCCGCTTGCGCGCCGAAGCCAGCAGCTCCTCGCTCTGCTCGCGCGCCGCCTCCCGCTCGGCCTGCGCCTCCGTACGGGCGTCCCCGAGCAGCTCCTCGGCCTCGCGCCGGCGCCGGGCGGCCTCCTCCTGCGCGGCGGCGAGCGCCTCGGCGGCCTCCGCGGCCGCCCGCTCGGCGGCGGCGTTGGCCTCCGCACGCACCCGGTCGGCGCTCTCCTGCGCCTCCGAGCGCAGCCGCTCGGCCTCCTCCTCGGCCTCGCCCAGCAGGCGCGCGGCCGTGGCCTCGCCCTCCGTACGGGCCTCCGACGCCTCCGCGGCCGCCTCGGCCCGCAGCCGCTCGGCCTCCTCCTCGGCCTGGGCCCGCAGCGTGCGCACCCGCTCCGCGGACTCCGAGCGCAGCCGCTCCGTCTCCTCGTTCGCCTCGCGCCGCAGCCGCTCGGCCTCCGCGCGTGCCTCGCGCAGCGCCGCCTCCGCGGCCTCCACGCGCTGCTCGGCCTCGGTGTGCAGCCGGGCCAGCTCCTCGGCGGCCTCCTCGGCACGCGCCCGCGCGGCGCGCTCGGCCTCCTCGCGCATGCGGCGGGCCGCCTCGTCGGCCTCCTTGCGCGTGCGCCCGGCGTGGTCCTCGGCCTCCTCGGCCATCTCCTCGGCCTCGGCGCGGGCCCGCTCCAGGGCCTCCGCGGCCTGCTTGCGCAGGCCCGCCGCGCGCTCGGCCGCCTCGCCCCGTACGCGCTCGCTCTCCGCGCTCGCCCCGGCCCGCGTCTCCTCGGCGTCGGCCTTCGCCTTGACCAGGAGCTCCTCGGCGGTGCTGGCCGCCTCCTCGATCTGCTGGACCGCCTCGCGACGGGCCTCGCCCCGGATCCGCTCGCCCTCGGCGACGGCCTCGGCCCGCAGCTGCTCGGCCTCGCCCCGCAGCCGCCGCGCCTCCTCCTGGAGCTCGACGGTCCGGGCGCGGTACTCCTCGGTGTCGTCCTTCGCCTCGCCCTTGAGCTGCTCGGCGGTGTCCGCGGCCTGCGCCCGCAGCCGCTCGGCCTCGGCCTCCGCCTCACGGCGGATCCGCTCGGCCTCGGCGGCGGCGGCCTTGGTGGTGGCCTGCGCGTCCTGCGACGCCTTGGCCAGCACCTCCTCGGCCGTACGTGCGGCCTTGGCGAGCTGCGCGGCGGAGTCCTCGGCGACGGCGCTGCGCGCCTTCTCGGAGGCCTCGGCCAGCAGCCGCTCGGCCTCCGCGGCCGCGTCGGCACGCAGCTGCCCGGCCTCCGCCCGCAGGGCTTCGGCCTCCTTGGTGGCCTCGCTCACCAGGCGGGCGATCTCGGCCCTGGCCGTACGGGTGCGCTGCTCGTTGTCCGACTCGGCGGCGGACAGCCGCCGCGTGGCGGCGTCCTTCGCCTCGGTGACCAGCTTCTCCGCCTCGGCGCGCGCCTCGCGCAGCGCCGTGTCGGCCTCCTGGATGCGCGCCTCGGCCGAGCGCGTCATCTCCGCGGCGGCGGTACGGGCCTGGTCGGACTCGGCGCTCGTGCTGGAGCGCAGCTGCTCGGCGTGGTCGGTGGCCTCCTGCGCCTGCGCGGAGGCGGCGGTCAGCAGCCGCTCGGCATCCGTGCGCGCCCGGCGCAGGATCGCTTCGGCTTCGGCGCGGGCCTCCTCGGCGGCGGCACCGAGCCGGCCGGCGGCCTGCTCGGTCAGCCGCTGCGCCTCCGCGCGGGCGGCCGCCAGGGCCTGCTCGGACTCGGCCCGGGACTCCTCCAGCAACCGGCGGGCCTGGGACTCGGTACGGGCACGCAGCTGCTCGGCCCAGGCGACGTTCTCGTTGACGTGCGACTCGACGGTGCGGCGGCGCTCGTTGAGCTCCTCGTCCAGGCGCTGCCGGCGGGCCACCGCCTCGGCGTGCAGCTCCGCCTCCATCCGGGCCTGCTGCTCGGCGTGCTCCTGCAGCAGCCGCTGCGTCTGGGCGCGGGCCTCGCGCAGCTCGCGCTCGGCGTCGCTGCGCAGCTGCTCCGCCTGGATCTGGGCATTGCGGAGCAGCTGCTCCGCCTGGTAGCCGATGTCCGCCGAGTCATAGGCGGGACGGTGGGCGAGATTGCGGCGCGCCTCGTGGAGCTTGGCGCGCAACACCTCGACCTGGTAGCCGAGGTCGTCGGCGTGCTGGACAGCCTTTTCCCGCTCGGTCTTCAGCCGCTTCATCTCGGCCTCGAACTTCGAGAGGTGGTCGGCTTCCTCCAGCTGACTCTCCTGGCGCTCGTAGCCCCGCACAGCGCGGTCCATCCGTCCCCTGGTCGCGTCGGCGGCCGGCCCCGTACTGCGTCGGTGGTGGAACCCGGAGCCCGCCCTTCCGAAGAAATGGTGTCAGATCATCGGTACAGCCCGGTCCGGGGGCCACCCGTACCCGGCCGAACCTGCACTCTACCGGCCGGGGGAGGGGTGGGTCAGTGCTCAGCGGTCCCGGGAGGCGCGGAGGTGACCAGTTCCGTCAGCACCCCGTGACAGTCCTTCGGGTGCAGGAAGGTGATGCGCGAGCCCATGGATCCGGTGCGCGGCTCGTCGTAGAGCACCCGTACCCCCTTCTCCCGGATGTCCTCGGCGTCGCCGTCCACATCCGCCGTACCGAACGCGATGTGGTGAACGCCCTCGCCGTTCCTGGCCAGCCACTTGCCCACCGCGGAGTCCTCGCGGGTGGGCTCCAGCAGCTGCAGATACGAGGCGCCGCCGTCGGAGGTCCCGTTGATTTTCAGCATGGCCTCGCGGACACCCTGTTCCTCGTTGACCTCGGTGTGGAACACCTCGAAGCCGTACGTGGCACGGTAGAACTCGACAGTCCTGTCGAGGTCGGAGCAGGCGATCCCGATGTGGTCGATGCGCGTCAGCATGGCTCCAGTGCACCGCCGAACGGGGTGGTTACGCAACGTGCGCGCGATCACACCTTCCGCCCGGTGACCCGGGCGGTACCGCTCAGTACATTGACGGAAACCGTCGTTAACATCCCTCCGCTCGAAGGGGCAGCGCCCATGTCTGGTACGAACGGACAATCCGGTACGACCTCCGTCATCGTCGCTGGTGCACGCACGCCCATGGGCCGGCTGCTGGGCTCCCTGCGCAGCTTCTCCGGGGCGGACCTGGGGGCCGTGGCCATCAAGGCGGCGCTGGACCGGGCCGGCATCGGCGGGGACCAGGTGCAGTACGTGATCATGGGTCAGGTGCTGCAGGCCGGCGCCGGGCAGATTCCCGCCCGCCAGGCGGCCGTCAAGGCCGGCATCCCCATGAGCGTCCCCGCGCTGACCGTCAACAAGGTCTGTCTGTCCGGGCTCGACGCCATCGCACTGGCCGACCAGCTCATCCGCGCCGGTGAGTTCGACGTCGTGGTGGCCGGCGGCCAGGAGTCGATGACCAACGCCCCGCACCTGCTGCCCAAGTCCCGCGAGGGCTTCAAGTACGGCGCGATCGGGATGCTCGACGCCATGGCCCACGACGGGCTGACGGACGCCTTCGAGAACATCGCGATGGGCGAGTCCACCGAGAAGCACAACACCCGCCTCGGAATCCGCCGTCCCGAGCAGGACGAGGTCGCGGCCCGCTCCCACCGGCGCGCCGCCGCCGCCCAGAAGAACGGCCTCTTCGAGGCCGAGATCACCCCCGTGGAGATCCCGCAGCGCAAGGGCGAGGCGGTCGTCTTCAGCAAGGACGAGGGCATCCGCGCGGAGACCACGGCGGAGTCGCTGGCGAAGCTGCGGCCCGCCTTCGCCAAGGACGGCACGATCACCGCCGGCACGTCCTCGCAGATCTCCGACGGCGCCGCGGCCGTGGTCGTGATGAGCAAGGCCAGGGCCGAGGAGCTGGGCCTGGAGTGGATCGCCGAGATCGGTGCCCACGGCAACGTGGCCGGCCCCGACAACTCCCTGCAGTCGCAGCCCTCCAACGCCATACGGCACGCGCTGGGCAAGGAGGGCCTGGGCGTCGAGGACCTCGATCTCATCGAGATCAATGAGGCATTCGCCGCCGTTTCGGTGCAGTCAATGAAGGATCTGGGCGTATCCCCGGAAAAGGTGAACGTCAACGGCGGTGCGATCGCGCTCGGCCACCCCATCGGCATGTCCGGCGCCCGCATCGTGCTGCACCTCGCGCTGGAGCTGAAGCGCCGGGGCGGCGGCGTGGGCGCGGCCGCCCTGTGCGGCGGTGGCGGCCAGGGCGACGCCCTGATCATCCGCGTGCCGGGCAACTGACCCACCCGGCCCAGCCGGCTCATCGCAACGGATCCGAGCGGACCGAACGGAACGGAACGGAGCAGTCATGGCGGACGTCCCCACACTGGTCGAGCAGGCGCGGGAAGGCCGGCCGCGCGCCGTGGCCCGGCTGATCTCACTGGTGGAGGGGGCGTCCCCCCAGCTGCGCGAGGTCATGGCCGCACTGGCCCCCCTCACGGGCAACGCCTACGTCGTGGGCCTCACGGGCTCACCGGGCGTCGGCAAGTCGACGTCGACCTCGGCACTGGTGAGCGCCTACCGCCGCATGGGCAAACGGGTCGGCGTGCTCGCCGTCGACCCCTCCTCGCCCTTCTCCGGCGGCGCGCTGCTCGGTGACCGGGTACGGATGTCCGAGCACGCCTCCGACCCCGGCGTCTACATCCGCTCCATGGCCACGCGCGGGCACCTGGGCGGGCTCGCCTGGGCCGCCCCGCAGGCGATCCGGGTGCTGGACGCCGCCGGGTGCGACGTGATCCTCGTCGAAACGGTCGGCGTGGGGCAGTCGGAGGTGGAGATCGCCTCCCAGGCCGACACCTCCGTGGTGCTCCTCGCGCCGGGCATGGGGGACGGCATCCAGGCCGCCAAGGCGGGCATTCTGGAGATCGGCGACGTCTACGTCGTCAACAAGGCCGACCGCGACGGCGCCGACGCCACGGCCCGCGAGCTCAACCACATGCTGGGCCTGGGCGAGGCCCGCACCCCCGGCGACTGGCGGCCCCCCATCGTGAAGACGGTGGCCGCGCGCGGCGAGGGCACCGACGAGTTCGTCGAGGCCCTGGAGAAGCACCGCGCGTGGCTGGAGGAGCACGGAGCGCTGGTGGAACGCCGCCGCCTGCGGGCCGAGCGGGAGGTCGAGACCATCGCGGTCACGGCTTTGCGTGAGCGCATCGGGGACCTGCGGGGCGACCGGCGCGTGGGCACTCTCGCGGCACGGGTCGTGGCCGGCGAGATCGACCCCTACGCGGCGGCGGACGAACTCGTCGCGGGTCTCACGGAAAACGGGGCGAGCGCCTGAAATGAGCCCGGCGAATTCCGCCGGGCTCATTTCGTAACGGGGAGGCTCCTCCGCACCGTTACTTCGTGTAGAGAGTCCACTCCTGGGCGGCCCTGTTGCGGCCCTTGTTCTCAAGGGTGACCGGCCTGTCCTGGCCGTGCGCCTGGATGACCTCGTCCGGATACTTCTGGCTCGCTACCGTGGTCTGGTCCAGCGCGGTGTCGAGTATCCAGCGCTGCGAGAGGCTTTGCGAGTTGCAGGGCTGCTGCACGATTCGCTGGCTGAGGCCCTTCGCGGTGAGGCACTTTCCGTAGTACGAGCCCCTGATCGTGTAGATGCCGGAGCCGGTCGGGGTCGTCCCCACCTTGTTCAGCCGCCATACCTGCAGGTTGTGCGCGGGGTGACGAGTCAGCACGTCATTGCCGTAGTACTCGTCGAGGTTCGTGTCGTCGCTGAACACCTGGATGGACGTCGGGAAGTCGGCCGGAGCGGCCGTCGCCGGGCCGGCGGTGGCCGCCAGGCCGCCCGTGAGGAGACCCGCCGCTGCGGCGATGAGCACGATCTTCCTGGTTCTCGCCATGTGATGCCTTCCTTTTCGCTGGTTGGCTTTGTCGGCGATCGGAAATTTAGGCGCTGGCGGTGGGCATAACCAGGGGAGTTCGGGCCAGCGTGCCGCTGTGAAGGTCAACCGTTCAACTCGTTGTATTCCCGCGGGTACCAGGCCGCCGGCAAGTGCGGAAAAGAGCCGGTTGGCGGGTGGCGGCAATCCGTTGAATGGGCGCGGGCTGCTTCCCAGGCGAGGGTGCATGGACAGCGGAACGGGCCATGGCCGTAAATCTCCCCGGCCAGGTGGGCACCATGCGCTTCCGGACATCGCGGAAGCAAACGCACCACGGCCATGAGTCCCGTTCGGGACGCGGGACCCATGGCCGATAGCGGTGGCGCGCACGGGGCTTGAGGCCGCCGCACATGCGAGTGAGGCTGCGGCGGCGCCCGGAAGGCGCCCCACAGCCTCACTCACACGTTCACACCTGACGTACTCGGCAGGTGCTCAGCCCCGCCCGCGCGTGGAGCGCAAGTGCTGTGCCACCGGTGTCAGTGACGCGTGCAGGGCCTTGAGCTCCCCCGGCGACAATAGGTCGATGAAGTGCTGGCGCACGGACGCCACATGGTGCGGGGCGACCTTGCGCATGGTCTCCCAGCCCTGTTCGGTGAGGACCGCGAACAGACCGCGCCGGTCGGACTCGCAGTTCTCACGCCGGACGAGCCCCGCGTTCTCCATGCGCGTGATCTGGTGCGACAGACGGCTCTTGGACTGCAGCGTCGCGGTCGCGAGATCGCTCATCCGCATCCGGTGGTCCTCCGACTCCGAGAGGTTGACGAGGATCTCGTAGTCGTTGTTGGTGAGTCCGAACGGCTGGAGGTCCCGTTCGAGCTGGTGCATCAGCAGCCGGCTCACGTCCAGATGGGCGCGCCAGGTGGCCTGTTCCTCGTCGCTGAGCCAGCGGGTGCCGTTCTCGGTGTCCATAGATGGATTCTACCTAAGAAGTTGAAAGATTAACTAAGGGCGGGTTTCGCGGAGCGCAAGGAGAGGTCATGCGTTCGATGTCACACTCCGCAGGGTACCGCTCACAGCCCGAAGCGGCGCTGGAGGTCCCCCAGCTGGCCCGGCATCCGCGGGGTCATTGGCTGATTTCCGGCGCTTCCCTGCGGAACGCCGGCCTGCGGCGGCGGCCCCTCGCCCGTGGCGATCTCCCCCATCAGCTGCTCGGTGGACTGCAGCAACACCGTCCCGGCGCCGACGAATTCAAACTGATGCTCCTCGCCCGACGCGCCACCGATGCCCGTCAGCCTGCGCACACCGCCCATGACCCCCCGCAGGTACTGGTGGTCGTAGTGATGGCACGGCGACGGGCAGTCCGCCCACCCCACCAGCGCCTGCGGGTCCACCCGGATCGGCGGCTCGACGAAGACGACCGGACCGTTGGAGGCGGCCACGAACTTTCCCGTGCCGATCAGGGTCAGGAAGCCCGGAATGATCGACTGCTTCAGGGACAGCGTCGGCTCGAACGCCAGCAGATTGCCTGAGCGGACCGTCAGATTGCCGTCCTCGAGGTCGTAGGAGTTGACGTCGAAGGAGCGGTCGGCGAGCAGCATCCTGCCCTGGCCCTCGGCGACCACCCAGTCAGCCGCGTGCAGGGGGGAGTGGAAGCTGCCGGAGATCAGCCGGTCGAGCGGGCCGTGGCCGATGCCGTGGAAGTCGATCTGCCCGTAGTAGGCGATCATCTTCCCCTTCTGCAGGAACCACTGGCCCTTGAGGTCGACGCTGAAGGCGTACGCGTTGACGTTGTCGTTGCTCGGCAGAGTCGTCGCGTCATGGATGACCGGGGCGTTCACAGCTTCTCCTCCGACGCCTGTACGTACACCGTCCCGGTGCCCGAGAGTTCGAGCCGGAACGCCTCGCCGCTGCCGCGGCCGACGACCTCACGCCAGCCGATGGCCGCCGTGAGCTTGTTGCGGACATCGCCCCGGTGGGCGACGTAGGCCTGCGGGTCGACGGTGATGGGCCGCTGCGGGTTGATCGGCAGCTCGATGAAGCCGCCGTGCGCCATCACGGCGACCGCGCCATGGCCCTTGAGGGTCGTGGTGAACAGGCCCTGACCGGTGACCTGGCCGCGCACCATGCCCATCACGCCACCCTGGGACCCCATGAACATCGTCCCCTGCTGCAGCGTCCCGTCGAACGCCAGCAGCCGGTCCGCCTCCACATAGAGGGTGTCGCCGGACAGCTCGATCACATGGACGTGATGGCCGCCGTGCCCGAACATCACCGTGCCGCTGCCCTCGACGCTCATCAGCGGCGTCGCCTCGTTGGCGATGCGACGGCCGATCATCCCCATCACACCGCCCTGACCGCCGGTGATGCTGGGAGTGAAGGAGACGTCGCCCTTGTAGGCGAGCATCGCCCCGCGCTGGCTGAACAGCCGCTGCCCCGGGATCACCTGGGCCTCGACCATCCGCGAGTTCAAAAGCCGGAACGGCATCAGATCTCACCCCCGATCGTGTTGCGCTCGCTCGGCTGCACGTACACGAGCCCTTCACCCTCGAAGCGGATCTGGAAGGCCTCTCCCGAGCCCTCGCCGATGAAGGTCCGGAAGTTCACACCGGACTGGAAGTGCTGCTTGAGCCTGCCGGTGTGCGCGATGTACGCGCCCGGGTCGACCTGCAACGGCATCTGCGGAGTCACCCGCAGCACGATCGCCGTGCCGTCGGAGAGGATCGCCGCCTGGCCGGAGCCCTCGACGGTGGTGGTGAACAGCCCGTTGCCCTGCGAGGCGCCCCGCAGGCCCGTGAACGTGGTGCCGGTCTTCAGCGCCGAATCCGTGCACAGCAGATTGCTGGCCTCCACGTACAGCGTCTCGCCCTGCAGCTTCACGAGGCTGATCTCGCTCGCCCTGTCGGCGAAGTAACAGGTGCCGTGTCCCTTCACCTCCATGACTTCCATCTGTTCGCCGGTGAGCCGGCGCGTGACCATGCCACGCAGGCCGTCACCGCCACCGGTCATCTTCTTGAATGCCATATCGCCTTCGTACGCGACCATTGCGCCGTTCTTGGCCTTGACCGCGTCGCCCGCCATGTCGACGGCGAGAACTTTGCTCCCGTGGAGCCGAAACTGAGCCACGCCCCGACGCTAGCGGGCGGACATACGCCTCCAACAGGCCCCAGGGGCCCTGAAACACTCCGGAACGGACCCGGATCCCTGGATCTACAGCCGGGCTGTAACAATGGAGCGGCTTGTGAATACCGTCACAAGCTGTGACCGCCCTGCCACTCCCGACCGAAGGTGTGCCCCCTCGTGGACCTCAAGACTGCCTCCGCCCTGCGCCGGCTCCGCCTGGTCTCCGCCCCGGAGGCTGTTTCCTTCCTGCTGCTGATCCTCTGCTCGGTCCTCAAGCGGACCACCGACTTCAACGCGGTGCCCGTCATGGGTGCCGTGCACGGCATCCTCTTCATCATCTACGTGCTCTTCTGGATCGACGCCTGGGTGAGCGCCAAGTGGCAGCGGAAGACCGCCGCCCTCTACTTCGTCCTGTCCGTCCTGCCCACCGGCGGCTTCTTCGCCGACCGCATGCTGCGCCGCGAGTCCGAGGCCGGCGTCATCGCCGCCCGGGCCCGCAAGGAAGGCGTGATCAGCGCATGATCGTCGCCTTCTCCGTCTCCCCGGTCGGTGCCGGCGAGGACGTCGGCGAGTACGTCGCCGACGCGGTACGCGTCGTCCGCGAGTCCGGGCTGCCGAACCGCACGGACGCGATGTTCACCTCCGTCGAGGGCGAGTGGGACGAGGTCATGGACGTCGTCAAGCGTGCCGTGGCCGCCGTCGAGGCCCGCTGCGGCCGGGTCTCCCTCGTGCTCAAGGCGGACATCCGCCAGGGCGTCACGGGTGGGCTGACGTCCAAGGTGGAGACCGTCGAGCGCTACCTCGCCGAGGGCGGCTCCGGCGCCGCGTCCTGACCGACCGCGGGCTGCCGGTACGCTCGGGGCCGAGCAAGATCGACAGGGGGTCACCATGTTCGGACGGTTCACGGGCGGGGCCAAGGGGCCCGAGGACTCGGGTCCCGCCCTCGGCGTGGTCGTGCTGCGCGACTCGCGCGCCATCGACGAAGCCGTGCGTGAGGCGCTGGCCGGTGCGAGCGACGAGGACCGGCCGGGGCTGGAGCGCGCAGCCGCGCTGATCGCGGCGCGGGCGGCGCGGCCGGAGAGCGAGATCCGGGGCGAGTGGGTGCGCGGCATCGTCGCGGCGCAGGGCGTGGACCTGCACGCGCAGGAGCTGCAGGCGATCAGGGTGCTGCGCAAGGCCCAGCCGCGGCTGGGCCTCGCCGAGGCGGTCCACCTGGTGCGCGAGGCGGCGGCGACCGACCCGCAGTAGCGGCCCGCGTCCGAAGGCTGAGCCTGCGACGCGGGGCCGCACCGGTGGCCTGGCCCCGCGTTCCGAGCGGTGCGTCCGAAGTCTGAGATGGCCCGGGACGCGATATGACCGAACTGTAGGCTCGTGTCGTGCCGAAGCCGCTCAGCCTCCCCTTCGATCCCATCGCCCGTGCCGACGAACTCTGGAAGCAGCGCTGGGGATCCGTGCCGTCCATGGCCGCGATCACCTCGATCATGCGCGCCCAGCAGATCCTGCTCGGGCAGGTCGACGCGGTCGTCAAGCCGTACGGGCTGACGTTCGCGCGGTACGAGGCGCTGGTGCTGCTGACCTTCTCCAAGGCGGGCGAGCTGCCCATGTCGAAGATCGGCGAGCGGCTGATGGTGCACCCGACCTCGGTCACCAACACCGTGGACCGGCTGGTCACGGCGGGCCTGGTCGACAAGCGGCCCAATCCCAACGACGGGCGCGGCACGCTCGCCTCCATCACGGACAAGGGCCGCGAGGTCGTCGAGGCGGCCACGCGCGACCTGATGGCGATGGACTTCGGGCTCGGTGCGTACGGCGCGGACGAGTGCGGCGACATCTTCCGGATGCTGCGGCCGTTGCGGATCGCCGCACACGACTTCGAGGACGTGGAGTGAGCTCTGCACTACAGTGGGCTCGGGTCAGTACGTGTGCTCCCCGCGTCGGCGGGGGTGAGCCGACCATGGCTGTGCACAGCACGAGCAGCATGAGGTGCTCCCCGCCTCCGCGGGGGTTTTCGCGAGTGGTTTAGTCTCGTAGGCATGAAAAGCAGCGTGCTGACCCGTTATCGGGTGATGGCCTACGTCACTGCCGTCATGTTGTTGGTGTTGTGCGCGTGCATGACCTTCAAGTACGGCTTCGGTATGGGCAAGGACCTCACGCTCGTGATCTCCCAGATCCACGGCGTGCTCTTCATCATCTACCTCGTCTTCGCCTTCGACCTGGGCTCCAAGGCCAAGTGGCCGCTCGGCAAGCTGCTGTGGGTGCTGGTGTCCGGCACCATCCCGACCGCCGCGTTCTTCGTCGAGCGCAAGGTCGTCCGCGAGGTCGAGCCGCTGATCACGGACGCGGCCCCCGCGACCGCCCAGGCCTGACGCTCCGCCGCGCCGCCCCGGACACCCCTTGTGTCCGGGGCGTTCTTGCGCGAAAATTTAGTAGGACGTCCTAGTAAATTCTTGACCTTGGGTTCCAGTACAGGGCGCGGAGAGGCAGACGAGACCACCATGGACGCAGCAGCCATCGAGGCGGGGCGCCGCCGCTGGCAGGACCGGTACGACAAGGCCCGCAAGCGCGACGCCGACTTCACCACCCTCTCCGGCGACGAGGTCGCCCCCGTCTACGGCCCCCGTCCCGGCGACACATACGAGGGCTTCGAGCGCATCGGCTGGCCGGGGGAGTACCCCTTCACCCGCGGCCTGCACCCCACCGGCTACCGGGGCCGCACCTGGACCATCCGGCAGTTCGCCGGCTTCGGCAACGCCGAGCAGACCAATGAGCGCTACAAGATGATCCTGGCCAACGGCGGCGGCGGTCTGTCCGTGGCGTTCGACATGCCCACCCTCATGGGCCGCGACTCCGACGAGCCCCGCTCCCTCGGCGAGGTCGGCCACTGCGGCGTCGCCATCGACTCCGCCGCCGACATGGAGGTCCTGTTCAAGGACATCCCGCTGGGCGACGTCACCACGTCCATGACCATCAGCGGACCGGCCGTCCCGGTCTTCTGCATGTACATCGTCGCCGCCGAGCGGCAGGGCATCGACCCGGGCATCCTCAACGGCACGCTGCAGACCGACATCTTCAAGGAGTACATCGCGCAGAAGGAGTGGCTCTTCCAGCCCGAGCCCCACCTGCGCCTGATCGGCGACCTCATGGAGCACTGCGCCCGCTCCATCCCGGCCTACAAGCCGCTGTCCGTCTCCGGCTACCACATCCGCGAGGCCGGGGCGACGGCCGCGCAGGAGCTCGCCTACACGCTCGCCGACGGCTTCGGCTACGTCGAGCTGGGCCTCTCGCGCGGCCTCGACGTCGACACGTTCGCGTCCGGCCTGTCCTTCTTCTTCGACGCCCATCTCGACTTCTTCGAGGAGATCGCCAAGTTCCGCGCGGCCCGCCGCATCTGGGCCCGCTGGATGAAGGATGTCTACGGGGCGAAGACCGACAAGGCCCAGTGGCTGCGCTTCCACACCCAGACGGCCGGTGTCTCGCTGACCGCCCAGCAGCCGTACAACAACGTCGTGCGCACCGCCGTCGAGGCCCTCGCCGCCGTCCTCGGCGGCACCAACTCCCTCCACACCAACGCCCTCGACGAGACCCTCGCCCTGCCCAGCGCGCAGGCCGCCGAGATCGCCCTGCGCACCCAGCAGGTGCTGATGGAGGAGACCGGCGTCGCCAATGTCGCCGACCCGCTGGGCGGCTCCTGGTACGTCGAGCAGCTCACCGACCGGATCGAGGCCGACGCCGAGAAGATCTTCGAGCAGATCAGGGAGCGCGGCCTGCGCGCCCACCCCGACGGCAGGCACCCCATCGGCCTCATCACCTCCGGCATCCTGCGCGGCATCGAGGACGGCTGGTTCACCGGCGAGATCGCCGAGAGCGCCTTCCGCTACCAGCAGGCCCTGGAGAAGGGGGCCAAGCGCGTCGTCGGCGTCAACTGCCACGAGGGCTCGGTCACCGGCGACCTGGAGATCCTCCGCGTCAGCCACGAGGTCGAGCGCGAACAGGTGCGCGTCCTGGTGGAGCGCAAGGCGGCGCGTGACGACGCGCGCGTCCGTGCCTGCCTCGACGCGATGCTGGCCGCGGCCCGGGACGGCTCGAACATGATCGAGCCGATGCTGGAGGCTGTGCGGGCGGAGGCGACGCTGGGCGAGATCTGCGGCGTCCTGCGGGACGAGTGGGGCACATACACGGAGCCGGCGGGCTTCTGACGTCTCTCGATCAAGGCAGTGGTACGAGCTTGACCACGCTGACGGTCACCACCGAAGGGCTGACCAGGTAGGTGATGAAGGCGATGTTGCCGACGGTCGCGTCGCGACGGTCATGATCGCCGCGAACGGCGCTGGAGCCACAGCCGTACGGGTTCAGAGCCAAGGCAGTCATGCCGTTCTCGAACAGCTTGCGCCGTTCGGCGGTCAGGCTCCGACGCTCGGTGTCGGCGTCATCGGTATAGGCGATGCGGTAGCTCAACCGGTGCTCCTGTACTCGTCACCCGATTCGTCGTCGAAGTGGACGCCGGAGAAATCCCCTGCCTTCAGGCGCGCGATCAGGTCCTCCTCCTCCGGGTCGTGCGCCTGCGGCGTCCGGAGGGCCCAACGAGCCAGGACACCGGAGATCTCATCCGCACCCGCCTGCTCCGTCTCGCGCTCGAACTCTGCCCGCAGCGGGGCGGGCAGTGCCTCCCGGATGCTGTGGATGGTGCCCGGCAGTTCCACCGTCCGGCCGCCGATGGTGGTCGTGAAGGTCTTCGCCATGTCCTGCCCCTTCCTCGATGCCCATGCCGCCGATGTCGACGTGGTCATTCGAACTATGCCTGCTGCCCGGCGTGGTGGTGAGCGAACACTCGAGAAGCGTGTCACTCGCAGATGCGGCAGCGCACGTGTTGCTTCACCCGTTAGCGTGAATCGGTTCGAAACGCTGGCGCCGGGCGAGCTGAATGCGACAAGGGTCGACTCCCGAAGGAGCCGACCCCCATGACTGCGAATCCGTACTACAGCTTGTTCGTCCAGACCTTGCGCGGCTCGTTGAAGCCGTCACCCTTGCTGGTGAAGGTCCACAGGGCGGCTTCATTGCGGCCGTCGGCGCCCTGACCGAAGTCATAAGTGACGCTGATGTCGGCCTTGCCATCGCCGTTGAAGTCGCCGGCGGTCAGCTCGCTGGTGTTCCAGTTCCAGCTGTCGGTCGAGCCCTTACCGCTTTCCCAGACCTTGCGGGGGTCGCCGAAGCCGTTGTCGGTGCCGGGGAACACCCACAGGCCGGTCTTGTTGCGGCCGTCGACTACGCCGTAGTCGTAGAGAACGGCGACATCCACCTTGCCGTCACCATCGAAGTCACCCGACGCGATCTTGCTGCTGTCCCAGCTCCAGCTGCCCGAGCTGTTCTGCCACTCCAGGCTGTTCCACACCTTGCGCGGCTCGTTGAAGCCGTTCTTGCCGTTGGCGGTGAAGAAAAGGGCGGTCTCATTGCGGCCGTCGGAGGACTTGCCGTAGCCGTAGAGGACGGCGAGGTCCGCCTTCTTGTCGCCGTTGAAGTCGCCGGACGTCAGCTTGCTGGAGTTCCAGTTCCAGCTGACCGGGCCGCTTTTCCACACCCTGACGGGCGCCTCGAAGCCCTTGCCGTTGCTGGTGAAGGTCCACAGGCCGGTCTTGTTGCTGCCATCGGTCTTGCCGTAGTTGTAGAGGACGCCGATGTCGGTCCTGCGGTCGCCGTTGAAGTCGCCGGCGGTGAGCTTGCTGGCGTCCCACCGCCAAGCGTCGAGCCCGCCCGTACCGGTTCCCCACACCGCGCGCGGCTCCTTGAAGCCGTCTCCGCTGGCGGTGTGGACCCACAGGGCGGCCTGGCTGAGATCGTTCTTGGACTGGCCGTAGTTGGTGAGCGTGGCGATGTCGGTTTTGCCGTCACCGTCGAAGTCGCCTGTCGTCGTCACGTACCGCTTACAACCGCTAACAGAATGAGGTCCGTTAAGGCCGTTGGCCGTGCCTGACGGGCGGGTTGAGCGTTATCCGGCTCGTGGGGGCATCGCCGTGGATCGTGTCGGATGAGCTGTGGGAGCGGATCGAGCCGCTGCTGCCATGCAACGAGCGCCGGTTCCGGTATCCGGACCGCAAGCGGCTACCGGACCGGGAGGTGCTGTGCGGGATCCTGTACGTGCTGCACACCGGGATCCAGTGGGAGTACCTGCCGCAGGAGCTGGGCTTCGGCTCGGGCATGACGTGCTGGCGGCGGCTGCGGGACTGGAACGAGAGCGGGATGTGGCAGCGGCTGCACGAGGTACTGCTGGCGGAGCTCAACGCGGCGGCGAGGCTGGACCGGTCCCGCTGCGTGGTCGACTCCAGCCAGGTCAGGGCCCTAAAAGGGGGCTCGCGACGGGCCCGTCGCCGGTCGACCGGGGCCGGGCCGGCTCCAAGCATCACCTGATCACCGACGGCCGTGGCACCCCGCTCGCGGTCATCCTCACCGGCGCAAACCGCAACGACGTCACCCAGCTGCTGCCCCTGCTCCACGCGATCCCGCCCGTGCGCGGACGTGTCGGCCATCCCCGCAGGAAGCCGGACTCGCTCTTCGCCGACCGCGGCTATGACCACGACATCTACCGCGACCACGTCCGCAAGCGCGGCATCGTGCCCGCCATCGCCCGACGGGGCACGCGCCACGGCACAGGCTGGGCACCTACAGATGGGTAGTTGAGCGCAGTTTCGCCTGGCTGCACGGCTTCAAACGCCTCCGCATCCGCTGGGAACGACGAGCCGACATCCACGAAGCCTTCCTCCGCCTCGCCTGCTGCCTCATCACCCTCAGACAGATCAACTCATTCTGTTAGCTGTTGTTAGACGCCGAACGGCTGCGGCCGACACTGGCCGCGGTCGGTCTCGCGCTCGTCGGCCGGGCCGGCGCCCGCATGGCGGCTGTGTTCGGGGTCTCCGTCAGCCGCCGCACGGTCCTGCGCATGGTCGGAGCCCTGCCCGAACTGGAAGCACCGGCCCCGCGAGTGGGCGGCGTCGATGAGTACGCGACACGCAGCCTTGGCTCTCGGCTGTGTGCGGGGCAGGGGTGTGTTGGGTGCGGCAGCAAAGTAGCAGTGAAGGCCGTCGCTGCCCCGTCGTATTGGAGGTGGCTGGCCTGGCCGCGACAGGACTGGGGATCCTCAGCCGCTCCCCGGAAGGTCAGACGCTGTGGTCCGGACAAGGAAGGCGGGGTCGGCGCTTGGCGCCGACCCCGCAACCGAGTCCTTCCCCACATGCGGTCGAACTCTTCAGTCGTCAGGCCTGCGGGGTGTTGCTCCACACGGGGCGCGGTTCGCCGAAGCCGCTGCCGTTACTGGTGAAGGTCCACAGGGTCATTTCGCTTCGGCCGTCTGCGCCCTGACCGTTGTTGTAGGTGACGCTGACGTCGGTCTTGCCGTCGCCGTTGAAGTCACCGGCGGTCAGTTCGCTGGCGCTCCAGTTCCAGCTGTTCACCGGGCTCGTATTGCTGTCCCATACCTTACGCGGGTCGCTGAAGCCGTCGCTGGTGCCGGCGAAGACCCAGAGGGCGGTCCTGTTTCGGCCATCAACCTTGTCGTAGGCGTAGAGGACGGCCATGTCGGTCCTGCCGTCACCGTTGAAGTCACCGGATGTGATCTTGCTGGCGTTCCAGTCCCAGCTTCCCTTGCCGTTGTCCCAGGCCTTGCTGTCCCAGACCTTGCGGGGCTCGTTGAAGCCGTTGTTCCCCTTGGAGGTGAACCACAAGGCGGTCTCGTTACGGCCGTCGGAAGTCTTCCCGTAACCGTAGAGGATGGCGAGGTCAGACTTCTTGTCGCCGTTGAAGTCACCGGCGACCAGCTTGCTGGAATTCCAGTTCCAGCTGTCGATCGAGCCCTTACCGCTCTCCCAGGCCTTGACGGGGGTATCGAAGTCGCTGCCGTTGCTGGAGAAGGTCAGCAGAGAGGTCGCGTTGCGGCCGCCAGTGATGCCGTGGTTGTAGAGGACGGCAATGTCGGTCTTGCCGTCACCGTTGAAGTCACCCGACGTGACTTTGCTGGACTCCCAGTTCCAGCTCTGCCAGTCGCCGGCTCCGCTCTCCCACGCCTTGGCCGGGGCATTGAAGCCGTTTCCGTTGCTGGTGAAGGTGAACAGCCCGGTTCGGTTCCGGTCCTCAGCGGTCTTGCCGTAGTTGTAGAGGACGCCGATGTCCGCCTTGCCATCGCCGTTGAAGTCACCGGTGGTCAGCTTGCTGGCCTCCCACCTCCAGCTGTCCGAGCCGCTCTCCCACACGGTGCGCGGTGCGTTGAAGCCTTCGCCACTGGCGGTGTACACCCACAGGGCCGCCTGACTGCGGCCGTCCTGGGCCTGCCCGTAGTCGGTGAGCATCGCGAGGTCGGCACGGCCGTCGCCGTCGAAATCACCGCTGGCCGTCACGTAGCGCTTGGGCAGGGATCGGATCTGCAGCATCCACGAGCTGATGTCGTCAAGGCGGGTACTGAGCGCGGACGTGCTGGTCTGGTTCGCTTCGGCGCCCAGGCAACCGCCGTGACCGGATTTGCTGGTGATTCCAGCGAGTTCGTAGCGGCCGCCAATGTTGCGGAAGGCGGGACCACCGGTGTCACCCTGGCATACGGCCGCGCCATCGGACTTGGCAGAGAGCTTGAGCGAGGTGGCGTTGACCGTGTTGATGGAGAATTTGCCGTAGTGCAGGCGGTCGGGGACCCACTCGTTCTTGGTCCGTCCGAATCCGGCAATCCACAGGTCTTCCCCCGGGAGCGCAGGGTTGGAGCTGATGCTGGCCGGGGTGATGCCGGTGACGGGTGTGGCCAGCCGCGCCATGACCAGGTCACGATCGGTTCGGGGTACCAGCTCGACGACGTCGACTACGGTCCCGGCTTCCCGCGTCAGGTCAGCGCGGCCGATGGTGGCCTTGGTCTTGAGCTGCGGAGTACCGGCGGGGATCTTCAGGCTCTCAGCCGGGTTGGCGGCGAAGCAGCTGGCGGCAGTCACCAGCCATTGCTGGTCTACCAGCGCGGCCGAGCAGCTGCGCTGGCCCTCGCCGATGTCGAGCTTGGCAGTGAACGGGAATGAGCCGTCCTTGGCCTGCTCACCCACCACGGCATGCGCCGAGGTGCCGATGAGCAAGCTGACAGCGACGGTCGACGTGAGGAACGCCGCAACCCGCGCAGCGCGCGGGCGTATGACAGACATGTTGTGGTGAATCTCTCTGGGATTGAAGTGCGGAAGTCTGTTGGGGTCCTGTGCCGTTGCACCGGGGGGTTGCATTACGGCTGGGTGCATCACCCAGTGACGCGGAGCTCGACCAGCACGGTGGGGCTGCCCGGGGCCTTGGTGCCTTGACCGACGGATGCATCCTCGTTCTTGTCCACGCTGACGTCCGTTGTCTTACCGTCGGCGGTGAGGCTGGCGCGGATGGCGAAGTCACCGGTGGAAAGGTGGTGCACCTTAGGTATTTCCAGAGACAGGTAGCCGGTCTTTCCCGTGCCAGTCACCTTGAAGCAGAACTTACCCCTGTCGGGATTCGGCTCTTCAGTCCGAGAAGACAGGACAACGATGTCTCGAGAAACATTGCAATCTGCCAGAACGATGTGCCCGTCACCTCTACGTAGAGCAACGCCGTGCTCCTTGAGAGCCTTTGCCGCATCAGGGTATGCAAAATTCTCCACGGCGAACGACATCGCGT
This sequence comes from Streptomyces sp. NPDC026206, assembly GCF_040638465.1. Taxonomy (NCBI): domain Bacteria; kingdom Bacillati; phylum Actinomycetota; class Actinomycetes; order Kitasatosporales; family Streptomycetaceae; genus Streptomyces; species Streptomyces sp. NPDC026206. Next base: position 732,017 of record NZ_JBEZYL010000001.1, read on the forward strand.
CATCATCTGCGGGATCCGGGGCCGCTGTTGCGACACCCAAAGCAGACAGGCCCAGCACTGCCGCGAGAGACGCAACGATGCCTGCGAAGAGGGTCCTGCGCACGCGAGGTATCACTGTGATCCTTCCCCGGGCTTCATGAAAGCAGAAGCCGGATATAATTACAAGATAAAGAGTTGCCGAGAACGTATCAGGTCTCCTTGAGTCACGACACCCTGACTCTTCCTCAGGCGACGGCGCCGACTCCTGTGGTGTTACCTCCGGCAACACCACAGGCTCGGCGAAATTGTCATGATCCCCTCACGGTCGTCATGTTTCTCGGCTACCCGCCATCCCGTTCTGCTGCCATATGAACCACGGCTATGCTCACCGCGTTGATCTTCGCCTATGACATCGGAAGGAAGAAAACGTCGGTGAGATACCATCTTTTTTTGAAAAGCCCCCCAGAAAGGAGGTCACTTGGCATACGTGTAGCCTGTGCGTTCCTGCTGCCAATGGCACTTCTTTTGGGTTTGCTCGATGGAGCGGCCGCTGCCGAGGGGACAAAGAACGACGGCCTCTCGGGCCTAGGTGCGCGCGCTTCAGTGGTGGAGCTGTGGGCGCGGGGCGGTCCCGAGGTCAAGGCGGCGGCCGAAGCGGCCCTTGCGGGAACCGATGAAGACATACGTCGCTTCCTCGATCGCGACAGGGATCTGGCCGAACTCAACGATGACCGGATTGCTGCCTCGCGTATCTACGATGCCGGGGGTCCTGGTATCCGTGAGGCAGCCCGCAAGGCGCTTGCCGGCACGGCGGAAGAGTTGCGGGCCTTCCTGAAGGACGGCTGGCAGGAACCTCTGGAGCAAGACGAGCGCATCCAGGTCTCGCAGGTCATGGACGGCGCCGGGCCTGCCGTGCGGGAAGCTGGCCGTGCGGCCCTGCAGGGCTCCGCCGAAGATGTCCGCGAGTTCTTGGAGCAGGCTAAGGACACGGCGCAGGAAGCCGACGACCGTCTCAAGGTTTCCCAGATCATGGACGCCGGCGGTCCGGCGACCAAGGAGGCTGGTCGGGTCGCGCTCAGGGGGTCCATCGAGGACGTCCGCGAGTTCCTCAACGTTGGTCAGCACATCGCGCGCTCTCGTGACCAGGAACGCACCAGTGTTACCCAGCTGGCTCAGCAAGCCATCGAGGCCGGCAAGGTAGCCAAGCAGCAGACCGAGGCAGCCAAACAAGCCTCCGAGCGGGCTGTGAAGGCAGCGGAACTGGCGAAGGAATCGGCTAAGAAGGCCGCAGCCGAAGCCAAAGCCGCTGGCAAGGACGCTTCCCGCGCTGCGAGTGCCGCAGGACGAGCAGCCAACGCGGCGGCGGGCGCGGCCAGTGCTGCCCAAGACGCCATCAGTGCTGCTCAGGCCGCTAACTATGCAGCACGGATGGCGGCCAACGCCGCGGCCAACGCCGCCGCCGCTGCCGCCGCGGCATCCGAGGCGGCAGCACGCGCTCGCAGCGCAGCAGCGAACGCGGCGACGGATGCCAATGGCGCAGCCGCCGCGCGTCAGGCGGCTGAGAACGCCTATGCCGCTGCTCGTGCAGTGGACGAGCTCGGCGAGGCCGTCAAGCAGGTCGGGGTTGCCGCGAGGGCTGCTCAGGCCGCTGCCGGCGCCGCTGCCAGCGCGAGTGCCAATGCCAGTGAGGCAGCCGACGCAGCAGACGAAGCCGGAGGCCATGCCGGGGAGTCGAGTGCTCAGGCCGCTCAGGCACGGCAGTACGCAGCCATGGCCCGGAGCCAGGCTGCCGCGTCCGCCCGTGCGGCAAGGCAGGCGCAGGCACTGGCCAATGAAGCAGCCAATGCAGCCGATGAGGCGCTGGAGGCAGCGAAAAAGGCGGCCCAGCACGCTCGGAACGCTGCCAAGGCTGCCGAGGAAGCGGCTCAGCATGCCGGCGAGGCAGTGAGCGCGGCGAAACAGTCGGATGAGCATGCCAAGGCGGCGAAGGAAGCAGCCGACCAGGCAACCGCCGCTGTGGAGACAGCGCGCAAGGTGCAAGAAGTCGCCCGGAAGGTCGAGGCCGAAGAGCTTACAGCTCGAACCGCCATCCGGGTCGAGCGTGCCAGGGTCCTCAGCCAGGAAGACGACCAGCGCGCAGCGGGCGTCAAGCGCGCAGCCGCGGAGAACAAGGCACTCGACGAGGAAGCCGCACGCCTTGCGGCGGAGGCATCCAAGCCGGGCACCAACGCTAAGGAGATGGCCGTCCAGGGCCGCAAGCTGGCCGTCCAGGTTCTCAAGGTCCATGGCCCCTGGAGTCAGGCGGCTGCCAAGGCCGCACTCGCAGGATCCGACGACGCCGTCCTCAGGTACCTGCGATCCGGCCGGCAAGAAGCCGTGCAGGAAGACGAACGCGCCGAGGTCCAGCGCCTCGCGCTGGAGAGCAGTCTCGAGGCAGTCCGCAAAGCAGCGCAAGAAGCACTCAAGGGCGACTCCAAGCAGATCAGCGCCTTCCTGAACACCGGCCAGCACGACGCCGCGCTCAACGACTACCGCCTGCGCATCAGCCAGGTGTCCGACGGAGCAGGAAAAGAGGTCAGGGCCGCCGCCCGCACCGCGCTCAGGGACGACTCCGTCGACAAGCTCCGCCAGTTCCTGGCGGAAACTCAGTACACGGCGCGTGAAGCCGACGAGCGCGTCGCCGCTTCCCGTCTTATGGACGGCGGCGGACCCGAGACCAAGGCAGCCGCCAAGGTCGCCCTCGAAAGCCCGCCCCAGCTTCTCCACGCCTTCATCGAGACCGGGCAGTACGCCACAGCCCGCCTGGACCAGCTCACCGCCACTCACATCGCAGGCGTCAAGCAACTCATCGCCCAAGCAGGCATAGCCGCTGCGACCGCACAAGAAAACGCGGCGGACGCCGCCGCGGTGGCAGCCACCGCCAACGAGGCAGCAGACAAGGCCGTCGACTACGCCAGACAAGCCAAGGAATCAGCCAAACAGGCCCAGGAATACGCCACACAGGCACGCCAGTACGCAGAACAAGCGGCACAAAACGCCGCCGAAGCCGCACGCTCAGCCCAGACCGCCCGAAAAGCCGCAGCAGCAGCAGCAGCAGATGCCGACGCCGCTGATTCATACGCCGCCGACGCCGAAGCATCGGCCGCCTGGGCCCAGGACAGCGCCGGCGAAGCCTACCGCTCAGCCGCCGAAGCCTACGCCTCAGCCACTCAAGCCGGTCAGGACGCCGACGCAGCCACGATCGCCTCGGCAAAAGTAAAAGCACACGCACACGCACTGTGGATCCAGGACCGCGAGACAGAACTTCTTCACCAAATAAGAACAGAGGAAGCCGACGCCCGGAAAAGAGCGCTAGAGACTGGCGAAATAGCCGTCTGGAATAAAGAATGCCCTAAGACTGATGTACGGTGCTACGACGGCGCCTTGGGCTTTACTTTCGAATGGTACGGCCTGAAAAGCGGAGTCGAATGCCTCGACAAAAAGGACTTTGACAGCTGCAAAGATCTCATGCTGGTGCTCAGCCCCATGAAAAAGGCTTCCCAGCTAGGGAAAGCCGCCAAAAAGGGTGGCAGCACTGTCCGAGACATCATTCGGAAATGGTTTCCCTGTAAATGCTTCTTGGCCGGCACTCAAGTGCTCATGGCCGACCACACCACTAAAAAGATCGAGGACGTCAGAGAAGGAGACCAAGTCCTCGCTGCCGACCCAAACACACGGGAGCCGACACCCCGCACAGTCACCCGGCGAATCGTCACGGACGAGGATAAACAGTTCAATGAACTGACAATCGGAACCCCTGACGGCGCGAAGAAACTTGCGGCCACCTCCGAGCACCCGTTCTGGAACCCTGAGCAGCGCCGCTGGCTCCCGGCAAGCAAACTCGCACCAGGCTCCAGCCTGCTCACCAGTAACCAGACCATAGTCCGGGTCCTGGACAACCACCCATATAGCCAACAAGCACGTACCTACAACCTCACCGTTGAAGGCCTTCACACGTACTATGTGCTCGCGGGCGCGACTCCCGTCCTCGTACACAACAGCAGCTGCAATGTTGCCAACGAGCGGCGTCTGCAGGCCCGGCTTGCTGGGGAGGAGCTCGCGGGCGCGGACGGGCACGCGTTCGAAAAGCATGTGCTGAGTCAGGGCGAGTTCCCAGGCATTCGGACTCGCCAACAGTTCGCCGAGATGATCCAAGATGTGATTCTCAACGGAGAACGGCGAGTCGGGGGCGGTGGACGCAGCGCTTACTGGCGAAACGGCGTGATTGTAATCAGAAATCCTAATTCCAGGGACGGAGGGACTACTTTCGCACCTAAGGAAGGCTACGAATACTTCACCAGGAATTTCAGACCGGAATAGGAACCTTACGTGCAGGTGCAGGATCAAGGCTCAGAGATCGTGGTCACCATGACCAGGGAAGAATTCTTCCTTGTCCAATCGCTCATGAGTGAAGCGCTCGAGACCGGGGACGATCGGGACTTCGACACTCGCGTGGGAGCAACCAAGGATAAGGTACGGGTTCTTTTGCGGAGCTTGCCGGACCTGCCACTGAGCGGCCGATAACAACTCCACTTGAACGATCAAGCGCAACGTGGGCCCCGTCAGGTAAATCCTGGCGGGGCTCATGCATTACCTGATGGAATTAGTTGACATCACGGCAATGGATACGATAACTACTACTTGCGAGAACCTAAGTAGCTGGATCGACGCAATGTCGAAGCTCACTTCTGAATTCACGATGAACTTCGAGGCTACCTACGGCTATGATCCAGGAGAGAACTGTCTTGTAGCAGTTGTCGCCGATCAGGAGAATGACGCACTTCAGGCGCTTTCCGCCCAGGAAGTTCCGAGCGATCTAATCCACTTTTACCGTAAAGTGAAGCAAGTGCAGCTTCCTGATGTCGGTAACGGAATCTTTGTGAATTCTGCCGAGGATGTCGTTGACGGACTAGCTGGGGGCAGCCCACAGAGGTAATCGGAAGCGTCAACGACTCAATCATCGTTTTCGGGTCGGACGGGGGAGGCGGGCTTTTCGCCCTGAACTCCTCGGGCAACAAGGTGTACCACCTCAAGGGTGGAGCCCTGATCGGCTCCACGTACGACGTTGACGACTCAGGCGTTGATTCGATTACAAACGGGTTCTGGGGATTCCTGGAGCATTTGCGTCAAGAGATGTCCGACGCCTTGAACCCCAACTAATATCGGATCGACAGGCCGTACGCTAACCGATCCTGGGGATCAGGCGCAGCACTATCGCTCCTGGTCCCCAGAGCATTTGGGATGCCTCACAATATTTGGGGGTGGCTACTTCCACATTTGTGACGATCACTGAGCTGCTCAGAGCGGCAAAGTTATGCCCAGCTCGCGCATCGCGGTGGACGGCGGACCGCCTTCGGAGCGTTCTGTCTTACTGCCCTTGGCCCCCGCCGCCAGGGTGCGTGGGTCAACGGCTTCGGCCGGGGCTCCAGTGACGTAGAGACCCTCCGGGGCGCTGTCACGGTCGTGGGGAAGGAGCCAGAAGACGCGGCGGCGGAAGGTGCCGGAGGAGCGGGAGGGTTTGGCGGCGGGGCCGAGGATGGCGTAGCCGATCATGCGGCCGTCGCGGTGGTAGGCGGGCTTGCCGCGGCGGGTGGGCAGGCGGTCCAGGCTCTGACGTACGTAGTCCAGGTCGGTGGTGTCTTCGAGCCAGACGAGTTCGGTCTCGTGGCTGATCTCGTCTTCGGTGATCAGGGAGCGCGGCCTGCGCGCCCACCCCGACGGCAGGCACCCCATCGGCCCCATCACCTCCGGCATCCTGCGCGGCATCGAGGACGGCTGGTTCACCGGCGAGATCGCCGAGAGCGCCTTCCGCTACCAGCAGGCCCTGGAGAAGGGGGGCAAGCGCGTCGTCGGCGTCAACTGCCACGAGGGCTCGGTCACCGGTGACCTGCGGGAACCAGGTCAAGTTGTGGCGGATGGACGCGGGTGTGAGCCGGGAGGCGCTGAGCCAGGAGGCCGGGTACGGGTACGAGGCCCTCAAGTCCATGGAGCAGGGGCGGCGTAAGCCGAGCCAGCGGTTGCTTGAGGTCGCGGATGAGATGTGCGGGGCGAGGGGGAAGCTCGCAGCCGCGCTGGCCTATCTCGAACCAGAGCGGTTCGCTGTGCGGGCGCAGGAGTACTTGACGCTCGAGGCTGAAGCGATCGCCCTGCACTGGTACGAGACGTTGCTCATTCCGGGGCTGCTGCAGACCGAGGATTACGCGCGTGCGCTGATGAGCAACCACTGTCCACCTGTGGACGACCACACCATCGAGTCGCGCGTGGCCGCTCGGGCTCAGAGGCAGGAGCTGCTGGAGAGGCCGATCGTGCTGTTCAGCTTTGTGATCCATGAGGCGGCTCTGCGGAGCAACGTGGGCGGACCCAAGGTGATGAAGGCGCAGCTTTGCCGTTTGGTGGAGGTCGGCGAGCAGCGCCACGTGTCGGTCCAAGTACTGCCCATGGGCTTTGGCGTCACCCCGGGCCTCGGCGGGCCATTCATCGTGGTCGAGACAGCTGACCACAGGCACTACGGCTACGAGGAGGGTCAGGAAACCGGCATGTTGCATGCGGATGTCGAGAGGGTGAGTGCCCTGATGAAGCGGCATGCCATGATCCGCATGCATGCCCTCGGCGACGCGGAATCGGCTCAGTTCATCAGCGAGGTGGCAGAAGAACTATGAAGCTCAGTTGGTTCAGGTCCAGCTACAGCGGTAGTGACGGCAGCGCCTGTGTCGAAGTCGCCACCGCCCCCGACACCGTCCGCCTCCGTGACTCCAAACGGAAGGACGGCCCCCACCTCTCCATACCCGCCGCCGCCTGGGCGGACTTCATACGCTACGTACCCGAGGCCTGACTCATAACCCCCAGGCCGCCCACCAGCAGCCCCGCAAACCCCCGCGCCCACTCCGCGTCCACCGGCTCCGCGCTCACCAGCGTCCGGTGCACGACCGCGCCCGCGATCACGTCGAAGATCAGATCCGCGGTACGGGCCGCCGCGCCCGGGTCGTCCTCGCGCGGCAGCTCCCCGCGGGCCTGGGCGCGCTCGCGCCCGAGGAGTACGAGCCGCTTCTGCCGGTCCACGATCGCCCCGCGGATGCGGTCGCGCAGCGCCTCGTCCCGCGTCGACTCCGCCACCACGGCCATCAGTGCCGTCTTGGTCTCCGGGCGCTCCAGCAGTGCCGCGAACTGCAGCACGACGCCCTCGATGTCGGCCTGCAGGCTGCCCCGGTCGGGGAGTTCGAGGTGCTCGTCGAAGAGTGCCGCCACCGCGTCCACGACGAGCTCGTTCTTGCCCGCCCAGCGGCGGTACAGGGTGGTCTTCGCGACCCCGGCCCGGGCCGCCACGTCGCCCAGCGTCAGCTTGCCCCACCCGAGCTCCACCAGGGCTTCGCGCGTGGCGCCGAGGATCGCGCGGTCGGCCTCGGCGCTGCGCGGCCGGCCCGTACGGCCGCCGGAGGTGCGGCTGGCGGGGGGAGGAGCTGGGGTCATGGGAGGGACCTTACCGCCGGGTAGGTCCACCGGTATGACTCAGATCACAGCGCCACGGGTGACGCTTCCAGTTACGCTACGACTCGTAGCGTAAGAGTTGAGAGCGACAACCACGCATGCCGGGTGGGGACCCGGCGTCACAGCGAACCGCTACGGGTTCACGGTTCAGGGGTACGGAAATCACGCCCTGGGCGTACTTTTCCGGTTCGCCGCGCGGAGGGGGGAGGATAGGCCCATGCAGCCACGGAACATGTCCATGAGTGGAGTGGTCGACCTCGCCGCGGTGAAGGCGGCCGGCGAAGCGAAGCAGAAGGCGGAGCAGGCGCGCGCGGAAGCGGCGCGCCAGGGCGGCGGCGTGCCCGCCGCCGGTGCCGGGCGCCTGGTCTTCGACGCCGATGAAGCGGGTTTCGACCAGGAAGTCCTGCAGCGCTCCGCCGAGGTGCCCGTCGTCGTCGACTTCTGGGCCGACTGGTGCGAGCCGTGCAAGCAGCTCAGCCCGGTGCTGGAGCGGCTGGCGCAGGAGTACGCGGGCCGGTTCGTCCTCGCCAAGGTCGACGTCGAGGCCAATCAGCTGCTGTTCCAGCAGTTCGGCGTGCAGTCCATCCCCGCCGTCTTCGCGGTCGTGGCCGGACAGGCCCTGCCGCTCTTCCAGGGCGCGGCGCCCGAGGAGCAGATCCGGCAGGTGCTGGATCAGCTCGTCGCGCTGGCCGAGCAGCGCTTCGGCATCGTCGGCGGGCCCGTCGAGGGTGACGCGGTGGGAGAGGGTGCCGGCGTCGCCGCGCCGATGGCTCCGGCCGGTCCGCACGACAGCGCCCTGAGCGCGGCGCACGACGCGCTGGACGCCGGTGACCTGGGCGGCGCGGTGCGCGCGTACCAGAACGTCCTGTCCGACGACCCCGGCAACCCCGAGGCGAAGCTGGGCCTGGCCCAGGCCGAACTCCTGCAGCGCGTGCAGGGCATGGACCCCCAGCAGGTCCGCAAGGCCGCCGCGGACGCGCCGGGCGATGTCCGGGCGCAGATCGCGGCAGCCGACCTCGACCTGGTCGGCGGGCATGTCGAGGACGCCTTCGGGCGGCTGACCGACGTGGTGAGGAAGACGGCCGGCGAGGACCGTGAGGCGGCCCGCGTGCGGCTGCTGGAGCTGTTCGAGGTGATCGGCCCCGACGACCCGCGGGTGACGGCCGCAAGGGCGGCGCTCTCGCGCGCGCTGTTCTGACCGACCCTCGTCCCTCCTGTGCCCCAAGCGGCACAGCCACTGCGCTTTACCAAATCTTGGTAATCGCGCGTCCTGTTACTGCAAGTAAGAAGAACCCGGGTTTTCGCCCGGGTTCTTCTGTTTCCTCCGCTTCTTTCCGAACACGCTGCGGAGCCTTCGCGCAGGGGGCCGATGCCGAGTGGTCGCCCCTTGGTTATCGGCTCGTTACTCGCCAGTAATCAGCCTCTTGTGCCCCGGCCGGGAATGCATCACGATCGGCCCAGCCCGGTCCATCCCCGCCGCCCGGCCATCCGGTCGCGCGGGGTCATGGGTCCCCACCGGGCCGTCCGGCGCATCTGCGCCGGTCCTTGGGGACAGGGGGGTCCCTGCCGTCAACGGCAGGGCCTGTCCCGGCGGTTGCGCGAAGGCGTGGCCAGTGGTTGTCGCTCGGGGGTGAACGCCGGTGTGTATCGGGCGCGATTGGCGCCGCCGAATGCGACGGCGCTCTTCTTCCCGAGGACGTAGCGCTTCTCCATCCCGGGCACGGGCCCGCAAGCCCCGCCCGGAGGTGTACGTCCGAGAAGGAGGAAAGTCGTGAAGTCCCAGACTCGTGGCGGGACCAGATGGCGGCGGTTCGCCGTCGTCATGGTGCCCAGCGTCGCGGCGACGGCCGCGATCGGCGTGGCCGTCGCCCAGGGCGCCCTCGCGGCGTCGTTCAGTGTGTCGGGCCAGCAGTTCCAGGTGACGGCGGAGAGCCTGCACGGTTGGGGGTTCGTCCAGTACGGAGCGCTCGACCAGACCAAGAAGGGCAACAAGCCCGTGGCGGTGGTCGGCATCGAGACGGCGAAGATCACCAACCTCTGCCAGGCGGTGACCATCCCGACGCCGTTCGGCGATGTGTCGATGAAGCTCACGGCCGGCAAGGACAAGGAGGTCGAGGCCAAGAAGCTCTACATCGACGCCGACGAACTGTCCGCCAACGCCACGTTCACCAACGTCGACATCGGCGTCTCGGTGACCGACACCAACAAGGGCCCCGGCCCCGCGGCCCCGGGCAAGGACGGCCGTGGTGCGTACGTACCGGGCTCCTTCGCCCAGCAGGCCGACGAGGTGATGTTCACCCAGGTCGATCAGCGTGCCTGGGCGACCTCGGCCGGGACGTTCACGCTCCCCGGTCTGCACATGGGCGTCAGCATGGGCGCCTCCGCGTGTCCCAAGATGAAGAATTGACGCGCTGAACGGACGGGTACGGGGCGGCGGTCGCAGCTCACGTCTCCGTGCCCGTACCGGCCCGCGCGTCGCTCCGTGCTTCGCCACGTACCACCGATTCGCCAGTCCCGAGGAGCTGTACACATGAGCGCCGACACGCGACCACGGCTGATCGACAATCTCGGCCGCACCCGCCGTTCATTCTGGGACTGGCGAGGCCGACGCCCGTTCTGGGGCGGAATGCTGTGCATTCTGGCCGGTATCCCGATCACGTACATCCCGTACCAGACCATGACCCTGGGCGACCTGCACCTCCGCATGGCCACGACGGCCGGCGCCGGCTCGCTGATCATCGGCGTGCTGTTGATCGTGCTCGGTCTGACCATGTGGTTCCAGCCGCAGTCCAGGGTCTTCGCGGGTGTCGCCGCGATCCTGCTCGCGCTGGTCTCGCTGGTCGTCTCGAACTTCGGCGCCTTTCTGATCGGCTTCCTGCTCGCCCTCATCGGCGGGGGACTCGGCGTCTCCTGGATGCCGGGCAGGCCGCCGGCCGAGGTGTCGGCCGAGGTGCCGGCCCAGGCGCCGGCCGAGGTGTCGGCCGAGACGCCGGCCCACGCGCCGGCCGACAGCGGCGGGGACGACGCCGGTACCCCCACCGGCCCCAGCCTGGTGAAGGGGAATGACGGGAGGCACCGTGGCGACTGACGAGGAACGCGCAGACCTCGCAAGAACCGGCCCGCGCCATGCCGCGCCGCGCAAGCCCCTGCTGTCCCGGCTGCACATGCCGGCCGGCAAGGCGATCGCCCTTGCGGCGATGCCCAGCGCGGTGCTGATGGGCATGGGCCTGACGCCCACGCTGGCGCAGGCGAAGCCGGTGCAGCCGACGAAACCTTTCGGCGACGCACAGTGCGCGACCGCGCCGGACGCGGCGGCGGAGGCCGAGCCGGGCGGGACGCCCGCGCCCGGGGCGGACGAGAGCGGGAAGCCGTCGCCGTCCTCCTCCCGGTCGCCTTCGCCCTCCTCGTCCTCGGCCTCGCCGGGCGGGGCCGGGAGCGGCGGCAGCGGTACGAGCCGGGGTCGCGAGCCCTCCGCCTCGTCCTCCGCGCAGCCTGTGCCGGGCGTGAAGCCGGCGCCGGCACCCGCTCCGGTGCCGGTTCCGTCGACGTCCCCGTCGCCCTCCAAGGCGGTCAATCCGCTGGATCCGCTGGGCCTCGGCGAGAAGCTGACCGGCATCCTCACGGGCGGGAAGAAGGCGACGGCCGGCCCGTCCCCGGCGCCGTCCGCGCCGTCCGCGCCGGGCGTGAAGCCGGCGCCCGTACCGCCGTCACCGTCCCTGCCGGTGTCCGAGCCCGCGCAGCCGCCGTCGGCCAAGGCCAAGGGCGGGCCCACGCCTGCCCTCAAGGTGCCCGGTGAACCCGCCGCGACGCCGTCGCCGTCGGCGAAGCCCACGCCCGATCCCTCGTCCACGGCGTCACCGGACGCCGACAAGCCGCTGCCCCCGTGCCCGGCGTCGCACGTCATCGACGAGAACGAGAAGCGCGCCTTCCCGAACCAGCCCTGGTACCTGGAGGCGAGCAAGCTCACGCTGACCGGGCTGACCTACGAGGGCGTCAAGCGGATCACGATGGTGAACGGGCAGCAGAAGTCGGTGCTGAAGTTCACCGCCGACTCGCTGGCGATCAAGGACTTGCATCAGATCGTCAACAATCAGGGCAAGCAGTACCACGTCGCCGGATCCGGGACGACGTCCACAGTCTCCGGGGCCAGGATCACCATGTACACGGAGGAGCTGAAGGGAAAGCTCCTGGGCGTGCTGCCGTCGACGCAGTCGCCGTCGAGCCTGCCGCCGCTGATTCCCGGGGTGAAGCTGCCGATTCCGATCTTCTTCACGGATGTGAAGATCCGGCAGGCGGGGCAGTACGGGGGGACGTTGCACATCCCGAATCTGCGGCAGTACCTCACGGAGGGTACGTACCCGTAGGGGTGCCCCGGCTGTGCGGTGCCAGGGCGTGGCGGGTGGGTTTTGCCCCTGCCCCGCCCTGGCACCGTTTCTTGTCCTCAAACGCCGGACGGGCTGGTGGCTGTGCTGTGTCCTCAAGCGCCGGACGGGCTGGCTGCTGTGCTGTTCTCGAACGCCGGACGGGCTGCATCTGCAGCCCGTCCGGCGTTCGAGGTGTGGGTCAGCGGGTCTCGCCGCCCAGGTGGTGCACCCGCACCATGTTGGTGGTGCCCGGGATGCCGGGCGGGGAGCCGGCCGTGATGATCATCGTGTCGCCCTCGTTGTAGCGGTTGAGCTTCAGCAGCTCGGCGTCGACGAGGTCGACCATCGCGTCCGTGTTGTCCACGTGCGGCACGACGTAGGTCTCCACGCCCCAGCTCAGCGTGAGCTGGTTGCGGGTCGAGGCGTCCGTGGTGAAGGCCAGGATCGGCTGGGCCGTGCGGTAGCGGGACAGGCGGCGGGCCGTGTCGCCGGACTTGGTGAAGGCCACCAGCGACTTCGCGCCCAGGAAGTCCGCGATCTCGCAGGCCGCGCGGGCGACCGAGCCGCCCTGCGTGCGCGGCTTCTTGCCCGGCACCAGCGGCTGCAGGCCCTTGGAGAGCAGCTCCTGCTCGGCCGCCTCGACGATGCGGGACATCGTCTTGACCGTCTCGATCGGGTACGCGCCGACGCTCGACTCGGCCGAGAGCATGACCGCGTCCGCGCCGTCCAGGATCGCGTTGGCGACGTCGGAGGCCTCGGCGCGGGTCGGGCGCGAGTTGGTGATCATCGACTCCATCATCTGGGTCGCCACGATCACCGGCTTGGCGTTGCGGCGGCACAGCTCGATGAGGCGCTTCTGCACCATCGGGACCTTCTCCAGCGGGTACTCCACCGCCAGGTCGCCACGGGCCACCATCACACCGTCGAAGGCCATGACGACCTCGAGCATGTTCTCGACGGCCTGCGGCTTCTCGACCTTGGCGATGACCGGCACCCGGCGGCCGACCTCGTCCATGACGCGGTGGACGTCGTTGACGTCCGTGGCGTCGCGGACGAAGGACAGCGCGACCATGTCGCAGCCCATCGCGAGCGCGAACTTCAGGTCGTCGATGTCCTTCTCGGACAGCGCCGGGACGTTCACCGCCGCGCCGGGCAGGTTGATGCCCTTGTGGTCGGAGATGACACCGCCCTCGATGACGATCGTCCTGACCCGGGGGCCGTCGACCTCGGTGACGCGCAGCTCGACGTTGCCGTCGTTGATGAGGATCTGGTCGCCCTTGGTGACGTCACCGGGCAGACCCTTGTAGGTCGTGCCGCAGATGGTCCTGTCACCGGGGACGTCCTCGGTGGTGATGACGAACTCGTCACCGCGCACCAGCTCCACGGGGCCGTCCGCGAAGGTCTCCAGGCGGATCTTCGGGCCCTGAAGGTCGGCCAGGACGCCCACGGCGCGGCCGGTCTCCTCCACGGCCTTGCGGAGGCGGTGGTACCGCTCCTCGTGCTCCGAGTGGGTCCCGTGGCTCATGTTGAAGCGGGCCACATTCATACCGGCCTCGATCAGCGTCTTCAGCTGGTCGAAGGAGTCGACGGCGGGGCCCAGTGTGCAGACGATTTTGGAACGGCGCATGAGGCGGATCCTATCGGTTTGTTTCGGAGCGGAATATTCGAGCTGTGGGAAAGGCCAAGAGGCGACCGGGTGACGAAGCGGCGATCAAGAGCTGACCAGCGCATACACCTGGGTGGCGATCTCCAGCTCCTCGTCGGTCGGGACCACGGCCACCGCGACACGGGCGTACTCGGGGGAGATCAGCCGCGCCGCGTCGGAGCGGATCTCGTTGAGACCGGCGTCCACGACCAGGCCCAGCTCCTCCAGACCGGCCACGGCGGCCTCGCGCACGGGCGCCGCGTTCTCGCCCACGCCCGCCGTGAAGGCCACGGCGTCGACCTTGCCCAGAACCGCGTAGTAGGCGCCGATGTACTTCTTCAGCCGGTGTACATAGATGTCGAAGGCGAGCGCCGCCCGCTCGTCGCCCTCGTCTATGCGCCGGCGGATCTCGCGCATGTCGTTGTCGCCGCACAGTCCGATCAGACCGCTCTTCTTGTTCAGGAGCGAGTCGATCTCGTCGATGGACATACCCGCGTTGCGGGACAGGTGCGAGATCACCGCCGGGTCGATGTCACCGGAACGGGTGCCCATGACCAGGCCCTCCAGCGGGGTCAGGCCCATGGAGGTGTCGACGCAGCGGCCGCCCTCGACCGCCGAGGCCGAGGCGCCGTTGCCCAGGTGCAGGACGATGACGTTGGCCTCGGAGGGGTCCTTGCCCAGCAGCTTGGCGGTCTCGCGGGAGACGTAGGCGTGCGAGGTGCCGTGGAAGCCGTAGCGGCGGATCCTGTGCGCGTCGGCCGTCTCGACGTCGATGGCGTAGCGCGCGGCGGACTCCGGCATCGTCGTGTGGAAGGCGGTGTCGAAGACCGCGACCTGCGGCAGGTCGGGGCGGAGCGCCTGGGCGGTGCGGATGCCGGTGATGTTGGCGGGGTTGTGCAGCGGTGCGACGGGGATCAGCCGCTCGATCTCCGCCATCACCTCGTCGGTGACGACCGTCGGCTCGGTGAACTTCTTGCCGCCGTGCACGACGCGGTGGCCGATCGCGGCCAGCTCCGGCGAGTCCAGGCCCAGGCCGTCGGCGGACAGCTCCGCGGCCACGGCGTTCAGGGCGGCCGCGTGGTCGGCGAAGGGCTCCTGGCGCTCGCGCCTGGTGCCGCCCGTCGCCAGCGGGGTGTGTGCCAGCCGCGAGGTCTCCTCGCCGATGCGCTCGACCAGCCCGAGGGCCAGCCGGGCGCCGTCGGCCATGTCGAGCAGCTGGTACTTGAGCGAGGACGAGCCGGAGTTGAGGACGAGGACTCGGGTGGCGTTGGCAGTCATCAGGCTTTCCGGGGTGGGAGCGTGCGGTGGGAGGGGGTTGCGGGATGCTCTACGGGATGCGGGCAGGGGGTGCGGGCCACGGCCGTACGGATACCCGCGGGCGAGGGGCCCGGCGGGGCACCCGTACGGCCGTACGGACGCCGATGACGCGGATCAGGGTTCCGTGCGCTCGCCGCGCTGCTCGCCCTGTGCCTGGATGGCGGTGATGGCCACCGTGTTGACGATGTCCTGCACCAGCGCACCGCGCGAGAGGTCGTTGACGGGCTTGCGCAGGCCCTGCAGGACCGGGCCGACCGCGACTGCGCCCGCCGACCGCTGCACGGCCTTGTAGGTGTTGTTCCCGGTGTTGAGGTCGGGGAAGACCAGCACCGTGGCCTTGCCCGCCACCTCGGAGCCGGGCAGCTTGGTCCGCGCCACGGCCGCGTCGACGGCGGCGTCGTACTGGATCGGGCCCTCGACGAGCAGGTCCGGGCGGCGCTCGCGCACCAGCTCGGTGGCCTTGCGGACCTTGTCGACGTCCGCGCCGGAGCCGGAGGTGCCGGTGGAGTACGACAGCATCGCGATCCGCGGCTCCACGCCGAACTGGGTGGCGGTCGCCGCGGACTGGATGGCGATGTCCGCGAGCTGCTCGGCGTTCGGGTCGGGGTTGACCGCGCAGTCGCCGTAGACCAGGACCCGGTCGGCCAGGCACATGAAGAAGACCGAGGAGACGATCTGCGCGCCCGGCGCGGTCTTGATGATCTCGAAGGCGGGCCGGATGGTGGCGGCGGTGGAGTGCACCGCGCCGGAGACCATGCCGTCGGCCAGGCCCTCCTGGACCATCAGGGTGCCGAAGTACGAGACGTCGGCGACGACGTCGTGGGCCAGCTCCACGGTCATGCCCTTGTGGGCCCGCACCTTCGCGTAGAGCTCGGCGAAGCGCTCGCGCAGCGGCGAGGTCTGCGGGTCGATGAGCTGCGCGCCGGCCAGGTCGATGCTCAGGTCGGCGGCGCGCTTGCGGATGGTCTCCTCCTCGCCCAGCAGGATGAGGTCGCACACGTCACGGCGCAGCAGCACGTCGGCCGCGCGCAGCACGCGCTCCTCGGTGCCCTCGGGCAGCACCACGCGGCGGCGGGCCGAGCGGGAGCGCTCGATCAGCTCGTGTTCGAACATCATCGGCGTCACGCGGCTGGAACGGGCCACGGAGATGCGGTTCGTCAGCTGCGTGGTGTCCACGTGCCGCTCGAAGAGGCCCAGGGCGGTCTCGGCCTTGCGCGGCGAGGACGCCTCCAGCTTCCCCTCGACCGCGAAGAGCTCGGCCGCGGTCGGGAACGAGCCGCCCGGCACCGAGACGACCGGGGTGCCCGGGGCCAGCCGGCCCGCCAGCGCCAGGATGTCCGGGCCCGGCCGCTCGTCCAGGGTCAGCAGCACGCCGGCGATGGGCGGGGCGCCCGCGCTGTGCGCGGCGAGCGCGCCGACGATCAGGTCCACGCGGTCGCCGGGGGTCACCACCAGGCAGCCCTCGGTCAGGGCGGGCAGGAAGGCCGGCAGCATGGCGCCGCCGAAGACGAAGTCCTTCGCGTCGCGCGAGAGGCCCGAGTCGTCGCCGAGCAGCACCTCGGCGCCCAGCTTCTGCACGATCTGCCGCACGGTCGGCGCGGAGAGCGAGCCGTCCTCGGGCAGTGCGTAGCAGGGCACCGGCAGGCTCGTGGTCAGCCGCTCGGCGATGGCCTCGCGGTCGGCCGGGGCGACCCGGTTGACGACCAGGGCGACGACGTCGCAGCCCAGCGACTCGTACGCGCGGTAGGCGTTGCGCGCCTCGGCCCGTACGGACTCGGCCGACTGCTCCTGGCCGCCGACGACCGTGATGACGGACGCGGCGAACTCGTTCGCCAGGCGCGCGTTGAGGGCGAGTTCGTCGGGGAGCGTGGTGCCCGCGAAGTCGGTGCCGAGGACGAGCACGTACTCGTACTGCCGGGCCACCGCGTGGAAGCGCTCGACGAGGAGGGAGACCAGCTCGTCCGTGCCGCGCTCGGCCTGCAGGGCGGCGGCCTCGCCGTAGGTCAGGCCGACGATGCTCTCGGTGGACTGCGCGAGCCGGTAGCGGGACCGCAGCAGGTCGAAGAGGCGGTCGGGGCCGTCGCCGTGGAAGAGCGGACGGAAGACGCCCACGCGGTCGACATGGCGAGTGAGGAGCTCCATGACTCCCAGCTCGATGACCTGGCGCCCGTCGCCGCGGTCGGTCCCGGTCACGTACACGCTGCGCGTCACGCGTGCTCTCCTTGATGCTTCGCCGAGTGTTCTTCGGAAGAAAATAAAACCCGTTAGGGTGGCCTTGCCCTCTTGACAATACCTGCGCCCGTGGATAAGGCGCTCGTCAGCGGGTGTCGGGGGTGCGGCAGTACCGCCCGGCCCGTGAAACAATCGGCCCGGCTCACATGTACCAGTAGCGAGCAGGAGACACAGCACGATGCGCATCGGAGTCCTCACCGCGGGCGGCGACTGCCCTGGCCTGAACGCTGTCATCCGCTCGGTCGTGCACCGCGCGCTTGTCGGCCACGGAGACGAAGTCATCGGCTTCGAGGACGGCTTCAAGGGCCTGCTCGAGGGCCGCCACCGCAAGCTCGACCTGGACGCCGTCAGCGGCATCCTGGCCCGCGGCGGCACGATCCTCGGTTCCTCCCGCCTGGAGCGCGCGCGGCTGCGCGAGGCGTGCGAGAGCTCCAAGGAGCTCGCCCGCGACCTCGGCATCGACGTCCTGATCCCGATCGGCGGCGAGGGGACGCTCACCGCGTCCAAGATGCTCTCCGACGCGGGCCTGCCGGTCGTCGGCGTCCCCAAGACCATCGACAACGACATCTCCTCCACCGACCGCACCTTCGGCTTCGACACCGCCGTCGGCGTCGCGACCGAGGCCATCGACCGCCTCAAGACGACCGCCGAGTCCCACCAACGGGTGATGGTCGTCGAGGTCATGGGCCGCCACGCCGGCTGGATCGCCCTGGAGTCCGGCATGGCCGGCGGTGCCCACGGCATCTGCCTGCCCGAGCGGCCCTTCGAGGTCGACGACCTCGTCAAGATGGTCGAGGAGCGCTTCGCCCGTGGCAAGAAGTTCGCCGTGATCTGCGTCGCCGAGGGCGCGCACCCGGCCGAGGGCTCGATGGAATACGCCAAGGGCGCCATAGACCAGTTCGGCCACGAGCGCTTCGCGGGCATCGGCACCAAGCTCGCCGTCGAGCTGGAGAAGCGCCTGGGCAAGGAGGCCCGACCGGTCATCCTCGGCCACGTCCAGCGCGGCGGCACGCCCACCGCGTACGACCGCGTCCTCGCCACCCGCTTCGGCTGGCACGCCGTCGAGGCAGCCCACCGGGGCGACTTCGGCAAGATGACCGCGCTGCGGGGCACCGACATCACGATGGTGCCGCTGGCGGACGCGGTGACCGAGCTCAAGCGCGTGCCGGAGAACCGGATGGACGAGGCCGAGTCGGTCTTCTAGGCCCCGGCCCGCCCCGTACGACAGCAGCGCCCCGCCCGGACTTCACCCGGGCGGGGCGCTGCTGTCGTACGGGGAGCTGCTGTCGTACGGCCCCTCCACGGCCGTGGGGGCCCTTGTCGGGGAGCCGGCCCACCGCTGCCCGGCGAGCCTCACTGCGCCCCGATCGACTCCAGCATGTTCAGCCTGGCCGCCCGGCGGGCCGGCCAGAGCGCGGCCAGGACTCCGACCGCGAGGGCCAGCAGCAGGAAGACCCCGATCCGCGCCCACGGCACGACCATCTCGTACTGAGGGAAGGACGCGCGGAGCAGGTGGCCGCCCGACCAGGCGAGGAAGACGCCGACCCCGACGCCCATGACCGCGCCGAACATTGCGATGATCACGGACTCCAGCCGCACCATCCGCTTGACCTCACGGCGGGCCAGGCCGATTGCGCGCAGCATCCCGATCTCCCGGGTCCGCTCGAAGACCGACATGGCCAGGGTGTTGACCACGCCGATGACGGCGATGACGACGGCCATGCCCAGCAGCCCGTACATCAGGTAGAGGACGTCGTCGATGTTCCCGGCCTGGGAGCGGCGCAGGTCGTCCTGGCTCTGCACCTTGATGAGCGGGTTGCCGCCCAGGGACTCCTTGATCTTGCCGTGGAGGCCCTTCGCCCGGCCAGGGGCGGCCTTCACCAGCACCTGGTCGTCGTGCACCTTGTCCTGGTGCGGGTCCAGGAGGGCGGGGGTGGTGAGGACGTCGGTCAGCACGTCGTTGTCCCGGTAGACCGCCGCGACGCGCGGGCTCGCCTTCTTGCCGTCGTAGAACGCCATCGGCAGCGTCGAACCGGCCTTCAGGCCCCGCTCCTCGGCGAACTTCTCCCCGACCGCGACGGCGCCGGTGCCGCGTACGTCGGCGAGCGAGCCGCTGACCATGCGCACGTCGGTCACCTTGGCGACGGCCCGCACGTCGGTGGCGTAGGCCAGCGCGGGACGTCCGTCCGCCTCGAAGCCGAGCGAGCGCAGCGGAACCGCCGCCTCGACGCCGGGCTGCCCGGCGAGCGTCTTCGCGATCTCGGGCGAGAGGCCGAGGTAGCCCGAGGAGCTGACCTTGTAATCGGCCTTCAGGTCCTGCTTGCCCATCTTGTTCATGCCCTCGTTCGCCGATACGGCGGCCACGGTCAGGCCCGTGATCAGGGTGAGACCGATCATGAGGGCGGAGGCGGTGGCGGCGGTGCGGCGCGGGTTGCGCAGGGCGTTCTCCTTGGCGAGCCTGCCGCTGACGCCGGAGAAGCGGGCGGTGAGCCGGCCGAAGAGGTTCACGAACGGGCGGGAGAGCAGCGGAGCCAGCACGATGACGCCCGCGAGGGTGAGTGCCGAGCCTGCCATGGCGGCCGTCAGACCGCCGGTGGTGCGCAGCGTGGTGACGTACAGCATGACCGCCACACCGGCGGCGGTGAGGACCGCGCCGATGGAGTTGCGCACGACGAGGCTGCGCGTGGTCGGTGCCTGGTCGACGGCGGCCAGCGCCTCGACCGGGGCGATCCGCGCGGCCTTGCGGGACGGCAGCCAAGCGGCGAGCACGGTCACTGCGACGCCGACTCCGAGGGCGGAGAGTACGGCCGTCGGCGTGATGACCATCGGGCCGTCCGGCAGGCTCGCGCCGGTGGAGTTCAGCAGCGGGTGCAGACCGGCGGCGATGCCGAGGCCGAGGACGAAACCGGCGGCGGAGGCGACGAGGCCCAGCAGACCAGCCTCGATCAGCACCGAGCGCACCACCTGGCGGCGGGAGGCGCCCACCGCGCGCAGCAGCGCGATCTCCCGGCTGCGCTGGGCGATGAGCATGGTGAAGGTGTTGGCGATGATGAAGATGCCGACGAAGAGGGAGATGCCGGCGAAGACCAGGAAGGTCTTGCGGATCGAGCCGGTCTCCTGGTCGATCCCCTTGGCCTGGTTCTCCGCGAGCTTCTTGCCGCTCTCGACCTCGAAGGACTTCGGCAGCGCCTCGCGGACCTCCGCGGTCAGCTTCTGCTGGTCGGTGCCGCGGGTGGCGGCGACGACGATCTCGCTGAACTCGCCGGGCTTGCCGAAGAGCTTCTGCGCGGTCGCGGTGTCGAAGAGGGCGAGGCTGCCGCCCGCGCTCACACGCGGGTCGTCGCTCCTGACGATGCCGACGAGCTTCTTGGTGACGACCGGGCCGTCGACGGCCAGCCGGACGGTGCCGCCGACCTTGGCACCGATCTTGCCCGCGGTTTTGGTGTCCAGGGCGATCTCGCCCTCGGCGGCGGGGCCGCGGCCCTCGGCGAGCGGGTAGCGGCTGTCCTTGCCGTCCTTGCCGGGGACGTAGTTGGTGCCGCTGTTGCCCCAGGCGTTGCCGGTGGCGTTGTTCTGCCGGTCGGCGATCACGGGGGTGCCGGTGACGGACGGGCGGACGGAGGCCACGCCGGGCAGGGTGCGGACGGTGTCGACGACGCGGGTGTCGAGGGCGGCCTGGTCCTCGGCACGGGCGCGGGGGCCGCCGGCCGTCACCTGGACGGCGACGTCGTCGAGGCTCTTGGAGAGCCGGTCGCGGTAGGCGCTGCCGACGGAGTCGCTGAAGACGAGGGTGCCGGAGACGAAGGCGGTGCCGAGGAGGACCGCGAGGGCGGTCATCATCAGCCGGGTCTTGTGCGCGAGGAGGTTGCGCAGGGCGGTACGGAACACGGGGCGGATTCCTGGAGGTGAGAGCGGGACGAAGGGGCGGAGCTGCTCGGGCCGGACCCGGCAGGTCAGCTCGTGCGGCCCTTGGCGTCGAAGGCGAGGGGCCGGGGGTTTCCCCCGGGAAGGAGGCGCATGCGGTCCAGGACCGCGTCCGCGCTGGGCTCGCGCAGCTCGTCGACGATGCGGCCGTCGGCCAGGAAGACGACGCGGTCGGCGTAGGACGCGGCGACGGGGTCGTGGGTGACCATGACGACCGTCTGCTCCAGCGCCCGTACGGATTCGCGCAGGAAGCCCAGCAGTTCGGCGCCGGAGCGGGAGTCGAGGTTGCCGGTGGGCTCGTCCGCGAAGATGATCTCGGGCTTGGCGGTGAGCGCGCGGGCCACGGCCACGCGCTGCTGCTGGCCGCCGGACAGCTGGCTCGGCCGGTGCGCGAGCCGCCCGGACAGGCC
The DNA here is from genome assembly GCF_040638465.1 of Streptomyces sp. NPDC026206. NCBI lineage: Bacteria > Bacillati > Actinomycetota > Actinomycetes > Kitasatosporales > Streptomycetaceae > Streptomyces > Streptomyces sp. NPDC026206. The sequence goes on from NZ_JBEZYL010000001.1 coordinate 753,412, forward strand.
CAGCGTCGTCACGATCTGCTGCAGCCACGCCGGCTCCGGCTTGCGGCCCGCGATGTCCATGGGCAGCGTGATGTTCTCCAGCGCGCTCAGGGTCGGCAGCAGGTTGAAGGCCTGGAAGATGAAGCCCACCTTGTCCCGGCGGAGCCTGGTCAGCTGCCGGTCGCCGAGCGAGCCCAGCTCGACGTCACCGATCCGGGTGGACCCGGAGGAGATCGTGTCCAGGCCCGCCATGCAGTGCATCAGCGTCGACTTGCCGGAGCCGGACGGCCCCATGATCGCCGTGAACTCGGCCCGGCGGAAATCCACGGACACCGAGTCCAGGGCGGTCACGCGGGTCTCGCCCTGCCCGTAGACCTTGCTCAGCCCGGTGGCGCGAGCGGCGACGATGCCGGCGGGTGTGTGGGGGGTGGCGTACGCGGCCGTGTGGGACACGAGGTCTCCTCCGGGAGCTGTGTGTGTGGGGGGGAACAAGGGAAAGCGGGGGGAGGGGAGAGGAAAGGAGGAAATAGGGGGGAAGTGCTGGAATCAGCAGTTCCAATTCTCGGAGGGGACGACCGGCGGGGCGTCAGCCATGAGGCCGGAATACGGCGCCGGACCCTGCGCCTGTAGTGCCGGTGGGACGTAGTACTGCAGACGGACGCCGTCATCCTGAAGACGCACCGGGACGGGCTCTTCCCGAACGCGTCCGGCGGTGGCAGGTCAGCCCTTGACCGCGCCGCCGAGCGTGAAGCCCGCACCGAGGCGGCGTGCGATGAGCGCGTACAGCAGGATCACCGGCGTCGAGTAGAGAATCGAGAAGGCGGCGAGCTGGCCGTAGGCCACTTGCCCGAAGTTCCCGAAGAAGGTGAAGACTGTCACCGATGCGGGAAGCTGCTCCGGCGAGAGCAGCAGCATGAACGGCACGAAGAAATTGCCCCAGAGCAAAACGAACGAGTAGATCCCCACGACGGCGATGCCGGGCCCCATGAGGGGAAGAACGACGCGGGTGAGCGTCTGGAGCCATCCGGCGCCGTCTGTCCAGGCGGCCTCTTCCAAAGACTTGGGTACGCCGTCCATGAAGTTCTTCATCAGCCAGATGGCGAACGGTAGTTGTGTGGTGGCCATGAAGACGGCAGTGCCGTACATCGTGTCGATGAGATCGACCTGCACGAACAGCCCGTAGACCGGCACCATGACAGCGGTGAGCGGCAGACAGCTCGAAAAGAGAAGCGTAAGCAGGTACGGGCGGTTGAAACGGGACCGGAAGCGCGACAGGGGGTAGGCCGCGAGCGCTGCGCACGTGACCGTGAGAGCTGTCGCACTACCGCACAGAAGCAGGCTGTTGAGCATCGGCGTGAAGGCGATGTCGTCCGTCAGCACCGCGGAGAAGTTTTCCAGTGTCGGGCTGACAGGGGCGCGCACCCGTAGGCCGGCCTCCGAGTCGACGGAGGCGAACAGCAGCCACAGAAGAGGAGTGGCGAAGGCGGCGACCACGACGAGCAGCGCGGCGTCGGCGGCGAGCCGGTGACGGGTGCGGCGGGCGAGGAGCGGGCGCATGGCACCTCCGGGCGCGGCGTGCGCGGACAGCCATGGGGAGGGTAGCGCGTGGCAGAGCTGGGGAGCAGGGCGCGGGGGCGTGAGAACGCCCGCCGGGCCCGGAAGCGTCCCGGCGGGCGAAAGAGCCCCGGGCCGGACGGCACGGGGGTGGGGCGCAATGAGCACGGGGGTGGGGCGCAATGATGGGCGGCGGTCGGGGATTACCTCTGCACGAGTGAGGCTGATTGACCGGCAGGATCAGCCGTCGTTCTTCGGGCATGGCCACTCGCAGGACAGTTATGGCGCTCGCTGTCGCCGCATTCGCATGGGGATGCAATATCGCCACGGCCCCCTCAGCCGCAGCGGGCGGTATTGGAGACTTCTTGTCGCCCGCCATTGGCAATGGTTGCGCAAACCACAACCCCAGAGCCGGCGCGAAGGGGGCGACTGCCCACGGCGCCGGTGCAGTCGGCGGCAACGGGGCATACTCCGTTCGGCGCCGGGCCTGCGGCCGGTCGGCTCGGTGGTGGTTGCGGCGCGGCGCGGCGCATGCGCTGCCGCGGCTGCGGTTAGGGGGCCGGTGAGTAGATGTGGCCCGCGAATTCGGCGACCTGGGCGTCGGGGAGGTGGCGGGCCAGGTCGGCCTCGCTGATCATGCCCACCAGGCGCTTGTTCTCGATCACCGGCAGCCGGCGGATCTTGTGGCTCTCCATCTCGTGCAGAACGTCCTCGACGTCGGCGTTCGCGTCGATCCAGCGCGGGGTGCCCTGGCAGAGGTCGCCCGCCGTGCACTTGGACGGGTCGTGTCCGTGGGCGAGGCACTTCACGACGATGTCGCGGTCGGTGATGATGCCGCACAGCCGCCCGTTTTCGTCACTGACGGGCAGGGCGCCCACGTTCAGCATCTGCATCACCTGTGCCGCGCGGGGCAGGGTCTCGTCGCGGGTGATCCACTGCGCACCCGCGTGCATGATGTCCTTGGCCTTGGTCATGATCTGTCTGCCTCCTCGGCTGCTGTCGGAGCCGTGGTCCGCCTCGTCGGCCGGCCGCCGGGTTCCGCCGACGCGTCTGGTCAGCCAGCCGGCCACCCCGTCGGCGTGGCGGGTCTGCCGACCCGCCCGGTCAGCCGGTCGGCCGGTGGTCCGCCGGGTCAGCGGGCGTAGACCATTTCCGCGAACTCGGCGATCTGGTCGTCCGTGAGGTGCTGGGCCAGGTCCGCCTCGCTGATGATGCCGACGAGACGCTTGTTCTCGATCACCGGAAGCCGCTTGATGCGGTGCTGCTCCATCTCGTGCAGAACGTCCTCGACGTCGGCGTTCGCGTCGATCCACCGGGGCGTGCCCTCGCAGAGTTCGGCGGCGTTGCACTGGGACGGGTCGATGCCCTCGGCAATGCACTTCACGACGATGTCCCGGTCGGTGACGATGCCGCACAGCCGCTCGTTCTCGTCGGCGACCGGCAGGGCTCCGACATTGAGGTCGCGCATCAGCTGCGCTGCCACGTCCAGGGTCTCCGTCCGGGATATCCACTGGGCGCCCGGGTGCATGATGTCCTTGGCCGTCGTCATGATCGGTCTCCTCTGGATGGGTGTGCCTCTCTCATGGCACTTTCATCGTCTACCTCCCCCTGGCCCCCGGCTATCGGAGGCATACTCCGCTCTCCGGTGCCGCGCCCCCTGCCCCCGTACGCCGGGGGCGTACCGGCGGCGGTGCCGGGCGATTGTCGGTGGCCGGTGCCAGACTGAATCCGGCCGGGGCGACCCGGCGGAATCCGTCGAAGGGGCACACCACCATGCTCACTACAGACTTTGTCACCGGCGCACCCTGTTGGCTCGACCTCGGCAGCCCGAATACGGAGGGGGCCGCCGACTTCTACGGGGGCGTCTTCGGCTGGGACCACCGGTCCGGTGGGGACGAGGCGGGCGGTTACGGGTTCTTCCAGAAGGACGGCAAGAACGTCGCGGCCCTCGGTCCGCTCACCGAGGAAGGTGCGACCTCGGCCTGGACCGTCTATTTCCACACGCTGGACGCGGACGCCGCGGCCAAGGCCACCGAGCAGGGCGGCGGCACGGTGCGGGTGGCACCGTTCGACGCCATGGAGGCCGGGCGGATGGCCTGCCTCACCGACCCGTGCGGCGCCGAGTTCGCCGTCTGGCAGCCCGCGGCCGTCAAGGGCCTGGAGAAGGTCACCGACCCGGGCTCCCTGTGCTGGGCCGAGCTGCACGTCGGCGACCCCACGGCGGCCAAGGCGTTCTACCGCGGCCTGTTCGGCTGGCGCTCCGAGGACGTCAAGGTTCCCGGCATGACCTACACCGTTCTCTCCACCGCGGCCGGCCAGGACCAGCAGCGGGCCTCGTTCGGCGGCGTCGTCCCCTTCCGGGAGCCCGCCGAGAAGGCGCACTGGCTGCCCTACTTCGAGGTCCCGGACGTCGACCAGGCCGTGGCCCGCACGGAGGGCAACGGCGGCTCGGTCCTCATGCCGGCCGCCGACGCGCCCGACATCGGGCGCATGGCGTGGCTGACGGACCCGTACGGCGCCGCGTTCGCGGTGATCAAGAGCGCGTCGCCGCCGGCGGAACCGGCGCCTTCGTCGGGCTGACCGGAGAGAAGGGGGAAAGAGGGGAGAGAGGTAAAGAGAAGAGAGGCTGAAGAGAGGCTAAGGAACGAGCACGAGCCGACCGCGCAGGCCGCCCCCGGCCAGCTTCGCGTGCGCCTCGGCGGCTTCGCCCAGGGGGTACGTCGCCGCGACCCGGGTCGTCAGCACCCCCTCGTCGACGAGAGCGGACAGCTCGCCGAGGCGGGCCCCGTCCGCGCTCACCTCGACCTCCGCGACGCGGATGCCGCGCGCGGCGGCGGGCGCCGTGCCGGGGATGACGCCCGTGTACGTACCGCCGTCGCGTACGAGCTCCAGCGCGGCCGGGCCGAGTACCGCCGCGTCCAGGACACCGTCCAGGCTGCCGGGTGCGACGGCCCGCGTGTCCGGTGCGAAGTGGTCGGCGCCCAAGGAACGTACGAACTGTTCGTCCCCGGGCCGGGCGAGCGCGGTGACGGTGATGCCCGCGCGGTGGGCGAGCTGGACGGCGTACCCGCCGAGTGCACCGGCCGCGCCGGTGATCAGCAGGCTGTCGCCCGCCTTCAGCCCGGTCAGGTCCAACGCCTGGGCAGCGGTCAGCGAGTTGAGCGGCAGCGTCGCGGCGTGCACCTCGTCGACGGTGGTGGGGGCCTTCGCCACGGCGGAGGCGTCCAGCACGACGTACTCGGCGTGGGTCTTCAGCGCCGCCGGCCCGTACGACAGCCCCACCACGGCCGTCCCCGGCGCGAACTGCGCGCCCACGCCCACCGCGTCGACCGTCCCGGCCACGTCGTAGCCGAGGCCCAGCGTGCCGTCGGGGCCCAGCGGGCCCATGAAACCCGCCCGGAAGGCGGCATCCACCGGATTCAGCGCCGCGGCCGCCACCTTGATGCGGACCTGGCCGGGGCCCGGCTGGGGCAGAGCGGTCTCGACGACCTCGAGCACCTCGGGTCCGCCGAAGGACCGGATTACTACAGCACGCATGACAACGCTCCTGGAAAGCCGTTCAGTTGACTGGCCGGGCGGGCTGTGAAAGCCCCGTCCCGTCGATGTGACAAACCTACGAGGGGTACTCTCTTTTAGTAAGTACGCACTTCAAGGTGCGTACGGCACCCGGAGGTAGGACATGGCGACCCTGACCGCGGCGCAGCGCCGCACCGAGGCCCGCACCGCGTACGACGCGTTCGTCAAGGACTGCCCGACCAGCCAGTTGCTCGCCCGCATCAGCGACAAGTGGGTCAGCCTGATCGTCAGCGCCCTCGGTCCCGGCCCCATGCGCTACAGCGACCTGGGCCGCAAGATCCCCGGCGTGAGCCAGAAGATGCTCACGCAGTCGCTGCGCTCACTGGAGCGGGACGGCATCGTCACCCGCACGGTGACCCCGTCGGTGCCGGTGCGCGTCGACTACGAACTGACCGGCCTCGGCCGCAGCCTGTGCTGCCTGTTGTCCGCGGTGAAGGAGTGGGCGGAGGCGCACATCGAAGAGGTCGACGACGCCCGCCGCCAGTACGACGACAGGGCGGCAACCGACCGCTGAGCGCTGAGGGCGGGGCACGATGTCAGAGGTCTCTGTGTCACGTCTTATTTAGTGCCCGTGTACAAACTGATCCACAGCTCTCGGTTGGGTGGGCCGGTTCGCCGATAACTGCACGTTGAAACAGGGCCTCTTGGTAGTCCAGGGG